>JAKAKJ010000006.1 GCA_021824575.1 Chloroflexota bacterium
GAACGCTGGGTCGGCACTGGTATCCTCGTCGCCAATCTGGTTATCATTGCGCGGGCACTATCCAAACGCCACCGCAAACGACAAAATGTTAAAGTTCAAACTTGAGTTTTCCGACACGAACTAGCTAACATCGGTTTGCTGTAAAGTCATTACAAACCCAACGAACAACCCATCTTGTTCTTCGACAGGTTCAACAACAACTATGTCAGGAGGAACTTCAGCAACGACGGGAATTTCTGGCAAAGGAACTGGAATAGCGGGTTGATATGGAGCATTTGTAACGGGAACTCTGGCAAATGGTTTGAACCCTTTTGCCCTTTTTCCTCGTTCTTTCTCTTGGCTTTTCCTCTCTTTTCGTTCCTTCTTCACTTGGCTTTCAGTAGGCAGATAATCGTTATCTCGCAAATCGTTTAGAAATGGCAGACTTGCTTGAATTGCACATCCTGTCGAAGGGTCTGCCCAATAGTCAAGGTAAGAAATAATCTCATCATATTGGCGTCTATCTTCGATATTCCGAAAATCTAGACTTACGCGAAGGAAAGCCTCGTAATTTGTAAACAAGCCGCCCTCAGTAAGATTGCCCGACCCCACAATGAAATCCGCGCTTTGGCCATTCGCAAAAAGATAAACCTTCGGATGAAAAGTGGAAGAATTCTCGTTATGGAAAATCCACATTTCAGAATTTTCACCAATCGCGTCAAGTAGATTTAACAGTCCTTCATAAGTGGTGACTCCATTGTCAATTCCCACAGATATTTTGGATATTCCCCTTTGTCGAAAATCGGAAAGTAAACTGTAAATATGTTTGACGCCAGAATTTTTCACAAATGCAACGGAGGCTCTGAAGAGAGTCCATCCTTCGTTTTGAAGGTTGTCAATAAGGTAGTCGCCCAATCGAAATTGTCCTAATGGTTGTGCAATGAAATCCATTTTTTCTCCATCAACTTTTGACGGTATGAGATGCTTAGCCGGGAAAAAGCTTTTCTTTATCGAGCCACGCGTACTCTTCGAGTATGATATCCACGCCATCTTTGACGAGTCGGTTATATAAGGCGCGAACGGCGGCCGCGTCGCTGTCCCGCAAGGGGATGATATGGGCGTGGCAGAGAAAAACTTTGAGAGGGCGTTTAGTTTCGGGCATGGAGTTTCCCACTGTTCGGCATAACAAAATTATACGACCAAAAATGAAAAGGCTGGTCCAAAAATGGGCCGGATTTTTTTGATTACAGTAACTTTTCCAATTCAGGAACCAAAGGCGGCAAATCATTTTGAATGGTATCCCACATCAGTTTCTCGTCAACTTTAAAATAGACATGCACAATGCGATTGCGCATGGCGCGCATCAGGCTCCATGGGATTGTCGTATATTTTTCTTCAACTTCTTCGGGGATTTGATTTGCCGCTTCACCGATAATGATGAAATTCATCTCAACGGCACGGACGGCTTTATCGTCCTCTTTGAAGGTTGCATAATTCATGCCGCGCGTAAACTTTTGGATTTCGGCAATGGCTTCCAAAATGTCGCGAATACGGTCTTGCCAGCCTCTAGGCGACACGGATCAATTCCCCCATCACACGATCTTTTATATAAGGCTTTAAACTATCTGGAGTTCCCAAGTCAACGGGACAACCTAGCAATTTTTCGAGATAATCCTGTAAGGCGAACAAGCCAAAATATCCGACAGGACGGTTGAACTCCACCAGCAAATCCACGTCACTGGTGGGAGTTGCTTCGTTACGTGCAACAGAACCAAACAGCAACAAGGACTTAACGCCAAATTGTTTTGTCAACTCAGCATTTTTTTGTTTCAAGATTTGGAGAACTACATCCTGCTTCATATCAAATATTATACGTCAATCCGCACCGTCTTTTATCAGCCGGTCATATAAGGCGCGTATATCATCCCCTTGTGGGACGGCAGCCGCGTCGCTGTGTACGTACTCTTCGAGTATGATATGGCATAAAAGGACTTTGAGAGGGCGTTTAGTTTCGGATATAAAGTTTCCCGCCGAAATGATATAACTGAATTATACGAGCGTTTTGCCGTGTTGTATAATCAAAGCGATGACGCGCAGGACTGTTATTTCCCGCATTCGTAAGCACCGCGCTCAACTAACCAAGTTGGGCGTAAAGTCGTTGTCTATTTTTGGTTCGGTCGCGCGCGGCGAGCAGCGTCCCGATAGCGATGTGGACATCCTTGTTGAATTCAAAGGCCGCGCTACCTTTGATCGTTACATGGACACAAAATTCTATTTGGAAGATTTACTTGGGTGCAAAGTGGATTTGGTTACGCCGAAAGCTATCAAGCCGCGAATGAAACCATACATCATGCAGGATTTAGTCCATGTCGCGTGACGAGACATTTTATCTTGAAGATATACAAGAATGTTGTGAAAAAGTTTTGAGATTCACCAAAGGGATGACATACAAAGATTTTTCGCATGATGAATTGCATTTCGATGCAGTCCTACGCAATTTGGAGATTATCGGTGAAGCCGTAAAGAACATTTCTGAAGAAACGCGGCAAAAATATTCGCAAGTCAAATGGCGGAAAATTGCTGGTTTTCGCGACGTTGTCGCACATGAATATTTTGGGGTTAATGCCGAGACCGTATGGGATATTATTGAAAATGAGATACCGTCCTTGTTGGCAGCAGTAAAAATCATGCTTGAGAATAAATAGCTGGCGAGACAACTCATGCTTCTTCCAGTTTGCATCATAGATGCTAAGCACTGGTAAAACGGTTTTGCTGGGAGGACGGCCCAACCATGAAGCAAACTTCCATTGCCAATTACATCCTTCCTCGCATGCGGGATATTCTGTTCCTGCTCGTGTTCGCGGCCGCGCTGGCTGCAGGCTGGCGCACGCTGAACTCAGACGGCGACCTGCCGCGCCATCTGCTCATGGGACAGGTGATCGTCCAAACGCATTCCATTCCACGTACCGAATTATTTACTTACGTGAGCGAGGGCCAGCCCTACGTGGTCAATGAGTGGCTGGCAGACGTGATCTACTATCTTTCATATGAAGTACTGGGCTTGAAAGGAGTCGTTTTCCTCACAGCCATTTTGTTCGCTTTCGCCTTTTATGTATTGTATTCGGCACTATGCTCAAAATTCGAAGAACGACTCCTGATATTTTTTCTTATGTTGTGGGGCGCACTCAACGTCTATCAGCATTTGATTGCAAGACCTCATCTGTTCTCCGTACTTTTCCTGGCAATCTGGCTGACGCTCGCCGATCGAATAAGCCGCGGACAGAAAATGTATCTTTGGATTCTGCCCATCCTGATGATTGTATGGTGCAATCTCCATCCGGAATTCATTTCCGGCTTCCTGGTGCTTATCGCTTATATGGCCGGCTGGCTTTGGGACTATATCTTCCATCGTGAGACTGCTGATCCAATCGTTATTCGGAACTTGATCGCAACGTTTGTTCTCTCCCTGGTTGCCAGCTTGATCAATCCTTTTGGACTGCGTGCCTGGGGGGTTACTCTCAGTTATGTTGGCAACACAAGCCTGATGTCCGTCATCAACGATACGAGAGCGCCCGATTTCTCCAGTGTGGCATACCTGTCAGAATTTCTGCTGATCTTGGCATCGATACTTGTGCTCGCTCTAAAAAAAGGAAAACTTCCCACCGGAGAGGCATTTTTGATCGTGGGGTTCACTGCATTGGCAATGACATCCGGGCGCAATATTCATCTGTATGGCATCGTAGCACCATTTGTTCTGGCCGGCCCCTTCATAGAAATTCTGGACAGTGGCATCCAAAGAAAGATTACCGATGCAGTTGCAAAAATCGAAAGACAGTTAAAGGGAGCTATCTGGCCCATTGCCACAGTAATCATATTTTTTGCTCTGTTGGTTTTCGGAACAATCGGAAAAGATTATTTTATTGATCCGAAGCTTTTTCCCGTGAATGCCGTGCAATGGCTGAAAGCTCACCCGCAACAAGGACACATGTTCAATGACTACGCATGGGGCGGTTATATTGTCTGGCGTTTATGGCCATCGCAAAAGGACTTTATAGACGGCAAATCCGACTTGACTGGCGATGCGACAAAACTCTATGGCACCATAGCAATGCTGGAACCCGGCTGGCAGGATGCCTTGAAACAATATGGGATTCAATGGGTGGTCGTGACCCCGGACTCCGCGTTGAGCAAGGAATTGATCAAGGACGGTTGGCAAATTCTCTATCAAGATCAAGTCGCCATTATTCTCCATCAATGATGGATATAATCGTTGCCTAATGCAATTCGATATTCTGATTATTGGTGCAGGCCCCTCCGGACTTTCAACAGCTCTGCATCTCGCCAAACATGCCCCGCATCTTACGGACCGAATCCTGATTCTCGAAAAGGAACATCACCCGCGTCTGAAGCTTTGCGCGGGCGGATTGACCGCCGACGCGGAGATCACTCTCCAGCGCCTCGGTCTCGACGTGAGCGAGATTCCGCACGTGGACGCGTCCGCCGCGCATTTGGATTTCGCGGGCAAAGGCTTGACCATTTCGATACCAAATAAACATGCCCTTCGAATCATTCGGCGCAATGAATTCGACGCGTGGCTGGCAAATAAAACAAGGGATAAGGGAATAGAGATTAGAGAAAATGTAACTGTAAAGAATGTCCAACCGCGCGATGATTGTGTAGTTGTTGAAACTGATGCAGGAACATTCACCGCGCAAATCGTCGTCGGTGCAGATGGCTCGAACGGAATCACGCGGCGATGTATTCTTCCCAACGAAGCAATCCACACGGCGCGCGTGCTGGAAATAATCGCCCCCGAGCAGGATGTCATTGCGAGGAGCATCGCGCTGAGCGGAGCGACCACCGGGAGCGAAGTCGAAGCCACTGCAACGCGGCAATCTACAACTAAACAGGAGATTGCCTCAAGCGGGGTTCCGGTACACTCGCTCCGCTCGTTACTCAACCACCATTCTCGCAACGACACACACAAATCAGAAGACGCCTATTTCGATTTCTTCCCCGTGCCAGACGGTATCGCTGGATACACATGGGACTTCCCTACTCAAATCAACGGCGAGCCGAAGCGCTGTTGGGGAATCTACGACACGAATGTTTTGGCATACCAGAAACGTCCCGCACTCAAAGAGCCATTGGCAGAAGAAATGAAACGCCATGGCTTTGATTTGAGCGCTTACGAAATCAAGGGTCATCCGATTCGCTGGTTCAGTCCGTTCAACCAATTTGCTGTGCCGCGCGTGATCCTCGTCGGCGACGCGGCAGGCGCAGACGGAATCTTCGGCGAAGGAATCAGCATCGCATTGGGATCAGGATTGATCGCGGCAAAGGCTATTCGAGATGCAATTGCTAAAAACGATTTTTCATTCCGCGATTATCGCAGGCGAATTCTGCTCAGTCCGCTTGGGCAGGCATTGACCATCCGCACAGGCATCACGCACATTCTTTATCATCTGCATTGGGCATGGTTCCAGAAGTTTTTCTGGCGCGTCTTTAAGCCTGTGGTTGCCGCAACCGCATGGTTATTTGTTTTGAATTGGGCAAAACGACTGAGATGAGCGCGCATGTCATTGCGAGGAGCCGCGCAGCGACGGCGCGGCAATCTCAACTAAATGGAGATTGCTCCGCTTGCGCTCGCAATGACATTACGCTTTTATTCTTTTCAGAAACCCTGGCGTGTTCAATTCCCGCTCGAGCAGATAAGTGAAATAGCCCTGCATCAGACTCTCCGCCTCCTTCTGGACCTCGAGGCTGGGGCGTGCGCGGGACGCATCCGCGTAGCTGGAGCGTTGGAAGTGACGCAAATATTTAAGAGTCTCCATCGAGATGGACGAAAGATTCGGCAGGCCCCTCCCGCAAATCGGGCAAATGACTCCGCCCGCGCTGAACGAGAGGAATTGATCTTCGGCGATGATCTCGCGTCCGCAGTTGGCGCACTCGAAGAGCTTCGGGCGGAATCCCAAATTGTCGAGCAGGCGAATCTCATAATAACGGAGGGCCAGCCACGGGTCCGATTTTGAAGCGAGGCGGGACAACGTCTCCGTCAGCAAACGGAAGAGAGTCGGATTCTCCGTCTCATCCTCATAAGTAAACCGGTCCACTAATTCGATCACGTACGACGCATGCCCGGTCAGAATCAAATCTTCGCGCAAAGGCTGATATGACTCGATGGTGTCAGCCTGCGTGACGATGAACAGATCGCGGCCCCTCGCAAGTTGAAGTTTGACCTGGGTGAATGGCTCCAGATGCCCGGCCTTGCGCGAAGTGATTTTGCGCGCACCTTTGACGATGGCGCGCGTTTTTCCAAGCTGGCGTGTATATAGAGTCAACAGACGGTCGGCCTCGCCGTAATCGGTGTGGCGCAGGACAACCGCTTCTACGCGCAGAGAACGTTCGGGACGAGGCATAATGTTCCAGATAGATATTCGACAATTCGATACTCGATATTCGATGATCGAATTATCGTTTCAAATCCTTCGGCGTGAACGCGCCGGGGAGAAGTTCGCCGACGCTGGTTTTTTGAATCAGCTTTCCATTTGCATCGGCAATCAAAACAATCGTGTCCAGGCCGAATTCGGCCAACACCTGACGGCACGATCCGCAGGGCGAGCCGCCGTTTTCAGTCACAAGCGCGAGCACTTCAAATTCGCGTTCGCCCTCCGACACCGCTTTGAAGACGGCCACGCGCTCGGCACAAATCGTGACCGGATAAGCGGCATTCTCGATGTTGACCCCGGCGTAGACGCGTCCAGTCTTTGTACGCAATACTGCGCCGACTGCATAATGGGAATAAGGAGTATAAGCGCGCCGCCGCGCTTCGTTGGCAAGTTCGATCAATTGTTTGTAGTCTTCACTGAGTCTGACCATGCGCAAGCCCTTCAATGCAAATGATATAGCAGGCGATCAATGCTTTTTGACTTTTCTTTCGACTTTCTTGATTGCACGCGCCGGCATCCCAACGACCAGCGTTTCGGGCGCGACATTTTTGGTGACCACCGCGCCTGCGCCGGTCTTTGCGCCATCGCCGATCTTCAATGGAGCGACCAACATGGTATCCGATCCGATAAAGACATCTTCGCCGATCTCGGTTGGATTCTTTTTCTCGCCATCGTAATTGCAGGTGATCGTCCCGGCGCCGATGTTCGTGTTTGCGCCAATGGTCGCATTGCCGATGTACGAAAAATGTCCCATCTTGACGCCCTCGGCGAGATAAGAATCTTTCACCTCGCCAAAGTTACCCATGTGGACATGTTTTCCCAAATGCGCACCGCTTCGGAGACGCGCAAACGGTCCCATGTCCACTTCATCTTCCAGCACCGCGCCTTCCATCACGGACATGAATACCTTGCATCCGTTTCCAATTTGCGAATCACGGATGTGCGAATTCGGTCCAATCGAACAATGTTCGCCAATCACGGTTTTGCCTTGAATGTACGTGTTCGGAAGAATGACGGTATCTTTGCCAATCATTACACTGGCTTCGATATAAGTCGAGACCGGGTCCATCATCGTCACGCCATTCAACATGTGCTGGCGATTGATTCTTTCACGCATGGCGGCTTCTGCTTCCGCCAAATGGATGCGCGTGTTGATGCCAATGGTCTCGATCAAATCTTCATGGACAACTGCCTGCACCGGAAGATTTTCCTTCACGGCAAGTTCAACAATATCTGTTAAATAGTATTCGCCTTTTTGCGGATTCTTTTCGATGCGATGCAAAGCGTCCCACAACCAATCGGATTTAAAGCAATACGCGCCGACGTTCAATTCTTTGATCGCAAGCTGCTCTGGCGCGGCAACATATTCCTCGACGATGGCTTCGACCGTCCCACGCGCGTTGCGGACGATTCGCCCAAAGCCGCGCGGATCTTCTGCGATAACGGTCACTAGAGTCAAAGGTCCGGGATTGACGCGCTGGGTTTCGATCAGCCGTTGGAAAACATCCGCAGGCAGAAGCGGCATGTCCGCATAAGTAATAATTACATAATCCGTTTTGCCTTTGACGATTGCCTCGGCCTGCAGCGCCGCATGCGCGGTTCCCAATTGCGGTTCCTGCTCGACACAGACCGCGGAATCCGCGACATAATCCTTTACCTGCTCCGCGCCGTGACCAACGACTACAACCGGCTTTTCCGTCGAAACTTTTTTCAACGCTTCCAGCACATGCCAGATCATCGGCTTGCCGCATAATGGATGAAGCACCTTGGGCAAATCGGATTTCATGCGAGTGCCCTGACCCGCGGCGAGTACAACAGCAGTAACCTTCATATCATGCTCCTAAATGAAACAGGCTTGCTCGCGCAAGCCTGCTGCACTCGTCCATCAAAGTGCTGAGAGAAAAATCCCCGCCTGCGCGGGTTGGACAAAAGGCTGGGGCGCCTGGATTCGAACCAAGATCCACAGCTCCAAAGGCTGGTGTGCTGCCCTTGCACCACGCCCCAGTGCGTGCAAGATTTTATCACATTATTTTTTATCAGGCGTCAAACCCATCTTGCGAGCTTCTTCATAAGAGATCACTTCGGGATTGGTGGTTTTATTGGCATGTTGTTCTGCGGCTTGATTCCAGAAAGCGTCCATCTCCTCCTGCTTTATTTTTTTCCTGGCGGCCTCTTTGAGCAATGCTTCCATTTCAGGCGATGGAGGCGCGGCGGGAAGCAATTCCCCGGTCTTGCCTTTTTTCTTTGGAGTCGGCGCGGGCGGAGGCGGCTCTTTAAGTTCGGCAGTCACACCCATCGAGCGCAGCGTGCGTCCCACTTCATTGCGGACAGCCAGCAGAGTATCCACCGTGTCCATGATGTTTTCGCGTTTTGCAAGTTCCGGTCCAGCCAATAAAAGTGAATAAGAAACATCCACAGGGATCAGCAGGAGGTCTTGATCGCCGCCGCGGAAGACGAAATATTGGTCTATGGATTCCTGGCGATTGAATTTGGCAATCTTCAAGCCCGCGCTGTAAATGGCGGTGAGCGCCGAGAGCAGGGAAACTTCCATGCTGCCATCGTGAAAATCCCCGGCGCGTGCCATCACAAGGCCGCGGTCATTCAACAGGAAGACCGCATTAGCCTTGATATCCTGCCGGAAATTGGCGAGCAGGTCCGAAATCCTGGAACGTTTCGCCTGCGTCCGCGCATCTGATTCTGGAGGAAAAATCGTGCGGACGAGTCCAAGGCTGCGCTCGACAACATCCAGAAAATCGGCCAGCGAGATGGGCTTGTCGAAGATCGCCACCGCGCCCGCATTCAGCATTTCATCGCGCGCCTTGCGGTCGGTCATGCCGCTGATCAAAACCACTTTGGCATTCGGATGCCTGGCGCGCACCTTGTGCATCAATTCGATGCCGGTCATGCCGGGCAGAAGATAATCGGTCACCAGCAGCTCGATTTGATGGCGGCCCATTTCGAGCATGGCCTCCTCGCCGGACGGAGCCTCGATAATATCGAGTTCATCATTCTTCAGCGTATCGAGCGTCGAATGCAGGAGGCGAAGAATATCGCGTTGATCGTCAACAAGCAAAATAGCATGGGACATATTCAATCCAGGATTGATTTATTTGCCATTCGCAGGCAGCCCAGCGGCCGGTTTTCCTTTCGGTGAATTCCGGCTCCTGATTTTGAGTTGCGCCTGATTATAGCAAAGAATTCTAATGCAACGCG
Organism: Chloroflexota bacterium; assembly: GCA_021824575.1. Classification (GTDB taxonomy): domain Bacteria; phylum Chloroflexota; class Anaerolineae; order Anaerolineales; family Villigracilaceae; genus Fen-1038. The sequence continues at coordinate 9,642 of JAKAKJ010000006.1, forward strand.
GGCATCGCCAAAGACGGCGCGCCAAAGATCCCGCTCAAGCCGCCAGTCACCTGATCGAACGGATATGAAATATTTCGATACGCATCAAATGTCAGGCCCGAATATAAAGGGATGAACGGTAAATCCTGAACAAGCACGGATTGGATTTGAAAGACTTGCTGCCGCGCGGAATTCAAATCGCCGGTCGAATCCAACGCATCGCACGCGGACTGGAGGCGGCTCCCATTATAACCAAACGGATTCCCGTCCCCGAACCACTCACACAAATAGCCTGGATACTCGCTCACGTTCCATCCGAGCACAGCCATATCGAATTGATGGCTGCTGAAAACGGCATAGTTGATTTGATCCGACGGCAGCGACGCTGCCGTTAATGGAATCCCAAGCAGGCGCGCCTGTTGTTCAACGTAAGACGCGGCATTCACTTTCGTTTCATCAGCGGAAGAAACCATCAGATTCACCGGGGAAAAACGCACCCCGTTTGGCAACGTCAATCCCTGGCCCGCCGCGTTGCCAGACGGTTCCTGCGTCCATGTGTAACCAGCAGATTTAAGCAGGCTCATCGCCTGAGTCAAACGAGAAGCCGCATCCATGCCTTTGCACGGAAGCGATGCGCTCGCGTCAGACCAGAATGTTTCACCGGGCGGGACAAATGAATCAAGCGGCGCGGCGGATGAATTCATCTGCCGGGCCAGTCCGTTCTCATCAATCATGCAGGTCAGCGCCTGACGCAAGGCTGAATCATTTAGTTCCTGATTCGATGAATTGAAGACCAAAAAACGCAAATCGCGATCCGGATTTTCCGCGATTTTTTGAACAGCAGGAATCTGATCCAGCCCCTGCGAGGAAACACCGCCGGGTTCAAGAATGGAGTCGACTTCGCCCCGTATCAATGCGGAGATGGCCGCGCTTTCATTTGGATAAAAGCTGTATGCCGCCTGTTCGAATGCCCGATATCCAAATGGGAATTCTATATTCGCAATATTTAAAACAGAATCTTTGTGCGATGGATCCACCTTCCATGCACCCAATAACGGCTCGTTGCCATCGCTCAACGCGTAGAGCGATTCTCGCGCGGCCTTCATGGCCATATCGTAACTGGATTGCGCTTTGGCAAGATCGCTGTTGGCTTGATTCAGATTATTCAACTGGCGGTTGATGGTCAACTGCGCCTGCTGCATTTGATTCGGAGGAAAGGGAGTCGCAAGCATGGCATCGTATTGTTTTTGAAGATCGGAAGCACGCGCCTTCAACGTTTCGATTTGCGCGGCCGAATCATTTGGAGGCAGCAAAGCTGCAGGTGCGGCAATCTTTGATGACCAATATGCCTTTTGAACAATGGGACCTTGCAGCGCGCCATATTGCCACACACCCACATTCGGCATTTTCTTGAAATAAAACTTAACTGTGCGCGCGTCCAGAGCTTCAGCGTGATCGAGGTAATCAGGATTGTAATAATCGTGCCAGTCAAAACCAAGCTGGAAAGATAGAACAGTGTTTACCGTAAACGCAACATCATATGCGGTGAAAGGAGAACCATCCGTCCATTTCAAGTCAGCGCGAAGCGGAACGGTCGCCGTGTAAAAATTTCCCTCCTGCTGAACGGAGGATGGCATTCCGCTGGCGGCCATCGGCATAAATTGCTGTTCGGGAATCGAAAGCTGGTACAGGCGCGGCCAATAACCGGATCGAACCGCGTAGTTGTTGTACGAATATCCTTTTGAATCAAATAACGCCCAGACGTTGGCGTCGGTCAGGGAGCCAACCAGCGCAAAGCGAATTTCATGCGCGAGGGGAAGCGGAGTCGCTGTCGGTGTGGGAATGGCCGATGTAACGGCAGCCGTTTGAGGTCCGCATGAGACGAGCAAAACCAGCAGAAGAAATGCCGGTAATAGTCTGTAACGAATCACTGCTGGCAGCCCGATCCTTTGTCAAACGCTTCGATATTCCACATCGGGTTGGCGCTCGGATCGAGATCGAAGTGGCAAATGTCTGCGCGCGCCGCGGCGACTTTGATCCGGTAATAAAGCGGGATGGATGGAAGTGTTGAAGCAAAGATGGCTTGCGCCTGATGGTACGCGTCGGTAAAACTTTGCTCGCCGGGCAATGCCAGCTGTGCGGCATGACAGGCCGCATCGAAATCCGGATTTTTGTATCCGCTCACGTTCGTGCCAACCCAATGATTGGCTTCATTCGGAATCTCAAGGCTGGTGAACCAATCGCAGGGCGGATTGATATTATCTGTTGACATCGCGTATTCGATCAAATCGAAGCGGCGGCCAAATAACAGGCCAAGCGGGCCGGGCGCGTAAAGATCGTTCTGGGAAAAATATTGAACGTTTACGCCGATGCCGCATTGCGACAGTGACTGCGAGAGAATATCCGCCACCTGACGGCGCTGCGCCGCGGGCGTGGAATAATAATTTAATTTGAGCGGTGTGCCGTCCTTGACATTTTTGACTCCAGCCGCGACGCGCGGCGTGGCCGGATTGCCATCGAGGTCGCGCCAGCCAATCTGGGCGAGCAATTGCTCGCCCGCGGTCGGGTCGAATTTGTAATCGGGAAGACCGGGTTCATAAACTGGATGACCGGCAGGCACGAACGAAGTCGGCACGCGGGTCTGCCCGAATAGAACCGTGTCCACAACTTTCTGCCGGTCGAGGCACAGAGCAATCGCCTGGCGCGTGCGCGGGTCGCCAAAAATATCCTGGCGTTCGGCGTTTGCAGAACTGTAACCGTTATCGAACGTGGCAGGCGTAATGCCAAGCCCAAGCCATTCAATCGAATCGCTCGGCACGAAATACGCATGGATTTCTCCGCCCTGCTGCATTTGCTGGAGCAAAGCGACCTGCGTATCGAGGTGAATACTCGGATCGAGAATATCACACCGTCCCGCGGTCAATTCGCTGATGGCGGTATTTGGGTCGGTGATGAAACGAAAAACGACTTGATCGAATTTGGGATAACCTTCCGATGTGCGGAAGTAATACTGATTCTTTTCAAGCGTAATGTGATCGCCCTTGATCCATTCCTGGATCGCGTACGGTCCCCAACCGATTGGCGTGCGCGCGGCAATATCCATGTTTGGAAGATCTGCGGCTTTATATTGACCCCAAACATGTTTGGGAGCCGGGGCAAAAAAATTGGTCATGAAGGTTTGGTCGAGATAACCGGGAATGCCCCACCATTGTGTCACTGACGGACCAGCGGCTTCGTACGTTTGCGTGCGGTCAACCAGGAACTTCGAGCCGGGCGTGTTGTTATCTGCGGCAAGTTGATAGGCGTAAACCGAATCTTCCGATGTCAGCGGCGTGCCATCAGACCATGTGAGGTCGGAACGCATACGGAACGTCACAACCATTTGATCCATCTGCAGCGGGCTGACGCCGTCATACGTAACCACGCAACCGTCACTGCGGCATCCCGATGGGCGGACGCGAACACCGGCGGCCAGCGAAGTCAAGTTGCCGTCCGCGTCCACGATCTTCGAACCAGCCGTGACACTAACCGGCGCGATCTGCGCGTCGCCGTTTTCGAGGCTGGGCATCTGCTGCAAGATGACGGGTTGATAGGTGTAGCCGATTGTATCAAACGGCCCCTCATCAATGGCAGCCAGCACACTCAGCGCCGCGTCATTCGGACCCGAAAACGGGTACAACGTATTTGGCTCTTCGCCCAGGCAGACGGTCAGCGTGCTTGGCGCGGATGGCGTCCCCGTTTCCGCGGGAGCCGAAGGCGAGGCAGTCGCCGATGTGGGCGTGGATGGCGCCGCAGCCAGAAACGGAATCGCACAGGCCGTTAATACAAAAAACAAAACCAAAAGCGCCAGTAGGTACTTTTTCTTCAAGAGAATGTCCATGTTACCTCCCCTATATTTTATCTTTATTCTGAAGGATTACGGATACGGTCAAATGATAACGAAAAAAAGAATGGCCTGAAATTAAAGCCATTCCCTCCTGGAAAAGATGCGTTGTTGGCAGCGCCTTCCGGGAGGGAACAAAAAGGATTGACTCCAAAGAGATGAAGAGTTATGTCTTGCCGCGCATGCGTGGATCGAGCACATCACGCAGGGCGTCGCCGACCAGGTTCCATCCCATCACAAACAGGGTCAGTGTCAGTCCCGGCCAGACGATAATGTACCAGTACATGTTCAAGCTGGTGATCCAGTTGCGGGCAAAACTGAGCACCTGTCCCCAATCGGCATAACCAACATTCACGCCGATGCCGAGGAATGAGAGCGCCGCAAAAGTAAGCACAACGTCACCAATGCCCAGGGAAGCCAGGACCAGTGTCGGGAAGATGGCATTGGGAATAATATGGCGGAAGAGTATCTGGCTGTCCTTGACGCCAATCACTCGCGCCGCCATAATGAAGTCACGTTCCTTGACAGAAAGAATATCGCTGCGAATGACGCGGGCATAACCCATCCAGCCAAACGTGATCAAGGCAATGATGGATGGTATCAGGCTCCTTCCAATCTTCGGCGTAAGCACAGCCGCCAGGATGAGGGCTGCCAAAATGAAGGGCAGGGTCAGGAAGACGTCCACAACACGCATGATGATGTTATCCACCGCGCCGCCGTAATAGGCTGAGACCGAGCCAACAATAATGCCAATCAGGAAAGTGGCAATCACCACGATGAATCCGGTGCGGAAAGCTGTCCGCGTGCCCCAGACGATCCCATAAAAGACATCATACTGGCCCTGCGATGTACCGAGGATATGCACCCAGTGATCGGTTTTCATAATGGGCTTCCACCAGAAAGGCAGAGGCGGAGCATTGCGCGTCCAATCTGACATCATGGGCCGGGGTTCCGATGTAAACCCATCGCGCGGGATTTTGTAAGGGTCATCAGGTGTCAAAGGGGGCGCAATCAAAGGCGCAGCCAACGCGATGAAGATGAACAATGCAATCAAAATGAAACCCAGAATGGACGCGGGCGTCTTCAACAGGCCCCTAAGGATACGGTAATTTTCCGGGCCCAAAAAGCGTTCCAACCCGCTAATATCACGCAAGGGAGTGGTTTCGCGCAGAAGAGTATTGTCGCCGGTAGGAAGTGCAGAATCAGCCATAAGAAATCTCCTCAGGACAAGCGTACGCGCGGATCAATGAACGCATACATGACGTCGACCACCAGGTTCGCCAGAATCAAGATCAATCCATTGAAAATGGCAAAGCCCAGCACAGTTATCACATCCAACTGAGCAGCAGCGTTAGCCGCGGCCTGGCCAATGCCCGGGTAGTTGAAGACCGTCTCGGTGATCACCACGCCGCCCAGCAGGGTGATAACCTGGAACCCCGCCAGCGTTACAACAGGCAGCATGGCATTCGGGCGCGCATGTTTGTTGATGACAACATTCTCGGGCAGGCCCTTGGCGCGGGCTGTCGTAACGTACTCCATGCGCAGGGTTTCGAGCATCGAAGAACGAGTCACGCGTACGAAGGTCGCCCAACTGATATAAGAAAGGGTCAGGATCGGCATGAGCATGTGGCGCATGGCATCCCAGAAAATATCGAGTCGCCCATTGAGCAGTGAGTCTATGGTCAACAAAGAAGTATAGTGATGAAAACTACTCGAGTAAACGATCTGACTGGCCCAGTCAGAAAGCCTGCCCGGCGGGAACCATTGCAGGTTGGCATAAAAGATCAACAACATCAATAAACCGAACACAAAGGTAGGGAAGGATGTGCCAATAATGCTGAAGATTCTTGCGGCCTGATCAATAAAGCCATTCTGGTGAACAGCGGCCTGAACTCCCAGCCAGATGCCAACCGAGATCACCGGTACAACCGCCCACAGGGTAAGGTCCAGTGTGTTCGGAAAACGAGTGAGAATGAGATTGTTTACGGTCGTGGATGCGGTACGCGAGTAACCGAAATCCCCGAAGAGGATCCCACCGGTCCGCTTCCCGGTGACTGTATCAGTGCGCCCAACCATCCAACGCCAATACTGGACGTAGAGGGGCTGATCCAGCCCATAAGTCTTGATAATGCCGTTGATCGCATTGTCATTTTTCGGTATATCCCTGACGTATAAAGCCGACCGCTCCACTGGGGAAAGGAACTGCAACATGCCGAAGATTAGCACTGTCACCCCGAAAAGCAACACCGGCACCAGCAGCAAACGGCGGATAATATATGTGCCCATGAACACCTCACGATTTTGTCATTCAGATTGAACTGAATCCGGTCAAAGATCCATTCCAATCGGCAGGACAAAACCTAAAATGATGGTATGGGGGCCCGCAGGCCCCCATACAGAATACACATCGAACGTGACTTACTTGATATTGAAGTTGTAGATGATCACGTCCTGGGAAAGGACCGGCAGGCCCATATACACACGCAAGGGCTTTTCCGTCGCGGAAGGTGCAGTTTGGCCCGCTGCGCAGACCACGAACTTGGCAACTCCCAGCTTGGTTGAGTCATAGCCGCAAACGGGCTGAGGTGCGTCATAGGATCCGGTGGTTGTATTATACACAGCCAACTCACCGACTAGCGCATCAGCCTGCGAGCGGTTCTCGACCGGCACGTCTACAAGATCAGCATCACCAGCCTGTAATTCGCTGAAGCGGGTGCCCCACTCGGGGACGATCTGGATTACTGCGCGATCCAGTTTGGGCGCATTCGCGGTATCCCAATAAGTGGGATTCTTGGTCATAACGATTTCCTGACCAGCGGTCCAGTGGTCCAGCATGAAGGGACCGGTGCCCATGGCAACCTTGGACAGCGGATCATCGGCAGAGGTGATTCCATAGAATTTCTGCCAGGTGTCGCAGGAACCATCCCAACCGCCCTGCGCGGCAACCCACTTGGCATCCATGACAGAACCCCAAGTCTGGGCAATGGTGGCCAGGAACGGGCCCCACGGCTGAGCCAGGGTCATGGTAACGGTATTGGCCGTGTCGTCAGGGACAATCTGCTTATTGAGGTTATCGCAAACAGCCTTGAGCTTGGCAGGATCAACCTTTTGAAGGCTGGCGGCATCATCCACGAGAGCGCCGGTGGAATCCAGCATATAAGCCACATCCTGATTGCCTACACCGAAGAATGGCTCAGAAAGCAGCCACTGCGGAGAAGCGCCGCCGCCCTGCAACAGGCCGCGTACAAATGAATAGGCAACATCGGAAGCGGTCAACGGATCACCGTTCGAGAACGTGACGCCGGAGTGAAGCTTGAAGGTATAGGTCTTTCCATCCGCAGAGACTGTTGGCATCTCAGAAGCCAGCATGGGGACGAAGGAACCAGGCTTGTCGCCATCATAGAAGACCAGAGTATTGTAAATATTCTGGATGACTTCGCCGCTGGCGGTATCATAGGCTAGGGCCGGATCAAGCGTATCTGCGTCACCGATCGTTGCATACGTGAAGGTGGTCGGGTTCTTGGCGCCTGCAGCCTTGGAAATGGGCTGGAAGTAGATACCAGGATAGATCGGGTTGCGGACGAGTCCCTGCACCCAGCGCTGTTCGAAGCCATGGCTGGTGGCAAGTACAAGCGGAATACCAGGAACCTGATCGTAGTACAACTGATTGATCTGCTGGTAGAAAGGAGCGCGCGCTTCGGGAGTGGTTGCGCCTACGCCTTGATCCAACAGGGGTTTGAATTGAGCTTGCAGATCAGCCGGCATGTTCTGGCGGCCGCCGTAAGCGCCAACGGTATAAGGCTGGTACCAGTTGGCCGGGTCATGAATATCTTCGAGCCAACCAGCAGTCATGATCGGGATCTGACTGGCGCGTTGAGCAGCCAAATAAGCCGGCCACGGCAGACCTAGAACTTCGACCTGGAACTTGTCGTTGACCTGAGACAAGTTGGAAGCCAAAATTTCAGCCACGGTCTGGCGGGTGGTGTTACCCTGGTTGTACAGCATCTGAATGCGGAAGCCAACATCCCACAGGGATTTGCCATCCGGCGACTTCAAGGCCGAAGCCTTGAACGCGTCAGCGGACTTGGCGAGGTCCATGGTGTAGTGCGGGGCATTCGGATCATAACCGGGCATCCCAGGGAGTGAAAGTTCCAACGATTGAACCGCTTCCCCCTTGTAAACATCATTAATGTAGGTATCCCAGTCAAAGGCATAGCTGAAGCCTTTGCGGACATTCACATCAGCGAAGAAATCCGGGGGAACACCCTTACCATCCAACTGGCCGGAGCCAATATACGGATTGGAAACCGGGGCTTCGGTGGGTGCCGCTGTTGGAGCTTCGGTCGCTCCTGCCGGAGCTTGGGTGGGGGCTGGGGTCGGCGTACCGCCGCAGGCGGACAACACAACACTCAGCGCGATCAACAAACTCAGTAAAACAAAGGTTTTACGCATCTTGCTTCTCCTCACAATTGAAAAGTGAATTTTTGGGCACGACGAACTAAGGACAGTTAAACTCTTTTACCGAGCAACCACCTCCTTTCCAATTCCTTATTGCACGAACCTCTCCGCGAAATGACAGGCCACAAAATGACCTGATTTCAACTCACGGAACTCAGGCCGTTCCTGAGCGCAAATCGCCTCAGCAATTGGACAGCGCGTGCGAAAACGGCAACCCGAAGGCGGATTCACGGGAGAGGGGACATCCCCTTCCAATATAACACGTTTGCGCTGTGTTTCAATAACGGGATCAGGGACTGGAACCGCTGAAAGCAGGGCCTGGCTGTATGGATGCAACGGATTCGAGTACAAATCCTTGCGTTCAGCCAATTCAACGATTACACCCAAATACATAACAGCCACGCGCTTGCTGATATGGCGCACCACAGAAAGATCATGGGCGATGAACAAATAAGTGAGGTTGAATTGCTGCTGCAATTCCTGGAGCAGGTTAATGACCTGCGCCTGAATGGAAACATCCAGTGCGGAAATAGGCTCATCACAAACGATGAAAGAAGGCTGCAATGCCAAAGCGCGGGCGATGCCAATGCGCTGACGCTGACCGCCGGAAAATTCATGAGGATAGCGGGATGCAAAAGATGGATTCAGTTTGACCAGTTCCAGCAGATGCTCGACACGTTCCCGAATCTCATTGCGTGTCCCCACATTGTGAACCATCAACGGTTCTCCGATGATTTGCTCCACGGTCATGCGCGGATTCAGGCTGGCGTACGGGTCCTGAAAGATCATCTGCATCTCGCGGCGCATCCAGCGCATTTCCTCCCGTTTCAACGCGATCAAATCGGAACCGTCGAAGTAGACATGCCCGGCGGTGGGCTTGTAAAGCTGCAAAATGGTACGGCCCGTCGTGGATTTCCCGCAGCCAGATTCACCTACGAGGCCAAGCGTCTCGCCGCGTCTGACATCAAAGGAAATCCCATCCACAGCATGAACGGCTCCAACCTGGCGTTGGATAACGCCGCGGTAAATCGGAAAGTGCATGACCAGGTCTTCGACCCGCAACAGGATATCATTGTCGGCGCTCATGAGCGATATCTCCCGGTTTTGGTATCCACAAAGCAGGCCGCCTTGTGCTCTGGTCCAACATTCATCAATACAGGATTCTCTTTCCAGCATTTCTCCGCGGCCCACTTACAGCGCGGCGCGAAAGGACAGGCAGCCGGCTTCTCATAAAGCACTGGCGGCGCGCCTTCGATTGAAAAAAGCCTGGCACCTTCATCCTCGTCAACGCGCGGCAGGCTGCCCAACAAGCCAAGTGTATAAGGATGCTGCGGGTTGGCGTATAACTCCTTTACCGGGGCCTCCTCGATAATATAGCCGCCATACATCACAATGACACGCTCCGCCAAGCCTGCCACCACACCCAGATCATGGGTGATCCAGATCACCGCCATGCCAAGCTCATCGCGCAAACGCTTGACGAGTTCGATGATCTGAGCCTGGATGGTTACATCCAGAGCGGTGGTTGGTTCATCGGCGATCAATATTTGCGGATTGCAGGAAAGCGCCATCGCGATCATTACGCGCTGGCGCATGCCCCCAGAATATTGGTGAGGATAATCCTTCAAACGTTCTTTGGAATTGGGAATGCCAACCATGGATAACAGCTCCGCAGCGCGTGCATCTGCCTGCTTCTGGTTCATGCCCACATGCAGCATAAGCGGTTCTGTCAACTGGCGGCCGATGGTCAATACCGGATTGAGGGAGGTCATCGGATCTTGAAAGACCATGCTGATCTGTGCGCCGCGCACATGGCGAATATCCTCACTCGACATTTTCAGCAAATCCTTGCCGAGGAATGAAGCTTCGCCCGCGACGATTTTTCCAGGCGGCGATGGAATCAAACGTAACACCGACAACATGGTTACACTCTTACCACAACCGCTCTCTCCGACCACCCCCAATGTTTCTCCCTCTTTTAGATCAAACGAAACTCCATTCACCGCGTGAACAACTCCCTCAGGGGTTTTGAAAGTCGTTTCGAGTTTTTGTACATCGAGCAATAGACCGGGCATCTACGCTCCTTTTATAAATTTGGATTTACTGGCGCAAAAAACTTGCATATCCTGCCCAGTGAATCGGATTATACCTTATTTCATGTGAACGTCAAACGAATACGAATCGTATACCAACCGTTGGCCGAACATTTGAGCGGTCATCGGTCAGGGCATCCCCCTTTCCCGTAGGTGCTATTGCGTATCTCACCGGCCTATTGTTACGCAGCACGGATCATGCTAACACGCTTGCTTCTCAATGGTCAGGAATCCGCGCACTGGTAATGTCTAAACGGCAAGCGCGTAAATTCGATACCGTTAAAATTTCATTTGCAATGCAGTTGCTTCTATATATTCGCCTTCACAACCAATGAATTATGCGCCAACATCAGGCACGAAAAGACGCACAACCGGGCGCATCGTATCTTCTGAACAAGAACAACTCAACAGTACCTTCATGCCTTTGTTTTTTTTCGGATGAAAAGGATTGCAGATAATACAATGATAATCAATGCAAGGCCCACCAGGATGATCCAAAGCACGCCATTGTTCGATTCCCGAACTGGGGATTGAGGAACACTGGGGGCCGTTGCATTTTCTTTCATGGAGACAGGAATCTGCGCGGCATTGGACGCGTTGATCTCGACGGAGCTACTCCAAAGTCCGTTTTGACGAAGAAGAAAGGCAACGAGCTGATAATACTGTGTACTGTCAAGCGAAGCCGGAGCTTGAAAAGGCATGGCACTGCTGATGAAATCATATAATGCCGCTGCAGTAGAAAAATTATCCAAAACATTGCTGCCGATCAATGGCGGTACGACCGTTGGAAGAACAAAGCCATTTGTATATGGCCGGTGACCATGACAACCTGATTTCCAGCAATCTTGATGATCTTGCGGGTAGAGTTGGCGGAATTCAGCAGTAAGCCCCTGCCCTTTGTTTCCATGGCATGCCATGCAATGTAACCAGTACACCTGCGCGCCATAATCTGCCTGAGATGGTACCGCTGGTAAAGTCGGCTCTGCCAACGGATCTGGAGTGGGTGCAGACAGAGTATTCGCAGACGGAGAAATGGATAAGGCCGTACTTCCGGGGAGCCAGAGCGCTGTCACGAACAATGCGCCAAGCGCAATGCACCACAGCACAAAAAGAAATTTGGCAACATCCAGATGCTTCATGCAAAATGGAATCGAGGGCCCCTCTCAACGCGAGAGAGGTCCCGCCTTTTGAAAGAGTTCCCCGATGTTCCTCATGGACGCAGGCCGCGCAACTTGGGATCAAGCGCATCACGAAAGGCATCGCCTACGAGATTCCATGCAAGCACATAGAGCAGGAGCGCAATGCCCGGATAAACGATGATATACCAATACGTTGCCAGGCTGGGAATCCAGTTGCGGGCAAAGCTAAGCAGCTGTCCCCAGTCCGCATATCCGACTTCAGTTCCAACGCCCAGAAAACTCAAAGCGGCGAATGAAAGCACATAAGTCCCGATATCGAGCGAGGCGACCACAAGCAGGGAATAAACAGAGTTTGGCAAAATGTGGCGCATCACCATCCGGAAATCGCGCACGCCGATGGCACGCGCAGCCAAAACAAAATCGCGTTCCTTGATCGCCAGCACGTCGCCGCGGATGATGCGCGCATAACCCGGCCAGCCAAATAACGTCAGCGCAATGATGCCGGTCAGGATGCCGCTATGCACTACCGGTCCAAAAACGGATGCGGCAGTGATTGCTGCAAGAAGGAAAGGGAAAGCAAGGAAAATCTCCACAACACGCTGCAGTGTCTCATCAATAATGCCGCCATAGTATGCTGAAACCAGGCCGACAATCATGCCAATGATCAGCGTAAGTCCCGTGATAATGATGCCAACTTCAAATGCAGTGCGCGTACCCCACACGACACCATAGAAAAGATCAAATTGCCCTTCTGTGGTGCCAAAGACATGCCTCGCACTAGGCGGTTGCGGTTCGGAGCTAAAACCATCGCGCGGAATCATGTAAGGATTTCCAACATTTTGTTCAGCTTCCTGCTGTGCGATGGCAGGCTCAACAATATTAACGATTTGCTGGGCAAAGATGGCAACCAGGGCAAATGCGACAATGAGCACTACACCGGTGATGGACGCCGGATTTTTTAACAAAGCGCGAAGCCAGGCCGGGGTGCGGCTTTGCGGAGGCAGGGCCCACTCATTCGCTTTGATATCGGGTGAAATCGTTGCCATTTTTACTCCTATGAGAGACGAATCCGCGGATCGAGGAAGGCATACAAAACATCCACGGCCAGATTGGCAAGCACCAATAGAGTCGCCTCGAACATCACCACGCCAAGCACCGAGACCACATCTAACTGCAAAGCGGACTGGGCGATCCAAAACCCAATTCCGCGATAATTGAAGATGGTCTCTGTAATAACAACGCCATTCATCAAACCAACGAGCAGCAATCCGCCAACAGTCGCCACGGGGATCATCGCATTGGGGCGGGCATGCCTATTCATTACAGCCTGCTCTTTTAATCCTTTGGCGCGGGCAACGGTCACATAATCCTGTCGAACTACGTCAAGCATCGAGGAGCGCGTGACGCGGAGAATCAACGCCCAGGAAATATAAGAGAGAGTCAACGCCGGCAGCACCAAATGGCGCAGGGCATCCAGAAAGATATCAAACCGCCCATTCAACAACGCATCGAATGTGTTCATGTGGGTATATTGATGAAAACTGGAAGAGCCTACAACCAGGTTGGCCCAATCGGACAGGCGTCCCGGAGGGAACCATTGCAATTTGGCGTAAAAAAGCATTAGAACCAACAGGCCGAAGACAAAACTGGGAAATGAATATCCAATGATGCTGAAGACGCGGGCGGCCTGGTCAATGAATTTATCCTGATGGATTGCGGCCTGGATTCCCATCCACACTCCAATCACGATGATTGGGATGAAGCTCCATATCGCGAGTTCAAGGGTGGCGGGAAAATAAGCAAGGATGGCTTGAACGACCGGCCGCTGAGCAGTCTTCGAATACCCCAGATCGCCGTGCAAAACCTGGGAAAGCCAATTCCAGTACTGAACCGGAATAGGCTGATCAAGTCCGTATTTTAGAATAAGTTGGTTGAGGGCGTTTGCGGTTTTTGGGGGTGAGGACACATATAAGGCTGCGCGCGTAGCCGGGTCAAGGAACGAGATCATTGCAAAAATTAAAATGCTCAACCCGATCAAAACAATGGGCAGGATCAATAATCGGCGAATGATGTATGAAATCATTGGTGACTCCTTGAATATTTAAAACACGTTAACCAATGAGCAGACCAACTTTATGCTACTCTGCCTTATAGGTGTTTTGAAGTTCGCTTAACCACAGATGAAGCATGGGGTAAAAAAAGCGCCAGTCGGCTAAACAGGATTTTTATCGAACTCGGCGTTTATCCCTGTTTATCTACGGTAAATTCTTGACATGAAACACGCTATTGGTTTGGACAGAGGCCGGGAAAACTCCCGACCCCTGTCCCTAAACTACACTTATACAGTTACGTTACTGCCTGACTACTGCCCTTTGCTCAAAGCGTAATAATAGAACGATGAGTAGATCGGGTTGTAGTAATAACCGTGTACCCATTCCTGCTCGTAATGCCGAGCGGTGGGTGCGACAGCAAAGATGTCCAGCGCATTGTCCACAGCGATCTTGTTCAGCTGCGCGTAAAGCGACGCGCGCTGGGTTTGATCTGACGAGGACACAGCCTGATTGATCAGCGCGTCCATTTGCTTTTGCAGCGTAGGATCAAAGCTCTGCGTACCGGAATAAGCGCCGCCGCTGCCGAGGTATGGGGCAACCCAGTCATTCGGGTCATGATAATCCTCGAGCCAGCCAAGCCAGAAAGCAGATAATCGGCTGCCTTCATAATCCTTCAAGAATACAGGCCACGGTTCGTCGTTCACAGCGAGATGGAACTTGGGGTTAACCTTGGCGAGGTCTTGAGCAAGAATCTGACCAGCGATCTGGCGCGTTGTGTTACCGGTGTTGTACATGTAGGCGAGGTAGAAGCCTTTCGTGTTCAGATCGGCCAAGCCGGGATCCTGCGCCGCAGCTGCGAATTCAGATTTGCACGTATCCAGGCTGAATTGCTGAGGCTGAGCGCTTGAGTCATAACCCAGCTCGCCCGGAGGAATCGGCCCGTTCGGCTGAACGGCCTCGCCGTTGTAGACCTGCTTGATGAAAGTGTTGAAGTCGAAGCAGGCGACGAAGGCCTTGCGAACATGGATGTCAGCGAAGAAGTTCGGAGGAACGCCATTGCCATCCAGTTTGCCGGAGCCGAGGAAGGAATTGCCGCCGACCACGTTCACATTCTGGTTGAAGAACAAGTCATCCTCTTCCAGACCTGGCATGCCCTTATACAAGCGCAGGAAGCCATTGGCATTGGCAGGCTGGCATTGACCATTGCCTGATCCATCGCATGTTTCCTTCACCAGCGGATCCACCTGGGCAATATAGTTGCGGTCAACATCAGCGAAGTCAGCATCACCGGTTTCCAGCATGGCGAGACGCGTGCCGAATTCGTTGACGATCTTGATGGCGATGTGAGCGATCTTGGCAGTGCCGGAAGGACCGCCGGTCCATAACGGCTGCGTCGCCCAGTAATTCGGATTCGCGTCGAGATCAATCTCGTTGCCCTTGTCCCATTTCGCGAGCGAATAAGGACCCGTGCCGTTCATCTTATCGAAGAGCGGATCAGTTTGGGCATCAGGATTGTTGAACTTTTGGGCGTCGGCGCAGTTGCCGTCCCAATCACCCTGCTGCACAGCCCAGCTCTGGTCCAGGACACTGCCCCAGGAGTTTGCAATCGAGGCAAGGAATGGACCCCACGGCTGCTTCAAGGTCATTGTCACGGTATTGGCATTGTTGTCAGCCACGATCATCTTTTGCGCAGCCTGACATGCGGCAACAAAGTCGCCGTTATACATCGTGTTCACGACATCGTCGCCAGTCTTGTCACCGGGCTTGACTGTCGCGTCCAGGAACGTGCCGGTCACAGAAGGACCAAAGAACGGCTGCAACATGATCCATTGCGGACCGCTGTCACGGCTTTGGATAAAGCCGCGCACGAAGGAATACGCAACATCGCTGGCCTTCAGCGTATCACCGTTCTGGAATTTGACGCCTTGGCGAATGTTGAACGTCCAGGTCAGGCCGTCAGCAGATGTTGTCCATGAAGTGGCCAGCATGGGAACATACTGATCCACTTTATCGCGGTTATAGAAGACAAGCCCTTCGTAGACATTCTGGATGATCCCGCCGCTGGCCGTGTCATACGCCCACGCTGGATCCAACGATTGCGGATCACAACCCTCGCACGCATAAACGAGCGTATCGGGGTTCTTGATGGCTGGGGCCGCAACTGCAGTCGGTTGGGCTGTGCCCGCAGGCGCAGGGCTCGCAGTCGCGGGTGCGGAAGTTGCGGGTGCCGACGTCGCAGGTGCTGCAGTTGTCGCCGCAGGTCCGCAGGCGGTAAGCACTAAACCAGCAACCATCACAAAGCTTACTATTACTAAAAGCTTACGCATGGTTCTCTTCTCCTGCTATTCTCCTCACGTTCTAAAATCAAATCTGTCGGATACATCTAAGGCTCAGACTCCGTTCTCACATTGTGGGCTTCGACCACCTCCTTTCAACCTGCAAATTGATCGGCGAAATGGCACGCCGCAAAGTGACCTGGTTTCACCTCGCGAAACTCAGGCACTTGCTCAGCGCAAATGGGCTTTGCAATCGGACAGCGCGTGCGGAAGCGGCAGCCTGAGGGTGGATTTACCGGAGAGGGCACATCGCCTTCCAATATGATCCGCCGCCGCTTGGCCTCCACCATCGGGTCCGGAACAGGAACCGCAGATAGCAGCGCTTGCGTATAAGGGTGGAGCGGCATGTTGTACAACTCAATCCGATCCGCGATCTCAACAATGATGCCAAGATACATCACCGCCACGCGGTCACTGATATGGTGCACCATTGAAAGATCGTGAGCAATGAATAAATACGTCAGGCCAAACTGCTTTTGCAAATCTTCCAGCAGATTGACAACCTGCGCCTGAATCGAAACGTCGAGGGATGAGATCGGTTCGTCGCATACGATCAGGGAAGGCTGCAGTGCCAAAGCGCGCGCGATGCCGATGCGCTGGCGCTGGCCTCCGGAAAATTCATGAGGGTAACGCGTGGCATATGCAGGATTCAATTTGACGACATCGAGCAGATAACCAACCCGTTCGCGCACCTCTCTGGTATTGGCCGCGTTATGGACGATCAACGGCTCACCGATAATCTCGCCCACGGTCATGCGCGGATTGAGGCTGGCGTATGGGTCCTGAAAGATGATCTGCAATTTGCGGCGCATCTTTCGCATCTCTTCCTTCTTGAGCTTTACCAAATTAACATCTTCAAAGAAGACATCGCCCGATGTGGGTTTATAAAGCTGCAGAACTGTCCGGCCGGTGGTGGTCTTGCCGCAGCCAGACTCACCCACGAGGCCCAATGTTTCGCCGCGATTGACCGAAAAACTGACGCCATCCACCGCATGTATGGCGCCTACTTGACGGCGTATCACGCCGCGATAAATTGGGAAATGCATCTTGAGATTTTCAACCCGCAAGATGACTTCCTGGTTATTGCTATTGTCGCTCATGAGCGACTTCTCCCAGTTTGAGTATTGACCCAGCAGGCCACGCGGTGTTCGGGAGCCACCGGTTCGAGCATGGGATTTTCCTGCCAACAGCGTTCAACAACCCACTTGCAGCGCGGCGCAAATGGACATGAGGCTGGCCTCTCGTATAAAACCGGCGGTTGCCCCTCGATGGAAAACAGGCGCTTTCTTTCTTTTTCATCGACGCGCGGAAGGCTGCCAAGCAAGCCGATCGTGTAAGGATGCCGGGGATTGGCATAAAGCTCGCTAACCGGAGACTCCTCAATAATAAAACCGCCATACATGACGAGGACGCGCTGGGCCAGTCCGGCGACAATCCCCAGATCGTGCGTGATCCAGATAATCGCCATGCCCAATTCATCGCGCAGCCGTTTGACAAGATCCGTGATTTGCGCCTGGATGGTTACATCCAGAGCCGTGGTGGGTTCGTCTGCAATCAAAATCTGTGGCGAACATGCCAGCGCCATGGCGATCATCACACGCTGGCGCATACCGCCGGAAAACTGATGGGGAAAATCGTTCAAGCGATCCTGTGCCTGGGGGATGCCCACCATCGAAAGCAATTCCGCTGCGCGCGCCCGCGCCTGACTCCGGCTCATGCCAACATGCAGCATGAGCGGTTCTTCCACCTGACGTCCAATGGTCAATACTGGATTAAGTGAAGTCATTGGATCTTGAAAGACCATGCTGATTTGCGCCCCACGCACATGCCTGATCTCTTCATTTGACATCTGGAGCAAATCTTGTCCAAAGAACAGCACTTTCCCCGCTGCTATCTTGCCGGGTGGCACTGGGATCAGGCGCAAAATTGATAACATGGTTGCGCTCTTGCCACAGCCGCTCTCCCCAACCATCCCCAGTGTCTCTCCTTCTTTCAGATCGAACGATACTCCATTGACTGCGTGAACTACTCCTTCGGGCGTCTTGAAGATTGTTTCAAGCTCTTGCACATCAAGTAGAGATTCAGACATCTAATATCCTTTGTCGCCAGTAGAGATAAACGCAATAAAGAAAATCTGGTTCAAAAGATTATACGACGGTTACCAGAGTGGAGAATCAGCTTTAATCGTTTCTTAATGTGACGGCTTATCGTTGACATTCCATCTCCCCAAATGTAGAATGTCTTTACTACAAAACTTCAGCAAGAGGAGAGGAAGACATGCTACAGGATTTCAAGAAATTCATCATGCGCGGCAACGTTATGGATCTGGCCGTGGCTGTAATTATCGGCGGCGCGTTCGGAAAAATTGTCAGTTCGTTGGTGAGCGACATCATCATGCCGCTGATCGGTTTGGTCATTGGCGGCATTGATTTCACCGGTTTGGCATTCATTGTCGGCAATGCAAAGGTGACCTACGGCAACTTCATCCAAAATATAGTTGATTTCCTCATCATTGCTATCGTAATCTTTCTGATGGTTCGCGGCATTTCCAGCCTGGAGAACATAAGAGCACGCCCTGCCCCAGCCGCCGCACCAACCACAAAAGAATGTCCATATTGTTTTTCAACCATCCCGATCAAAGCCACGCGCTGCCCAAACTGCACTTCAGAAATCAAGTAAAAATCCAACGGAAACATTTCTTTCTCTGGCGAGGCCGTCAAGCCTCGCCAGAGCGCGTATAATCACCGTTATGGATTTTCTCGACAAGCTCAACCCTCAACAAAGAAACGCAATCACAGCCGGGAACGGACCCGTTTTAGTGCTGGCCGGTCCCGGATCCGGAAAGACGCGGGTGCTGACTCAACGCGTCGCATACTTGATCGCGAACGAAGGCGTCCGCCCATATCGCATCCTGGCTGTGACCTTTACCAACAAAGCCGCGCGCGAGATGCAGTCGCGCGTCGAAAAATTGTTGGGCAGCGACGCGACTCAAGGCATGATGCTCGGAACGTTTCACTCGATCTGTGCGCGTCTGCTGCGGCGCGAGTCGGAATTTCTTCCGCTCGAATCGAATTTCGTCATCTTCGACGCGGACGATCAGGAACGGATTGTCAAGACCATCATCAAGGAATTCAATCTCAGCGATAAGTTGTATCGCGCTTCGAGTGTGCATGCCGCGATCTCGAATGCAAAAAATGAGCTTATCGGTGCGGACGATTTCCCAATTACCAATTACAAAGACGAAGTAGTCAAGCGTGTTTATGTTGAATACCAAAAGCGACTGATCGCCAGCAACGCGGTGGACTTCGACGATCTGCTGGTTTACACCGCACGTTTGCTGGAAGATAATCCCGCAGTGCGCGAAAAATACGCGCGGCGATTTGAGCATGTGTTGGTGGATGAATTTCAAGACACGAATTTGGCGCAATACACTTTATTGAAACACCTTGCATCCGCACATCACAACATTTTTGTGGTGGGCGATCCCGATCAGTCCGTCTTCCGCTGGCGCGGCGCAGACTGGCGCAACGTGCAGCGTTTTGAGCAGGATAATCCCGACGCACAAGTTGTTTTGCTCGAACAGAATTATCGCTCGCGCCAAACCATTCTCGACGCAGCCATGTCGGTCATTGACCGTGCACCGCATCGCCGCAAAAAGAATCTATTCAGCGATCGCGGCGCGGGGGAGAAGATTTATTTTTATGAAGCGCCCGACGATTATGCCGAGGCTTCGTTCGTTGTGGACAGCATCGCGCAGCTTGTTGCCAGCGGCGAGTTCGAACCCGGCGATTGCGCCGTAATGTATCGGACGAACGCGCAGTCCCGCTTGTTGGAAGAAGCGTTTTTGCAGGCGCGTTTGCCATATCGTTTGGTCGGCGCACAGCGATTCTATGGACGCCGCGAAGTCAAAGACATCATCGCTTTTTTGCGGCTGGTTCATAATCCCGCCGACGAAATCAGCCTCGACCGCGTCATCAACGTTCCGCCGCGCGGCATCGGCGATAAAACATTGACCACGTTACATCTGGTTGCGCGCCAAAACAATATTTCCGCCGGACTCGTTCTTCTTGATCTGGCGCGCGGTTCCGATTCGCCGTTTTGGACTTCGTTCACCGGGCGCGCTTCCATCCCTCTGGCTGATTTCGGCGCCTCGCTCGCCAATTGGAAAACAGCCGCGCCCGCTCTAACCGTTTCCGAACTTTTTGATCGCATCGTCAACGATCTCAATTACAAAGCCTACATTGACGATGAATCCGAAGAAGGCGCGGATCGCTGGGAAAATGTTCAGGAATTGCGCCGCCTCGCGCTGGAATATTCCACACAAACACTGGATGAATTTCTCGAAAATATTGCGCTGGTCGCTGATCAAGATACGATCAAAGATAACGTCAACGCGCCGACGCTTCTCACCCTCCACGCCGCGAAAGGGCTTGAGTTTGGCGCTGTTTTCATCGTCGGCCTCGACGATGGTATTCTTCCGCACAGCCGTTCCTTCGACGAACCCGAAGCGATGGAAGAAGAGCGCCGCCTCTTTTACGTGGGCATCACGCGCACAAAAGATCGCTTGTATTTAGTCCGCGCCATTCAACGCGGCGGACGGGGCTACGCGGAAGAAACCTATCCGTCACGTTATCTGGAAGATATACCTGATGAATTGTTGATCGGCAAATCGCGGACCGGACGCGGACTCAAAAGCCGCGCGCGCGAATCAGTCTGGGCCGCGTCTTCGCGGACATCACATCCGGCTCCCGTTATCGAAAGCAAATTCCGCGCCGGGACGCGCGTCAAGCATCCCGTCTGGGGCGACGGCATCGTGCTCGACAGCAAGGTCCAGGACGATGATGAGATCGTGGATGTTGTATTTGAATCAGTTGGCATCAAAAGACTTGCCGTGAGTCTTGCAAACTTATCGGTGATTTAGTCTTTGCTCTAGCCGCCGTCCTCGGCGGCATCTGTAACCAATATGACCTTTTCCTCTTTTCATGACCCATCTCACTTATATTTCGTGACTGCTTCCGTCGTGGAATGGAAGCACCTGTTCATTACACCTGAATATATAAACATTCCCTTGAATTCATTATCATGGCTGCAACAACAGAATCGGATTTTGTTATTTGCTTTTGTGATAATGCCTTCGCATCTTCATGTAATCCTAAAACCTGAAGACAGCACAATTGGAGAAATCGTTCAACAATTTGGTTCTTTTACAGCACACAAAATCCTGGAGAAACTACAAAGACAAAATCAAACAGATTTGCTGAATCTATTTCGCGAGAAGAAGCGCGACCAAAGGCATGAACACAGTATCTGGCAGGATATTCAGGCAAAGAACATTTATTCAATGGATTTTTTGAAACAGAAAATGGAATACATCCATCAGAATCCAATAGTAAAGGATTGGAAACTTGCAAAAGACCGGGCGGATTATTTATATTCCAGTGCAGGGTTTTATGATTATGGCAGGAAACCCATCATTGAAGTCACGGATATAAATGAATGGCTGACATTTAATCCTTCGCCGAGGACGGCGAAGGAAGCGTAGTTTATTAACAAGGAGAGAGAATAATGGAATACGTAAAATTTGGGAATACCGGCATGAAAGTCTCGCGCCTGTGTCTCGGCATGATGACGTACGGAAACAAAAAATGGCGTGAGTGGGTATTGACGGAAGACGAAGCCAAGCCATTCGTCAAGCGCGCGCTCGATGCCGGGATCAACTTCTTCGACACCGCGGACGTTTACTCGTTCGGAGGAAGCGAAGAAGTGCTCGGCAATTCGTTGAAAGCCTTCGGCGTCAAACGCGAGACGGTTGTCGTCGCAACGAAAGTCTTCCAAAACATGAGCGATGACATCAACGACCGCGGACTTTCCCGCAAGCACATCATGGATTCGATTGACAAATCTTTGAAGCGTCTCAAGATGGATTACGTGGACCTTTATCAAATCCATCGCTGGGATTCCAGCACGCCCATCGAAGAAACGATGGAAGCGTTGCACGATGTTGTTAAATCAGGCAAAGCGCGTTACATCGGCGCATCGTCCATGTTTGCCTGGCAATTTTCCAAGGCGCAATACACCGCGATGATGCACGGCTGGACGCGTTTCTCCTCGATGCAGAATCACTACAACCTTATTTATCGAGAAGAAGAGCGCGAGATGATCCCGTGCATTCGCGATCAAGGTGTGGCAATGATTCCGTGGAGTCCGCAAGCGCGCGGGTTTTTCGCGGGCAACCGTCAACGCGGCGGAGGCGGCGAAACGACGCGCGCAAAGACCGATCCGTTCGCCAATGAACTTTACTTTCTCGATGAGGATTTCACGATTGCCGAACGCGCCAACGAAGTGGCAAAACAACGCGGCGTCAGCGGATCACAAATCGCGCTGGCATGGGTTTTGAGCAAACCATACGTCACCGCGCCGATCATCGGCGCAAGCAAAATGTATCAGCTCGATGAAGCGATTGCCGCGCTCGACGTCAAACTTTCTGATGATGAAATCAAGCGGCTCGAAGAACTTTATAAGCCGCATATTATCCGCGGTCATAGTTAATCCCAGAGTTGATTTTCAGGAGAACAATGTTCCATAACATCCCTGATGCAATGCTCAAACGTATGCAAGAAATGGAGCGTCTGGATGTTGCCGACCGAACTGACGGAACGCCGATCACAAAACGCCTGCGTCAGATTCCCCCTGAGACGGGCAAATTCCTTGCGTTGTTGTGCGCCAGCGCGCCAAAGGGAAATGTGATCGAGATCGGAACCAGCGGCGGATATTCCAGCATGTGGCTTTCACTCGCCTGCCGCGTCCGCGGAGACAAACTGACCACATTTGAGATTCTTCCCAACAAGGTTGAGCTTGCAGCGAAAACTTTCCGCATGGTCGGCATCGAGAACACCATAAATCTGATGCACGGCGACGCCCGCCAATTGCTGGATCAATACTGCCAAATCGCATTTTGCTTTCTGGACGCCGAGAAAGATATTTACACCGACTGCTACGAAAAAGTTATCCCCAATTTGGTCACTGGCGGATTGCTGGCTGCGGACAATGTCTTGAGTCATCAAGATGATCTGGCGTCATTTGTGGAACACGCAGAAGCCGATCCGCGCGTCGACGCGCTGACCGTGCCGATTGGCAAAGGAGTGCTTCTTTGTCGAAAGATTTGACAAGTTTGACGTAAAATAGAGCTGCAATAATTTCACCAGGGAGAATGCCTTGTCTGAAACTTTGAAGATTGTCATTCCGATGGCGGGCTGGGGAACGCGTATGCGCCCGCACACATGGAGCAAGCCGAAGCCGCTGGTCGGCGTGGCAGGCAGGACCGCGTTGGATTATTGCCTCGACATGTTCCGATCCGTTCCAAATCCGCAGAAAACAGAATACGTTTTCATCGTCGGCCCATATCTCGGCGAGACTCAAATCCCGCCGTTCATCGAAGAACATTACCCGGATATCAAAGCACATTACGTTGTGCAGGGTGAGATGAAGGGGCAATCTCACGCGTTATATTTGGCGCGTCAATATTTGACTGGTCCGATGATTATGAGCTTCTCCGACACGTTGATCGAAACCGACTTTTCATTTTTGGAACGCGAAAAGAGCGACGGCATTGCATGGGTCAAGGAAATTCCTGACCCGCGCAGATTTGGCGTTGCGGAAATTAACAAGGAAGGCTGGGTTACGCGTCTGATCGAGAAGCCGCAAGACATGGAAAACAATCTGGCGGTTGTTGGATGTTATTATTTCAAAAACGGCGAGGATTTGATCAGCGCCATCGAAGAGCAGATGGAACGCAATGTTCAATTAAAGAACGAATTCTTTTTGGTGGACGCCATCAATATCATGCTCGAACGCCACGCCGTGATGCGCGTCCAGAAAATCGAAACCTGGCTCGACACCGGCACGATTGACGCGACGCTGGAGACCAACCGGTATTTGTTAGAAGGTTGGAAAGTTAAAAAGTTTGCAGGTTCAAAACCTTCAAACCTGCACACCTTCCAACAGGCAGGTGTTAAGATCAATGAACCTGTCTTCATTCATGAGACCGCTCAGATCGCCGAATCAACCATCGGCCCATATGCGTCCATCGGCGCGGGTTGCAAGATTTCGGGAAGTCACATCGAAGACAGCATCGTCGAGGCGGGTTGTGAGATCAAGGACGCAGCGTTGAAAAGCTCATTAATCGGCAGGCAGGCCCATGTCGAGGGAAGATACGGCAAAGAATTCATGAAATTGAATGTCGGAGATAATAGTTCTGTCACCCTAGGGTAGTGAATTTTTCACTACCCTTTTTTTGTCGAAAACGCTAGAATAGTCAGCGATGGAAATTGTCGAGTGCCGTTCAGATTCGGAATACGCAGAGCGTCCGCTGGCGCTGACCTGGCAGGGATGCCGGCTCGAAATCGCCGAAATCGTCGGGCGCTGGCGCGGGCCAAACGAAAAAGGCTTTCGCGTCAAGACGGCTGACGGCCAGGCATTTGAATTAACGTATCGGGAAATCCCCGATGAATGGCAAGTGCAGCCAATTTAACAGTCATTGCGTTCGCTCGCGGTGACAAAAACAAACGGAGGCTAAATGGTCAAAGAACAAACCGCTTTGCAGGAACTGGCAGATGTGCAAAGACTCTCCAAACGCGTGGCTGGACTCAAACCGTCCGGCATCCGCAAGTTCTTCGACATCGCCGCGACGATGAAGGATGTCATTTCGCTCGGCATCGGCGAACCGGATTTCACCACGCCCAAACCGATTCTCGATGCGGGCATTCAGTCGCTGCAACGAGGCGAGACACATTACACATCCAATCACGGCAAGATGGAATTGCGTCAGGGTATCGCCGACAACTTGATGCGACTGTATGGCGTGAAATATGACCCAGCCACCGAGATCGTCGCCACGGTCGGAGTCAGCGAGGCGTTGTATCTGGCGTTCACGGCCATTCTCGATCCGGGCGATGAGGTTATCATCCCCACGCCGTGCTTCGTTTCGTATCAAGCCGAAGTGATTCTTGCGGGCGGCAAACCAATTGAAATCCCAAGCCGAATCGAAAATAATTTCCAACTCGATCCCGATGACATTCGCAAAGCGATCACATCGCGCACCAAAGCCATCTTCATTGGTTATCCGTCGAACCCAACTGGCGCGGTCGCGGAGCGCGACGTTTTGTTGGAAGTTGCCAAGATCGCGGAGCAAAATGATCTGCTCGTGGTCTCCGATGAAATTTATGACCGGCTCGTGTATGGCTTCCAGCACGTTTGTTTCCCATCGTTGAGTGAAAGCATCAAACGCCGCACTATTTTGCTTGGCGGCTTTTCGAAAGATTATGCCATGACCGGCTGGCGCATCGGTTATGCGGCCGGCCCTGCGGACATCATCAAAGGACTCGTCCGCATCCATCAATACACGATCATGTCCGCGCCGACCATGGCGCAGGACGCGGCTATCGAAGCATTGAAGAACGGCGAACCGCACGTACAGGAAATGGTCAAAGAATATGATCGCCGCCGCCGGTTGCTGGTGGATGGCTTGAACAAATTGGGGCTCAAAACCTTCGAGCCGCGCGGCGCGTTTTATACGTTTCCAAACATTACCGCATCCGGCATGGACGATGAAACGTTCGCGCAAAAACTATTGGAAGAAGAACACGTGGCGGTCGTGCCCGGGAATTCATTCGGCCCCGGCGGCGACGGTTTTGTCCGCGCCTGTTACGCAACCAGCTATGAACAAATCGAAGAGGCGCTGCGCCGCATGGAAAAATTTATGAGCAGGTATGGGTAATCCAGGAAGCAGGAGACAGCAAGCAGTCGGGGCAGACCTGTGTGTCTGCCCTTTTTGTTTGATGTACCATGCTGAAGGAGGAGAAATCAAATGATCTCTCTTATTGGAATCGGAAACAACAACGAAGGCTTCCGCTCGATTGCATGGGCATTGGAACATCCCGGTTGTTTTGCTTATGGAAAATGGAGTCCGCGCAAGATGTTGAGACGCGCCATCCGGCACGAACGAGAGCATACAATCCATATTCGAAGATTATTGTAGTATCACCGTATGACAGCCAAGACAAATAGTGCTTGTTTCTCTTATCAATAAGCCGTAAAATTATTCTGACGAATTCTTTTCGCCGCGCGGGGAGGCGCGATGAATGACATCCGTCGCTTATCTTAGTTTTGGGTTGGGAGGGATGTTTCCATGGAGAAGCGGTTTGTAATCGCCCGTGACAGCGAGACGATCCTTGCCGGGTCATTGCTGCTCATTGTCATTTATTTGACCAGTCTGTACAGTTACCTGCTGTTTCACAGCGTGATCGAACTGTTCACGATCATCGTTGCTGCGGGAATCTTTGTAATCGCGTGGAATGCCCGCGGCTACATCAATAACAACTATCTGCTTTTCATCGGGATTGCTTCCGTCTTCGTCGCGTTATTGGATTTTTTCCACACGCTGGCCTACGAAGGCATGGGGGTGTTTTCGAACCAAACCGCCAACCTTGCGACACAACTATGGGTGGCCGCCCGTTATCTTCAAAGCATTTCCTGGTTGATCGCGCCCTTTTTCCTGGGACGAAAGCTCAAGCTTCATCTTCAGTTTGCGGCTTATTTTCTCATCACTGGCATCCTGCTTGCGTCCATTTTCTATTGGCACAACTTCCCCGCCGCGTATGTTGAGGGAGTCGGTCTGACCACTTTTAAAAAGATCAGCGAATATGTGACCTCATTCTTTTTTCTCGGCGCGATTGGATTTTTGCTTCGGAAACGTCAGGAATTCGATCCCGGCGTTTTACGTCTTCTGCTTATTTCTCTAATCCTTACCATCTGCTCGGAGATCGTATTTACGTTTTATGTCAGTGTTTACGGGGAAGCCAACTTGATCGGCCATTTCCTGCGGCTGGCCGCCTTTTATTTTTTGTATAAGGCAATCATCGAAACCGGACTGGTCAAGCCTTACGCGATCCTGCTCCGTGACCTGAAACTCTCGCAGGATCAACTCCGCGAACAGGCAGTCACTCTGCAAATCCGTAATGAGGCATTAACGCGGTCAGAACATCAGTTGCGGGAAGATGCGGCCATCCTGAAAACCCGCAACGAGGAATTGGACGCCTACGCTCACACTGTCGCTCACGATCTTAAAAATCCTTTATCCGTTATGATCGCCACTGCCGACATCATTACGGATGTCGGCAATCTGACCCGCAAGGAATTGAAGGAGTTTCTTCAGCAGATCAAGTCCATTGCGTTCGAGATGAACAATATTATTGACAGTCTTTTGCTGCTCTCCGAAGTGAGAAAAGCGGATGCACCCATAGAACCGATTGACATGCTCAGGGTTGCGGTCGCCGTCCGGAATCGATTGAATTACATGATCAAGGAATATCATGGCCGCGTCACCCTTTCTGACAACTGGCCGACCGCCATCGGCTACAGACCATGGATCGAAGAAGTGTGGGCAAACTACATCAGCAACGCGCTCAAATACGGCGGCCCGTCGCCTCATGTGGAATTGGGCGCTTCGACTCAAGCAGATGGCATGATCCGTTTTTGGACGCGTGATCACGGCCCAGGCATCCCCGCTGAAGAACAAACGCGATTATTCACACCATTCACACAACTTGGAAAGTTTCACAAAGGCGGGCACGGACTGGGTTTGTCAATCGTGTTCCATATCGTGGAAAAATTAGGTGGACAAGTGGGGGTGGAAAGTGAAGTCGGCAAAGGCAGTCTCTTCTACTTCACACTGCCAGCCGACTCGTATAACGAAGGGACAGTCAACAGCCCGCGCCGCTCAACTGAATTATTACCAGAAACCACTCGATGAGTTTGTCCAAAGCTTGAAGTGAGGCGGCTGCGCGCCGCCTATTTTGTCTATGCTCATTTGCATTCGACTCTGGTTATAATTCTCCCCGCAATGGATTCAAGAACTTTGCGCGTCCTCGACTACGACAAAATCCTCGCCCGGCTGACGGGCTTTTGCGATTTCTCCGCCTCAGCGGAATTGGCTCTTGCCCTTCAACCAACATCCAATTTTGAAGAGGCGACGCGTCTGCTCGCCGAAACAGCCGAAGCGCGCTTTTTGCTTTCGACTCACGATTTGACCATTGGCGGCTCACACGATATCCGCCCCGCCGCCGATTTGGCCGCGCGCGGCGGCGTGCTTGATCCACTGGCCCTGCTTGAAATCAAATCCACGTTGATTGCCTGCCGCGATTTGAAGAAATCTCTCGAGCACGCCGCCGACAAGGCGCCGCGCCTCGCGCAGATCGCGGTCGGCCTGCCTGAAACATTCGGCATTGTGGATGCCATTACACAGGTGTTATCAGAACGCGGCGAAGTGCTTGACTCGGCTTCGCCCAAACTGGCTTCACTCCGCCGTGAGATTAAAGTCGCGCACGACCGCTTGATGTCGCGCCTGCAAAAATATCTAACCGAGTCAGCCAACAAACTTCAAGAACCGATCATCACGCAACGCGATGGACGCTACGTGATCCCCTTGCGCGCCGAATTCAAAGGCAGCATCAAAGCCATCGTACATGATCAATCATCATCCGGTGCGACGCTGTTTATCGAACCATTGCCCGTGGTTGAACTCAACAATGAAATCCGCGAACTTGAATTGGCCGAACGCGACGAAGAACGCCGCATTCTATCCGAACTTTCAGGCCTCGTCGGCGCGCACGCGGTTGAACTCAAGTATGGAATCGAAAATCTCGCGGCACTCGACCTCGCTTTTGCAAAAGCGAAATACGCCGAAGAGATTCACGCGAGTGAGCCAATCTTTCATAAGATGGATCATGGAAAAACCATTAACCATCCTCCATTAACCATCCTTCACGCCCGTCATCCCCTCCTCGATCCAAGCACCGTCGTGCCCATTGACTTCGACCCGCGCCCCGGTACGATTGCGGTTGTCATCACCGGTCCAAACACAGGCGGCAAAACCGTTTCGCTAAAAATGGTTGGCCTTCTCGTACTCATGGCGCAAAGCGGACTTCACATTCCCGCGCAGAGCGGCTCCGAGCTTCCGCTCTTCGAGTCAGTTTATGCCGACATAGGCGACGAGCAATCCATCGAGCAATCGCTCAGCACGTTCAGTGGTCACATCACCAACATCATTCAAATTCTCAAGAAGGCTGATCATCGTTCGCTCGTCATCCTCGACGAACTCGGCGCAGGCACTGACCCACAGGAAGGCGCTGCACTGGCGCGCGCCATCCTTGCTAATTTGCTCGAACGCGGCATCATGTCGCTTGTTGCCACACATTATCCTGAACTCAAAACATTCGCGCATTCAACCGAAGGCGTGGTCAATGCTTCGCTCGAATTCGACATTCAGACGCTGCGCCCAACTTACAAATTGACGATTGGACTTCCCGGACGTTCCAACGCCTTGTTGATTGCACAGCGCCTCGGCATGGACCCGCAACTGGTCGCCGTTGCAAAGAGCGAGATCAACCCTGACGATTTACGCGCCGACAAACTGCTTGACGACATCCGCAAGGAACGCAACCGTACTTCGCGCGAACGCGAGAAATTGGAAAAGTCCCGCGCAAAGCTGGAAGAGAAAACGAGCGAGCTTGAAAAACGTTTGGACAAAATCGAAGACGAACGCCGCGACGTTTTAGCCAAAGCTCGCGCGGAAGGTGAATTGGAAGTCGCGGTGCTGAAACAAAACATCGAATCGTTGAAACAGCAATTGAAGAAAGCACGTCAGCCGTTGCAGGCAATCAAGGCTATTGAAGCGAAGTTGGAGTCAATCGAAGAAAAAACACAAGAGCCGGTGGAGAGAAAAAGTGATCAGTTGTCAGTAACCGGTGGTCAGTCCTTGAAGCTTGGCGAGAGAGTCTTCCTAGCCACTCTCAAGTCTGAAGGCATTGTGACCGCTTTGGGTGAGTCCGATGCGGAAGTTCAGATCGGGAGTCTGCGCGTGAGGGCGAAACTCTCTGATCTGGAGAGAAAGTCGGGACAAACAATCATGGACGACAAACCACAGACCGCGGTCAGTCGTCCGTCGTCGTCGGTTGCGACGAAGTCGCCTGGAATCGAAATCAGCTTGCGCGGGAAGCTGGTCGAAGACGGACTCGATGAATTGGAAAAATATTTGGAGAAGGCGTATTCGGCGGGGCTGCCTTTCGTCCGCATCGTGCACGGCAAAGGGACGGGCAAGATGCGTGACGCCGTGCGCAGTGCATTGAAGGACAACCCGTATGTCAAATCATTTGAAGAAGCGCACGAGAACGAGGGCGGCGCGGGCGTGACGGTTGCGAAACTGGCAAGCGGGTAATATATGTAATGTCATTGCGAGGGCGCCGCGAAGCGCGCACGTGGCAATCTCCTCTTGTAAATGGGAGATTGCTTCGCTTCGCTCGCAATGACATTTTCAATTCATTGATAATTCCTCGCCCACTGACGAGCAAACAATAAAATCCTCCGCCGGATATAAAAGATATCAGGGTCAGCCTCTGCGCGTTTTTCCTTGATCAACGACATCGCGGCATCGGGCGACAAACCCTGCGCGATCAGAATTGCCGAACCCATTGCCACACTGCGGTGACGTCCGTACGCGCAATGAACATAAACTTTCCCGCCATTGTTGATCGTTTCCAGCGCGGCATGAACGCCGCGAATCAGAGCACGAATCGAAATCGGAAACAACGGGCTGTCAATCGAGCGAAGCCAAAGATAACGAATCGCTGGTTCATTTTGATCGGGGCGCGTAGCAAGGCTGAAGCGCATGTTGATGATGAGCTGCACGCCCAGATCGTGGAGCAAGGCATAATCGCGCCTGCGCGGCATCGTGCCGATCAGCAAGTTATCCGTGATCTCGGAAAAATTCATGGGTGAATCTTATCATGCGCGCCGCTCCAGCGGCAATCGGAATTAACCGCGAAGGTTCTTTCTTCTTTCATCTTTCTTCTTCACGATTCAAATCTATGCTAAACTCCAGCCATGACTTATCAAGGCGTTCTTTCCAAATACGGACATTTGCTCGATATCCCGCCTCACACACGTCCAGTGACTCTGCTCGAGGGCAACACGCCTTTGATTCAGGCTGACAATTTATCGCACCACCTCGGCGGCGAGTTTGAGTTGTTTATCAAATATGAAGGTTTGAATCCGACAGGTTCCTTCAAAGACCGCGGCATGACCGCCGCCGTCAGCGAAGCATTTGGACGCAACGCGACAACTGTGATCTGTGCATCAACGGGCAACACTGCCGCGTCCGCCGCGGCATACGCGTCACGCGCGGGAATGAAATCCATCGTACTGATTCCGCAAGGCAAAGTTGCGGCGGGAAAGTTAGCAGGTGCAATCGCATATGGAGCTCAGGTGATTCAAATTGACGGTTCATTCGATGACGCATTGACAATGGTCGTCGAGATCACCAATAAGCATCCAATCTGTTTGGTGAATTCCATCAATCCATTTCGCATTGAGGGACAAAAGACTTCGGCGTTTGAAATTTGCGATGTACTTGAGTCCGCACCGGATTGGTTGTGCCTGCCGGTCGGCAACGCGGGAAACATCACCGCGTATTGGGCTGGCTTCAAACAATACAATCAATTAAAGTCAACCGGCTTGCCGCAGGTGTTGGGAGTCCAGGCTGCGGGCGCGGCTCCGCTCGTTTTGGGACACGCCGTTGAAAATCCGGAAACAGTTGCGACGGCGATTCGCATTGGCAAACCCGCGCGCGGTGAACAAGCTTTGCAGGCCGCGGAAGAATCGAAGGGACGAATCATCGCTGCATCCGATTCACAAATCCTGGATATGCAAAAATTGCTGGCGCGGCTCGAAGGAATTTGGGTTGAGCCTGCATCCGCGGCGGGACTGGCAGGATTGGCAATCGAAATCGCAAGCGGAAAATTGAACGCGAAAGGGAAACGCGTGGTCGCGGTTTGCACCGGTCACGGATTGAAAGACCCGGACATCATCACGAAGGACATGGCGAAGCCGCGCATCGTGCCACCAAAGTTGGATGCGTTGGAAGAAATTATTTTGGGATGATATGTGTAGGGGCGGAGCGTTGCTCCACCCTGGGCACAGCGACGCTGTGCCCCTACAACCAACGATGAAATTTTTTGTAAAAGTCCCCGCCACATCTGCCAACCTCGGTCCCGGCTTTGACGCGCTGGGTCTCGCCCTCGATCTGTGGAACGAAACCAAATTCACGCCTGCGGACAAATTCTCTTTGCACATCGAAGGCGAAGGTGCAAACAGACTCGCACCCAATCAAAAGAATCTCATCGTGCGTTCGATGCAAAAAGTTTATGACGCGGCCGGCAAGCAAATGTCGCCTGTATGCATTCATTGCATCAATCGCATCCCACTCGCATCGGGACTCGGCTCATCCGCCGCGGCAATCATTACAGGTTTGCTCGGCGCAAATGCGATGTTGGATAATCCGCTTTCAAGCACTGACATCCTGACCCTGGCGACAGAAATCGAAGGCCATCCCGATAACGTCGCGCCCGCGTTGATGGGTGGACTGGTTGTGTCAACAATGAATGAGAGCAAGGTCGTCGCGCGAAAGATCATAGGGGCTCAACATGTTGTGCCCCTATGCGTAACAATCACATTGCCTGATTTCAATTTCCCAACCAAACAAGCGCGCGCCGCATTGCCAAAACACGTCTCGATGAAAGACGCAGTCCACAACATCAGCCGCGCCGTGCTGGTGATCGAGGCCTTCCGCAACGGAGACTTGGATTTACTCGGCAAGGTCATGGACGATGTGTTGCATCAACCCTATCGCCTGCCGCTGATTCCCGGCGCGCGTGAAGCGATGGATGCGGCAAAAAAAGCTGGCGCATCGGCGGCGGCATTATCCGGCGCGGGACCGAGTTTGATCGCGTTCTCGGCAAAACAAGATGCAAATATCGGCGAAGCGATGAAGCGGGCGTTCGAGTCTGTTGGATTGAGTGCGCGGGTTTTTGAGTTGGGAATCAGCGAAGAGGGCGCGAAGATAGAAATCAAAGAGTAAAGGACAAGCCTTTTCTATTACAATCAAAGGGAGGAGCATCATAATGACCGCAATCGCACAAGCTTCAAAACCGCGCACGGGATTATTGATCTGGCTGATCGTTTCACAACTGTTGGCTGTGGCTTCGCTATTCATCTGGTTTGTCATGGCGGGGCTTTCCGTCATGGCTTTTGACTCAGGTGAAAGTCCGCAGGCATGGGCGTTCGTAATCGCGGTTTGGTCTTATCCAATTTTCCCCATCGTGATGGCCGTCGGCGCATGGATCGCGTATGCGCGCCGCAAAAATACACTCGCGACAATTCTGTCCGGCCTGACGTTCGCCGCGCCGGTATTGGTCTATATTGGGTCATGGATTGCCTCCGCAGCCTGGTTCCTGCAACATTGAGATTGCAATCTTTTTCCCTGCGATCTCCGTGTCTCTGAGGTGAAAATATGCTACACTCGCCACAACCATTACCCATGATCCATTAACATCTTCCCCTACTATGGAAACCATCCAAACCAACATCAACTCCAATAGCCAAGAATTCAAAGCCAACAGCGAACATCACCGCGCGCTTGCCAAACTATTGAAGGAACGACTCGCCCTCGTCCGCGCGGGAGGCGGCGAAAAATATCGCAGGCGTCAGGAAGAACAGGGTAAGCTCTTCGTCCGCGACCGGATCGAACGTTTGCTCGATCCCGGCTCGCCGTTCCTCGAGTTGTCCCCGCTTGCGGCGTGGGATATGTATCCAGACCAGTCGAGCAATGGCGACTCTCAAGCCGCGCCGGGCGCGGGGATCGTCACCGGCATCGGACGCGTCAGCAATCGCGAAGTTCTGATCATCGCCAACGATGCTACCGTCAAAGGCGGATCGTATTTTCCGATGACGGTCAAGAAACATTTGCGCGCACAGCAGATCGCCGAAGAGAATCATCTGCCCTGCCTGTATCTCGTCGATTCGGGCGGCGCGTTCTTGCCGCTTCAAGATGAAGTTTTTCCCGACGTGAATCATTTTGGCCGCATCTTCTACAATCAGGCGCGCATGTCCGCCAAAAAGATTCCGCAGATCGCGGCGGTGATGGGCAGTTGCACGGCGGGCGGCGCGTACGTCCCGGCCATGAGCGATGAAGCCATCATCGTCAAGGGTACAGGGACGATTTTTTTGGGCGGCCCTCCGCTGGTCAAAGCCGCGACCGGTGAAGATGTTTCAGCGGAAGACCTCGGCGGCGCGGACGTCCACACGCGACTCAGCGGTGTTGCAGATCATCTTGCAGATGATGACGATCATGCAATTCAAATTTTGCGCGACATCGTTGAAACCTTGCAACCTTTAGACTTTCAAACGCATCTCGCCGGACTTGAAGTGGCCGCACCCGAAGAACCTTTATTCCCCCCTGACGATTTATACGGCATCCTGCCCGCGACTTTCCGTGAGACGTATGATGTGCACGAAATCATCGCACGATTAGTGGATGGCAGTAAATTCCGTGAATTCAAGGCACGTTATGGCACGACGATTGTCTGCGGGTTCGCGCGCATTCACGGATACCCCGTCGGCATCATCGCCAACAATGGCGTCCTGTTCAGCGAGTCCGCGCTCAAGGCGACTCACTTCATTGAGCTGTGTGACCAGCGCGGCATTCCACTTGTGTTTCTGCAAAACATCACTGGCTTCATGGTCGGACGTGAAGCCGAAGTCGGCGGCATTGCCAAGGATGGCGCGAAGATGGTTCACGCTGTGGCAACAACGCGTGTACCAAAGTTAACTGTCGTCATCGGCGGCTCATTCGGCGCGGGCAACTATGCCATGAGCGGTCGCGCCTACGGCTCACGATTTTTATGGATGTGGCCGAATGCGCGCATCTCCGTCATGGGCGGAGAACAAGCCGCGAATGTTCTGCTGACCATCAAACAAGACCAGCTTGTGCGCGAGGGCAAACCGCAATTATCCAAAGCAGACGCCGACGAATTCAAGCGTCCCATTTTGGAGAAATACGAAGATGAAGGCAATCCATATCATTCCACCGCGCGTTTATGGGATGATGGTGTAATCGATCCGGCGGATACAAGGCAAATTCTTGGTCTGGCTTTATCCGTTGTTTTGAATTCGCCGGTCGAAAAAAATAATTTTGGAGTTTTCAGAATGTAGAAAGTAGTGATTGGAAAGTGGAGAATGAGCAAATGAACTATCCTGATTGGCAAAAAACAGTTCCCGACAATATTACTCAAGACTCATTGTGGAAACTTGAAGTATATCGTTTGGGATTGTTCGTCTCTGATATTGCATGGCAAGATGCACTTGTTTTGAACAAGACTTCATTGACTCGCGACCTCGCTGACCAACTTTATCGCGCCGTTTGCTCGATTTCCGCGAACATTGCTGAAGGTTATTCCCGCTCAACTGGCAAAGACCGCGCCCGTTTTCTGGAATATTCGCTCGGCTCTGCACGCGAAGCAAGAGATTGGTGTTTCAAATCCCGACACACTCTGAAAGAAGAAGTTATTAATCATCGCATCAACTTATTGACCCAAATCATCAAAATCTTGAGCGTACTTACTCCTCACCAGCGTCAAAAAGGAATCCGCGAGGATCACGCCATTTACGAAACTTCGCCACAGCCGTCAGACTCCATCCTCGCTTCAGAGATTTCCCAACCTTAACCCACTCTTCACTGTCTACTCACTAAATGGAATTCACATGACCTTCTCTAAATCATCATCTACTCCTCATCAATTCCTCGCCCAACTCGTTGGCGGATGGGCTGGCAGGACGCGCACCTGGCTCGAGCCTGAAGGCACGCCGATGGAATCGCAAACGCAGGGCAGCATTCAACTCGTGCTGGACGGCCGCTTCGCGTTGTATCTTTATCAAAGTGCACTGGATGGCGAGCCACAACACGGCATCTTCACCTTTGGCTACAACACCACACTCGACCGTTACGAAGCCAGTTGGGTGGACTCATTTCACAACAACACCGCCATCATGTTCTGCACGGGCGATGCAAAGCAAAACGGATTTTCGGTCCTGGGCAGTTATCCCGACACCGATGGCGGACCCGATTGGAATTGGCGCACGGAAGTTGAACTTATTGATAAAGATCATCTCATCATCACATCCTACAACATCAGCCCCGAAGGCAGCGAAGCAAAAGCCGTTGAATCCAAATTGACACGAGTAAAAAAATGAATGAAGAGATGTCATTGCGAGGAGGGTGCCCTTGGCAAGCAATCTCCATAAACAATCGGGTAATTGTTATGTGAGATTGCCACGACCTGCTACGCAGGTCTCGCAATGACATAAAAAAATTATGTTTAGAAAAATTCTCATTGCCAATCGCGGCGAGATCGCCATCCGAATCATGCGAGCCTGCAAAGAGCTTGGCATTCAAACTGTCGCGGTCTATTCCGAAGCCGATAAAAATTCCTTGCATGTTCAATTCGCCGACGAATCGATTCTGCTTGGCGCGGCCGCGCCAAAAGAATCCTATCTGAATATCGACAAGATTATTGATGCCGCCAAGCAGACAAATGCGGATGCGATCCACCCTGGCTACGGATTTTTATCGGAGAACGCATCCTTCGCCGCCGCAGTGGACTCCGCCAAATTAACTTTTATCGGTCCCTCAGCCGACTCCATCCGCGCGATGGGCGACAAAGCCGAATCAAAAATCAGCATGAAGAAAGCGGGCGTGCCCACTGTCCCTGGAGTCGAGGGAATCGAATCAGAAAAAGATTTCAAGAAAGCCGCAAAGGAAATTGGCTATCCCGTTCTGGTCAAAGCCGCGGCGGGCGGAGGCGGTAAAGGCATGCGCGTGGTCAACACCGAAAGCGAGATGATCGAATCGCTTGAAGCAGCGCGGAGCGAAGCACTCAACGCGTTTGGCGACGACCGTGTGTTGATCGAAAAATATCTCCCCAACGCGCATCACATCGAGTTTCAAGTTTTCGGCGATAAGAATGGAAATCTTGTTCATCTATTTGAGCGCGAATGTTCGGCGCAGAGACGCCACCAAAAAATCATCGAAGAGACTCCTTCGCCATTGCTGACATCAAAACTACGAAAAGAAATGGGCGAGGCCGCGGTTGCCGCGGCGAAAGCAGTTGGATATTTCAACGCAGGCACGGTTGAATTCATCGTTGATCCCGACACTTTGAAATTTTATTTCCTCGAAATGAACACGCGTCTGCAAGTGGAGCATCCGATTACAGAATTTGTTGTCGGACTCGATTTGGTTCAATGGCAAATACGCATCGCGGCGGGAGAAAAGTTTCCGTTCACTCAAAAAGATTTATTCCAGCGCGGACATGCCATCGAGTGCCGCGTCTACGCTGAAGACCCCGCGGGTGGATTCCTTCCAAGCACAGGCAGGTTATTGCAATTCATCGAGCCGCGCGGGCCAGGCATTCGAGTCGATTCGGGTTTCGCCGCAGGCAATGAAGTTACGCACTTTTATGATCCATTGCTTGCCAAGTTGATTGTCGATGGAGAAAACCGCGAGGTCGCTATTCAACGCATGAAAGCCGCGCTGAGCGAATTCGTTGTCCATGGTGTGACAACCAATATTGATTTCATGCAATCTGTGTTGGCTCATCCTGATTTTCAAAATGGTGAGGTCACCACGCGTTGGGTAGAGACGAATTTCAATTGGAAACCGTCAGAGCCCACACTAGAAATTTTGATTGCCGCCGCGCTAGCGGACCAAACAATCACAAATCCAAAATCTAAAATCTCAAATTCAAATGAGCCTGACCCATATAGTCCGTGGAAAGCTGCAAGCGGATTTCGTAATTGATGAAAACGACTTTCGACCAACGCGCAATTGATTTAACGTCCAACGGCAAGAATTACAAGGCCGTGCTGGACGACCAAACTGTTGACATTGAAATTGTCCACGCTGAAAATGGCAAATTGGATTTGCTGATTGACGGCAATCATGTCATCGCTTATGTTTCGTCGGAT
This sequence comes from Chloroflexota bacterium, assembly GCA_021824575.1. Taxonomy (GTDB): domain Bacteria; phylum Chloroflexota; class Anaerolineae; order Anaerolineales; family Villigracilaceae; genus Fen-1038. Next base: position 47,493 of record JAKAKJ010000006.1, read on the forward strand.
GGTGCAAAACGCTGGGTGACGGTCAACGGTCGAACGTTCGTGTTGACCAAATCGTCGGGAACGGCATCAGACTCAAAGAACAGGCGAAGCAGCGCGGGAGGTGAGCACGCGTCAGAATTGGCCGCGCCGATGCCGGGTCAGGTGCGAAGCGTCAACGTCAGCGAAGGAGACGCAGTCAGCAAAGGTCAGACCCTTTTGGTGCTGGAAGCCATGAAAATGGAAATCCGCATTCAAGCGCCATTCGACAGCACGGTGAAATCCATTACAGCCAAGGTTGGTCAAACCGTGGAACGCGAACAAATCCTGATTGTCGTTGACAAGCTGGAAAGTTAGCAAGTTGACTTTCCAACCTTCAAACTTTGCAACTTTCAAACCGGAGGTCTTATGACTGGCAAATATTTTGACGAACTCGAAGTCGGGATGAAATTCAAACATGGCGGGCGCACCGTCACCGAAATGGACAACGTGTTGTTCTCCGCGCTGACGATGAACACACAGCCGCTTCATGTCAACGAAGATTTTGCATCGAAAACCGAATTTGGTCATCGCCTGGTGAATGGCGTTTTTACGTTTGGTTTGGTCGTCGGTTTGACCGTCCCCGATCTGACTGAGGGCACGATTATCGCCAATCTTGGATACGATAAAGTTGTGCATCCGCATCCAGTCTTTCACGGCGACACGATTTATGCCGAGAGCGAGATCATCGAGAAGCGCGAGTCGAAGTCGAGGCCCGAAGTTGGCATCGTGCGAATCAAATGTTGGGGCAGGAAACCGGACGGTACAATTGTGGTGGAGTTCGAGCGTACAGCGATGTTTTTCAAGAAACAAAAAAATTAACCACAAAGGCACGAAGGGCACAAAGCTTCTTTGTGCTCACAGAGAAAAAACTTTCTTTGTGTTCTCTGTGACTTTGTGGTGAGGAGAATTATGCATTCACGACGCGCACTTTTATACATGCCCGGTGATGATTGGAAAAAGATCACCAAGTCCATCACGCTTGGCGTGGACTGTATTTGCATGGACATGGAAGACGGCGTGGCCATCAATCACAAGGCCGAGGCACGCGCCACAATCGCAAAGGCTTTGCAGGAATTGGATTTTGGCAAAAGCGAAAAACTGGCGCGCATCAATTCTATTGGATCAGGATTTGAGAAGGAGGATATCGAGGCAGTTTTGCCATTTCATCCTGATGGAATTGTGATTCCAAAACTCGAAGATGTAAAACAAATCCAGTGGGCGAGCGAGAACATCGAATCCGCGGAGTTGAGGCACAACTGGCCAGTCAATTCTGTTCGGATTTTGGTGATTGTCGAAACCGCAAGAGGAATTTTGAATCTAAAGGAAATCGCCTCGCATCCGCGCCTGGACGCGATCATCTTCGGCGGCGAGGATTACGCCGCGTCGGTCGGCGCGACGCGCACAAAAGACGCGGTCGAATTGCTTTACGCGCGCGAAGCGGTTGTCGCAGCTTGCGCCGCGTTTGAACTTCAAGCGATTGACATCGTGGCAATTGATTTCAAAGATATCGAAGCTGTGCGAGTTGAATCCGAGTTCGGCGCGCAGCTTGGATTTTCAGGAAAACAAATCATTCACCCCGCACAAGTTGTCCCGGCGCAGGAGGCGTTCACGCCATCCGATGAAGCCATCGCTTATGCAAAACGAATTGTCGAAACATTCGAAGCCGCTCAAAAATCCGGCGCGGGCGCGTACGCACTGGATGGGAAAATGATTGACATGCCGCTGGTCAGGAACGCGCAGAAAGTTTTAGATCGAGCCAAAGCGGCGGGAAAGATGTAACGTTCGTCGTTTACAATATCGGGAAATTTTTTCACGGGAAAATAAATCGTGATCTCAATCTTACTTGGCCTCGCCGCCGCCTTCTCATGGGGCGCGGGCGATTTCAGCGGCGGATTGGCTTCGCGCAAAACAGGCGCATATCGCACGGTAGTGTATGGCGAAGCCATTGGATTAATTCTTTTGCTGCTATTTTCGCTCACGGGTCCGCAGCCCCTGCCCGATATGACCTCATGGGTTTATGCAGTGATCGCGGGCGCACTGGGAACAGCAGGTATTCTTTTGCTTTACACCGCAATGATCGAAGGCAAGATGAGCATCGCCGCGCCGGTGTCCGCTTTGTTGTCCGCGGCGGTGCCGGTATTGGTGGGAATCTTCACCCAAGGCGCGCCCGGTTTGTTGACCTTCATCGGATTCGGATTCGCACTGACGGCGGTCTGGCTGGTCTCACAAAACGAGGATGGGATCAAAGACATCTTCTCGCATCTCGCGGACCTGCGCCTGCCTCTGCTGGCAGGCCTTGGCTTCGGTCTGTACTTTACCTTCATGAACCTTGCAAGCCGTCATGTCATTTTTTGGCCGATTGTTGCCGCGCGCAGTTCGGGACTTGCAGTCATCGCATTGTTCATCTTATTCCGCCGCGGAGAATGGAGGCCCAGCCGTGCGGCCTGGCCGTTCCTGATCCTCAATGGAACGTTGGACGTCGGCGGGAATCTCTTCTACGTTCTCGCCGGACAAGCCGGAAGACTCGATGTTTCCGCTGTGCTCAGTTCGCTCTTTCCCGGTGCGACCGTTCTGCTGGCATCATTGATTCTGAAAGAACGCATTTCGCGCACACAATGGATCGGCATCGCGGCCGCACTGATTGCCATTGTCCTGTTGACTTTATAGAAGAATCGAAATTCGCCAGCAGGCATTTTCTAACATTCCTCTTACTTCCCCGTTCTTGACAAAAACTTAACTCGCGCATAAAGTTAAGCCCGCTTAACTAAAAAGAAGGCTTAACCATGAGTAAATCAGATCAATTCACGCAGGCCGTCCGCTCATGGGTGGATGTTTCCACCCATCGCTCGATGCGCGGCTGGTCGCATCACGCCAAGGCTACCGGGCTTTCCATGCCGCAGTTCAGCATCATGATGCAATTGTATTACCGCGGCGCATGCGGCCTCTCGGAGATCAGCGAACGCTTCGAGATCACGAACGCGGCCGCCAGCCAGCACGTGGACAACCTCGTCCAGGCCGGGCTGATCGAGCGCACGGAAGATCCGCATGACCGGCGCGCAAAACACATTCAGCTTTCGACGAAAGGCAAGTCCATGATCGAAAAAGGTATCAACGAACGTTATCGCTGGGTGGACCAGCTAGCCGAAAATCTCAGCGAGAAAGAACGCGAGAGAACCGCTGAGGCGCTCAAAGTCCTGACTGAAGCCGCGCGTAAGCTGGATCAAAAATAGTTTTATGTCACTGCGAATCCTCGAGAAGCAGTCTTCCAGATCAAGGGATTGCTTCGCCGCATCTTTCGACTTCGCTTCGCTCAGGACGCGGCTCGCATTGATATCCGTAACGAGTTCACACCCAATTCACAACTGTCTTATATAAATCATCAGGCGTATTGTTTATAAATTCGAAATCGAAAGGAAATCCATGCAAGCAACTGCAACCCGACCCATGTCACGCCATGGCGAAAAACGCCCCGGAGCCGGTTCCATTGGAAGAGCCATCCGATACTTGACTCATTACAAAGGCGACGCCGCCCTGCCGTATGTTTTCCTGGTGATTGCCACACTGGCGCAATTGGCCGTGCCAGCCATGATTGCCAACATTATCAACGCGGTAACCAGCGGCTATGTGGCCGATCAAGTCTTACAGGCGCTCAACCAGATTCCGTCCAGTGTAATGTCACAAGCATTGCCAAAAATTCTTACGGCATTGAATTACCCAACGAGCTGGACACAAGCCCAGCTTGCCGCTCAATTGAACGCCAATCTCGCCAACGCACCACAGGCATTGATCTGGTCTGTCGTTGCCATCGCGATCCTGGCGGCGTTCCGCGGCGTCTTCGCATTCCTGCAAGCCTTTTGGGCTGAGAAAAATTCGCAGTCGGTGGCTTACGACCTGCGTAATGATCTATATGCCAAAATTCAAAAATTATCGTTCTCGTATCACGACCAGAATCAAACCGGACAATTAATGATCCGCGCCACGGATGATGTCGAAAAAGTCCGTCTCTTTATCGGTCAAGGTTTATTGCAGCTGGTCGGCGCGATCATTTTGCTGACGGGCACAGTCATCATCCTGTTCTCGACCAATGTCCCGCTGGCGTGGACAGCCATGCCAATCCTGCCGATCGCGCTGGTCATGTTCCTGATGTTCAGTTCGGCAGCTCAGCCAATGTTCCGAAAAGTTCAGATCAAACTATCAACGCTGAACACGATCCTGCAGGAAAATCTTGCAGGCATCAAAGTCATTCAGTCGTTCACGCGCGAGAAGCAGCAGCAAAAGAAATTCCGCACTGCTGCGGATGACCTGATGAGTCAAGCGATTTCTGTCGCCAAGTTATTTACGTTTCTCTTCCCGGTCATTTTCCTGATTGCCAACCTTGGACAGGCCGCGATTCTTTATGTCGGTGGAAAGCAAATCATCACAGGCCTGCTGTCACTTGGTGACTGGCAGGAATTCTCGTTGTATTTGGTCTACCTGTTCTTCCCGGTCGCGCAGCTTGGATTCATCATCACACAATTTGGTCAGGCCGCAGCCTCCGCGGATCGCATCTTCGAAATTCTGGATGCCAGGTCTGACATCGTGGATAAGCCCGATGCGATTGAATTACCGTCTGTCAAAGGCAAAGTCAAATTCGAGAACGTGACCTTTCGCTATTTCCACGGCGGCGAACCGGTTCTGAGCGAAGTCACATTCGAGGCCGCGCCCGGTGAACGAATCGCATTGCTCGGCGCAACCGGCTCCGGCAAAAGCACCATTATCAATTTGCTGCCGCGCTTCTATGATCCAACCGAAGGCAGGATCATGGTTGACGAACACGATCTGCGCGACATCAAAGTCGAATCGTTGCGCAGGCAAATCGGGATTGTTTTGCAGGAGACAACACTATTCAGCGGGACTGTCCGCGAGAACATTGCGTTTGGAAAGCCCGATGCCAGCGACGACGAGATCATCGCGGCAGCCAAGGCGGCTCAGGCTCATGACTTCATCATGTCCTTCCCGGATGGTTACGATACGCACGTTGGCGAACGCGGCACCACGCTCAGCGGTGGACAAAAGCAGCGCGTCGCGATTGCGCGCGCGCTTCTGCTCGACCCGCGCATTTTGATCCTCGACGACTCGACTTCGAGCGTGGACCTCGCAACGGAAGCGCTGATCCAATCCGCTCTCGACAAGCTGATGGAGAATCGCACATCCTTTGTAATTGCTCAACGCATCAGCACGGTGATGAGCGCGGACAAAATACTTGTGCTTGATAAAGGCAAAGTCGTTGCCCAGGGCAAGCACGCAGACTTAATGGAAAATGAACCAATCTATGCAGAAATTTATAACTCACAAATATTGGCGTATGAACAGGAACACGGGCATGCGCAGGAGGAGCGATAACCTATGATGGGTGGACCCGGCCGTTTCGGCAACATGCTTAATCAGGATACGCTCAAGCCGCGCAAGTTGAGCGATACCCTGCTTCGTCTCGTCGGTTATTTTGGCCGCTTCGGATATGCGGCATTCCTCGCCATCCTGTTTGTGGTCATAGCAACATGGACACAGGTCACCACACCAGATTTGATCGGCCAGGCAACAGATTGTTTCCTCGTCCCGCTTGGCGCAAGCAACACGAGTTTCGATGCATTCTTTTCCGCGACCAGCGCGCAAATCCAGCAATCGGAATCCGCCTGCTGGCTGGTATCTGATCCGGGCAAACTCAGCGGCACGCAATGGATCGTCGCCAGTTCCTTCCGGCTAGGTAACTTCGTTCCGGTGGCGCTGACCGCCATGACGAACGCCGACCGCGTCGCCGGTCTGACGCGCTTGATCCTAATCATCATCGCGCTCTTCTTGATTGGATCTGTGTTTACCGGCATGACCTTCTTCACGATGTCGTGGTCGGGCCAGCACGTATTGCGCGCCCTGCGCGTGGATGTGTTCGAACGTCTGCACCAGCTTTCGCTCAGTTTTTATTCGATGAACGAAGCAGGTGATTTGATGAGCCGAATTACAAATGATACGAGCGCCATCGAACAGGCCATCTCGTTCGCACTGGTCAACGTGTTTAGCGGCGTCCTGCTTTTGGTTTGGGTGGCGTACAGCATGTTCACCAGCAACGCGCCGTTCGCTTTGCTTTCGCTCGCTGTCTCACCGATCATGTTCCTCGCCACGCTTTACTTCTCCGATCAGGCGCGCAAGGCTTTCCGCAAGACGCGTACAGAAATCGGCAACGTCAACGCCGAGTTGCAGGAAAGCATCGCTGCAGTCCGCGAGGTGCAGGCCTTCAATCGAACCGATGAGAATATCGAAAACTTCAAGGAAGTCAACGCCGCCAACCGCGACGCGAACGTCCGCGCCGTGTCATTCACCGCTGCGCTCTCACCGACATTGGAAGCGCTCGGTTATATCGCGCTTGCCATCGTCACCGGCGTTGGCGGATGGTTCATGCTCAAGGGCCAGAGCCTGCTCGGCACAACCGTGACCTTCGGTTTGATCGTCACGTTCCTCGCGTATGTCCAACGCTTCAACCAGCCCATTCAACAAATTGCGGTTTTGTGGACGAACATCCAGAACGCGATTGCGGGCGCGGAACGAATCTTTGGTCTGCTCGATGAAGTGCCTGCCGTGCAGAACAAGCCCGGCGCAAAAGCCATGACCGAGATCAAAGGCAAAGTGGAATTCGATCACGTCTCGCACGCGTATGAAGATGGTGTGCCGGTTCTCAAAGATGTTTCATTCACCGCTGAACCCGGACAAACCATCGCCATCGTCGGGCCAACCGGCGCGGGCAAGACCACCATCATCAATCTTCTGCCGCGCTTTTACGATGTGACCAGCGGAGCCGTCCGCATTGACGATGTGGATGTGCGCGACGTGACGACTGATTCGATCCGCAAACAGGTTGGCATCGTGCTGCAGGATACATTTTTGTTCAGCGCGACCGTGATGGAAAACGTCCGCTTTGGGCGGCCCGATGCGACCGACGATGAAGTGATGAATGCGATCAAACTTGCGCGCGCCGACCAATTCATTGAACGACTGCCGCAAAAATATCAGACAATTCTAGGCGAACGCGGCTCCGGTCTTTCTCAGGGACAGCGGCAGCTGCTTTCGATTGCTCGCGCCGCTTTAGCGGATCCCCGCATTTTGATCCTCGACGAAGCGACTTCCTCCGTGGACACACGCACCGAACGCCTCATCCAGAACGCCTTCGACATTTTGCTCAAAGGCCGTACGTCCATCGTCATCGCGCACCGCTTAAGCACTATCGTCAACGCGGACATGATCCTCGTCCTCAACGGAGGCGAGATCATCGAACGCGGCAAGCACAATGAATTGATGGCAAAGCAAGGCTTCTATTACAACCTGTACATGAGTCAATTCAAGAAACAGGAAGAAGTGAAGGAAGCGGCGTTTGTAACAGAATAAAACAAAATATAAAAGACCCAATGCGAAGCCCCTTGTTCGATTTGAACGAGGGGCTTTCCACTTGACGCCGCGCATCTTTCCCCGTAAGATAGGCACGCAAATAGAACATTCTTTCACCACAAAAATCCCAACCGCCAGGAGCGCGAAGGCCGCAAAGGAAGAACCTTTATTTCTTTGCGTTCCTGGCGAACCAAGCACTGTGTTCTTGCAGTGTTGCGGTTCAAGAATCTCTGTACGCTTTGTGTTTTCGGTGGTGAACAAAGGTGATTTATGGAACTCGGACTCGTTCGCAAAATAGATATAGATAACGAAATGCAGCAGGCGTATCTCGATTACGCCATGTCAGTCATCGTGGCGCGCGCCCTGCCTGATGCCCGCGACGGACTGAAGCCCGTTCAGCGAAGAATTTTATACGCGATGTACGACATGGGCATCCGCGCCGACACTCCATACAAGAAGTCTGCTCGTATCGTGGGCGAAGTGCTCGGCAAATATCATCCGCACGGTGACGCGGCTGTTTATGAATCCATGGCGCGTTTGGCGCAGGATTTCTCAATGCGGACGTTGCTTGTGGATGGTCAGGGCAACTTCGGTTCGATTGACGGCGATCCGCCTGCGGCCATGCGTTACACCGAAGCGCGTCTTGCGCTACCTGCTATTGACCTATTGGCTGATCTCAATAAGAACACCGTTGATTTCACATCCAACTTCGATGACACGCTGACAGAACCGAGCGTTCTTCCCGCGGCGATTCCGAATCTATTGGTCAACGGCGCAACCGGCATCGCAGTCGGCATGGCAACATCCATACCGCCGCATAATTTGGGCGAAATCGTTGATGCGCTGGTCTATCTTCTCGATCATTGGGAAAAGCTCGATGACATCGATCTCGATCAATTGATGGAATTTGTCAAAGGGCCAGACTTCCCCACCGGCGGCGTCATCGTGCAGGAAAAAGGCGAGGAGGGAATCGAGTCCGCTTACGGCTCCGGGCGCGGACGCGTGACGGTGCAAGCCAAAGTCCACATCGAAGAAATGGAGCGCGGCAAGAGCCGCATCATCGTCACCGAATTGCCATATCAAGTCAACAAGTCCAGTTTGATCGAACGCATCGCCGAATTGGCGCGCGAAGGTCACATGGAAGGTTTGGCCGATCTGCGCGATGAGTCGGACCGCCAGGGTATGCGGATCGTCATCGAACTCACGAAGAACGCCGAGCCGGATATGGTTTTGCGCGAACTCTACAAACGCACACCGATGCAGTCCACATTCAGCACCATCATGCTGGCGCTCGTGGATGGCGAGCCGCGCATGTTGACACTCAAACAGGCTTTGCGCGTGTATCTCGAACATCGCCTGACGATCATCAAACGCCGCTCGGAATTTGATTTGGAAAAAGCGCGACAGCGCGCACACATCCTCGAAGGATATCTGATCGCGCTGAAAAATCTCGACGAGCTGATCAATCTCATCCGCAACGCCGCGGACGTTGAAACGGCGCGCGCCAAAATGATGAAGCGCTACAAGCTGACGGAGCTGCAAGCCAACGCCATCCTCGATATGCAGTTGCGGCGGCTTGCCGCGCTCGAACGCAAAAAGATCGAAACAGAATATAAAGAAGTCACTGCAGTGATCAAGGATTTGGAAGGCTTGCTGAAATCTGCGAAACGAATGCGCGGCGTAGTGGCCGATGAATTACTGCGCGTCAAAGAAGCATTTGGAGATCGCCGTCGCACGCAGATCGTGAATCTAAAAGGCGGCAGACAAAAGTCCACGGCATTGACCACGAGCGACTTGCTTCCAGAGCAAATGGTTTATGTTGGCATCACCGCAGAGGGAATCGTCGCGCGCACACATGATGACAAGCCGCCGCGTCACAGCGGCAATGACGCGCCGCGCTGGTTGGTGCGTGCGTCAACAACAGACACTTTGTATCTCGTCGCCGAAAGCGGAAAAGCCGCGGCGGTTGCATTGCACGTCATCCCCGAAATCGGCACGGATGGACATCTGCATGATGGCGTGCCATTTTATAAAGTCTCGCCATTGGAAGAAGGCGATGTGCTGGCGGCAGTGTTTGCCTTCCCCGCGCGCAAATCAGATTATCCCGAAGACACCTGTGTTTTGACAGTGACACATAACGGCATGCTCAAGAAAAGTCTGGTCGCTGAATTGCCCGGCCCATCCGCACAGACATTTACGCTGGCAAAAGTCAACGAAGGAGATCGCTTGGGCTGGGTAGGATTGACGAATGGCAAGAAGGATATTCTGCTCGTCACCGCGCAAGGCATGGCGATCCGATTCAGCGAAGAAGATGTGCGCCCGATGGGATTGGTCGCGGCAGGTGTCAATGGAATCAAATTAGATGACAACGACGAAGTGATTGGCGCGGAGATTTTGCCGACAGAAGGAGAAGTATTTTTGCTGGCGTCGGATGGCAAAGCCAAGCGCGTCGAAGCAAAAGAATTCCCATCGCAGGGACGCTATGGCAAAGGTGTTCGCGTTTGGGCTTTGCAAAAGAAAATCAAACTCGCAGGCGTCGCGAGTGGCAAAGCCAATGCGATGGCAACGATTCACTTATCCAAAGGCGCGCCGAAGTCAACGCGCTTGGACGCGGCGAATATCCGCAAGCGCGCCGCAATCAAAGGCGATGCGGTCGTGGAAGTGAAAGCTGGTGAGGAAGTTATATCCGTCAATGTGGGCTGGGCGGTGGAACGATTCGTGAAGAAGGTTGTGGTTGAAGAAGCAAAGGGAGAGAAGAAATCTGCGACGAAGAAATCTGCAGAGAAGAAGGCTGTGGCGAAGAAAGAAGTGAAAAGCAAGAAGGCGGCTTCCAAGCCAAAGAAATCGATGCTAAAGAAAAAGAGCAAAAAGAAATGAAAGTTATAAAATCTCCGAGTTCTGGCCCCTCCGGGGTGCTTCGCGAAGAACTCGGAGATTTGTATTTATGACATCATTGTTGAACGTTTCCTACCAATCCCAATTCCGGCGCGATGCGGCGCATGGCGGTAATGACGTTGCCAACATGTTCCCATAATTCGATCCCAAAATCCTGCGCGGCTTCGGCCATTTCGTCACGGTTGGTACCTGCGGCAAAGGCTTTGTCCTTCCATTTCTTTTTAACGGAAGACGGCTCGAGGTCCAGAAGAGAACGAGAAGGACGAACTAAAGCAACGGCGGTCACGAGTCCGGTAATTTCATCGCAAGCCATCAATGCTTTTCGGCGCGGTGTATCGCGCGGCACACCTGTCCCAATGCCATGACTCAAAATATCCTGAATGATATCTTCGGGAACGCCGCGCTCGCGCAGAATCGGCGCACCTTTGGTTGGGTGCTCTTCGAGCGTCGGATGAATCTCCCAATCGAAATCATGGATAAGTCCAATCAGTCCCCACGCTTCGACATCCTCATTGAACTTCTCGGCGTAGAAACGCATGCACGCTTCGACCGATAACATGTGACGAACAAGGCCTTCATTCTTTACATATTCATGCACAAGAGCAAGAGCTTCCTCGCGGTTCATTGATTCTCCTTTGGCATTGTTATTCGCGTTTAAGATTGCGCCGGAAAAATCGGTTCAGGGGTGCCAAGCACCGGCAAAGGTTTGCTGACATAAACATCCACGAACGCCCCGACGGTGGCAAGCTGTTCACGAATATTCCAAATCCACATCAGCGGCGGCCAGTAATGAAGATTGTTCGCCTCCACGCCCAACGCCTGGACGCCAAGCGCGTTGCACAAAAATAGTGCACGCGGCAAATGGAATTGCTGTGTGACAAGCAAAGCCGAATTGAGCCCGAAGATGGCTTTGGCGCGATAGCAGGTATCGTACGTGCGACGGCCCGCATAATCGAGGACAATCGCATCAGCCGGGACGCCGAGGCGGATCGCGTAATCGCGCATGGCGCCCGGCTCGTTGTAATTCAAAAAACGATTGTCGCCGCTCATCAATAACTTTTGGACTTTGCCATCAAAATAAAGTTGGGCCGCCGTTTCGACTCGGTCGCGCAGGATGGCTGTCGGAGTCCCGTCCCGGTTCAGTCCCGCCCCAAAAACGATGGCAACGCGTTCCGTTGGCGCGTCATTCACCTGATAGATTCGCGTCCAACTCGAAATCGTGGTGATGATGCGCGGCAAAAGCAATACGAGCAATCCAACTGCAATAAGCGCAAGAATCAACTTTCGCGCAAACTTGAGAATCTGTTTCCACATTTGCAGGATTCTACCAAACAAAAACCCCTCTGCTTGGAGAGGGGTTTGTTGCGAGTTATGTATATCTCTTGCGGACTTCTGCACTCAAGAAGTCCATCGCCCACACCACCAGGACAATAGCCCAGATGGCTGTGCCAGCTTTTTGATATTCCAAAACGTTGATCCGCTGGCTCAGGTAAAATCCAATACCGCCGCCGCCCACGAATCCCAGGATCGTGCTGATGCGGACATTGATATCCCAGTGGTAGATGATAAATGAGATAAAGTCCGGGATCACCTGCGGGACCACCGCGAACCGAACCACTTCGACCGGGTTCGCCCCCGTGGCCGCGACCGCCTCGATGGGGCCGGCATCAATGCTCTCGACCGCCTCGGAAAAGAGTTTGCCAAGCGAGGCAACCGTTACGATGGTCAATGCCAGTACGCCTGCAAAAGCCCCAAAGCCCACCCACAGGGCAAATACAGTCGCCAGCACTAATGAATCGTAGGAGCGCGTAATGTTCAATATGGCCCGGACGACTGTGTAAACGGTGGTTCCCATCCAGCCGCGGCCCATGATATTACGCGCCGCCAGAAAACTAATGGGAGCGGCAATGATCGTCCCGGCAGTGGTAGCCAGCAAAGCCATAAAAATGGTTACCATGATGTTATTGATAACGTCAATCAAGGCTTGGCTTGGAACCCAGCCGCCCACCGGGACAGGAGTCTCTGCCTGCAGATGAGTCGGGATGCCCTGCGTTGCAACAGTGATCGGTCTCACTTCGACCTGCGCCGTAAAATTTCCGCTTGCATCGGTCCTGGCCAGCTCTGAGAACAAGGCGTTCCCGCTTGGCAGGAGCCACAGGATCTTCACATCGTTATTGGGCGCCATGTCGAACCCTTTAACTGTGATGACATCTCCGGGATTTGCGCATTCGACATTGGGGACAATGCGCGGGCCGCTATTCGGCAGCTGCGCGGGCTGTGCAGAACCGCAGGGAACAGGAAAAACCACGTCAAGCGTAGTATCCTGAGTTGCGCGTGTAAACAGGTCCGGGTGAATCAAATCGTTCAGGATTTTCTGGCTGTTGCCCAGCGAGCTAAAGAGTTTGACGGGGTCGATCTCAGTCACCTGGTAGCCAACAACATAAGCGACGATGACAAGCAAAGTAAAGAAGCCTGTCACAAACCAGCGGCGGAGATTCATGTTTTGATGATTCATGCTACACCAGCCGTGACCTGACTCGGGCACTCACGTAATCGAGGATGATTACAATGATGGCAATGGCGATAAAGGAGGAGCTCACCGCGCGGAAATCGCCCTTGATGATCCACTGATAAAGATAAAAGCCGATTCCACCGCCGCCGACAAACCCAATGATGGTGGAGGTACGTACGTTGATATCCCAGCGGAAAAGGGTGAAGGAAGCAAAAGGCGGCACGATTTGCGGGATGACCGCATAGCGCACCATCTGGAGCCAATTCCCGCCGGTGGCCCGGATGGCTTCCAGCGGACCCGGGTCAATGCCTTCGATCACCTCCGAATACAATTTTCCAAGCGCTGCAATGGTATGCAGTGTAATGGCTATCATCCCGGCAAACGGACCTAATCCGACGATGACAACGAAGATAATGGCGATGATCAGCGGTTCAATGGAACGCAGAATATTGAGGATCGTACGAACAATGAAATAAACAGACAGGGTGAGTGGGTTTCCGCCCATCAGATTACGAGCCGCCAGAAAACTGAAGGGAACGGCCAACAGCGCTCCGAGGGTCGTTGACATGAACGCCAGGAAAAGGGTCTGAATGATTCCATCTACAACATAAGCGCCATTTTTCGAGAGCTGCATGGCCGCCTGCGGATGAGACTGCGTAAGGTACACGCGATGCTCGAGCGGCAAAGTGGGATCCGGCGCTGCGGTGAGAGCGTTTGGAGAAACATGGATGACTACATTGAGATTTCCCTGCGCATCAGCAGGCACGTAAAGAGCAGTGATAAACCCTTTACCCAGCGGGAGGCGGTCGCCAATCGGCGTTGACCATTGGATGAGCGTCTCGGTATTCGGCCATAATCCGCTGGCTTGCAGGGTCAAAGCATCATTCAACTTGCCGCAGTTGGGAGAAATAGTGACTGTGATGCCGTTGATCGTATTTGTGGACGCAGGAGGATTCGGTCCGCACGGCACCTCCACCGGGGCCCAGGCCGTATTCGTAACTTCAACCTGCGACAGAAAATCAGGGCGAAGCATTGGGGCTAAAATCATGGCGGCTCGATGGCTGTTCCTGGTGAGAGCTGGAAGGTCTATATTCGTGATCTGCCAGCCAATACCATATCCCATAATCAACGCGGCCGCGATGGGAAGGAGCGTTGAACGCAGTCTTCCCCTTGCAGCACCCACCGCATCCCAAACGTTCCATATCCAGATAATGGCAGGCGCGGCATACCAGGCCGGGACCTTGTACCAGACCGCCGTCAGGACCGCCAGAAGCTCGCTGATAAAAATAACGCCGCCTCGATATTGCTGTCGTCCATAGACTTGCCCTAATCCAGGCAGGATCAACGAAAGCAGTCCGGCAACAATTGGCGAACGGTCGGCTTGAGGGGACGGGGCTTTCGTCGCCATTCTCAACCTTCCTCGACCGTCGTAGCTCGGACTTCCTGTGCTTCTTCCCCATAGATTTCCTTGAACTTGGCGCGGTTGATTTCTTTTGGCAATCCCTCGAAAACCTTGACGCCATCTTTCAGAGCGATGACGCGCGTAGCATAGCGGTGAACGAGATCAAGAAAATGCAGGCTGCAAAGAACCGTAATTCCTTCTTTATTTAGTTGTTCGAGATATTGAAGGATGGAATGGGAAAGGACCGGGTCCAGGGACGCGACCGGCTCATCGGCCAGGATCAGTCTGGGTTCCTGCATCAACGTACGAGCAATGCCCACGCGTTGCTGTTGTCCGCCTGAGAGAGCATCCGCGCGTTCGTAGGCTTTGTCTTTGATTCCCACTCGATCCAGAGCTTTCAACGCGCGATCACGGTCCGCCCTGGACCAGATGCCTGCCAGGCTGAGAAATGGATTGACATAACCCAAACGGCCTGAGAGCACGTTGGTCATAACACTGCTGCGTTTGACCAGGTTGAATTGCTGGAACACCATCCCAATGTGACGCCGTAATTGCCGCAAGTCGCCAGAGGATGCTTTCGTAACATCCGCATCATCCAAAAGGATGCGGCCCTCTGTTGGATCAATCAGGCGGTTGATGCAGCGCAACAACGTTGACTTACCGGAACCGGAGAGGCCAATAATGACCAGAAATTCACCGTCATTAACGGTGAAACTCACATCCTTTAATGCCACCGTGCCATTGGGATAGACTTTTGTCAGGTGTTCAACCTTCAGCAATGGAGCACCTCCACTTTGCTAATTTAAGTACAGAGGGGAGAGAGGTCAATTCCTCCCTCCCCTCAAAGTATGGGCGTTTCTAATTACTTGACGTACTTGCTGAGATCAATCCCTGATGCCTGCAGATAGGAACGGAACTGATCGTAGGCTGTGTCATCCACCTTGGTAAGCCCGCCAATCTGATACAGATCATTGAGGGCCTTCTTGCCCGCTTCAGTCCCTGCAATCGTCATCATGGCAGTCGTGATCTTATCGCGCAGATCCTGAGGCATATCCGGCGCATACGACATGTTGTCGTTGGGGATAATGGCTTCGGTCTGATAGATCACAACGACTTTGTCATTCACATCCGGATGATCCTTCGCAATGCTGGAGCGCGCATCCACAAATGTGGGGCCGTAATCGCAGATTCCGCCATCATAGAGTGCCTGGACCGTCTGCGTATGTCCGCCGCTAAAGACAGGATCTGGAATATCCGCATCCGTCAGCCCGGCCTTCTTGAGGAAGATGAGCGGGATCACATACCCCGAAGTGGACTCGGGATCAGCGAAGCAGGCCTTCTTGCCCTTGAATTGAAGCAGGGTCGAGAGTTCAGCCGCTGTGCCTGGAGTGTCGGCAGCGGGCGTGAAGCCCGAGCTTACGTTGGCAAGGAACTGTGAGCCATAGTGATCGGAGCCAAAGCGCTTGGTGATCAAGGCAACATCAGCATAACCCTTCTGATGAGCAAGGATGTAGTTGAAAGTAGCCATCCAGCCGATCTGTGCGTTGCCGGAGCCCATGGCTTCGGTAAGGGCAGCATAAGATGTAGGCACGATGCCCTTGAAGGTCAGGCCGGTCTCCTTCGAGAGCAAATCCAAGAGTTCCTGCCCACCGGCCGTGATTTCCTGTGATGTGCCCGATGGTTCAAAAGCGACAACAATCGGTTTGTCTGCTGTTCCGAGGGCCGGTGTCTTGGGGCCGCAGGCGGAGAGCGTCATCGAAAAGATGACGACCAACGCCGTCAAGAAGAACACAACGCGTTTATTCATATGCTTCTCCTCTACTTGCATATAGATTTGGGATTTCAGGGGAAATATAGGAACCCCTGTTTCTGAAGTTGATAATAACCCGAATTATATGATTAGGCAAGCGGTTTGTCTTAAAAAAATACAAATGGGTGACTTTCATCATCTTACCAAAGTGTTCAAATCCAGTCCCGAAGCCCTGACCGCCTTGCGAAATTCATCATATTGACCATCCTGAATGACGCTCATCGCATTAAATCCATACAACGTTTGCATTGCGGAACTTCCATCGGGTGTGGAAATCAAATCCACAAAGGCGCGGGTCAAGACGCGGCGCATGTCAACCGTCATGCCACGCGCAAAGACCAGCGTCTCGTACGGAATGATGGGCGGGATTTGCCAAACCACAACCACTTTTTGATTCACGTCGGGGAAACTATCTTCGAGGCCGGGATACGCACGCGCATCAATATACGTCGCGCCGAAGTCACAGATTCCCCCGGCATAAACAGCGCGCACCACCGTCGGCTGGCCAGCCATAAAAGCGGGTTCGAGTATTTTGACCCCGGCCTCGCCAAGAAATCCAAGCGGGACAACATAACCCGATGGAGAAAATTCATCGGACCAGCAGGGTTTCTTCCCACCGAACTGAGCCAACGCGGCAGTGACATCCGCCGTGTTTTGGGCTTTGACCGGATCATAATAGGATGTAAAGTCCGCATCATTCCGGACGATGAACTGGGCGCCGTAAAATATCTTCCCATTCTGCTGACGGGCAAACGCCGCCGTGACATAGCCCTGATTGCTGGCCAATAAATATCCAAACGGCGAAAGGACACCAATGTGCGCGTTGCCATTTCCAAAGGCTTCGACCAGTTCCTTTTCGTCCGGAGGAATGACCGAAACGAAACGGTATCCGGTTGTATTGCTCAAAGTCGAGGCCAACACCTTCCCGGCATTGATCACATCTGCCGAAGGATTCGTGGAAGGCGCCAGGGCCAGGATTAAAGGATTTTTATCGGAACCCAATGGGTTGTCGGGGGAAGATACAGCGGGCGTTGGGGAAAAAGTGGCAGTTGCCGCCTGCGCTGTGTTCTCCAGTGTCGGCGTGGAAACAGCTTGTGGAGTGGGAATCAAACCACAAGCAAGAAGTCCAACAAGAATAAGCGGCAGAAATTTTTTCATCCGCCCCGTAACGCGATTGTATGGTGTTAATGATATAGTCATTGCTATAATTAAGTACCTGAAGGAGCAAAATGAAAGATATTCGTTCGAGTTTGTTTTCCATTCTAATTTTAATCGTGGTTGCCGCTGGAGCTTACTTTGTTGTACAAAGTGTACAACAAACCGCACAACAGGCGCAACAGGCGCTCAACCCGATCCAACAAGCCAACTCTTCACTGCAAACGCAAGTCTCGGACTTGATGCATCCCACGCCGACGGTCATCCCGGACCCGGTAACTTATATAAACCAAATCCAGGCGTTGGCGCGGCTGGAAACTATCCAATACAGCATCGAAAAAGTGATCACTGCCGAGGTTGGACAAGGCACGTTTGGATTTTTGTTCGGCGATAAACTTTTGTTCGTCGCACACGGGACTGTGATCGCAGGCATTGATATGTCCAAGATCCAGCCAAGCGACATGCAAGTGCAAAATGGCGTATTGTATGTCAAACTCCCGCCCGCCGAGGTTTTCGTCGCTACGCTGGATAACGATAAGTCTTATGTTTACGACCGAACGACCGGTGCACTGACAAAGGCTGACCAAAATCTTGAAACCACGGCGCGACAGGCAGCGCAGGATGAAATCCAAAAAGCCGCGTTGGATGATGGAATCCTAGATACTGCCCAGCAAAACGCCCAGATTTTCCTCACCCGATTCTTTGCGACGCTCGGATATCAAAATACGATTTTCACGAAGTAGGTTTAAGGTTGGAAAGTCGAAGACCTCCGACTTTCCAACCTGCAGCCTTCAAACCCTTTTCGTCCAATCGTCGCACGCGTATTTTTCATCAACAAGTTCTTCGGCGCGCTGGAGTTCGCTGGCAGATAAATTTTCCTCCTCAAGACTCAAATCCAATTTCGCTTCAAAGGCCCAGACGAAAGCCTGGGCCGCGTCGTTCCACAATACCGGATGCCCAAGCACCGATTCGACGGTCGCGGCGCGCGCCAATAATCTTTGTGCGGCATCGCTGCGGGTCGCTTCGTCAGCGTAGATCAGCGCGTCGGTAATGCGCGCCAGGTTACCGGTCAATGGAAGCGAGCCGTGCTGCAATACGCCTTCCTTGCGACGAGCCTGCGCGGATCCAATCAGCTTTTTCCTGTTGACTGTGATCTCATATGCGGACGGCACTTCGAAGCAGACGGGATTGGGCGCGCCGCGATTCGGGCCCAAGCCTTCTTTCATCTCAACCAGCAATCCCAACGCCCGGGCTGCTTCCAGCAGCGCGCCCGCTAAACGGTTATAACTTTCGAGGATTGTGCCAACTACGCGCGGTTCATCTTGCGGCGCAATGACGGAATACGTTAATTCATCAGTATGCAAAATCGCGCGCCCGCCGGTTGGACGGCGGACAACATCCCAGCCGCGTTCGTGAAGGCGAGCCAAATCCACATCCGCAAATGGCTGGGCATGACCAAGCGAAAGGCAGGGCGGTTCCCACGAATAAAGCCGCAGCGTTGGAATCGATTCGCCGCGGCCAATATGTTCGAGAATGGATTCGTCCACAGCCATGTTCCACGCACCGCGCGCGGGAGGTGTGATCAAGAGACGCCAGGGATCGGGCATACGGATATTATAATGGTTCGAGATTACGGAATCATACACAATACAAAACCTTAAAGTCTCACAGAATGAAACTGCTGGAAAAAGAACTCAGACAATTGATCGAAAACAGCGGCGTGGAGGTTGGCCTCGCCGCGCATCAACTTGGAAGCCGCAGGGAAATCTCGATTAACCCCGATATGTCTTTTCATCCAGCCAGTACCTTCAAATTATGCGTCATGATGGAAATCTTTCATCAGGCGCGGCAGGAATTATTTTCGCTGGACGATGAGATGCCTGTCAAAAATGAATTTGCAAGCATCGTGGATGGAAGTCCGTATTCGCTGTTGGCAGATGACGATTCAGAGACAGACTTATACAAACACATCGGCCAATCGCTTCCGGTTCGTGAGCTCGTTAGGCGCATGATTACCGTCAGCAGCAATTTAGCGACGAACATTTTGATCGGACGCGTCACACCCGAAAGGACAACTGAATTTATGCGTCAGCTCGGTGCGGACGGTTTGATCGTTCGCCGCGGTGTGGAAGATGACAAAGCTTTCCGGCTCGGATTGAACAACTCCGCAACCGCACGCGGTTTTATGCAAATTTTGGTGAAGCTTGCAAAGAGAGAAGTTGTTTTGCCGAAAGATTCGGATGAGATGATTGAAATTTTGAGTCGGCAAAAATTCAACGAAATGATTCCCGCGCAACTGCCCGCGGGCGTCCGCGCGGCGCATAAAACCGGCTGGACCGGGAAGTATCATCACGATGTGGGAATCGTTTATCCATCGAGGGGAAACGCGTTCGCGCTAGCAATCATGACGAATGGGTTGGAGAAGGAAGATGAAGCGCATTCGTTTGTTGCGTCGCTGGCGAGGCATGTTTATAACAATTGGATAGAATAATCCGCTGTTAGTTCCAGCCACCCGTGTTGGCGCGGTTTCGAATCGCGTCCTGCAGCGCGGCGAGCATTTCAGTAAAGGATGTTAAATTTCCGGCACTGGTTTTGTTCGCCTGCTCCTCAAGGCGCGATAGCAAATAAACCATCCATGCAACCCACGTGCGCGGGTTGCTCTGCGCCAAAGCGATTTCCTGCGCGGCTTTGTCCAGAACATCGCGAAGATCATCTTCTTTACTCATGAGTTCCTCTCCCTGATGTGTTCGGTAGCTACAATTTTATTGTAGCACCCTTTACAGCAAACTTATTGATTGAGCGCCTCACGGTTCTCTTTGGCACTTCTGTTTATCTCTGTTCATCTCCGGTATGTTTTTGGAATTCTTGAATCGCTTTCTCCTCATCTGCCTTTGACATTTCCACCAGCGGCGGGCGGACGGGCCAGCGCGGTTGTTTGTGTAAACGCGAAAGTACGGCTTTGAGCAATGGCGGAAATGGTTGATATTTTTCGAGCACAAGTCTTTGCTCATTGACTTTCGCTTGCGCGGCGGAGGTATCTTTGCCGCCGAAAAACGCATCGTAGACTTCGCGTAAATTTGGTGAGATCACATTGGCGGGCGCGGTGATACAGCCGGAAGCGTGATTTTGCAACGCAAATGTCAGTTCAGAATCCGTGCCGCTGAAGACAGCAAGAAAATCGCCGAACTTTTGTCCAAGTGATCTGGCAAAATCCTCATCGTGAGACGAATCTTTGATGCCCGCAAATTGAGCCGGGAAACGATCTTTCAGACGCGCCAATAAATCGAGCGAGAATCCGATTCCCGCCACGTTGGGGAAGTGATAGCCAAGCATGAATCCGTCTTCGGGAACAGCTTTGGTAATAACCTGCTCGAACCATTTGAATAAACCTTCATCGGTGGCTTTGCGGAAATAATACGGCGGCAGAGTCACAACGCCATCGTAACCGAGGTTGAAGGCGAGCTTGGTCAGGTCAATCGTCTCGGTGAGACTCGGCGTGCCAGTCCCCGCCAGCAGTCGGAAATTCGGATATTTTTCGCGGACTCGCAGGGCGGCTTTCCAAACCGCCTTCCGCTCTTCGGGAGAAAAGGATGGGCCTTCGCCGGTCGTGCCGAAGATCAGCGCGCCGTGACAGCCGCGAGACGCGAGAAAAGCCAGGAACGGCACGACCGCTTCGAGGTCGGGGGAAAGATCGGACTTGTCCCCTTTCGGGGATGCTTCGCGAAGCGGAGTGACAGCAGCGGCGTAAACGCCGGAAAGCGGATGTCGAGTCATGATGTCTCCATTCTATGCTACAAGCTCCGCCATGACGGCGGGAGCAAAATCAATCTTCTTTCTCTTCGATGAATTTGCGCGCGGCTTCCTCGGGCGGGCGCAGTGTTTCTCCTTCGGACTCAGCGAGATAATGCTGATGGTCGAGCACCCAAAGATAAAGATCGCCTTCGGTTTTTCCGGGAAATTCCTCCAGGATTTTGCTTTTGCGAATCACTTTGATGATGGGAAGATAAACCGTATCGTACCAGTGCGTGACGGCTTCCTCATCACTAATATCGCGCTTGAAATCGAGTCCCATGAAATAACGATGGACGGCGATGTGTTCCAACATGCGGTCGAATCCATCCGGGACGGTGAGGCGGATCTTTGCTTTCGGACGCAGGTCATCAAGCCGGGTGCGTTCGAGGAAACGGACTTTCTCGCCAAGGATTTTCAAATCCTCGGTCTTGAGATCGGGCGTGATGTTGACTTTGGTTGCACATTCGCGCACTTCGGCTTCGATGAATTCCTGTCCCTGCTCGCGCGCCACAGAAACGCGGTGATGACCGTCCACCACAAAGTAAACCTGACCAACTTTATAAAGCACAACCGGAGGCAGACTGACATCTTTATAAAACGCGCGATCCACATTTTGCCAGCGCGAAGCCAGCTGGTCCGCGGCGGGCAGAAAGGCGCGGTCGAATTCCTGATAGCGATTCAAGCTGCCGACGATCTGATCCACGCGCACGGTATGGACGCCGCGATAGATGGGGCCGCCGATGTGCAAATTCTCCTTGATCTCATCATACGAGAGCAGCGTGGTTGGCTGGCCGGAGATGGCAGCAAAGGCGCGGTTGAGAAAAGATTTGAAGCGTGCCCGGCTGAAATCAGCGCGCACACGGAGGTTGAGTTCATCAGACATTTTCGATCTCGATCACTTTATAGGGAAATACATTCATGATGGTCGTCGGGCCGAACTGATCCGCAGACGGTTCCAGGTTTTGACGGTAGAAATGGGTGTGCCCGTGAAAATGATATCGCGGACGCGCCCAGCGCAGAATCCAGTTGATGGCTCGCAGGCCGCGATGGGCGTGGCTGTCATCGTCATGGATGCCGAACGGCGGTGAATGTGTAATGAGAATGTCGAGGGCGCGGCCATAATGGATACGGTTCCACAGGAATCCGGGCATGAGTTGAGCGGCGCGGATAAAAGCTTCGGCTTGGGAATATTGATTGACGCCGTCAGGCCGGTAGCGGATGCAACCGCCAAAGCCGGCGATCAGAAGACCGTTCTCGCGCGTCCATTTTAAGTCCAGGTTCGAGCCGCCTTCGGCGCGGCTGTATGCGACTCTCGGGTTGAATTCCGGGTCATGATTCCCTGGAACATAAAACATCGGCACATTCAACATCGAGACAAGGTACTCAAGATAGGTATAAGGCAAATCGCCGCAGCCCAGGATCATCTTCACGCCGCTGAAGTGTCCTTGAGGTGTCAGGGTGTAAATGCGGTCCACCACCTGATCGCTGACGGCAAGGATTTTCATCGCCGTCTCATTGTGCCGCAGAAAAGATTTCCGCGCAAGTATGGCATTCTCGACGCAGCACAAAGTCCGCGAACCAGACTTCGCGAGATTCGCAGGATGCATTCGTTCGTCATGTTGATTTTTCGATCTGCCTGTACTGTCGAAAGGCTATGCCGGGCAAAATATTAGATGGCGGCTATCGCGCGTAAAAATGCACCGCAACCTGAAATGACAACTGGGAAACTGCAAATTAATCCGCACCCGACAGCAAGTCTCGCTGCCGGTAAACCAGTATGGCAGCGGCAGTGCCCAGAAATCCCACAGCTCCGAGCTGGTTCATCGCGCCGCCGGTTCCCGGCAGGCCCCCGCCAACGAACATCAATATTGATGTAATACCAAACAGCCAGAAGCCCCAGCGTTTTCTACGCAATGTAAAGATCATGCCAACGAGGAACAGGATCACCAGCAAGATCGTGATGATTGCGCTGACAATCGTTGGCACTGTGCTTTCGCTGGCGTGAGCGATCAGAAATGTGAACCCCGACCATAAGGCCAATAGAAGCACCACCAATGCGCCAATCATCAAAACGATGATGAGGGATGAGAATCTTTCCTTTTCCGTACTCAAGCCAACCTCCGCGACTTAACTTTGGATTTTCCAAAGTATAGCAAAAATGCGGCTTTCCCACCAAGTGCCGCTCAGTCTTCGAGACTCTTCATCATGCCTGCTTTATGATCTTTTGTTCCCGGCGGCTTCGCAGGAATCATCCGTTAGGAGCTGGCGCGAACCCAAACAAAAAACCGGGAAGAAGATCCTTCCCGGTCATTGAACTCAGTGAGGCTGTATTATTATTTTGCAGCCGGAGTTGCCATGGTCGCCGGCACCCATTTGGCGAAGCTTGCCATGTGGCCCCACAGGGAGGCGTAGAACGTGACGGCCCAAATTCCTGCGGTAACTACCAGAACCAAGATTGCAATCCATCGGACAGTCTTATTGCCCTTGAACCACTGGAGGTAGGGGAAAGCACATACGCCGCCCAAGCCAGCCAGGATAAAGCCGATGGCAGCAACAAGCGGTTCCTGTCCCAGTTTCAGGGAATAGAGGCGAATACCAACAATGATTGCATCAATGCCTGCGAAGAAGGAATAGATCGAAACCGGTATCAGGTTCCAACCCTGCCACAAGGCGATGGCAGTGGCAAGGAAGACAACGCCAAACAGGGTAGTGGCGTCGCCATAGCCAACATTAAAGCTGCCCGGCAAGGGCCACGTGAATGACAATTGGAAGCCGGTTATCAGGCTCACCAAACCGGTCACAAAGAACGCAGCTGCATAGGGCCGCTGGTCCTTCTCGTCAATGCCTTTCCATAAAAAGTAGGCGAGCAGAATCGTACCTGCCACCAGGTTGATCATAACAAGCGTAAGAAAATCAATGAACATTTCGATGCTCCTTTGTGTGATTTTTGTCAGTTTTTTTCCGACTGACTAGCGCAATTATGATAACACCGATTTATTTTATCGGTTAGCTCCTTTTGTCACAATGACCATAGGAAGGAAATAATCAAAAAGACCCCAATTTGGGGCCTTTGTTTGTGGGCGAGACAGGGCTCGAACCTGCGACCTCTGCTATGTCAAAGCAGTGCTCTAACCAGCTGAGCTACCCGCCCAAGCGACGCACATTATAACGAGGGAGAATGGTTTTGGCAATGTCTTTCACTTCGTTTACTCACGTTACTTCCTCTTTATTTTATAATTGCCCTCCCCCACGCAAGCAAGCCAATAAGCCGTTTGCCAACCGCTTGCAGAGATCAAGGAGGCAGATTTGAGTTAAAATCGGATACACAGATTCTAGTTTAACATGGAGAGTACCATGCGATTTTTATTGGTAGAGCAGATTTATAGCCTATCCGCCATCGCCCTTTTTATAATGGTAAGGCCAACGTTGCGGGGTTGAGAAGTCCCGGGCCCGGATTCCAAGCATGCAGCCGATTGTCGAAGTTGAAAACCTGACCAAGCGTTATCGCGGCGCCAAGGTGAACGCCGTGGATGGGATCTCTTTCTCTGTTGCAGCAGGAGAATTCTTCACGTTGCTTGGCCCGAATGGCGCGGGGAAGACGACCACCATTTCCATCCTGACCACGACGCTCAATGCCACATCCGGAACAGCGCGCATTGCCGGGCATGACATCCGGCATGCCGCCAGTGATGTACGCCAAAATATTGGGATCATCTTCCAGCAGCCGAGTCTCGATCTTAATCTCACTGCGGAGGAGAATATTCGATTCCACGCGGTTTTGTACGGACTGTATCCATTTCGTCCAACGTATTCCACGATGCCGCGGGCGTATAAACAACAGGTTTCAGAATTGGCCGCGCTCCTGGGACTCGAAGATGAAATGAACAAACCTGTGAAGAAATTTTCGGGCGGTATGCGGCGAAAGCTGGAAATTATCCGCAGCCTTTTGCATAAGCCCGGCGTTCTCTTTTTGGATGAACCCACTTCGGGACTCGATCCGCTCAGCCGCCGCACACTATGGGAATATCTGAGCCAGGTGCGGCGCGAACATGGCACGACGATCTTCCTCACCACGCATTATCTGGATGAGGCTGAGGAAGCGGATCGGGTTTGCATCATCAACCACGGGCGAATTGTCGCGCACGGCTCACCGGATCAGGTCAAAGCGCAGTTGACGGAGACTTATATTCTGCTCGATGCCGAGAATCGCAATCAACTGCGCGATGAATTGCGCCGCTTGAAAGTCAAGTTTACGGAGGCGTCACCTTTCAAGATCAACGCGCGCGGCGGAGACATTCAAAGAATCATCAAGGCCATCGAGACTCCGTTGAGTCTCGTCAAAACACATGACCCATCGCTCGAAGATGCCTATCTGGAGATCATCAAAGAGCCGTGAGAGAAATCTACGCTGTCCTGACATTAGCTTATCGCGACCTGTTGAAGTTGTTGCGTGATCCAACGCGGTTGATTTCCGAGCTTATGTTCCCGTTGCTATTTATTGTGATCCTCGGCGGGAGCCTCGAAAGCAGTTTTGGAAAAGGCTCGAACTTTGATTACATCACCTACATTTTTACCGGCGTCTTTGCACAGACTTTGTTTCAGTCCGCTTCGATGGGCGTCATCTCACTGATTGACGATCGCGAGAACGACTTCAGCCAGGAGGTCTTCGTCTCGCCGATTTCGCGCTATACGATCATTTTGGGAAAGATCATCGGCGAGACGCTGGTGGCGATGACACAGGCGCTTGGCATTCTGGTTTTCGGACTCGCGGCTGGCGTTCGATTCTCATTTGGACAGTTGATCGGTCTGGGCTGGTCCGGCATCGTGACCTGTTTGTTCGGCGCGGCGTTCGGTGTGATCATTCTCTCGAACCTGAACAACCGCCGCACAGCAGATCAAGTCTTCCCGTACATCATGCTCCCGCAGTTCTTCCTGGCGGGTGTGTTCAATCCGATTCAGGGATTACCCTGGTATCTCGACTTCCTCTCACGCATCTCACCCATGCGCTATGCCGTGGATTTGACGCGCGACATTTTTTACATTGGGCGCACAGACTATATTCATGCTGTTTTGCAGGGCCCGGGCTACAATCTGACACTGATGACCGTTGCTTTTTTGATATTTTTATTTATCGGGACATTCTTGTTCGTGAGAAAAGAGCAGAACCGATAGACTCTTTTATCTATCTCTCCTCTTTATTCCTTCTCTCCACTTATCTTCATCCACGCCTTTTTCATGTTGAGCGAATCTTCCTCCATGATGGGACTCTCGCATAAGATGCGTCCCGCGCATCCATGATCATATAAAGCGCGGAATAAAGCCTTCAAATCCAAATCCGCTTCTGCCAGCTTCAAATGATTCTTCTCGCCTTTCGGGCCGTATTCGATTCCCGAAAGGTGAATATGTAAACGTTTCAACGCGGCTTTGCCCAGCACTTTTTCATAAGCTTTCAATAAAGCCGACCATTCATCGTA
The DNA here is from genome assembly GCA_021824575.1 of Chloroflexota bacterium. Taxonomy (GTDB): domain Bacteria; phylum Chloroflexota; class Anaerolineae; order Anaerolineales; family Villigracilaceae; genus Fen-1038. The sequence continues at coordinate 73,964 of JAKAKJ010000006.1, forward strand.
ACTGTTCATCGTCCCATCGCCGGGACGCGCGTGCAAGTGGGCAAAGTCGAGACAAGGCAAAACACCTTCGATGGACTTCGACATTTCGAGCGTGTCTTCGAATGATCCCAGCATCGCAGACTTTCCCATCGTCTCAGGCCGGATGGTAACCGGGTTGCCCGCTTTGCGAAGCTCATCCACACAGCTTTTCAGGCGCGGGACGGCTATTTTCAAAACTTCCTTTGGGTCATTTCCAAAATATGAGCCGGGATGAAAAATAATATCTGTCGCTCCAGCGAGATTTCCATAATGGGCCGCATCCATCAGGCGCTTGCGCGACTTCGGCCATTCTTCTGCAGTTGCGTTCAGGTTGATGAAATACGGCGCATGCACACTGACTGCGACATCTTCTTCGCCTGATGTTTGTTTGATCGCCGCGCAGGTCTCCTCCAAGACGCGCACCGATTGCACCCAGCCCAATTCAAAAGCTTTCAATCCAATCGAATTGCTGAATTGAATCGCACCGACTGATCCACCCGGCTTTTTAGGCGTACCAATGGGTGAACCCACTGTGCCAAAGCGAAACGATAAACCCATAATATCTCCTTACTTTCTGCCATTGCAGGGCGTTCTGCTCCACCGCCCTTCGACTCGCTCAGGGAATGGTGGCTCGCAACGGCAACATCAAATTATTATTTTCCAAGCAACAGCAATAACTTTGCCCATAACGGCGGTCCCAAAATCAACAACCCAATCAAAATTGCGGCGAGCGCGGCAACCAGCACTGCAGCCGCGCCGACATCCTTGCCCACTTTCGCAAGCGGATGCTTTTCCGGGCTGGCTAAATCCACAACCGCCTCAATCGCAGTGTTGATGAACTCCGCGGCGAAGACCATCGTCGCCGTGAGAATGATGATCGCCCATTCCTGTCTCGAGATTTGAAGCCACGCCGACACAATGAACACAAGCGTTGCAATGACGGCATGGATCCATGCGTTGCGCTGCGTGCGGAGCGCATACCACCAGCCGGAAAACGCGTGGCGAAATGAATAAATACGGGATGTAATAAATTTCCACATAGAAATTCGTTACCTGGGGAAACGATTCATGATTCCCGAATCTCAATTCCTGCCAACCCAATGCTTTTCAAAATTTCATCCTGTGCTTTCCACATCTTCGATTTGTCCTCCGGCTCGGCGTGATCGTGTCCAAGCAAATGCAGGACGCCATGCACAACCAGCAATTGAATTTCCGATTCGAGCGGATGGCCCGCGGCTTTGGCTTGCGTTTCCGCGCGAGGGATCGAGATGAGGATGTCGCCCAGATAATGCGCGCCCGTTTCCGGGTCCGTTTCGGAAGCGGGAAATGACAGCACGTCGGTCGGCGCGTCGACGCCCAAATAGTCGCGGTTCAATTTATGCAACTGCGCGTCGTCTGTCAAAACGATGGTCATGTCACCGTCCGCGGATTGATGTTTGAGCGCAGCGCGGGCCGCGCGCCGAATCAAATCCGACGCGACCTTTTTGACCCAGTCCGAAGATTCGACTTTGATCATTTGGGTTTGATTTCTTTGAGCGGCGTGGTCGACGCGGGGATCGAGGCGGGCAGTTCAGCGGGTGGGTATTGGATGCGCGGATGGTATGTGCCGCGCAAACTGATGACGAACGAATCGGCGATGAGATTGAGATCGCGCAAAGTCAGCTGTGTGTTGTTAAGCTGGCCTTCCTTTTGGGTGCGCTCGATGACGGATTCGACCACCGCGCGCAGTGCTTCCTCGCTCTCCGGCGATTCGGCGCGCGTCCGCGCCTCGACGGAATCGGCCAGCATCAAGATCGCGGTCTCGCGCGAACGCGGACGCGGCCCCGGGTAACGGAATTTTTCGATATCCACTTTCGACGCGTCGCCGCCCGCTTTTTCGAGCGCCTGGTTATATTGGTAGCGTGTCAACATCGTGCCGTGATGTTCGAGGATGAAATCGTCAATGCGGCGCGGCAGGCGGTATTTGTGCGCCAGTTTGACGCCCGTATGAACATGCCCGATGATCTTTTCCGCAGCTTCTTCCGGCGTAATATCAGTGTGCGTATTGATGCTTCCGGGCGCCTGGTTCTCAATGAAGAATGAAGCGTCCGTTGATTTGCCAATATCATGGAAAAGCGCGCCGACGCGCGTCAGCAAAGTATCCGCACCAATTTTTTCCGCGGCCTGTTCGGCCAGGTTGGAAACCTGCAAACTGTGCTGATAAGTTCCCGGCGCTTTTCGCAGGAACATTTGCAGCAGCGGGAAATCAGAGCGCGAAATTTCGATCAGTTGAAGAGCCGTTGGAAGTCCGAGGAATTGCGCCAGCAGATATTGCAGCAGCAGCGCAATACTGGCCGAAGCGATTCCGTTGAGCATGGACGCGCCCGCCAGCGTCGCCAGCCCGATCCAGTCAATCGAAGCGGAAGGCAAACGATACGCCAGGATCGCAGCGATGCCCGCAATCCCAATCGCCAGGCCGCTGAGAAAGAACGCCCAAAAACGCCGCGCCTGTCCCAGCATCAACACGCCGCACAGGGTAGCCAATAAATAAAACGCCGTCAGTTCCAGCATGTTCGGCAGCCCATAAGCGGCCAACAAACAGGCCGCGAATGAAACGATCACGCTGGTTTCCATGCCGAACAAGGCTGCGATCAGCAATCCAAGCGCGGGCAGGGGATATGCGTACGGCACAATTGTACGGTTGGGGACCACCAGGCGCGCACCAACGACAAAGATCAGGAAAAGATAGGTCAGGATCAACAGGTTGCGCGGCTCGGATAAGAACAGGACTCGCTGCCGGCGCAGGAAATAGAGTCCCAGGAACACGGTCAACAGGATGGTTGCCGCCCCCGCGCCGAGATAGGTTTCCAGAGGCTGGTCCGAACGGATCAAGCCAAATTGCTGCAAAGCCTCCATGTCCGTTGGGGTGATGATCTCGCCGCTCGACACAATAGTCTCACCCGCTTTATAGGATTGAACAAAAGGCGCCACCGTACTGCGCGCGGACTTTTGGGCGGCCGCCGTTAAATCGGCGCTGAACTCGCTGTTGGGGATCACGAACGCGCTGACCAGCGCGGCCGTCAGGGCAGCATCCTGCTCGCTGAGCGCCAGGCTGACGCGTGACGGGATGCTTATTTTGACTGTGTCGAGGGTATCGGTGTGGATTGGCGTACGCATTACCTGTTCCAGCACGCGTAAGGCTTCCTTTTGAATGGCGCTCCAGCGCGTGTCAGACATGGATAGGATCTGTTGGATGTCATCTCCGCTCAAGGTAAGGTCACTCAACGAAGCAAGTTCCGTTTGCTTTTGATCGGTGGTTGTCGTGTCGTCGAGGCGGATCAGGGAAATGTGCTGGAGTGTTGTATTGAGCCGGTCAATCTGCTGACGCGCAATGGCCGGGTCGGGAGTCGTGTAAACGGGCTGGACCGCTTTCTCCGCGATATCCCGCATTTCCGTTGTGCGTACCTGGCTGACATATTCGAGGTCGTATGGCGCCTGTATTGCGCGCGGTGCGACATCTCCCACCTGCAGCGGCAATTGCGTTGGGCGCAGACTCAACGGCGAGGTCAGCGCGGCGAACGATACAATCGCCACCACGGCCAGGAGAAAAATCTGCAGGGTGCGGATCCGTTTTGAAACAGGAGGACGTTCAACCATAATAAAATGACAACCGCGAAGTTCTCCAGGCGCACAACGATTTATATTTGCTTTGCGTTCTTCGCGGTTCAAAAAGAAAGCGGCTTATTTCGCAAGCAGTTCCTTTACCACCGCGCTGATCTGATCACCCGCGGCGCGCCCCGCGACTTTGGGCATCAACACCTTCATGACCTTGCCCATATCGGATTGCGATGCCGCGCCGGTTTCAGCTATCGCGGTCTGCGCCAGCGCGCGCAATTCATCCGAACTCATGGCTTTCGGCAGGAAGGCTTCGATCACTTTGATTTCGGCTTCATTGTCTGCGATCAAATCGGAACGGTTGGCCTTCTTCGCTTCTTCCACGGCTTCGCGGCGATTCTTGATTTCCTTCTGTAATAACGAAATGACCGCCGCGTCGTCGAGCGTGGTCTGCTTGTCTATTTCCGCTTGCTTAATGTTCGCCAGCGCCATGCGCGTCGTCTTCTTGCGGACTTCATCGCCGGATTTCATGGCCTGTTTCATGGCTTCGTTCAGTTGAGTTTTTAAGTCCATGACAATCATTATACTAGAGTTGGAAAAAATGTCCCGCTTCACAGCGGGACATTGGACGGCGCTTATGTTCAATTTCAAGATTTTACTTATTCGACAGGTTCTGCTACGAAGATCGGGATGACGCGCTTGGTCTTTTCCTGGTACTCTTGATAAGGAGGATAGGCTTTTACCGCGATCTTCCAGAGTCGTTCTCTCTCGACCGAATCCACCACCTCTCGAACTCGCATTTTATACACTTCACTCTTGTCGCGAATTTCAACGTTGGGATTCGCCTTCAAATTATGATACCAAAGCGGATGCTTTGGCGCTCCGCCCTGAGACGCCACGAGAATGTAGTTATTTCCATCCGCCACTCTCATTAGCGGGGTCTTACGAACAGCGCCGGTCTTTCGCCCGCGATGGGTCACAATAATGACTGGCAGACCCGTGTCTCTAAGAGTTAAACCCGCAGTTCCACCGCTTCCTTCGTAAAGTTCAACTTGCTCTGCCACCCATCCCCGCGGACTGGGTATATATTCGTTCATAGTTGCCTCTATTGTCCTGATTCCGGTATAAATTTATCAATCATAAATATGTGAAAGCGAAAAAAGTTGAGATTTGACTTTTATGACAATCATTATACTAGTGGTGTGTTTGAAAAGTAATGTTACATAGTCGTGGAACCTTAAAAAACCGTATACTTCTCGTACAAAATCAGGCGAGGGTTTCGTATGAGAAGACGCAAACCAAGAACGATTCATCTGAGCGA
>JAKAKJ010000088.1 GCA_021824575.1 Chloroflexota bacterium
CTGGCGAGAAGTATGTTGTCGAGTCTGGAGTTGGACCTGCGTATTTTGTTGTTGCACGTAGGCCTGGATTTACTTTTTTTAGCGATCCAATCGATGAGTTTGCTGGAAATAATAGTTGGTTTACTATTTCTCAATAGTAATATTTGTGTTTGTCTGTAGACTTCCTTTTCTGAAATACGCTATAGTAGGGGTATGTGGCGGAAGCGCGTGCTTTTGGGAGTAGGGGTAGCTTTGGCATTGACAGTGTTTATCTTGGGGACGATTTTATATATTAACCGGTCATATATAACCATAGGTAATGGCTATGTTCTCGTGGGGGTGGGGAGCAAGGGCATCGTGCAGCTTGCGGATAGACAAGCTTTGGCAGATGTATTGGCTGCAGCACGGAAAGTACGGTATGTAACTCCGTTCATAGTTTTAGACGTTACCAGTACGCGAGATTCATCGGTGGAATACCAGATATACATCCCTTCGCCAGACGCGCCACACGGCCCCATCTCCGGTTGTAAACAGCCTGTTTCTTATTTATTTGGCAGCATCCAGTTGGTGCCGGCCTGGATGAGCTATCCGACTATAGCGAAAGTGTCCGGTGACCTGGCGCCGCAGCGGGCAAGCGGAATCCTTACCAGTTGTGTGGTGTATGGCCTGGCTAGCGGTGATGTTAATGTATACGCCGAGGTGTCTGCGGCGGTAGCACCGGCAGTAACGGGCAAGCAAATATTCGAGGCCAACCCATGAAGAGATTATTATTGGCCGGAATTTTTGTGATCGCGGGGATGCTAATAGGCGGGGTGGGGGTGGCTAAGGCACAATCGTGTTCCGGTTCTTATTATTGTTTAAACAAGCATTATGGTCCTGTTGGTAGTGTTTACACGTGTGGTCCAGATAAAGTCGTACAGGATTGTAGTAGTACTTATTGTATGGTTATATGCGAATGGTGTGAGGGGGGTGGAGCGTGCACTCAGTTGGGTGGCGGGGGTGGCGGGGGAGGAACGAATAGTAGCTGCGGGAATGCGGCGGCGCCGGCGTGCAACGGGTACTGCAGCAGCGGGACGTGCCGGCAGATGCCTGCGGTTGTGGATATTCCCGCGTATCCCGTCCGGGTTGCGGATGGGATGATCCAACTCGGAATTCCAAAAGAGTGAATACGGGTCGTGATTTTAGGGACGCGGATTATCGCGGAGAACGCGGAATTTTACTTGGGTATCAGCGTTAATCCGCGTCCTCCGCGTTCAGATTAAATTTGGGGCTAATCATGTTTATTTACCAATCGCCTGCGTATTGGATTTCGTACGGTTTGGTGATGTTTTCAATTCGATGCCGGCGCAACTCAACCAACTGGCGGATATGTAGATTATCATGTGCAATCCACGAAGCGAACATCTCGCCTGCGGACATCGAGCCGTATTCTGAAGTGTATGTTTTGTCCCAGTCCGCACTTGCCAGGTCCCTAAGCCATTCCAGCGATTTCTTTCGTTCGGCAAAGAATTTTTCCTTTGACGCGTTGAAATCCTGCTCGTTATATTTTCTTTCCGTCACCCAGCCTTCTGGATTGATGCGATGCCATTCCTGGTTTTGGCGGTGAAGGATGAAATCCAAATGCTCACGAAAATCTTCGCGCTCTTCATCGTAAAGATGACAAGTTACTTCGAGAATAGACCATGATTCGGCATTTGGCTTTACGCGCGCATCTCCTTGCGATATGCCTGAAAGCAAAGAACGGATCATCTCCGTGCTGTTTTCTAATTCTTCGTAAAGTACTTTGAAATCCATTTTGCCTCTACTCACTACTTTCCACTCTCTATCGCTACTCACACTTCTCGAACTTCCCCACAACTCTCAAGATATCAAATCCCTCCGCAAACGGATGCTCCGCCAGCGCGCCGTGCCGGATCATGGTGGCGCGCAACAAGGCCGGATCGAAATAATACTTGTCATGATACGTTCCGTATTTCGACAACGCTTCGAGTTTTTTCTCGACATCTTCTTCCGTCACTTCGACTAAAAAGTGCGGGAAGAAACCATAGGATGAACGCACCACATCGTAGCCCAACACGGTGATGCCGCGGTAGGCGCGCAATGCTTCTTCGGTCGCAACATTATGATCCTGGTGAATATCCTGCCGCGTGTGAGTGAACACGATCTCGGGCTTGAATTCCCTTCGCAGTTCGAGCAGATATTCCAAAATCTCCTGCCGCATATCGGGAAATTTGCGGGTGATGAATTCCTGCACGATAACCTTTTCCTTTGGAACCCCCAACACAGCCATGCTCTCGTACAGTTCCTTTACCACATTCTTGAGCGATGGATTTTTCTGATTATCCGACAGGGTTACGCACAGCACTTCGGTCTGATTAGCGACGTGATGCAGCAAAGCGCCGCATCCCAGTTCGATATCGTCCGGGTGTGCACCGAGGAAGAGAACGCGTTGGCCGTAGAAGTTCATGTTTTTATTGGTAGGGGCACAGCGACGCTGTGCCCCTGCAAATTACTTCGTTGCCAGAATCCCGCCGACGACTTTGGTCATCACCAATTTGCCGTCGCGCTTGAACCAGCGCGTCGCAACCTTTTCGATTTCGCTGATCAATGCTTCATACTCATCGTGATCCTTGAACATCGAAGTCCAAAGCTTGCGATCCTCCGAAAGCGAAGCGCGGACGTAATCCATGAATGGTGCAACCTCCGGGAAAGTCAACGGATTTTCAAAGGTCAACAATTCGGTCTTTGAAAATTTGCCTTCGATGGTTTTGTAAATATCGCCTTTGAAGCGCGACGAGCCGGGCATGGGCGGAATCGGTTTGTTCGTTGCTTCTTTGATGATGTCATAAAACATTTTCTTGTTTTCGGGCAACGGGCCGGTGACAAAAAGCCGTCCGCCGGGCTTGAGCACGCGGTGCGCCTCACCAAATGTAAAGTCCAGGTTGGACGCGTAATAGATGGCGAACGCCGAAGAAACGAGATCGAATGTATTGTCTTCGAAAACGAAGCGTTCGTTGAAATCCAAAAACATGAATTTGCATTTGTCGCCGCGTTCCGCATTCTTCGCGCGTGCCTTGTCAAGCAATTCGTTCGAAAAATCGCCGCCGGTAATATCAGCCTGATGTTTGCTGTAATCGCTGTATAAAAAACACTGTTTGCCCGCGCCGCATCCAACATCGAGAATCTTCATGCCCGGTTTGGGTTGAAGCACCTCGGTCGTCCACTGGTCAATATTGCGAGCGCCGTATTTTTCGTGAATATCAATGCGCGCCAGTAAATCTTTTGTGGTTTCCTGATAATTGATTTGCATGTTCGCTCCTTGTCAAGATGGAACGATTATACCAAGTGACCAGCAAATCAAAAATCGCCGCAAAAATCGGGCGGCGATTTTTGATTCAAGAACCCGGATTGATTTTCAAACATTTTCGTATCGGATGTTCACATTCGTCGTGCCGTTGCCCAAATCAACGCCTTGAACGACAATGGCTTTCCCACTCGGATCACCGTCGAATACAAGACTGAAGGTGGTATCCGTGATTGCGGTATTCGCCGTCCGCTCCGTAAGACCTTTTTTCGTAAAGGCATCACGATAGAAGGCGATCACATCTTTCAGGCTCATACTGGTCTGGAAGTTGATGGAGCCGCTGCCCAGGTCGGTCAAATTGCTGACGTTGGGCGGCATCGGAAATTGCGAACTGCCTCCGCTCGATCCGCCGCCGGAGTTGCTTCCTCCGCTGCTGCCGCCCGAACTTCCGCCTGGCGATGAAGCAGGCTGCGGACTTCCTCCTGCCAACGCCTGACACGCAAAGGAGGCACCGATCAATAGCGTAATGGCAATCAACCAACGATATTTGTTCATGGCACATCTCCTCTTTGAGAAATATTTTCCGCATTATATGGAATTGAGCCGTCAAACGATATGCCCCATGTGGGTCAGGTATAATCCAACGGATCATCGGTCACTTTCAAAATCATGAATCATCTCTCTCAGTCCACCTCCCCATATTTGCTTCAACACGCAAATAATCCTGTTGACTGGTATCCGTGGGGCGAAGAAGCCCTCGCAAAAGCCCGCGCGGAAAATAAACCCATCTTCCTCAGCATCGGATATGCAGCCTGCCATTGGTGTCATGTGATGGCGCACGAATCGTTTGAAGATCCGGAAATTGCCGCGATCATGAATGGACATTTTGTCTGCATCAAAGTGGACCGCGAAGAACGTCCCGATCTCGACAGCATCTACATGCAAGCCACAAACGCCCTGACCGGTTCGGGCGGCTGGCCGATGTCCGTATTCCTCACGCCCGATCTGCGTCCGTTCTATGCAGGCACATACTTCCCACCTGTCCGCCGTTACAACATGCCGTCGTTCAAGGAGGTTTTATTGAGCCTTGCAAAAGTTTGGAGCGAGGAACGCGGCGAAGCGGAACGCGTTGCCAGTCAAGTCATTCAACACATTCAAGCGCCGTTGGCAAACAATCAAGGCAAAAATGTTTTTACACAGCAAACGTTGAACGCCATTACGAAATCACTATTGGATTCTTATGACTGGGGTTATGGCGGCTGGGGCGATGCGCCAAAATTTCCACAGCCGATGACGATTGACTTTTTATTGCGCCGCGCCGCGGCCGATTCGCCGCAGCGCGAAGAAATGGTGAAAGCGGCAACTCACGCCCTCAAATCCATGGCGCGCGGCGGAATGTATGATGTGGTCGGCGGCGGGTTCGCGCGTTATTCAACCGACAATTCATGGCGCGTCCCGCATTTCGAAAAAATGTTATATGACAACGCACAGCTTGCGCTTGCCTATTTGCACGCCTGGCAAATTACGCGCGAGCCTTTTTACAAGCGCGTCGTCATCGAGACGCTCGATTTTGTAATGCGCGAAATGACACATCCCGATGGCGGCTTTTACTCTTCCCTCGATGCCGACTCGGATGGCGAAGAAGGCAAATTCTATGCTTGGACGAAGAAAGAGCTCAGAGAGCAGTTATCAGAGAACAGTGAGTTTTTTGAAGTAGCCTATGGAATTACGGAACTGGGAAATTGGGAGGGGAAGACTGTATTACAGCGTGCACTGGATGACGCGGCACTCGCCACCCGCTTCGATCTGGACTTGGAGCGGGTTGCCGATAAATTGGCCGATTGCCATTCCAAACTTTTGGCCGCGCGCGCCTCACGCATTCGCCCCGCCGCGGACGACAAAATTTTAACCGCGTGGAATGGATTGATGCTCACAGCATTTGCAGAGTCCGCGCGCGTTTTGGATGATCGGGTCAAAGCATCTCAATATCTTAAAGTGGCTACGCGCAGCGCAAATTTTCTTCTGAAACACCTTCGTTCTAATGGACATTTGAGCCGCGCCTGGCGAAATAACTTGGCATCGAACGAAGTTTTTCTCGAAGATTTTGCTTCGCTCATCGTCGGCTTGCTGGAGCTTTATCAAACTGATTTTGATAATCGCTGGTTCGCCACGGCTCGCGAACTCGCCGAAGAAATGATCGCCCGATTTTCAGACTCAAATGGCGGATTCTTCGATACACCGAATGATGGTGAGCCATTGCTCATACGCCCAAAAGATATTCAAGACAACGCCACGCCGTCCGGGAATTCTTTGGGGTGCGAAGCGCTGCTCAAACTCGCCGCGTTCACCGGCGAAGGCAAATATCGCGACCTCGCCGAAAAGGCTCTGACGCTTATCGTTGATCCGGCGATGCGCCATCCAACCGCGTTCGCGCGGTGGCTGTCAGCCGCGGATTATGCTCTCGATAACGGCAGGCAGATTGCAGTCCTGTATGAGGCGAAGGAAAACGCGCGGGATTTGCTCGATGTCGTTCGTTCAGAATTCAGGCCGGGCATTGTGGTGGCCGCGTCCGCTTATCCCCCATCCAAGGATTCGCCGACGCTGCTTGCAGATCGTCCGCTCAAAGATGGAAAAGCAACAGCTTACGTTTGCGAGGATTTTGTTTGCAAACAGCCGGTCAACACGGTCGAGGAACTCAAAAGACAGCTATAAAAGTAAAAGGCTCTCCGCACGGAGAGCCTTCGCATTCTCAGGATTTTGGATTTTCATCCTTTGGAGGTTCCTGCTTCGGCGCTTCATCCTTGCCGCCAAGGCCCTCCCGGAAACTTCGTATACCCTTGCCAATTTCCCCGCCGATCTGTCCGATGCGGCCAGGCCCAAAGAGCAAGAGTACGATAACCAGTATGATGATTAGTTCAGGTGCGCCAATATCAAACATTTTCAACTCCTCGTTATTACTTTACCACATCCGGCAAAAATTGACCATGTCGGCCATCATAAATCTCATAGTTCTTTAAGTCATCATGACTCGCGTCCCCAGATGAGGCCTTCGATAAGACGCGCCACTCGCAGCAACCACGAGCGGACACGCGCCCAGGTGCGATAGCTTTCAGGATGGACGCGCCGTTCGGTCGGAAGAGGCCCGGTCCAGTCGGCAGTCAGAGCGCCCCACGTCAGCCCCGCGCCGAAACCGACGAAAACAATTTTGTCGCCCTTCTTGATCAGGCCTTTCTCGATGGCCTCCACCGTGGCAATCGGTATCGAAGCGGTGGATGTATTGCCATAACGATCCACGTTGATCACAAAACGGTCGAGGGGCAGTTTCAAATATTTGGCTGCGGTCTCGATGATCCGATAATTGGCCTGATGAGGGATGATCCATTGCACATCGTCGGTTGTCAGCCCCGCCAATTCGAGCGCCTCCTTGGCCGCATGACCCATCACACGCGTCGCAAAGCGGAACACGGCCCTGCCGTCCATGTGGATGTAATGCTTGCCTTCGTGGATGGTCGCTTCGTTGGCCGGGAAGCGGCTCCCGCCTGCGGGCAATGACAGCGAATCGCCGCCGGAACCATCCGAGTGCATCACAGCAGAAAGGACACCGCCCGGTTGATCGCTGGCCTGCAAGACGAACGCGCCCGCCCCGTCGCCAAACAAAATGCACGTGTTGCGATCCTGCCAGTCTACAAATCGGGATAAGGTTTCCGCGCCGATCACCAACGCGGTTTTGATCGAGCCGCTGCGGATGGACTGCGCCGCCATATTTGTGGCAAAGATAAATCCCGTGCAGGCCGCCGATAAATCAAAAGCGCCTGCCCGGCTCGCGCCAAGTTGGTCCTGAATCAAACATGCCGTAGCCGGGAAGATATGTTCCGGGCTGGAGGTGGAGCAAATGATCAAATCAATATCGGTTGGCTTGAGATTGGCAACCTGCAAAGCTTTGATTGCGGCCGCAACCGCCAGCGTGGACGGGAATTCGTTTTCGCGCGCGATATGCCGCTCACGGATGCCGGTGTGATCCCGAATCCATTCATCGTTCGTGTCAATCATCCTGGACAAGTCGTCATTGGTCAGAACTTTTTCAGGGACAGCCATCCCCCATCCCGTGATGTGCGCGTATGGCATAAGAGCTTCCTTTTCTATGGCTCGAACCGGCTCAGGATCAGCACCGCATTGTGTCCGCCAAAACCAAACGAATTGGACATGATATGTTTTGGCGCTGCTTTGCGCGGTTTATTGGGAATGTAATCCAGATCACATTCGGGATCGGGAGTTTCATAATTGATCGTAGCCGGCAAAATATGTTCATTCAATATCTTCGCACAGAAAACCGCTTCGAGCGAACCGGAAGCTCCCATCAAATGGCCGGTCATGGATTTGGTGGATGAGACCGGAACCTTGTAAGCCTGCTCGCCAAAAACCGTCTTGATCGCGGCTGTTTCGCTTTTATCATTCAACTGCGTGGACGTACCGTGCGCGTTGATGTAATCAATGTCAGCGGCTTTCAATCCCGCATCATCCAGCGCACGCTGCATCGAAAGCGCCGCGCCGGCGCCGTTCTCCGCCGGCGCGGAAATGTGATAAGCATCATCTGATGTGCCATAACCTGTGAACTCACACAAAATTTTCGCACCGCGCTTCTGTGCGAACTCCAGCGATTCGAGCACCAGCATTCCTGCGCCTTCGCCCATCATAAATCCGTCGCGGTTTTTATCGAACGGACGCGAGGCCTTCTCTGGTGCATCGTTGCGCGTGGACATGGCGGTCATGACATTCAAACCCGCTATCGTCAAAGGAATGACGGCCGCCTCAGACGAACCGGCCAGCATCACATCAGCCGCGCCGCGGCGAATCATCGCAGCGGCTTCTCCGATCGCATTCGTTCCAGTCGCGCACGCGGTTGCCAATGCCATGTTTGGACCGCGCGCGCCGGTACGAATTGCCAGAATCCCGGCGGCGCTGTCGGAGATCATCATCGGGATCAAAAACGGACTGACGCGTTCGGGGCCGCGTTCGCGCAATATTTCGTAGTTGTCTATGATTGTGGCAATGCCGCCGATGCCAGTGCCAATCACTGTTCCAACGCGGTCGCGATTCGATTCATCAATCTTCAAATCAGCCTGAGCCAGCGCTTCTTCAGCGGATGCAATTGCAAACTGGGTAAAGCGATCCATCTTGCGCGCCTCGCGCGTGCCGAACAAAGCAACCGGATCAAAGCCCTTGACCTCGGCAGCAAATTTTGTTTTAAATTGACTTGCATCGAAACGCGTAATCGGCCCCGCTCCCGACTTGCCGGCCAGCAATGCGTCCCAGGTTTCTTTTACATTCAAACCGAGCGGGCTGACACATCCCAAACCGGTTATGACGACTCGAGTCCTCATACGATTCTCCTCTTGTGACAATTTATAAAGTCAACCATGTGATTTATAAAGCCTGAGTAATTGATTATGCCGACAACTTTACCATGCCTGTAAAAAAACGGGACAAGATTTCGTCCGTCTTGTCCCGTGCAATTCTGGCAGTTATAACACGACCAAACGAAATCCGATGCGCCCGCTCGATTATTCAGGTTAACCTTGATTGGTTTACAAGGTCATGCTCCTGGCGGCGTCCTCGCCGCCGAGGACGGCGGCTGAAGCAGAAGTGGGGTGCCGCGCAATTCATGTTAACCGGAATAGAGGGGGTTGATAATATTCCACGCTTGCTGAACGTGCATGCGATCATGTTCGGCCATGAAGCCAATGACTTCCATAAAACTGGTTGGACCAAAAATGGCGTGACGCGCTTTGCGCGTCCAAATATTGCGATCCAAACTTTTAAGTCGGTCCAGCATTTCGATACGCGCGGATGTAAATTCGTTCAAAGCGGCAGCGCCATCCTCATCCAAATACTTGCGTTCTTTCGCCCACACCGCGCCATCGGGGCGCGGGACAAAAGGATTGACCCCGCTCAACAATGCATCCAATTGCAGACGATGAATTTCGCGTTCCGTGTCTCGCAGATGGCACAACACTTCGATCAGCGCCCAGTCTTCAGGGGCAGGTTGATGAGATAATTCCGCGCGGTTCAATCTCGAAATCAGACTCTGCAGGATGCCCGGCGTGGAAGCCATCACCGCAAGAATCGAATCGATTGATTTATAAGACGGCTCGAGCGCAGCAAGATCGGTGGATTCGAGCCACGAACGAAGATCAATCAAATTGCCGCGGCGATCCGCGTCAGATCCGGGATTTGAAGCGGGCGCGTCCTCGATGTGATACGTCGCCAGCCCAAGCTTTTGCGCGGGCAACAAGTCGCGTTCGACATCATTCCCCACCATCAATACCGGGCCATCCGGCCATCCAAGCCGACCCAAAACTTCCGCAAAATAAGCCGGATGGGATTTTGAAAAATGGAATGTTTCAAAAGATGAAATGAGGGCAAAACGCTCGGGGTCAAGCCCGGCCCAGCGCACACGATGATAAGTCGCTTTGCGCGGGAACAGCGGATCGGTCGCAATGGCGACGCGGTAATTTTTTGCCAGTGCCCATTCGACCAGTTCACGCGCGCCTTCGCGCTTTTTCGTCACATGACTGAGCGTCGGAAAAATATTATCGTAAAAATCATCAATGGTTTCGGCAAGCTCTCCCTTCGGCACGCCGATTTTCGGATAGAACTCAGCTTCGAATACATCCTGCAGCGTGCGCGATGGATCTTCACTGGCAAGCATCAACTGCGTGCCAGACATCAACGCGGGAAGCATGGATTGCGGAGAAACGCGGCTGGATAAATGCTTTGACAATGCCTGAAAATAAGCAGGGACGAAGGCGTCCATATTTGTATTAAGCAAAGTATCGTCGAGGTCGAGGAGAAGTGTGAGAATCATATTCGATTATGTTTCGCGCCCGGCTTTAATGAGCGCCATCCCTGATTATTCCTTGACTTTGAACTCTGGCGGAAGCGGATGACATTCCCCACAACCAATGTGCGGTTCGGCAACCGCTCTCTTCACTTTCTCGCAAAACGCCGTCACCTGCACGCGGCGTTGGAGGAGCGATGTAACTGGGCGCGCGACTGTGCCTTTCAATTGCAGAAATTCACACGCATTTGCCTGCAAGATCGAGGGGACCGGGCACGTTTTGCACAAGTCCGCGGACCAACGCTGGCCGGATGCCTGAAGCAAGCGGCATTCTTCAGAGCTGCGCCCGCGGAAATAATTTCCGTAGAAATATTTACATTCTTTTCCGGCAGGAGTTCTCATAGGCTGTTATTTAAAGAAAGAGCGAGCGCCCATTTAATTACAGGCCGCCCGCCCAAACATTTCCTTTGATGTTTTGCGACCCGCACACATTAGACGCGCGTCACATATTCGCCGGTACGCGTGTCGACGCGGATGATGTCGCCGACTTTGACGAATTGCGGGCATTGCACTTCGAGGCCGGTTTCAGTTTTGACTTTCTTGGTCACGCCGGTGGCGGTGTCGCCGCGCACAGCCACTTCCGCTTCGATAACTTCGAGATCAACCGAAGTTGGAAGTTCAACATCCAACGGCTCGCCGTTATAAAAGGTCAGCTTTACTTCCATGCTCGCTTTAAGATAACCGGCGCTATCACCCAGCATGTCGGATTTGATGGCATGTTGGTCAAAAGTGTCGTTATCCATGAAATAATAGAACTCGCCATCCGAGTAAAGGTATTGAACATTATGAAAATCAAGCCGGGCATCCTGCACGCGGTCACCGGATTGGAAAGTCTTTTCGATATTCGCACCGGTCAGCATGTTGCGAGCCTTGACTCGGATGGATGCATTGCCGCGTCCCGATTTGTTATGGCTGTATTCCAATACTTTGAAAAGCGTTCCATCAAGTTCAAAGGTCACGCCCTTGCGGAGATCGTTCACATCAATCATACAAAATCACCTCAATCAAAAATTGCAAGCGGCGGCGATTATACTACAACTTCCTAATGTCCCGCCTCCGCATTTGGATCTTCGCGCAAAAGGCTGACAGCATGTTCCAGAGCCGGGATGACAACCTGCAAATTCTCAACAGCGGCTTTGGGACTTCCAGGCAAATTGATGATCAAGACTTTTCCGCGGATCCCTGCGACCGCGCGCGAAAGCATGGCATGTGGCGATTTGGCAGCGCTGGCAATCCGCATGGCTTCCGCCAAACCCGGCGCTTCGCGTTCGATGACAGCGCCCGTCGCTTCGGGTGTGACATCCCGCGGCGCAAAGCCTGTTCCGCCCGTTGTGAGAATAATGTCCACATCATCGCGATCTGACCAATTGGCCAGCGTTTCGCGCAGAACGGATAGGTCATCCGGCAGGATGGACTGGTGCAAGACATCCCAGCCCTGTTGTTTGATCACTGCCACCAGTGCGGGCCCTGATTTATCTTCGCGCTCACCGCGCGAGGAACGATCGGAGACTGTCAATACCGCGAATCGTAAAGCGCTCAATCGAAATCCTTCCCGTAGGTATAAACGTGATCCATGCGTTTCCAGCCGCGTTTTTCGTAATACTCCATTGCCTCGTCATTATCGATCGTCACGTGCAGATAACAGCGGAGGCAGCCTTTGGCGCGCAATCGGCCTTCGACTTCTTCCATTAAACGGGAGCCGATTCCCTGTCCGCGAAATGAAGCGGCCACCGCCAAATGATAGATCAACCCGCGCCGGCCATCGAATCCGCCAATGATCGTGCCGATGATTTCGCCGTCCGATTCGGCCACGAGAAAAAGATCGGGGTCGCGTCGAAGCTTTATCTCGATCTGTTCCGGCACATCGGAACGACCGACTTTGACACCTTTCTCGATGCCCTGCCAAAGCTGAATTGCTTTCGAATAATCGGCGGGATAAAGAAATTCGCGGATTCGGATCAAGGCGGCTAGAGGGATTTGTGCGGCTGTTTCAAAAGCTTGATTAGATCGTCAGGCATGAAGGGCTTGAGCAAAAACGCGTCGGCGCCATGTTTCATACATTCATCGCGAACGTTCATTCCGGAAATCATGATCACACGCGTGCTGCGAATATCGTCCGACCGGCGAATCGAGTCCATGATTTGAAGTCCATCCTGATTCGACAAATGCACGTCCAAAAGCAAAACATCAGGGGCATCGCGCTCGACCGCCGCGGGAATATCCGCGTCCGCGTCCAACGCAACGACATCAAAGCCGTCCATCTTAAGCAGGGTTATGAGCAGGTTGACCATCGTGAGGTCATCTTCTGCCAGCATGACTTTTGCCATTTGCTTTACCCTTCTTCGATGATTTGACTTCCTTGTTCACAGCTTTCTTTGTTTTTCCATTTGGCGGAGGCGCGTCAAGTGCGGCATTCAACACATCATCCACCGTTTCAACAAAAATGAACTGCATGGATTTCCTGACTTCATCCGGAACGTCATCCAGATCATATTTATTGCGCTTCGGCAAAATCACCGTCTCGAGTCCATTGCGATGAGCGGCTAACACTTTTTCCTTGACACCGCCAATGGGCAAAACCTGACCGCGCAATGTGATTTCGCCGGTCATTCCCAAATGCGGCTTGACCTTGCGCCCAGAAATAAGCGACACCAAAGCCGTTGCCATTGTCACGCCAGCCGATGGTCCATCCTTTGGCGTTGCGCCAGCCGGAATATGCAGATGGATATCGTTCTTATCAAAGAAATCGGACGGCAACCCCATCGTCTCAGCCCGCGAACGAACGTAAGAAAGCGCCGCTCGCGCCGACTCTTGCATCACATTCCCGACCGAACCGGTTACCTGGAAGCCGCGCCCGCCGGGCATGCGTGTCGCTTCGATGAAAAGCACATCGCCGCCAAAAGGTGTATATGCCAGCCCTGGAACAATTCCCGGAATGGAAGTGCGCTCATTTAACTCCTCCGTCCCAAAGTAAATTGGATGCTCGAGAAATTCTTCGACCAGTTCCGGTGTGATGTCAAACTTTTTACCTTTGCCTTCGGCAATGTGCGTTCCAACTTTGCGGCAGACTGCGCCAATCTTGCGCTCGAGGCTGCGGACACCTGCCTCACGCGTGTATTCGCGGATGATCTTCTGCAAAGATTCATCACTAAAGCTAACCTCATTCGTCCGCAAGCCATTCTCGCGGATTTGCCGCGGGATGAGATAGCCTTTTGCAATCGCGATCTTCTCGTTATCGGTGTAACCAGAAAGATAGATGACTTCCATGCGGTCATACAGCGGGCCGGGAATCGTTTCTGCGGTATTGGCTGTTGTAATGAAGAAGACCTGCGAAAGGTCGTAAGCGACTTCCAGATAATTGTCACGGAATTCGCTGTTCTGTTCCGGATCGAGAACTTCCAACAGAGCCGAAGCTGGATCGCCGTGATAATCGAAGGTGAGCTTGTCCACTTCATCCAGCATGAAAACGGGATTCTTGGATTCGATTCGCCGAAGGGATTGCAGAACGCGTCCCGGCATCGCGCCAATATAAGTTCGACGGTGACCGCGGATCTCAGCTTCGTCGCGCACGCCGCCCAACGAGGCGCGGATAAATTTGCGTCCCATCGCGCGCGCAATGGATTGTCCCAACGAGGTCTTCCCAACACCGGGCGGGCCGATGAAGCATAAGATGATGCCTTCGCGTTCGCGGCGGATCAAATCCTTCGATGCTTCTTTGGCTTCATCCTTGCGTTCAAGCCGCAGTTTGCGGACAGCCAGAAATTCAAGGATGCGATCCTTGACATCCTCCAGGCCGTAATGATCGGTATTCAAAATTTCGCGTGCATGAGAGATATCGAGATTATCTTCGGTTGATTTCGACCACGGAAGCGAAACCAGCCAATCCAAATAAGTGCGGATCACGCCATATTCAGCAGCCGCACTCGATAAACGCGACAGCCGATCCAATTCGCGGCGCGCCTGTTTATCAGCTTCTTCCGGCATTTTCGCTTCGTCAATCTTTTTGCGAAAATCTTCGATTTCGGCGGCCTGGTCATCTTTTTCGCCGAGTTCTTTTTGGATGGCCTTCATCTGCTCGCGCAGAAAATACTCGCGCTGGACTTTTTCGATCTCGCCGCGCGCTTCATTCTGGATTTTCTGTCCGAGTGACAAAACCTCCGCTTCGCGCACGAGCAGGCCGATCAGCTTGCGTAATTTCTCGCCAACGGAATCGATCTCCAAAATTTCCTGCGAGTCTTTCAAGTCCATACGCTGGAAGTTGGCAATCGTATAAACCGTTTGAAGCGGGTCTTCAAGCGACGTGATCGAATTGACCAATTCCTCCGGGAAGGAAGGGATCATTTGCGTGATCTGCTGGAACTGGTCGCGGGCGTTACGCGCCAGCGCGTCGATCTCCAGACCTTCCTCCACTTTTTCCGGCGCGAGTTCAATCTTCGCTTTTAGATACGGCTCTTCCTGCACGAACTCACCGAGCCGAAAACGATCCATGCCTTGAACCAATAAACGAATCGTTCCATCCGGCGCGCGCAGGAGACGATGCACCGTGGCGATCACGCCGACTTGATACAAATCCTTGGGCCCCGGCGACTCCAAATCAGGATTCGTCGCGGCCACGAGTCCGACCAGTTTATCGGCGGCCACCACATCGTCCACGAGCCGAACCGAGCGCGGCTGGCCGACCGTCAACGGCACAGCCGTCTGCGGATAAACCACGACGCCGCGCAATGGCAGGATCGGCAGGACCTCCGGATATTTTGGTCCTTCATCTTTCGACTCAGTTTGTTCGACCGAGTCATCCTTTTTATTGAATCGCGAAAAGACCGATGGCACGAGCATCTTCAACTCGTCATCGGATGCGCCAATCCATTCAAAAAGTTCGGCCATGCTGGTTTGCCAGCGCGTCGCAGGCATTATTCAGTCTTCGCTTCCGTTATTTTTGGTTTCGGCATGATCACAGTCAAAAAACCATCATGATATTCAGCGGTGGACACATCGAGGTCAACCGGACCGGGGATGCCAATCGCCGTCGAAAATTTTCCAAAACGAATCTCCATTTGATGATAAGCGCGTCTTTCCGCGACATCGGGGCGGACTCCGTTTACCAGCAGGTATCCACCCTCGAACACAACCTCGAAATCGGCTTCGCGCATCCCGGCCACTTCCACGCGGACAACATATTCGTTCTCGGTCTCATACATGTCCGTCGGCGGACTCCAGACACCTGCGCTCACCTGCCAGCTGACCGCGTGAAGAATCTCGCGCCGCCTTTCGGTCAGCGTCACCGTTTCGGATTTTCTTATCACGGTTGTCATTTCTTGCTCCTTACCGATCTGAAAAAAGAACTGCGACGATTGGAATCATCGCAGTGTGTTCACTTCAATGCTTTCTTTGCGGCTTCCAAAACTTCCGCGTAATTTGGCTCATCGCCGAGCGCCGGCATGTAAGCCGCGTACGTCACCTTGTTATTCTTATCAACAACAAATACCGCGCGGCGAAGGACGCGCCGTTCTTTGATCAACACTCCATATTTCTCGCCAAAATCCGCGCTCATGTGATCTGAGAGTGTCATCACCTGATCCACGCCTGCCGCGCCGCACCAGCGTTTCTGTGTATACGGCAAATCCGTGCTGATAACTTCGATCACGATATCTTTGCTTAACGCCGCGGCTTCCTGATTGAACCGGCGTGTTTCGCGGTCGCAAACATCCGTCTCCAGCGAGGGAACCGCCCCGATAATCCGCACCTTGCCAGCAGTATCTGCAAGTCCGTGCTTGAATGACCAATCCACAGCCTGAACTGCAAAATCAGGCGCGGTCTGTCCGACTTTAATATCTTCGCCAACAAGGGTAACATCCTTGCCGCCAACTTTATATATGCCAAATCGTTCCGTAGTCATAGTGATCTCCTGTTATTTACCAATTAAACTTACAAGCGCCCCTGGCGGGATTCGAACCCACAACCTTCTGCTTAGAAGGCAGCTGCTCTGTCCGTTGAGCTACAGGGGCATCGGGATTCAAGCCTCAGATGCCGCGATCGCATCCGCACGCTCTTCTGGTTTCGAAGCCGTGACCGGCCTCAAGCCTCGATACACGCGCGGACCGGTGAGGGTTCTCAAAATGGTCTCTGCCGGGCGGTTGAGTTTCTTCGACAAATCCGCGGCGCTCATCGGTTGGTTTCCGCTGACGAGAAAATTGCGGAACACCGCCTCGACCACCGTTGTATGCTCGGTGACAAAGTCAGGCTGCAACGCGCAATGACTCATCAGGGCATGTTGGATGCCATCCACCGGCTTGACCTCAGCAGTCTGTGGATCAACCCAGTCAATCATTGCGCCTTCCTGTAAATCTGCAAGCGCCTGTTGATGTTCGGGACATAACAAAGAGCGAAGATAAACATGCCAATCGCGATCGTTCTGTTCCCACCACGCAAAGTCAATATGGAACGGCGTCTGGATGCCGGGTTTAAGCAAGCTCATTTTCACTCTCCAGACGGAAATGCAGATCGCCAACATGGACAAAGCGCGACTGGCTGGCAAGCAGGGCAAACAGCGGTGCAGGCGGGACGCGGCGCACCAGATTCATAGCCGCATAAAGTTCCTGCGCATGCACGTGCCCCTGCGGAGTCAATTTTGTCAATTCGCGCATCATCGAAATGACCAACTCCTCGAAGGGCCGCTTCTTCTCCCAAAGCGGATCGAGCACTTTAAAATCAGAAACATAGATTGCCATGCGGTCATTGAATTCAGCGGTAATGGGCTGTTTGAGCATTGCAAAGACCAGTCCGCCATCCGCACCGACGATCAGGGTGCGAATCCAATCCTTTGCGGATTTTTGAGTCTTGGCTTCGATAATGACTTCTCCGGGTTTTTGTCCGCGGCGGACAGCGATCAAACTGCCGGGCATCAATTGATGTGACTTATACCATTCACGCAAGCCAAAAACATAGTGATTTTCGCGAACAATCCAGCCCGGGATTTTCAGACCGGATTTGGCATCAACCAGTGAAAAGCGAACGCGCGGTGCTTCGTATGCAGTCGGGAATAAAATCCGCGTGCGAGCCGAGAGCGGCAATGTTCCCGCACGCAAATGCGGATAAATCAAACTGATCGTAACTTCCTTGACATCTTTATGTTCAACGGCGTCGCTTTCGCTCAACTCATCGTCCAGTTGAGCTTCGAGTTTCTTCATCGAATCAAGCAACGCGGTCGGGTCATAATCAATCTTCGAATAGCGAAGGAAAGCCGGAACTTCGCGCACACCGTCCGGTTCAAGACGGCGCAGACACCAAAGCACCTGCCCGGCAGGTCCGACTTCGTCGAAACGGCCATCGCTCTGCAAAGCATAGTTCATGGAAAATTCCGCCAGCTTTGGATTCACGCCAGAGGGCAATTCGACATCTTTCAACAGGACCGAGACGGGCTGCGGCTCGCCCTGCGCCATATCCAAAACGGCTTCCGCTAAATTTAGATTTCCTTCATTGACATCCACCAGCAGACCACGCGGGAACCACCTCCCCGCAATCTTGACAAGGCCCTCGTCGTGCTCAAAAGCCGCTTCGAGTTTCTTTTCGATATCCGTTCCAAACTCATGCAAAATAACTTCTGAATCCAAACCCTCATCTTCGGCAGCCGCTGCATTTTCATCATTCAAAACGTGCTCCGCCAAACCAGATGCGAACATCCGCTGCGCTCCGTCTTTCATCGAAACGGTAATAACCTCAAACGATTCAATATCCGGATTCACTCCCTGACGAACAGCAGTCACCTTTCCGGGCTGCCAATCCAACGCAGGGAAGACCAACTCATCGCCTTCGAAATATTTCTCTTTTGGAAAATAGGTCTTGCCGCCCGCCTGACGCAGTTTTGCCTGAGCATCGCGCTCGGCCTTGATCCGAGTTGATACAAACACCACCGCCAGATCATGCGCGGTCAACGGCGTTTCGAGTTCAAACAAATGTGTGTGCAGGGATTCGACGTCTTGCTGGGTGATCTGGAGATTCTTCCAGTAATCTGCTGGTAAAGAAAAATTACTTGCCATAGAGTCCTTGTTGCTGTGGAATGCACCGATGTGCTTCGTAATTATACACTACCTTGCAATCTTGCCTTTGATTTTTGACACTTTTTTGCGAAAGGCATTGCTTCAGCATTGCAAATCGTATCGTCAAATAGACAATGTGCATGACATGCCATTCGTAATTTCTTGAAACACAGAAACACCAACTGATAAAACTTCAATCGAAGCCGCTGTCTTTTCAAAATAAAGTCCGACGTTTCACTTGCAATCGTGCGCAACCAATCTGTAGATTTGAATATCACACTCGCAAGCAATGAACCATCAGCATTCCAACACACACCTAAATGAAACCAAGAAATAATTGCGGTTTTGAAACTGGCGGAATAGAATGAGACTGCTCCTGAAATTGTTCGCTCGCGGAGAGGCTATCCATGCGTCC
>JAKAKJ010000039.1 GCA_021824575.1 Chloroflexota bacterium
GCGGCCACAAGCGGCCTCGTCGCGTCGAAGGTCGCCATCGCGCCTTTGAAGCCGGTTGTCGTCTTCTCGACGGTTGGACTTCCAAGAATGTGATCGAACGGCACGCGTGCGTCCACCAATGAAATTGCCGCGGTGTCGCTGACGCGAATGCCCATCTTGTGTTCGAGTTTCGTGATCTTCACGCCAGGCGTTCCCGCCTCGACGACAAAGGCACGCATCCCCGCGCGTCCCGCCGACGGATCAATCGAAGCCCAGACCACAATAAAGCCTTTGCCAAGTTTCTCGTACGCGGTGAAGGATTTATCGCCTGCGGTGACGAATATTTTCTCACCGTTGATGATCCATTCGTTGGTCTTTTCATCCAACATGGCTTTCGCGCGGATCGCAGATGTATCCGAACCTGCGCCTGCTTCAGTCATGCACATCGCGGCGAATGTCGGTCTCTCGCCAGCAAAGCGCTCCAAAAATTTTGCGCGCTGTTCGGGTGATCCCGCGGCTTGCACGGCTGCCGCGCCGAGTCCGCCGCCGGGTGTGATGAGATACATGCCCACATCGCCCCACGCCAGCATTTCAATCTGCGATGCCAGCAATTGATAACCAATCGGCGGACGTTTTGGTTTGTTGGGTTCTTCTTCTTTCTTTTCTTCCTTCGGTGCGAGACTTCCGCCGCCGGTTGCCTTCATGGCCGTGTTCATGAACTCAATGTAATCCCATGGAATTTCATGCTCGTGCTCATCGAAATAACGCGACTGGGGACGCATCATGTTGTCAGCAACCGTCTTCAAGACAGTTTGCATTTGAACGATCGGTTTGGGTGATTCAAATTCGATAGTCATAGCCACCTCCTATACCATTGAAAAGCCAGTGAACGACGCGAAGCCGCGCCCGTTCCGCATCCACATTTCGACGGGATGTTCGCGAATGTATCCGTGCCCGCCCAAAATTTGCACAGCGCGGTCGGTAACCATCATCACCATGTCCATCGCGCCGACGGATGCAAGATAAGCCTCAGTGAACGCGTCTTCTTTGCCAGTATCGAGTTTCCACGCGGCTTCCCACGTCAGCAAACGAATCGCTTCGATCTCGGTCCGCATTTCAGCCAGCATGAATGCAACAGCTTGCTTCTGTGCGATCTTGACGCCAAACGCTTCGCGCTCTTTTGCGTAATCGCGCGAATATTCGAAGGCGGCTTTTGCGACGCCAAGCGCGGACGCGGCGGAGGCAAGCCGCATCGAAGCGAGGACCGGCTCGAAGTCGTGGCCCGAAGCGCCGCCCAATCTATCCGACGCGGCGACCGTTACGTTTTCCAGTTTGACGCGATACATTGGCAACGCGTTCAAGCTCATCAACTTTTCCCGTTCACCCTCGACCGTTAGGCCGGCCGCGGCTTTCGAGACGATGAATCCCTGCGTCTGGCCATTCAGATTCGCATACACCAAAATGGCTTCAGCATCTTTCGCAAAAGGAACAAAAGCTTTTTCGCCATTCAAAACATAACTGTCGCCTTTGGCAGTGGCTGTTGTTTTGAGTATGTTGGGATCGAAGTCAAATGAATATTCAATCAACGCCGAGGTATACGGAGTCCAATCGCCCTCGATGACCTTCGACAGATATTTCTGTTTTTGTTCCTCCGAGCCGACCAGCAAAATTGGGAGCGCAAAAAGATTCGGCGTGCCGATGGCAAATGCGCCTGCCAAATCGCCGAATGCCAACTCCTCACTAGCCAGCACGCCAGTGACCGCAGAGTGTTCGCCAAAGCCGCCATACGATTCTGGGATGGAAGCTTGAAGCACGCCCAACTCCCAACCCTTGCCGATCAGTTTCACCGGCAGCTCGCGACTTTCCTCCGCCTCACGCGCCGCGGGACGCAAATCAGTCGTCGCATAACGGCTGACCGCATCTATCAACATTTTTTGTTCTTCTGATGGTTCAAAAGAATACATCCGCTCCTCCTTTATTTATTTTTGGCTAACAAGCCTTTGAAAAACAAATTTGTATCTTCATCTGCAATTTGATCAATGGATTTGGGACCGTCCGGGCGATACCAGGTCAACGTCCAATTCATCACCCCCATCAATGCCCTGACTGCAACACCCGCGTCTTCGCAGTCAAACACTTTCATCCGAATACCTTCATCAATCACGTCGCGCCATAATTTTTCGAATTTATCGCGGTTGGGCACGTGGCGGGCGTGCGATTTTTTGTCCAAGGAACGATGCTCAAACAAAAGCACTGAGGAAAGATCGGAGTTTTCCGACAGCGATTTCAGGTACACGCGGATCATTTCGCGCAGTTTTTTATCGGCGGGGATTTCCTGGTTTGCAATGGGAGCAATCCGTTCCGTAAGCATCTCCAGGGCGCGGTCAAGGAGCGCAAGCAAAATCTCCTGTTTGGAGGCAACGTGGTGATACAGGCTCGCCTTTTGGAGATTTACCGCCGCGGCAATATCCTGCATGGACGCGCCATGAAACCCTTTCTGGCGAAAGACTTGGGCAGCAGCATCGAGGATATCATCTCTGGTCATGGAAGTTACCTACCGAACGGTCGGTAGAGCAAGGATACTACCCTTCGGAAGTCATGTCAAGGAAATGACCCTATTATCCCAGTTGAAAATCACTCGTCCAGCGCTATAATGAAGGCGACGGGAACTTGACGGGAAGTGGAAACTCCCCCCCACCCATCGAAACAATTCGAGGGCGTTTTTCGTCTACGAATAGTCGTGAACAAACGCAGGAGGCTCAATATGTCACACAAAAAGATTTATCAACTATTCGTCTTGATCGCTATCGTGGTCACAACCTTTGCAGGAACCACCAGCGGGTACGCCTGGTCGGGATGCGGCTCAACGTACACCGTTCAATGGGGTGACACGTTGAGCGGGATCGCCGCCAAATGCGGCACAACCATGCAGGCCATCCGCACCGCTAATCCCGGATTGTGGTACTGGGTCTTCGCCGGGCAGACGTTGATTATGCCAGGCGGAGGGTATTATCCAGGCCCATCTGTGACACCGGGCAGGCAATATGTGATTCAATGGGGCGACACGCTTGCCAAGATTGCCGCGCGATATGGAACCAGCGTAAGCGCCATCCTTGCGGTTAATCCCCAGCTTGCGAATCGCCCAAGCTGGATTTACGCAGGCGAAGTGATCACACTGCCAGCCGCGCCGACCTATTACACCGTCCAACGCGGCGACACGCTTCGTATTATCGCCGCCCGATACGGGACAACGGTTTACGGCCTGCAATCGCTCAACCCGCAAATCTGGAATCCGAATATCATCTACGTTGGACAAGTCATCCGCGTTTGGTAATTCACTTCAAGCATGATTTGAATTGCATGGGGTAGAATCAACTCCATGCAATTCTCGCGTGCGTTACGAGTCTTATCTCAACCGCGTGTAAATTCGATCGCGTTGGTGGGTGCAGGGGGAAAAACGACTTCCATGTTCCATTTGGCGCGTGAATTACAGACCACAACGGACTTACCTGTCATCGTCACTGCGACGACCCATCTCGGCGCGTGGCAAACTTCGCTCGCGGATCAGCATATTACTGCAAATCTTGCCAGCGATCTCGAGAGCTGCTGGTTCCAGGGTGTGACGCTGATTACGGGTCCAGTCGGCGACAACGGTAGAGCGTCCGGCGTTGATAATGAAGTTTTATCAAGATTGAAATCGGAAGCGCAAAACCTCGGCACTCCCCTGCTCATCGAAGCGGACGGCGCGCGTCAAAAATCATTGAAAGCGCCAGACGCACACGAACCGGCGATTCCGGGTTTTGTTGAAATGGTCGTCGTCGTCGCAAGCCTGGCCGTGTTAAATAAACCGTTAACGGAAGAATATGTTCATCGCCCGGAAATATTTTCAAGGTTAAGTGGCTTGAAAATTGGGGAGCCCGTCACAAGCGACGCGGTCGTTCAAGTGTTGACTCATCCCAATGGCGGATTAAAGAATATTCCCTTACAAGCCCGCCGCGTCAGTTTGTTGACACAGGCTGATACATCCGAATTACAATCCATCGGCGGGACAATGTCTGATGCAATGTTAAAGGAATTCGATGCAACGATTATTGTGTCCTCCAATTATTCAAACATCCAAACATTCGAACGGACTGCTGGAATTATTCTCGCCGCGGGCGCTTCGACACGTTTCGGCCGGCCCAAGCAACTGCTCGATTGGCGCGGCGAACCATTTATTCGCACCATTGCAAAAACGGCGATTGAATCCGGACTTTCGCCAGTCGTGATCGTGACCGGCGCATACGCAGATCAAGTCGAAGCAGCGATTCAAGATTTGCCTGTGCAGATCGCTCGCAATGAAGAATGGCAAAGCGGGCAGGCATCTTCGATTCGAGATGGCGTTCAATCGCTGCCAAGTAAAACTGGCGCGGCGACATTTTTGCTTGCGGATCAACCACAAATCAAATCTGATGTGATTCGCGCTCTCGTTGCACATCATTCAACCGAACTATTTCCAATTGTCGCACCGATGGTTTTGATGGAGCGACGCGCCAACCCGGTTTTATTCGACCGCGACACATTTCCAAATTTGATGGCGCTTGAAGGCGATGTCGGCGGGCGTGCGATATTTTCAAAGCACCGCGTCGAGTATTTGCCGTGGCACGACGATAGTTTATTGTTTGATGTGGATAAGCCCGAAGATTATCCTCGCATGAAGGAATTGGAATGATCTCTGCCATCATACTTGCAGCAGGTGAATCGAAGCGCATGGGCCAGCCAAAGATGCTGATGCCGTGGGGCAAAAGCACAGTCTTGCAAACGGTTATTTCAACATTTCAAGCCGCGGGCGTGGACGATATTCTCGTTGTCACCGGTGGAGCTCACAGGGAAGTCGAAGCGTTGATTGGCAGATCCGTTCAAACGATTTTCAACGAGAAGTATGCGCGGGGCGAAATGTTGAGTTCCATTCAGGCGGGATTGGCGGCAAAAAAAATGGAGGCGCGCGCCGCGCTTATTGGTCTCGGCGACCAGCCTCAAGTCCAGGGAAGAAGCGTGCAAAGCATATTGCAGGAGTACGCCCGGACAAATGCGCCGCTGATCGTTCCAAGTTATCAAATGCACCGCGGACATCCGTGGCTGGTCGCGCGCGAACTATGGGATGAAATCCTGCAAATGAAATCGCCCGATTCGCCGCGCGACTTTCTCAACCGTCACGCGCATGAAATCCATTACGTTGAGTTGAACACACCAACCATCCTTCAAGACTTGGACACGCCGGAAGACTACTTGAAATCGCGTTCATAGCGTGGTAGTGTGAAATTGGAGCCGGTTCGAAAGGAGCGTGTGCCATGACGGACTGGGACCAGATTATTGAGTACATTCACAATGCCATGCAAGCGGTGGATGAAGCGCATCAGGCATCCAACGAATTGAAGGAAAACGCCAACCACGAAACGTTCAACGGTTTTCGCGGGAAAATGGAAGAATTGGAAGAGCACCTCAGGAAGTTGAAAGTGGTATTGGACAATGAAGAGGCGTACGTCATGGATGAATTAATGGAGGCCCTGAGCAAAGTCTATTCCGGCCACGGCACAGACTACCGCCGGACGCCTCGGATGACGGAGGAGCCGCTCAAGCAAAAGTAATATCCTAGCCAATTTTCGATGGCATCGGTTTGTGATAAACTCCGTCCATCTTATTGACGGACGGAGTGGAATCTTGAAATATTTTGTCATCGTAAATCCAATTTCAGGCCACGGGTTGGGCGAAAAATCAATCCCGCGCATTGAAGAATTTTTTCGTTCGAACAATTTAGATTATCAAATGGTCCGCACCGAACGCGTGATGCACGCGCTTGAACTCGCTGAAAATGCGTCGTACGATGGCTATGATGTCATCGTCTGCGCCAGCGGAGACGGCACGCTCAATGAAGCATTGAACGGCGTGATGAAAGCGCACATGAACGGAAGCTCACCAGCACTCGCCGTGTTGAGCATTGGCACTGGAAATGATTTTGCGGGGGGAACCGGAATCCCGACCAACCTTGAAGATGGCTTGATCGCGCTAAAAGAAAACAAACGCAAAAAGATTGATGTGGGGTTGGTCAAAGGCGGTGACTTTCCCGAGGGCCGTTATTTTGGAAACGGCATCGGCGTTGGGTTCGACGCGGCGGTCGGCTTCGCGGCTTTGCGAATCAAATGGACGCGCGGCCTGCTGGCCTATCTCATCGGGGCGATCCAAACCATCTTCTTTTATTACACGCCGCCAAAACTTCGCATCGAGGTGGATGGCCAAACCATCGAACAAGACTCGCTCATGGTTTCGGTCATGAACGGCAGGCGCATGGGCGGCGGATTCCGCATGGCTCCAAACGGCGATCCAGCCGACGGTCAGTTCGATCTGTGCATCGCATCATCGGCGGGCAAATTGCGGATGTTTGGACTCATCCCACATTTCATCCGCGGCGATCAAGCCACACAACCAGAGATCAAAACGACGCGCAGCAGGCGCGTGACGATCACCGCGCTCAAAGGCGACTTCCCCGCCCATGCAGATGGCGAGACGTTGTGCTACAACGGTTCAAAGCTGGAACTCGAACTGATTCCGGAAAAACTGGAAATCATCTGCGCCTGATCGCTTTTCCCATGAACTTCCTCCGCTGGTTCGTCACCAACGTCATGAAACTTGGTTTGCATATCATGTGCCGCATCGACGCGCCGGACCTGAATAAGATTCCTGTGCGCGGACCCTTGATCGTTTACGGCAATCACACCGGCTCGATTGAAGTGCCAGTGCTTTATGGAGAAATCTACCCGCGGCCGCTAACTGGTTGGGCAAAAGTCGAGAGCTGGGATAACTGGTTCTTGAATTTTATCTTCACACTCTGGGGAGGAATTCCACTCCACCGCGGCGAAGCGGATTTAGCCGCACTCAAGAAAGCGTTAGCCGCTTTGAAACAGGGTTATATTTTTGGATTGTCGCCTGAAGGGACGCGCAACAAAACGGGCCAGCTTATCCGCGCAAAATCCGGAATCGTATTACTGGCTTTGCAAGCAGATGTTCCGCTTCTGCCAGTTGCACATTGGGGCGGAGAAAATTTCAGCGCGAATTTGAAAAAGCTCAAACGGACGGATTTTCACATCCGCGTTGGCGAGCCATTCAAGATTCGCACCAACGGCGTTCGGGTTACCGCAGAAATGCGTCAGGAAATCGCAGACGAAATGATGTACCGTCTTGCAGCATTATTGCCGGAAGAATATCGCGGGGAATATTCAGATTTGTCGAAAGCAAGAGAAAACTATTTAAAAAGTGTTGGGACGCAATATATTGCGTCCCAACAAATCAGAACTTGAAATAATACGCGTTCGTCTCGCGTTTCCTGAACCCCATTTTTTGATACAACTTATTCGCGGCTTCGCGTTTTGGATTGGATGTGAGCGACACGCCTTTTGCACCCTTCCCGCGAGCAATATCCAGACAACGTTGAACCAATGCCTCACCAATCCCCAGCCCGCGCGCGGACTCAGCCACGATGACATCTTCGATGATGGCGCGGATGCCGGTTGGGACGCGATAGACCGTCACGCACGCCGCGCCGATAATGGAACTGTTGTCAGCGCGAGCAATGATCAGCGTGGATGATTCTGATTTAACGAGTGCTGCCAGATCGTCCCGCGAAGGAGGCGGGTTGTTGGATGTCAACTGTGGGACGAGCCCTTGGAACGCGTCCCACAGTTCTTCAGTCGCTCGAGTCGCAATCTCAATTTGCATATAAAGCTCCCAGCGCCGTCCCTGGCGCTAGATGCACGCCGTCGAGAACAGCGGCTTGAGCAACTTTATGCTTTCACTAGTCCAGCTTTGACCTTCTCGCCATCGAATTCGTCTTCAACAGATGAAGCTTCTTTCGGCGGTTCGCTGAAATTGAGCGCAATGGCCAGCGTTTCAGTTGTGATGTATTCGCGATGCATCTCGATGGCAGACTTCAAATTTGCAGACGCAACAACAAACAAATTGATTCGATCAGCCACATCGAGATCGGCGCTCTTACGCAAATCCTGCACACGGCGAACAAATTCACGCGCCAAACCCTCGCGCACAAGATCGGGCGTAAGTTCAGTAACGAGCGCGGCGACATACGCACCTTCTTCCGCCACAGCAAAACCTTCTTTCGCTTGCGCCTTGACTTCAACTTCATCGGGCAGAATATCGAACAACTGACCATCAAGATCAACCTTGAGCGATCTTCCGCTGAGCAATTCACGCGCCACATCTTCCGAGTTCATGGCAAGGATTGCCCGTTGAAGCGCGGGAAATTTGTTGCCATATTTTTGTCCGAGTTGTTTCGGCAATGGCTTGACGGCGTGCGAAACCGCTTCCGTTGAAGCATCCAACAAACGAACTGTTTTGACGTTTAATTCGTCTTCGATCAAATCTGCAAACGTCTCAACCGCTCTGCGATCAGACGCGTTACCCAGCGAGAAGGCAACTTCCTTGAGCGGCTGGCGCACTTTGCGATTCGCCTTTTGCCGCGCTTGATGTCCGAGCGAGACCAACTTCATGACCAGTTCCATATCGCGGTTAAGCGACTCGTCTATCAGGGCTTCATCGAACTTCGGCCATTCAGCAAGATGAACCGATTCGGGTGCATATTGATCCACTGAGCGGACAAGGTTTTGATAAAGTTCGTCAGCGAGGAATGGCATGGCCGGTGCAAGCAACTTTGAAAGTGCGACAAGCGCGGTGTAAAGTGTGCCATACGCGGCTTGTTTATCCGCATCCGATTCGGACTTCCAGAAGCGGCGGCGCGAGCGGCGCAGATACCAAGTCGAAAGTTTTTCAACAAATCCCTCAATCGGACGCGTGGCGCCGGTGACATCATAATTTTCATACGCGCTGGTTATATCACGCACGAGCGCGTGCAATTCCGAGATCAACCAGCGATCCAAAACATTGTCGCTGTAAACGCGCACAGACGTCAGTTGTGGCTTATCGAGGTTGGCGTAAGTGACAAAGAACGAGTACACGTTCCACAACGTCAGCGTGAACGCGCGTACGACCTCGCCAACCAACTCCGAAGAGAAGCGGCGCTCATTCCCGGGCGGCGTCGCCGTATAAAGATACCAGCGGAACGCGTCCGCGCCGTTGACCTTGAGCACGTCCCACGGATCAACGATGTTGCCGAGACTCTTCGACATCTTCCTGCCTTCGCCATCGAGGATCAAGCCCAGACATAAAACATTTTTATACGCGACCGAGTCCATCAATAATGTACTGATGGCGTGCAAAGAATAAAACCAGCCGCGTGTCTGGTCAACGGCTTCGCAGATGTAATCCGCAGGGAATTGTGACTCAAATTTCTCTTTGTTCTCAAACGGATAATGCCATTGTGCGTACGGCATCGAACCCGAATCAAACCACACGTCAATCAAATCCTTGACGCGGCTCATCGTCCCGCCGCATTCGGAGCATGGATATTGAACTTCGTCCACGTACGGACGATGCAAATCAAGATCAGAAAGATCGCGCCCGACTTTCTCGGACAATTCTTTTACCGAACCCATGCACTCGCGATGTTTGCATTCGCCACATTCCCAGACGGGGAGCGGCGTGCCCCAATACCGCTCGCGACTCAACGCCCAGTCAATATTATTCGAGAGCCAGTTGCCGAAGCGTCCTTCCCGGATATGCCCGGGGACCCAATTAATTGTATTGTTTAGTTCAACCAATCTGTCCTTGAACTGGCTCGTGCGGATGTAATATGAGTCGCGCGCGTAATACATCAGCGGCGTGTGGCATCGCCAGCAGAACGGATACGTGTGTGTGTATCCTTCGGTGCGGAACAAGAGTCCGCGAGCGCGCAAGTCTTCGATGATTTGTGGATCGGCATCTTTGATAAAGACTCCGCGCCACGGCTTGACTTCGGGGATGAATGTACCGTCCGGCAGAACCGTCATCAGGATCGGCAAATCATGTTCCTTCGCCATATCCATATCTTCCGCGCCAAAAGCTGGCGCCATGTGGACGAGTCCCGTGCCATCTTCGGTGGTGACAAAATCGCCGAGTACAACAAAATGCGCAGGCTTGTCAGGCGGCACAAAGGTGAACAACGGATGATATTTCATCCCTTTAAGTTTCCTGCCCTTGAACGCTTCAACGACTTTGACTTCCTCGCCGCGAAACACTTTTTCCAGCAAAGGCTTGGCAAGAATCAATTTTTCTTTCGTGCCTTCATTATCGCGTTCAACAGTGACATAATCCACATCGGGATGCGCGGCGACGGCCACATTGCCGGGAAGCGTCCACGGCGTGGTTGTCCAAACCAATAATGATGTATCGGGCTTATCCACCAGGGGCATGCGGACAAAGACCGAGGGATCGGTCGCCTCGTCATAACCGAGAGCCACTTCATGGTCCGAAAGAGGCGTGCCGCAGCGCGGGCAATACGGCACAACTTTATAGCCTTTGTAGAGCAAGTCCTTGTCCCAGAACGATTTCAGAATCCGCCAGACCGACTCGATGTAATCGTTGGTGTATGTCACATACGCGTCATCGAGATCAACCCAAAACGCGATGCGGTCAGTCAGCTTGGCCCAATCGCGGATATATTCGAACGCGGACTTGCGGCATTCTTCATTGAACTTTGCGATGCCATATTCCTCGATCTGTTGTTTGTTGGTAAAGCCATGTTTCTTCTCAACTTCGATCTCGACCGGCAAGCCGTGCGTGTCCCAGCCGCCGCGCCGCGAGACATGAAAGCCGCGCATGATTTTGTAACGCGGGAACATATCCTTGAACGCGCGCGCCAAAACGTGATGCACACCGGGGCGTCCGTTCGCCGTCGGCGGACCTTCAAAGAAAACGTATTCAGGTTTGCCCTTGCGCTGCTCAACCGTTTTCTTGAAGATTCCTTCGCGCTGCCAGAAATTCAGCACGCCTTCTTCCATCGAGGGAACATCGAGCTTGGATGAAACGGGTTTGAACATTCGACCTCCAATAGCCATATGTCGTTGCGAGGAGGGTCAAGCAGGCGGTTTTCTTCCGCCATATCGGGACCCGACAAGGCAATCTCGCGTTTGGTGCATACCGGAGATTGCCGCGCAATGACATGCTTGAAATAAAAACTCTCGCCTCACATCAGAGACGAGAGTCGTAACTCACGCGGTACCACTCTGCTTCCCAAATAAAATGGGCGCTTGGTCAGATACTTCATATCTGCATCTTTGATAACGAAGGATGACTCCGTCTTGCTTACTATTCTCGAATATCCAATCTCTATTCTCGAAATTCGGCTCGCGGCTCCGGGATGATTTTCAATCCGCTTTTCTGATCTGGCTCACACTGTTTCCAGACTCGCTGGCAGGGACTCGGATTTACTCGTTCCCATCATCGCTTTTGAAGTTTGGCTGATTATACTCACCAGAACACAGGATAGCAAGGCGTTACGCGGCTTTCAAATTGAAAACGGTAATCTCCGGCCTGCAATTGAACCGGATGTAAGGTTCCGTCATGCCAACACCGCGGTTCGTGTACTGGAACATCGTTCCGACGCGATACAAACCGCTGACATATTTTTCCCCCATGCTCGGCAGGATTGGCGGCCCAACAATTGGCAAAACAACCTGCCCGCCGTGGGAATGCCCGGAGATTTGCAAGTCAAATCTCCTCGCCAGGGAACTGATGTCGGCAAAATCAGGCTCGTGCGCAAGAAGGATGGCCGCTCCATTTTGCGGCAGTTTCGCAAGCACCCCGTTGAAATCCGGAAAACCCATGAGAAGATCATCCAAACCGGCAAAATGAAGTTGTCCTTCGCCGCGAACCATCGTGTGAACGCCATTCGTGAGGTCCACAATTTTGAGTCTTGAAAACATGGCACGCAGATAGAAATTCACACCACTTCGATAATCGTGATTGCCAAGAATGGCTAATGCCGGCATAGAATTCAGGGAAGACAAAACGTCCTGCACATCCTGAACAGCCCCCAAAGCCCGATCAAAATTGGATGTGTATTCGACAAAATCGCCGGTCATCAAGATCAGATCGGGATACGTCCCCTTGACCAAATCAATGACATGCTCGAACTGTTCCCGATTCATCCAGCCGCCCATGTGAATATCGCTGATTTGCGTAAGCCGCAGTCCATCAAACGCCGGGCGAAGATTCGGCAGCTTTATGGTCACCGATTCGATATCAAGCCAGGCCGGTTCGATCTTCGTACTGTAATACGTGCCGCCCACCGAGAAGACAGTCAATGGCACACTGATCGCGGCCGCCAATTTTAGAAAATCGCGCCGCGTAAAATTCGAACTTGTTTGCATACCCAACGATCTCCAAATCCTTGCATTCAAAAACATGTTATTATGAAAATATGAATCAAAGCACAGACCCAACTTTCAGCGGGAGAAGCCGATGAAGATCACTTTCGAGTTGAACACCCTGCTCCCTGATAATTTGCCGATCGAGAAAACTTCAGAGGGGATAATTGTAACGGCAAAAAACATCCCGCTGCGATTGCCAGCCCAGCCCGTGCAATTTTATCGCCACGGATGGCAGTCCTGGTCGCTCGCGGCGTGGACAGATTTGACTCCGCTTCCAATCCAAAAGCCATATATTCTGCATCCGCTGCAAATTGATCCTGTTTACGCAAAGGAGATGCGCCCGCACAGCTCATGGGTTGGCGCAGTTGAGTTTGAAGATGGAAACGTTTTGCTTCTCGGGTCGCTTGGGTTGGATGCGCATGTATTTCTAAACGAGAATCAACTTGAAGGCGAGTATGAAAGGGAAAATGGAGAATGGCTCATAGTTCATGGCAACAAAGCAACTGCATTTTCCAAATATGCAGAGCAGTTACGCAAGCGTTCTGGCATAAAATCAAACAAGCCTGCGCCGCGCGTTTGGTGTTCATGGTATAGCTTGTACACCGCCATTGATGAAAAACTACTTTACCAAATTTTCGACAAACTCGGCGATCTGCCTTTTGACGTTTTGCAGGTTGACGATGGCTGGCAAATTTCCATCGGCGACTGGGAAGCGAATTCAAAATTTCCATCAGGCATGAAAGCGCTGGCAGACAAAATCAAGTTGACGGGGCGCAAAGCAGGATTGTGGCTTGCGCCGTTGATCGCGGTCAAATCATCAAGGCTTTTTCGCGAACATCAAAATTGGTTCCTGCGCGACGAACGCGGACGGTTCGTCTCGGCGGGATTCAACTGGGGCGAACAGCTTTACGCCTTGGACACGACTCACCCCGAAGTATTGGAATGGCTATCCACTCTGATGAAACAAGTCCGCGAGTGGGGATTTGATTATCTGAAGCTCGATTTTCTTTACGCTGGTGCGCTGCCTGGGGCGCGGCGCCAGGATATTTCGCGCGAAGCCGCTTACCGTCAAGGCTTGGACGCAATGAGAAGAGCCATGAGCGATGATGCGTATTTCCTTGCATGCGGTGCGCCGATCGTTCCTTCACTGGGTTTATGCGATGCGATGCGCGTCGGCCCCGACGTCGCCGCGGAATGGGAAAGCGAACGCGACGTCATGCTTTACAACATGGCTACTCCAGGAACAAGGAATGCCATCCGCACGACGATTAATCGCCTTTGGTTGAGTCCGCTCGTCCAGCCGGACCCCGATGTGGTTTATTTCCGCTCAAAGGAGTGTTCGTTAAGCGAGGAGCATAAATCATTGCTTCGAGATTTGGCTTCGGTCTGCGGTTTCAAAGCGACATCCGATTTGCCGCAATGGCTGACGAACAATGAGCGGGAAAGTTTGCGTAAATTCCTGGACGCCCAGCCAAAAATCAAACAGGTTTCGCCACATGTCTTTCAGCTCGATGACCGCATGGTGGATTTTGGCTCGGCCATGCCACTGTCCGAACCAGCAACAGGCTTCAAAGCGCTTCAAGGCAATGTTATTGGCTGGTTGGGAAGTCAGGGCTGGGCATTAAAGCTCTTGGACAAAATGCAAAATAATACATTGAAGAAACTGAAGAAAGAATTGACGGGCTGAGGATTTGCGAAAGAGAAGCGTGAAAGCTCTTGTCTTATTCTGTTTGATCACCATCAGTTTGTTGACGCAAGCCTGCAGCAGGTCCACGCCGTTTCCGACCGCCGCGCCCACGCAGACTCTTGTCCCATACAAGTATGCACCTCCAACTCCGACGATACAACCCATTACACCGACCGCAACATCCTTCCCGTCAATGGGGCCAATGCCATCCGACGCAACGGGCAATGACACCCTATTGATGCAATATACGAAAACAGGTGCGAACGGCAAGACACTCGTCTATTCACAGGAACTTGGCGTGTGGATGGAATTGCATTCGCCGCCCGGCGGAATCTTTCTCATTGACCGCAACATAGCGTTTTTTGAAGTGCCGCGTAATCTTATTCCCCTGATCGTCGAAGCGGACCCGGCATTGAATTGGAATCAAAATCTAATCCATACGGATCTGTCGAGCTTTTATCCAACAGATCGTTTACGACTGGTGTCATTTTCGTCCATGCTGGAAATCGAGCTGGCTCTACGCTTCGGTATTGATTTGCATCAGAAGAATACATATCAGGATGTTACAACTCTGATGGAGAGTATAAATCGCGGAATTCAATCCATCCAATTTCGCGTGCCAAATGACTCTCAAGCATACACGTGGATTTTAAACAAAGGCGTCCGCGTCTGGCTGGTAAAAGATGGATTTCTCGATCCAAAATCAGACGACTCGATTTACACATTGGATAATGGCGATAAGCTCAAGATTTTTGCCAAGGGCGGGGTGCTTGAATATATTGTCAGCACGACAAGCTTGGATCAGAAACTCCAACAGGATGGCATACTCGCAAAAATCCTTGCGCCGATGTTCGAAGTCATATTATCTGCAAATGGAAAACTGCCCCCAAAAATAAATAGTTATTATGATCTCCATTACAAAAAGAGGATTGCAGGCAACTTGAGCGACATGGCGGGACCGACAACAGCTGGGGGCGTCTCCGTGCCAGGGTTTATTGTGTTGGTCGGAAGGTAATCAGATTTTAGGGTATCCAACTTACAGTTCCAGCCAGACCGCCAACATCAGGGACAATCGTCGTTGAACCTGTGCCGTCAGGATTCATGACAAACACGCCATTTCCGCTGTAACTGGCGATATGTTTTTTATCCGGCGAGAGGCTGGCATACAAACCAACCGCCGCGATATGGGTCAATTGAGTCGGCGTGCCGCCGCCAATTGGCACGGACCACCAATCGGAAGGAACCGTGTGAGCAGAAGCAATGGTGATTCCAAATAATTTTTCAACCCAATTCGGCTGGGATGGCTGCGTCGGACTCACCGCGCTGTAAAGAACAGCTTTGTCGTCAGGCGTAAAGAACGGAGCATCAATGATTTGCGGGACATACAAACCAGTCAGTGCCACTTGATACGCGCCCGAACCATCGGCGTTGGCGACATAGAGTTTGTTTGATCCGTCAACCGGGTCCAGCGTCACGTACGCGAGACGGGCGCCATCAGCGGAGAGACGCGGCCAGTACGCGCCGTCCGCCACCTTCTGCGGCTGACCGCTGGGCGGGTAAGTCATCCGTAGGATTTCATAACTCGGATAATGCTGTCCCGCGACTTTCGGCGGCGCACCGTAATCCACATGTGCGAAGTAAATATACTTTCCATCCGGTGACCAAACCGGCTCGTAATATTGATCGTTGCCCGATGGCGGCGCAAACAAAATTTGCGGCGGCTTGGAACCGTCCGTTGGCAACGTGTATAGAGCCTGCTGTGCCGCGCTGCTCGCAGAATTTGGATCGCGCGGCGGCAGGTAAGCCATCAGCAATTGTTTTTCGTCGGGCGAAACGCTGATGAAATCAATCCACGCGCCGCTGGGTGCTTGAAAAATCGTCGTGACCTGGCCCGTTGCAAGGTCGAGCGCCTGAACGCTCATAATCGGTGTGCCCTGCGCCTGCTTCGAACTCATGTAAACCAGCTTCCCTGTCAAGTTCAGGCTTCCCCACGTAACCGGAATCTGGCCGGTTGGAAGCGATGGATTTCCGATCTTGATCGTTGAGCTTGATTGATCAGCAGATGGCACTGAAGGCAAGGAAGTTGCGATGGTTGTTTGTGTCGCCGTTGGAGCCGCCGATTGAGAAATGTCAATCGAGCATCCGCTCAAAAGAACTGAAACAACCAAGACCCAGTAAAGCAAATTCTTCTTCATTGACGATTTCCTAATTCTGTTTGGGAGCCAGTGTGCGGATAAAGTTAACCAAATTCCAGCGATCCGTGTCGGACAATTGAGCACGCCATGCGGGCATGGCCGAGCCGGGGAATCCGTTCGTAATCCAATCGTAAAGCTGCGCGTCGGTGTGGACGCCGGGGACCGCGTGGATTGTCAAATCGGCAGGGCGCGGGATCAGTGTTCTGCCGAGCGGGCCATCACCCTTCCCGTCTTCGCCATGACAGACAACGCAGTGCGCCTCGTAAAGAGATTTGCCTGCCGCAATGGATTGCGGGTCGGGTGCGATCGGATTTGCCTGGGCATTTGCGGATATCACTGGACGCGTTGCATAAAAAATTCCAGCGACAACAAACACCAACGAAAACAAGCCGCTTGCGCTCAACTGGAGGATACGATTTCCTTTCAACGGAATCATCGCGAGAACAAACAATAATCCATCCAATAGAATCACGCCGCCGGCAACGTTCGACGTGGCTGCGCTTTCGCGATTCGATCCCGGAGCAACCACCGAAAAATTGAAATTGGCGTAATCATCGAATTTATTTTCG
Organism: Chloroflexota bacterium; assembly: GCA_021824575.1. Classification (GTDB taxonomy): domain Bacteria; phylum Chloroflexota; class Anaerolineae; order Anaerolineales; family Villigracilaceae; genus Fen-1038. The sequence continues at coordinate 16,727 of JAKAKJ010000039.1, forward strand.
CGCCGTACAACGACTTGAATCTGCCAGTTGCCGGGCAGGCTGAGAAAACTTCCTTTAGTCGTGTAATTGCCGTTTCCTGCCGCAAGCAATTGCACTTCAGATGGCGCAACATTGGTTTGGCTTGGCGTAAAACGCAACAGCGCTTCTTTGACTGCGTCAACGGGCTGACCGTTCGAAGTCAGGTTGACCGTGAACGCGTTTTGTCCAACCAACCCCGGTGAAACATTTATGCTTACGTGAAGATCGCCTGCATTCGCAGACCCGCTCAAATCGAAGGAAGGCGGTATGATTTTTGCGGGCGGCAAATACGTTAACAGACTCACACTCAATAAAAGCAGGCTTCCCAAAACAATTTCAGCCAGCACCATTTTCCCAAAGCGCGTGACAAGCACCGCGTTGCCAACGCCGTCTAATCGCGCTTTTTTCAAGCGCGGCGAAATAAACAACAAATTGACCGCAGCCAATACCAAAAGCAAGCCGACGAAAACCTGCTTGACCAAAAGTGCATCGCCATAGATGGACGCGTAAAGTTCCCGAAACGATCCGACGCGCAAGTACGCGGCGTATAAGCCAGTCACGCCGATAGCCGCGACGCTTGCAAGCGCCATCGCCGAAAAACGCTCCATCGCAATCGAAGTGAGTTTCGTCCGAATCACATCACTCAGAGTTTTCAGTGCGCGCAATCCGCTGAAAAGAAATGGAAGGCCGCCAAGCCAGAAGCTCATCCCGATCATGTGAATCCAGTCGCTAATGACTGGAATCACTGGATTTGCTTCCGTTGCCGCGTGCGCGGTGAGACTGATGCTGAGGAAGGATGCAAGCCCCGCGATAAAAATCGCCCAGCGCTTCCAACCGGATCCGCGACTCTTGACCAGCCAAACAAGCAGGAACGCCAGCCCGAGGCGGATCAGCCAAATCACGCCGATGCGCGTGTCCAGCAAAACGCGGCCCGCATCCGGCGACCATGGCCACGCCAATTCATTTCCACTCGCCTGCCCCGCTTCAGACAAAATGCTCAACGCCAATCCAAACAAAAGTCCGATCAGAGCGACTTGAGAAAACGTTTTCCAAATACGCGGTTCTTGAATCTCAGCGGATATCTCATCCGATTTTTTGAGCGCCGGATGCCAGACGAAAGCGACAAATGAAATCTGGCCAACAATTAACGCCAGCGACGCAAGCAATAACCATTTTGAAATCAATGCGCTGGCTGGAAGCTGCGAGCTCGTTTTGGGAACTTGAGCTGCCAGAGCCGCAGCGTTCACATTGCCAATCGCGAATGGAAACGATCCGCTCGTGAGATGGCCGTCGGTTGCCGAGATCGCTTTCCATGCAACGGTATACACTCCGTCCTGGAGAGAACCGAGCGAAACGGTCATGCGCGTCGGATTGGTCGGGTCAACGCGTACATCGCCTAAGTCAACCGTCCTGCCGTTCGAGTCTAAAACTGAAACCGTGCTCAAGCCCGGTTCAACTGCCTCGCTGAAATAAAGTTCCACCTGCGCGGGAGCCGCGGGCAAATCCGCATTGGGCGCGGGATTGGAACGCACCAGCAGCGCATGCGCGTACGCTGGAGCAACTGCTCCGGCGCAATAAACCAGAATCGTCAGCAGGCTGAATAAGAATCTTTTTCGGATTCGCATTTGGGATTGAAATTTAAGAGAGGGAATTATTATTACAGCGCAAGGTCATGAGAAAAAGCTGCTAATTGAGCCAATTTTGTTTTGCGATGAGATTGATAGGCGACAAAGTTCCGTTTTTGATAATAGCGCACTCGGTCCAAAGCTGTTGGAATATCTA
>JAKAKJ010000059.1 GCA_021824575.1 Chloroflexota bacterium
GATGCCAGATGTCCACAGGGTTGCCGGACCAAAGCCCGTTCCAGTGGAGAGCGCCACATACACTCCATTCGAACCAAACCCAACCGCGTCCGCTTTGCCATCCCCATTGACATCAGCAAGCATGCGTGGATAGGTGTTCTGCGATGTCCAACCATTTTGATAACTGAAGCCAGATGTCCACAGGGTTGCCGGACCAAAGCCCGTTCCAGTGGAGAGCGCCACATACACTCCATTCGAACCAAACCCAGCCAAGTCCGCTTTGCCATCCCCATTAAGATCGGAGCGGGCATTGGAGTTGCTGGGAATAACATGAAAATTCAGCATGCCTCCACCTACTGGGGTTGGAGCATAAGCCGTATATCTAAATTGTATAATCTCAATATAATAGGTGATGCCTGCCGATAAATTCACAGTGAGCGCAGACTGAGATGTAGCGCCGCTGGCATTATCATTACAAGCTACTGCCGAGAGCGACCCACGGGAGCCGGTCCAAACGGTCATTACGGTATTGTAGTTTGATCCGAATGTATCCAAAGTATACGTTTGCGCGGCTGATGGAGTAAAGGAATACCACGCGCTGGCCAGCCCTGAATCCGAATTGCATGGAGACAGCACCATTGCCTGATCGTCTGGTGCAATGGTAAACCCTTCGGTATCCTCGCTATCGCTATATGGGAGGGTGCTCACTGTCTTGGGTGTGTTGAAGTCATCGTTATCCAATTCAAAGGCGCCAATATCGCATACAGCCGTGCCATCACCGTTGCCATCTTTTGGACGGGTATGGCCGCGTTGGTCCAAAGCGGCACACGAGTTTCCTCCACTGCCGGGCGTAGCGGGATTTCCTGCGTCCACGGCAGGAGAATTCCATTGAAGGGCCATGGTTTCGGTGAAGCCGTCGTTCTGTGCCAGTGCAGATAACCCGGCGCTCACGCCCGTGACATTGTGAGTAGTTGTGCCGTTGATGGTACAGCCGGAAGTGGTTTGGATCAAGTTGTAGTCTTGTGAGTTAATCGTTCCGCTGCAATCATTGGCGGTGGAGGTCCCGGATGAAGTGTTGCCTGCGATAATGGTATTTTCCACGTTGGTAATGCCAGAACCGGAGGCAGTGATTCCTCCACTGCCCGATGTGCCGCTGATCTGGTTATTTGCGACCGTGGCATTATTCAAAGTCACCGAACTGGCGGCCTGGGTTAAAGTAAAGTGCATGCCTCCTGCGCCGCTGGCAGCGCTGTTCCCAGTCACAGTGATGTTGGTCAGCGTGATGGTGACCGGCGGCACGCCTCCGCCCGAATCGTCTATAAACAATCCTCCATCCCAGCCTGCGCTGGTATTGTTGGCGAGCAGGGAATTCGTGATTGCCAGTGAGTCATCCGAATACATGCCCCCCCCATAATCCGCCGAGGAATTATTGGTTATACTGACGTTATCCAAAGCAACCGGTTGGCCGGAGGCAATCCCGCGGATGGACAAGCCGCCGCCTCCTCCCGTTAAGGCCTGATTATGATCCACAATCACATTGGTCATGGAAAGGCCCGCACCAAAATAGTTGTATATTGCGCCGCCCTCAAACTGGGCAGTATTATAGGAGAGGGTGCTATTGGTGATCGTTAACGTGCCGTAGTTTCCAATACCGCCCCCAAATCCATATTGAGTGGAGTTCAAAGCCTGATTGTTAGTAACAATGACATGGTCCAGCGCAAGAGTCCCTGCGTTATAAATTGCCCCGCCGTAATCGTCTATGACCTTTCCATGAGAAATGGTCAGGCTTGAAATACTAACGTTTGCGCTATTTTGAATGTAGAGGACACGCACAGAGTCGTTCCCGCTGACAGCGAGCGAACCGCTGCCTGGTCCTGTAATTGTCATGCTGCTCGATATGGTGAGTGAACTGCCCAATGTGATCGTTCCGGTAACGCCTCCGGCAAAGGCGATGAAATCCCCGCTGTCTGCATTGGCGGCGATAACCGCATCGCGCAAAGAGCAAAGCGAAGCGCTACATGATCCATCATTCGAATCACTGGTTGTTGTGACAGTCCAAGTGGTCGCGGCATGAACCTGGGTGGATGGTTGAACGAACAACATACTCGCGAGCAAAACAAGCAAAACAAAAAGATTGAAAATACGGAATTTCATGCGACCCTCCAAGGTCTATGGGTTCGTAACGGGAACGATTTTACTATTGCAGTTTTTGAGTTGGATGCCCCCGAAGTCCTGCTGAATTGATGATTTGCCGATCTTCTGTTGATTCCCATTACGATTTTTGTGAATATCCTCTGGGCTTCCGTTGAGCTGTTTCAATGGACCTCTTGCATATGTCAACCATCATCCTGCAATCCGACGTTAGAGAACGTTGGCTGCGTTCGAAATAGAATGCGTTTTCCCTGGAGTTGCCTCAGGGCAAGGCATGCACTTTTGCAAGAGGTCTAATAAAAGGGATTTCTTCCTACAGCGGTCACATTATACAACCTGAAAAGCCTGTGCGGGCTTGCGCTTTCGTTATGGAATCATTACAAGGTTTGTGGGCGCGAGCTTTTTATCCCCCCATGGCAAGCTGCAAACTTTCCTCCCAGCCCGGGATGCGAAGATCGAAGGTCTTCTCAAACCGTTCACAGTTCAGGACAGAATACAGCGGGCGCGCTGCAGGCGTTGGAAATTCCGAGCTAAACGCCGGCTCCAGCTTTTTGACGCGTTGCTGTTCCGGGTGCAAATCATAACGAAGGATGGCCCGCGCCCATTCGAGGCGAGAGAGGCCGCCGCTCCCAGCGGCATGATAAATCCCGCGCCCGGAGCTTACATAATCATAGAGTTGACCGCCGCCGCGAGCGACCAGTGAAGCGGTCAGCTCGGCCAGCATCCTTGCCCAGGTAGGGCTGCCCACCTGATCCTCAACGATTCGCAGCACTTCCCTTTGCCGTGCCCATTCGAGCACCTTGTTCACAAAGCCGCCCTGCTGCCGCAAACTGTAAACCCAACTGGTTCGGAGGATGACATACGCGCCATCCGCATTTTGCACCAAGTGTTCTCCCTCCAGTTTGCTTCGTCCATAAAAATTGATCGGGCCTGTTTCGTCGGTTTCCACATAAGGTTCGCGCTTTTGCCCATTGAAGACATAGTCGGTTGAATAATGGATGCAAACTGCCTTTAATCTCTCCGCCTCCTCGGCCAGAATACCGGGCGCAATGGCATTGATTTTCCAGGCGCGATCCTGCTCGACCTCCGCTTTGTCCACGGCGGTGTATGCAGCGGCATTGACGACCAGACGAGGCTGCACTCTTCGAATCAAATCACGTATCATTTCGGGATGCTCGAGATCAATTTCCGGATAATCGAACGCCGCGACCTCCCCCAACACATTGAGACTCCGGTTCAACTCCCAGCCGAGCTGGCCCGTTGTGCCGATCAGGAGAATTCGCATTAGAGCTGTTCCTCCGATAATCGCAGCAGGTATTCGCCGTATCCGTTATTTTTCATCTGCAGGGCAAGTGAGTGCAACTGTTCACGACGGATAAATCCCATTCGGTATGCGATCTCTTCCGGGCATGAGATCATCATTCCCTGACGTTCCTCGACGGTCTGTACGAAATTGGCGGCCTGCAGCAATGATTCGTGCGTACCGGCATCCAGCCAGGCCACGCCGCGTCCAAATGGAGTTACCTGCAATTCGCCCAAATCCAGGTAGAGCCGGTTCAGGTCTGTGATCTCCAATTCTCCCCGCTCAGATGGTTTTAGCGATTCTGCGAATCCGGTCACGCGTTGATCGTAGAAGTATAGGCCGGGTACGGCGTAATTGGAACGCGGATGGGCCGGTTTCTCCTCCAGGCTGATGGCCTGCCCCTGCTCATCGAATTCGACTACTCCATAGCGCTGAGGGTCCCGCACCGGATAGGCAAAAATCCTTGCTCCATGTTCCAACGCCGCAGCAGAGCGCAATTGATCGGCCAGGCCCTGCCCGAAGAAGATGTTATCGCCCAGGATCAGGCAGGCGGATTCGCCCGCAAGAAAATCCCGGCCAACGAGGAAAGCGTCCGCCAGGCCGCGCGGTTCGGCTTGTTCGGCATAAGCAAGGCGCAATCCCCATTGATTGCCATTTCCCAGCAAATGGCGAAAGGCCGGTAAATCCTGCGGATCGCTGATGATCAGGATTTCCCGAATGCCTGCCAGCATAAGCATCGAGAGTGGATAATAAACCATTGGTTTGTCATACACTGGCAAGATCTGCTTACTAATCGCCAGTGTAAGCGGGTAGAGACGCGTGCCGCGCCCGCCAGCGAGAATAATTCCTTTCATATGATTCCTCCGCCGATAAATTTGGTTGGATCTTTTGAAAGCAAGGAAATTTTCCTAATCGAACAGGTCGGCCTCTGCAAGGGATTTGCCATTCGCGTCCTTCGCGGACAGGGTTGGCGGCTGGCCGTTTAAGAGAGGCCATCTTATATCCAGTGCCGGATCGTTCCACAACAGAGAGCGCTCGAATTCCGGCGCATAGTAGTCTGTTGTCTTGTAAACGACCTCAGCCCATTCGCTTAACACATAGAATCCATGTGCGAAGCCGGGCGGAATCCATAATTGATGCTTGTTTTCGGCAGACAAGCTAATGCCAACCCATTTTCCAAATGTATGAGACTTGCGGCGAATATCTACAGCAACGTCATATATCTCCCCAGCAATGACACGAACCAGTTTCCCTTGCGAGTGTTGAATTTGGTAATGTAGTCCTCTGAGTACGCCCTGCTGGGATCCTGAATGGTTGTCCTGTACAAAGCTGGCGGTAATTCCTGCTTCTGCAAATAAGTCCGAGCGGTACGTCTCAAGGACGAATCCTCGCGAATCCCCGAATTGCTTAGGAATAATTTGGATGACATCTGGAATATCAGCTTGAATAAACTCCATCAATTCGACCTCGAATAAGTATTTCTTTCTTGAATTTACCAGCCTTGCACGTACGAGAATAAATTATACCAACCTTCATCGTACGGGTATTATCCATCTGACGGCTCTCTTGGATTCGTTGTGGTTGGATGTTTCAAACACGGATTATACATACAGCCGATGTTCTTTGTTTCCCTGCGAGAATCTGTGGAGTCTGTGGCGTCCATTTACGGCACACGACCCCCAGCGAAACACCCTGGTCATGCAGTCAAACTGCCTCCCTTGAAGATATAATGCTTTCATGATTACTTATTTCAAGATTTTAGTGCACTTGCGCGCAGCATGAATCCCAACGTTTCGGTAATTGTCGTAGTCTGGAATGGCAGGGAGTATTTATCCCGCTGTCTTTCTGGGCTATCAACACAGACATATCAGGATTTTGAAGTTGTTCTGATTGATAATGGTTCGACAGATGAATCCACTGTGGGACTCCACGAAAAATTTCCAAACATTAATCTCCACATGGAGCGCCTCGGGACAAATCGAGGTTTTGCCGCAGCCAATAACATCGGTGCCCGCATCGCCAAGGGGCGCTGGCTGGCCTTGCTCAATAGCGATGCGTTCCCACAGCCAGATTGGCTGGCGCGCTTAATCCAAGCTGCAGAGAGTAATCCTGAATTCTCCTTCTTTGCGTCCCGTCAACTTCAAGCCAATCGCCCAAGCTTGCTTGACGGAGCTGGCGATATTTATCATCTTAGCGGCCAAGCCTGGCGCCAGTATTCCGGATATCCCGCAGATAGATTTGGCCTGGCGTCTGCGGAGGTGTTTGGCGCTTGCGCAGCAGCAGCCCTATACTTGCGTGAAATATTTCTACAAGTGGGAGGGTTCGACGAAGATTTCTTCAGTTACTACGAAGATGTGGATTTGAGTTTTCGCCTGCGTTTGCAGGGTTTTCGCTGTTTATATGTTCCTAATGCCGTTGTGCAACACATCGGCTCTGCAAGTGTTGGAACTCGAAGTGATTTTTCCCTCTACCATTGGCAAAGGAACCTCATTTGGTCGTTTGTTCAAAATATGCCATCTGCATTGTTGTGGAGAGCCTTGCCGCTTCATCTATTGACTAACATAATATTTCAGATACATTTTACCCTTCAGGGGCACGGTACCATTTTATGCAGGGCAAAGCTCGATGCCTTGCGCGGGCTTTCACTTGCCTTGCGAAAGCGACGGAAAATTCAAAATAAAAACAATATAGATGCTGCAACATTGCTGCCGATGATGGAACGCGGCCTTCTACAACCCTATTTGAAGAATTACAATATCCGCAGGCTTTTGCGGCTGGAACAAAATTAATTGTTTTCTGTTTCGCCAATTTCATCAACCTGAAATCTTGCATGTCTTCCGAACCCCTGATCTCCATTGGCCTCGTAACCTGGAACAGCGCAAGCTATTTGTCCGACTGTCTAAGCGCTTTGGCGCGCCAGCAACACGCCAATTATGAACTGATCGTAGTGGATAACGCATCCGCCGATCATTCCCTTGAACTGGTGAAGCAATCCAGCCTGAGTGCGCGCATCATTGTCAACGACAGCAACGTGGGTTTTAGCCGTGCCCATAATCAGGCCATTCGGGCGTCAAAGGGTGTTTATTACCTGTCGCTCAATCCCGATGTGTTCTTGACGCCGGATTATCTGTTTCAGATGATGAGCGCCATTGAGATGGACAATACAATAGGACAGGTATCCGGAAAGCTATATCGCATTTCGGACATCACTGAAATTGGGTGTTCCCGGTTTCTCGATTCGACCGGTATGTTTTTCACTCCCAATCAACGACACTTTGATCGAGGAGCGGGTGAAATTGATACTGGACAATATGATAAGTTGGAATACATTTTTGGCGCCAGCGGCGCTGCCGCTTTCTATCGAAGGGCAGCATTGGAAGATACGGCCATAGATGGCGAATATTTCGCAGAGAGTTTCTTTGCTTATCGTGAAGATGCCGACCTGTCCTGGCGCATGCAGTTAATGGGATGGAAAGCACTCTATGCGCCACACGCACAAGCGTATCATTTTCGCGCGGTTCGGAGAGATGCTCATCGCGGAGATATTGATGCCAGCATCAATATGCATTCGGTTAAGAATCGCTTTCTGATGAGAATTAGAAATCAGACTTGGAAGAATGGCATCAGATTCTTCCTGCCCACATTGTGGCGCGACCTGTTGGTCATTGGATACGTGACATTGTTTGAACATTCATCCCTTCCGGCTTTCCGGTCATTGTTGAGGTTATGCCCCGAGACGTTGCATGAACGAGGAGAAATCATGAGCAAACGCCGTGTAAGCGATGCTTATATTGGTCAATGGTTTAGACAGAAGGCAGTCCCTTTTCATATCAGAGGCAATGAATGAACATTGCTTTACTCGGAACCCGCGGCGTTCCAGCCAATTACAGCGGATTTGAAACGTGCGTGGAACAACTGGGCCAGCGCCTGGTACAACGCGGACATCATGTGACTGTCTATTGTCGTTCGCATCACATTACTTACAAGGGTGCCTTTTTTAAAGGAATGCGTTTGGTTAAGCTGCCCACCATTGCCAACAAGTATCTGGATACCATCGTCCACTCTTTCATCTCTTCATTGCATGCTGTCACACAGCGCTATGACGTGGCCTTATATTTTATTGCCGGGAATAGCCCAGTTACGTGGATACCTCGTCTGGTCAATACAAAAACCATCCTCAATGTGGATGGCTTGGATTGGCGGCGGGAGAAATGGCCGTTTCTGGCCAAGAAGTACATCCAATTCGCTGAATACCTTGCAACCATTCTTCCCAATGCCTATCTGACAGATTCACTTCATGTGCAAAATTTTTATAAAGAACGTTTCAACAGCGAACCGGCTTATATTCCTTACGGTTCTGACGTGGAATTGGTTCCGCCGGGAGATACCCTAAAACGATATGGCCTGGAGCCAGGAAAATATATCCTGTTTGTGGGACGTCTGGTCCCAGAGAATTGCGCGCATCATCTGGTGGAGGCATTTCGCGATCTCGATACGGACTTGAAATGTGTGATTGTGGGGGATGCCCCCTATGCAGAAGAATACCAAGCGTTTCTAAAAAAACTGGCAGGAGATGATGAGCGTATTATCTTTACGGGTTATATATTTGGTCATGGATATCAGGAGTTAGGCTCCAACGCTTATATCTTCGTCGAGTCATCTGGCGTCGGCGGCACTCATCCGGCTTTGATCGAGGCAATGGCATTCGGAAATTGTGTTATTGTTCATGACACGCCTGAAAATCTCGAGACCATTGCGGATGCGGGATTTTCCTATGATGGCGAGACAGGTTCATCAGACTTGCGCCGGGTCTTGGAAGTGCTGCTTAAGGCTCCTGACACAGTTGATATTTATCGCCTACAGGGTCGCCAGCGCGCGCAAGCCATGTATTCATGGGAAGCTGTTACCGATGCCTATGAACAATTGTTTTATCGAGTATGTGGAAAATCAACATAATTGTGGGCATGCGTATCCATGCCCATGGGGCCCTATGATTCCTGACATCGAAGTAAAATTCAGGTTGTGATGATCGGCAGTAAAGCAGATTTTGATCTTTTGCTCTGGCGTTTCGATAGGCATCGGCCCGGATATAGCGACTCTATTTTGATTACGGGGTAGGTTATTTAACTGGGACGATAGAAACTCGACTATGTTACGGCGTTTCTCAACCAACTTTGCTGTATTTTCGATCTTTGTGGACCTCGTAATAGTCCCATTGATGCTCTGGCTTGTTTCCAACCTTCGGCCATTGATGAGTCCTTTGCCGGGGATTGCAAATATCATCGAACCTGTCAATATTCCCCTGATTCTTTATGTGATCTTTCCCCTTCTCTGGGTCGCGATCCTGGCTTTGAATTCCATTTACGATGGCAAGAAAAATCTGCGAGTAGTGGATGAATTTGCCAGTCTAACGCAGGCTACTTTGCTCGCCTCTGTCAGCATGGCTGGGATTCTGTATTTGACATTCCGCGAAACGTCCCGCGCTTTATTCGTCACTTTCGTGTTGCTGACTTTTCTTGCCATGATCCTGTGGCGCACGCTTGCCCGCGTGGTGTTTCGTGTTTATCGCAATGGATTGCCGAGGTCGCAGCGTGTTCTGATCGCGGGTGCGGGAATGGTCGGAAGGAATCTGCAAGCGCAGCTTCTGGAATATAAAGACCTCAATGTTCATTTTGTTGGTTTTCTGGACGATGATCCGAAGAAGCGCACCGAACACCCCGACGATGTCTTGGGCACGCTCGGGGATATCAGAGATGTCGTTCGAAATCGCAAAATTGATAATGTGGTGATTACGCTGCCTCTTCGCGCTTATGAACGGACGAATCGTCTGGCCGCCGATCTGCTTGATCTGCCCGTCAAGCTTTGGATCGTCCCGGATTATTTTTCGGTCACCGTCCATCAAGCTGTAATCGAGAATTTTGCCGGCATCCCAATGCTGGACTTGCGCGCTCCCGCCCTGAGCGAATATCAACGAATGCTCAAGCGTGGATTTGATTTGGTCGTGACCACTCTTTTGCTCATCCCGGCACTGCCAATTATGGCATTGGTCTCGCTGTTCATTTTATTGGATGATGGCAGGCCGATTCTCTTCACGCAAAAGCGCGCCGGCGAGAATGGCAGGTTGTTCAAAATCTATAAGTTTCGGACGATGGTGCGAGGCGCGGAAGAATTGCAGAAAGATGTGGAAACGCTGGATGACGAAGGCAATTTGATTCACAAGCATCCGGATGATCCACGCGTGACGCGGGTTGGAAAATTTCTTCGCCGCTTCAGCCTGGACGAAATGCCCCAATTCTTCAACATCCTGAGAGGCCACATGAGCCTGGTCGGTCCACGCCCCGAATTACCTGACCTGGTCGAGAAATATCAGCCCTGGCAGCGAAAGCGTTTCGCCATCCCGCAGGGTTTGACCGGCTGGTGGCAAATTCACGGGCGCAGCGATAAACCGATGCACTTGCATACCGAGGATGACCTCTATTACATCCAGAATTATTCGATCTGGTTGGATATTGAGATTTGCATCAAAACAGTTTGGATTATTTTGCGCGGCAAAGGGGCGTATTAAAACCCTTACTCGGATGTATCTTCCCCTGAAAAAATTGTCAAAAGTGGGCCCGGCTGGATTCGAACCAGCGACCAAGCGATTATGAGTCGCCTGCGCTAACCACTGCGCCACGAGCCCAAGTTAAGCGTCAAGTGCTTCAGTGTCAGGTGTCACATCCTGCCCGACACTTGATACGTGACACCGAAGCACTTTTGTCAGAGCGGGAGACGGGATTCGAACCCGCGAATATCAGCTTGGAAGGCTGACGCCTTACCGCTTGGCGACTCCCGCAGGAGAAATTGCGGGCTTATTATATTGGCGTTTTGCGCTTTGAGCAAGGCAAAGATCACCGGAAAGCACGCATGGTCACGAAGAAAAACCTTTTGGAAATCTTCGCGAGCCTTGCAGTGCCGCGACGTGAAATTCTCAACCTCCTGTTTTTGCCCTTGCGTTTTCCTATTGAGATGATTACCGATGATTGAGCAGAGCCTTCAGGTTTTCTTTCACTTGAAGCGGATTTTGGAAGATGATTCCGTGCATGCCGAGGGCGCGGGCGGCTTCGACATTGACTTTCATATCGTCAACAAATGCCGCCTCGTTTGCCTGGACGGTTAGCTGGTCCAGCGCAATTTGGTATATCTTCGCCTCAGGCTTCATCACGCCAACTTCTGCCGAAATTATGAGACTGTCAAACGCATCGTCGAATTTGTTCTCGACGACATAATCGCGCATGTCGGGCCAGGCATTGGATATAAGCCCGGTTTTGTAGCGTGGACGAAGCGAACGGATGAAACCGATCAAGTCGCGATCTGCAACATCGCCCGCGAAGAATTCCTCGCGGATGGACCTGGTCTCTGAAACGGGCCGTTTAAGCCTGCGCGTGACGGCTTCCCAATGTTCGTCGGTGCTGATTTGTCCAAGTGAAGCCTTGCGTGACGTATCGCTTTCAAAGACAATTTTATTGATGTCCTCATACGTCATGTTCAGGCGCTCCGCGAGTCGTTCGCGGGGCGCCTGATATTCGGTTCGGACGATGACACCCCCAAGGTCAAAGAAGATAGCGCGAATGGTCATGAAAAATGCTTCGGCCTATTTCTTCCCGGCCTTCTTTTTGGGTGCGGCTTTTTTCGCCTTGACGGCGGTTTTCTTCTTGGCCGCCTTGGCCTTTGGTTTCGCAGCTGGCTTGGCTTTCTTCTTCGGCGCGGCCTTCTTTCCTGCCTTCCTGGCTGCCGATGCGTGCCGGCGCCGAGCCGGAGCTTTTGCAACAGGCTCGGCCATTGCTGCGGAGGCAGGGGCGCTGGCCACAACCGGCGCAGGTGCAGACGTTGACGGAGCAGCAGGCGCTTCGGCGGCGATGGCCGCTTCCCAGCCGGGCGTGAACATCTCCAGCCGCTCGCGCGAAACCGGGTTGGCCCGGCCGCAATGCGGGCAATGGGCGTCGTAATGATGCAGGTTCTCTGCGTGCATTCTCCGCAGGGCCGCTACTTTTTCGTCCATGCCCAGAGTGAATGGCGTCTGACAGTAAAAACAACGCAGATTCATTTCGACCTCCTTTGTTGGTGTCTCTAGTATAGCCTATTTTCAAAAATCTTCTTCCCTTTTTGAAATTCAAATTTCTTTGTTTGCGCGCAAACCAAATTCGACTTTTTTGCGACGATTATTATATGGCGCATGAAATTCGAGACTCAAAAATCGCCGTCAGGAGAGCGTATGATTGATGATTCCCTGCTCCAAACCGTGCTGATCGTGGCAGATGATCCGGAGACGGCCGCGGTGTGGGGACAGCTTTTTGTCGAGAGGGGCTATAACGCTGTGACCGAAAATGCCTCCCAGGCGGTATCCGCAGCTCGCACCCTGAATCCGCCGCTGGTGGTCGCGGATGTCAAGCTCCCGCACGCTGACCGGATGGCTTTGTGCCGCGCTTTGAAATTCGTCAGCCGCGCGGCGCTGCTGATCGTGACTCCGCCGCATTCCCAGGAAATTGTCGAGTTGTATGGGGCGGGCGCGGACGAATGTCTGGTGCAACCGATCAATCCGGCGCTGGCTTTGGTTAAAGCCATGGCGTGGATCGTCCGCCAGCAGATCCCGAGCGTCAACCGCCCTCTGTTAGGCGCTTTTTTGTAGGACAATTACCACCGTTTGCTTCGGAAATTTTACGGGCCTACGCCTGTTGTGAGGCTTCCAGACGCCAAATCGTCAACGACTTGCTGCACGAGCCTTTGCCGGCCCGGCGAAAGAAGCGACGGATCCACGTTTGCAATGCCAATCGGGGACTGTACGTTAATTCCGCCTTTGCCCGCGATGAGACTTGGCCAGGCGTTTTCGATGGCTTTCGTTTCGTCGGGTGTGATGGTCATTACCCAGCCGCCGGGACGCGGGTTGGGCATGGAAGTCCCGATGATTTGCGCGCCTGTCGTGCCAATCTGCGTTAGAAAATCGGGATCAGCAAGATCAGGGTAGACGAACAGGGTGTAGATTTTTTCATTGATCAGCGCATTGGCGTAGCCCAGGTAATTCTTTTTCGATTCAGAAGATGGAATCTGAATGTAAGCCGGGGATGTAACGGGATAGACATAAAAGGTTTTGCACAGTCCACAATAATAAGCCATCCCATTGGCAAAAGCATAAAATGCCCGCTGTGCGTTTGCGTCACCTTGCGGGAGGATCATGCCGATGCGGTATTCATCGGAGATCATGGCGGCAGTGTAACCCGCGATAAAAGCGGATATATCCACCTGGCTGCTTGGCGATAACACGCTGACATTGCCTCCAGCCTGGATGCCGGGAATGTTGATGGCGAGGAACTGAACCTGCGGCGCGGCTTTGGCAAGGGCCGCGATGCCCGGATCGGGCGGCAGAGCAATCACAATTTTCAGGCCCGGATCGAGATCCGCGGGGGTGAGCGAATTACGCACCTGGAAGTGCATCCCAGCCTTTTGGGCAAGATCGTAAACGGTTTTTTGATACGCGTCCGACGTTGTCTTGTCCAGGTTGTCAGGCATTACCAAAATGGTGAGCGGCACGACCGGGGTTGGAGTCAGCGTGGGAAGAGGCGTTGGTGTAATGGTCGCGGCCGGGGTCGGACTATCCTGCGCTCCGAGGCTGCAGGCACTGAGGATGGCCGCGATCAGGACGATGAAGAGAACAAATTTTGCGCGCACGTATTTGCTCCGAAGGGAAGATTGCCGGAATTATAACGCTTCGCAACACTGCTCCGTTCGCGTGTTAAACGCAAACGGCGAGGGATGAGTTCCTCGCCGTTTTGACCGAACGAATTACTTTACCATAACGCTGATCTTTTTGGGCCGCGCGGATTCTGCTTTGGGCAGGCGCAGATTCAAGACGCCGTCTTCGATCTTGGCCTCGACTTTATCGGCCTCCAGCGCGGACGGCAGACGGAGTTCGCGTTGGAAGGAGCCGCCGGGCAATTCCTGCAAAAGGTATTCATTCTCATCTTCCGGGAATTTGCCCTCGATGCTGACAACATCTTCCAAAACCTGGATACTCAGATCATCCGCTTTGAGTCCGGGGACGAGCGCAGTCAGGGAATAGGCTTCGCCCTCATCGCGAATGTTGACTGCCAAAAAGCGTGCGCCTTGCGAATGTTCCGCCGCGGATACCCAGCGGCGCATCATACGATGCGGAAACGGATAAGCATAGAAAGTCATTTTGATTTCTCCTTGTTTTCGATTTCAATGGCGCTATGGTAGTCGGACAATGTAAGAAACAAGGAAAAGAAAGATAGGTTTTTTGTAAGAAAAAATTAGCGCGAGGCGATTACTGGAAATTCCAGCAAATACAAGAGCCTGCCGCATGGCAGGCTCTTGTTGACCAATTGAATTTCCAGAACGTAGATGTGTTACTTCGCGGGACGCACTTCGACTTGCATGAAGTTGCCTTGTGCGCTGATGCTTATGAGGCGTATCTGTGTGCCCGTGTTCGGATTCTTCACACTGCCCTGTGGATTCGCGGGATCCCAGTACAACGTGCGATCATCGAAGACTGGCACAGCCTTAAGACTGGGGATGGGTGATAGCACGCTGTTAACATGCAGATTCAGCAGTGCATCTGTGGCATCCAGAGTGAAGGTCGAGTCGTAGGTCTGGATGCGGTTGCGCCAGACTGCACCATTCACGTTTCTCAATGCTGTGTAATGTGCGTCGATTGGAAGCAGCAAACCGGCACCCGGATGCAGTCTCGTCTGGTTATTCGCTTGAGACGTATCCCAGTAGTTGATCAGCAAGCCGTCCTGATAGGGGAAGTGATCCACAAAGTTGACCAGCGCGGGATCGTTCAGGTAGCCAAAGAAGTATGGCCCGACTTTCAAGGTGCTGTCATAGCCCTTGTATGTGCGGTATTCGGCCACATAGTAGTGACTGTAAAGTTTGGATTCGACGCCCTGAGTGACATGGAATCCGGTGGTCGGCTTGTAGGTCCAACCCGCATCTGTTTCTGCGCCATCGGTCGGGAAGCCGGTGATATTGATCTCATCCGCCATAAAACCAAATCCGCCTGTGTTTGCATCCGTCCAATATCGGAAGCCGAGCAGCACATTACCTGTCGGGAGATTGGCCGTCAGATCAACCCAGCCGCTCGAAATACCCGTGATACCGAAGCCTTTATTCTGACCATTGGGATCGGTGGTGGTCGAAAGATTGGTTTGAATGGGGATCCATGTTGCGCCGTTATCAGTCGAGTAGACCAGATAAGCGTAATCCCAATCCAGTTCGATGTTGTATTTCACCTTCGCGGAGAGGGTAGAGCCGGCTGCCAGATTGAACGGCTTGTACATGAAGTTATCGAGATTGTCGCCTGCGCTGCTGTAATAGTAGTACGAACCCGCGTACGGCGCGCCAATGTTTGTAACCACTGTCTTCTTGGGCAGAACTACAAACAGGCCCTGGGCTTGTTTGGTGTTGTATTCCATCGGGCCAAGCTTGGTTGAAGATGTTTTGCCCGCGTATGCCACTTCATAGTTCAACCAACCAAGTTGGAATTTCTCCCACGCACCCATGTGTGAAGACATGGAGCCGATATCTTCTGTGCCGTTGCCCATCCATGAGCCGGATGACATCAGAGTCCAGAAGCCGGTTCCGTTCTCGCCGCCGGAAGTATCGTACAGATCGGGCAAGCCCAAATCATGTCCAAACTCATGCGTGAATACACCTACGCCGCCGTTCTCAGGCTGGATGGTGTATTTGCCGACCCAGTAGTTGCTATTCCCGACCTGGATGCCGCCAAGCTTGTTGAAATCGGGGCCTACGATTCCCATCAGATTGAAGAAGGCATACCAACTGTGACTCCAAATGGCAGTCGAACCCAAAGCGCCGCCGCCAGCTTCTTCGCCTTCGCCGGAATGCACCGACTGGAATGTGTCAATGTAGCCATCGGGTTCATTGAAGTTGCCATCGCCATCGTAATCGTAGCGGTCATAAACATCGAACTGGCTTAGATAGTCATTGATCTCAGCCGGTGTCTTGCCTGCGGCGATCTGTTCGTCATACCAGCCATTGACCGTATCGCGAATGAAGTACCAGACGTTCGAGTCTGGATTGTCATCGTACAACAGGTGGTTGCCGACCGGAATCCAATCTGTGGCCTCGCCTGCAACCGTATAGCGGCCAGACGATTGTTCGAGGTAGTAGTTAGCCATGGAGTTGGCGCCGGGTGTGCGGTCATAGAGCAACGCGTCCATGTGCGCTTTGCTGAAATCCGGAACCCAGAGCGTAGTGTTATTAACTGTGCGGTCGGGCTGGGCAATGTTGTTGTGTGGGAAGTCGCTGAACTCGCCCATCACAGTCCAGATCATGCCCGTGCCTTCCAGATCAAGCTGGACGAACTGACCGCGGGCCACTTCATGTGCCTTTCCATAGGCTTTGCCATGAAGTTTGGCATCCAGCGCCTGTTGTTTGAGTTCAAGTTGTTTGGTTGTCAACGGATCGGGGAGGTTATCATTTTTGGGCGTCAATTCTGGGCCGGTATTGACGCCCTCGCTTGCGGATGCTGTGCCGAATACAGACAGCATCATCGCTAACATTGCCACGAGGGTAATAATGGTGAACAGCGAACGTTTCATGCAATATCTCCTCTACAAACGATTATGAATTGAAGTGAAACTTACGACAGTTCGTGTGAATTACCGTTTTGGCTTACGCACCTCCTTGCTGTTGGAGTAGGTGTGACAATCATGGCGGAAATTCGCATTTCGCTGCCAGCCATTTTTTGCAGCCAATCTTTTTCTGCAAATTAAAAACTGCCGAAGAAGAATCCTTCGGCAGTCTGGCGGTCTGCTCGCGTTGGCAGATCCATGACTTTGCGTCCCCACCTCGCGGTAGGTTTGCCCTTTCGAGGTAGATTTTATTGCCTCTAAAGCCATGCCTACCAATAATGTGCTCTTTCATCATACAGAATTTTCAAGTCATTTTCAAGTGGGTTCGCAAATCTTTACAAAGGAAGATAAAATTCTGCCCATGTCGAAGAACTTTGTGTTTTTGATTCTGGCTGTGATCGTTATCGTGACAGGGATTTATTTATATCGGACGTTTCATTCAACAAGCGCGCGGGCGATGCAGGTTTTCGCGTGGATCAAAGATCCCGCTTCGCGCCCGGACCTGGTTATTGCCGCCGGTTCCAAATGCGGATCGGCCCCTTTTGTTTTCCCCACGACCGGCGTCGTTGGCTTTCTCTGGGATGATTCATTTCAGCTCGGACATCGTCATCAGGGCATTGATATCTTCGCCGGAACAGATATCAACGTGACCAAAGTCATCGCCGCGTATCCCGGATATCTGACGCGCCTGCCCGATTGGAAGGCTTCGGTTATCGTGCGCGTGCCAAATGATCCGCTCCAGCCGAACCGTCAGATTTGGGTTTATTACACTCACATGGCTGATGCCAACGGCAATTCATTCATCTCATCCGAATTTCCACCCGGCACGACAGAGAAACAAATTGACGCGGGCACTTTGCTTGGCTATCAAGGCGATTATTCCGGCGATCCGAACAATCCGGTCGGCGTGCATTTGCATGTTTCGATTGTCAAGGATAACGACGGGCATTTCATGAACGAGCTGGATATCAACAACACGTATGATCCCTCGCCATATTTTGGGTTGGCGTTGAATGCAAAACAGAATCCGGATCAAATTCCTGTGTGTGAAGCGAGCAATCTATGACGAATGATTTTGAAGGCAAAGTGGTTTTGATCACTGGAGCGGGCAAAGGCAAAGGCCGCACGCTGGCGGAAGAATTTGCGAAGCGCGGCGCGTCGGTTGCAGCCAATGATATTTCGCCGGTCAATTTGGATGAATTGGTTGATCAAAGCGGCGGAAGAATCAAGGCATACGTGGATGATGTGGCGAAGAAAGTTGCAGCGCAATCCATCGTGAATCAAGTCGAGGACGATTTTGGGCGGATTGATATTCTGATCAATCACGCCGCGGTCGAACCGCGCGTCGCCTTGCTCGATATGGACGAATGGGATTGGCATCGCGTGCTGGATGTGAATCTAACCGGCGTGTTCCTGATGATGCAATCTGTCGGACGCGTGATGCGCGCGAGGGGCTGCGGCGTAGTCATCAACTTGATTTCAGCGCTCCCGCTTGATGCTCGCGCTGATAGCGCTCGGAACAAAGCGGCGTATAACACCAGCATGACTGGGTTGGTCGCATTGACGCGTTCTGCCGCGAACGAATTGTCATCCTTCGGCATTCACATCCACGCAGTTGGAACAGGCATTGAAAAATTCCATCAAGCCGAGTCATCTGTTCCGTCCGAATTCGTGGACGCCGTGATGTTTTTATGCCGTTCGACCTTGAATGGTCAGATCGTCAATGCGGAGGGCAAATGAAGGAGTTGAACGAATACCGCGAAAAATTGATCAATAGATTATCGGACGCGGCCAATGGTTTTCGTGAGGCCTGTTTGGCGGTCAAGGATCCGTACGCGCCCATCGAGCCGGGCGGATGGAATACGCATCAGGTGGCGGCGCATACGCGCGATACAGACAAGCTGGTTTACGGCTGGCGCACTCTTCGCACATTGGCGGAAGAAAATCCTGAATTTCCAAATTTCGACGGCGACGCATATATGGCCGGGCATTATGATCCGAACGAATCGCTGCGTGAAATGCTCGATGGCCTTGTGGAAAACATCGCATCCCTGACCGAGACTCTGCGCGGTCTGCCCTCCAAAGCCTGGATGCGGGTTTCGCGGCACGAAATGCAAGGCGATGGGCTGACGCTGCAAACCTGGGTCGAGCGCGGGCTGGGTCATATCGAAGAGCATTTGGAGACGGTGAAGAAAGCGAAGTGATCAAAAAATAAAAGGAGTGAAGTAAAAAAGTGAGAAGTGAAAAGTAAAGCGAGAA
Source organism: Chloroflexota bacterium (assembly GCA_021824575.1). GTDB lineage: Bacteria > Chloroflexota > Anaerolineae > Anaerolineales > Villigracilaceae > Fen-1038. The sequence goes on from JAKAKJ010000059.1 coordinate 18,346, forward strand.
ATGGAAAATAAAAAAAATCCTCGCCCATTTAGCGGCGAGGATTTTTGATTGATTGTTGTTTACCAAAGCCGAAGCGGAATAAAGGACGCGAGCCATGCCAGGAATGGCTGTTGGAGTTGCAGGACGATCAATCC
>JAKAKJ010000042.1 GCA_021824575.1 Chloroflexota bacterium
AAACAGGTCGCCAACGAAACCAAGCAGACAGTGTATCGTCTCAAACATGGGTTACTGTCTGACTACCTGCGACAGCAACTCAAGTCACCTGCTATTCCAATGTCTTTTGCGTAAGTCCTATAACATTGATTATTTACAAAGTTTCCAGCTCAGGCTGGCATTTTGGGCGGGGAAGCTCATGCCTTATGGCCTCGCTTGTCAGTCCATATCCGCACCGCTGCAAGCATAAATCCAAACCTGACAGCACGCAAGCCTTTGTTGCTGTTTTCAAATCTCGACCCCTTTGTGTTCTTTGCCATTCAAGGATTTCGTCTGGCTTTACTTTTTTCGCGGCCTGAAAATCCAATCAGATAACATGGCGGTGGCATGTGAAAAGTGACGCGCTTCGCAAAGTGGGAATTATCGCGCGTAACGATATAATAAATTTGTGTTTTAGCTGATGGGCCTGATTGCGGACGCGGTGAAGCATTTTGCGGCGTTCCTTGATGATCCGCTTCCAATAGACGGCGCGTCATGCCTCACGCCGCAAGGGATGATATACTCGCTCTCGATGTGCTGTGGGCATGTCTATCTGCAGTTCTTATTCCCGGTTTTGGATTTGACGCATTTGACGACGGACGCATCGCTCTGATGCACAGGAGGTCTTATGGATTATGAACACGATGCTGTTTCGGTGGATGTGGGTCAGCGATTGAAGGAACTGCGCGAAGAGCGGCGCATGTCCATCCGCGGCCTCGCCACCAGGAGCGGACTCTCGGCCAACGCTTTGAGTATGATCGAGCGCGGCAAGACATCGCCTTCTGTCAGCACCCTCTATAAATTATCCGACGCGCTGGGAGTTCCGATCACCGAATTCTTTGGAACGAAGCCAGAGAAACAGAGTGCGATTTTGATCAAAGCCGATGGGCGGACGCGCGTTCCGTTTGCGCGCGGCGTCTGGGAAGGTTTGGGCGGCGAGCATTTTACCGGACGCGTCGAGCCGTTCATCCTGACTTTGGAGAGCGGCGCAACCAGCGGACCTCACAACATGACCCATAGCGGCCATGAATTCGTCTACTGCCTGCGCGGTCATCTGGAATACCTGGTTGAGAAGCAGGTTTATCTTTTGGACGCGGGGGACAGCCTGCTCTTCGCCGCAAACTTGAACCATCGCTGGCGCAATCCCGGTAATGTGGTGACCAATGTCTTGATCGTTTTGTCCGGCTTTTCGGAAGGCGAACTGCCTCACGCCATGCACTGGCGTAAAGGCGAGTAATTTTTATTTGTGCATCCTATCGGTTAAATAACAAGCCATCAACCCGATGACAGGTTGATGGCTTGTGTTATTGGCGGGCTGTAGCAGCGAAACCGTGCGTTGCTTTTTTACGCGTACAATCCCCAATCCAACGCCGAGGGATCTTCCATCATCGCGAAGTCCCACATATCTGGTAACATCTCGATCGTTACCGGCTTGTTCAGCGCCTCCACGGCCTTCTGACGCGTCATCTCGATCAACGCTGGCCCGTATGGGCAGAACGGTGTTGTCAGGATCATCTTCATCTTTCCAATCCCATCTTCAACGCTGAAGTCGCGCACCAAACCCAATTGAATGATACTCATCCCGATTTCGGGATCTATGACTTCAGAAAGCTTGGCGCGCAGCGGCTCTACGAGTTCAGGGTTTGTGTTGTGGATTGTCCATTTGATTTGATTGACGGGTTGTTCTTCTGACATCGCTAAATAGTTTCCTTTTGTAAAAATTACCGCACCAGACTTTGCGCGGGCTGTTGCACCACATAAGTGCAGTGCGCGCCGCCGCTCAATACACACTGGACTTTCTCTGCGGGCACGGCCAGCATCTTGGAGATCAGCGTCTGGTCCACGGTGCAGACTTCCGGGTGGTTCACGCCGATTTGGTAATACGGGCACGAGATTTCATGGATCTGATACTGCTCGCCCTTTTTTTCCCACTCGACGGTAAAGCCTTCCTCGCTCAACATGGACTTCACGAAATCAAGCCGCTCTTCCATGCTTAGTCCCTGCATCTGGTCGGTGTATTCTTTCGCGAGATCATCGGCGATCTGGCTGAACAATTTGCTGACCACCGGCTCCGGCATGGTTTCCTTCATCTGTGCCAGCAGGCGCATTGTCAGGCGCAGGTATCGCGTCGGGAATTTTTCCATGCCCTCCTCGGTCAGAATGTAGACGAGGCGCGGGCGTCCCACGCCGTGGCGTTCTTCCTCCGCCGTGACAAGTCCCTCCATCTGGAGATTCGTCAGGTGATGCCGCACAGAGATGGGGTTAATACCAACGGCCTCGGCCAGCTCATTGATTGTGCGGCGGGGCTGTCGGAGCAGGGTTTGCAAAATTCGATCGCGCGTGCTTTTCATACGAAACCTTTCTCCCGATTGTTCAGGGAGATGGCGAATAAATCGGACAAGAGTATACCCATTTCTGGATGTGCTGTCAATATACTAGATAAATATCATAAATATCCCGCCTGCCTTGTATTTTAGCATCAGGTTCGCTCTTCCAAAATGAAGTGACGGTCACTTTTGAGAGCGGCCGTCACTTCATCACCCGGAAAGTTAGTGCCAGAAAGCCGGGAAGAACGTTCGGATCAACGTGTCCGCGATAAGCGCAAGCACAAAATAGTTGCTGAAAACGCGGTTGTGGACGAAGCACACAGTTGAGAACCAGCGCGGCCAAATTGGATATCCGGCGGGCGGCGCATCGGGCCGCGGCTTGGACAACCGCTGGATGGCAACTTGCGCCGGTTTGATCGCAACGAAGATCAGCAGCAGGATGGGGGTGAAGAAGTGCGCCACAAAGACCAAATAAATCGTGATGAGATACGACAAAACAATGGCTGACATCGTAATGTAGCGCGAGGCGGTTTCCCCAAGCAGCACAGGCAGCGTCCGCACACCTTTGCCCAAATCTTCTTTTCGTTTGTCGGTGTGTTTGCCCAGATTGATCGTGACAACGTTCAATCCAACCGGGATGCTGGCCAGCACGACCAGCCAACTCCACAGACCGGTCAGCACGTAATACACGCCGCCGATCATGATCGGCCCCCAGATGATGAAAATGGATAGCTCGCCGATGCCGACATATTTCAATGGATATGTGTAGAACAACAGGATGAATGCGCCGAAGGCAAATAATCCGACCACAATTGGATCGAAGTGTGTGTAGAACATGGCATACACGCCCGATAGCGTTGCCAGCACTCCGCTGACGCCGAACCAGATCAGGTGCGTGCGCTTGTCCCAAAATCCCTGCGCCAGCGGATGGACGCCGTACTGCGTGCGGAAGTAATTATCCTTGTCGATGCCGCGGCTGAAGTCCGTAAAGTCGTTGAGCAGGTTGTTCGTCCCGTGTGCGATGAATAATCCAATGGTCAGGACGATCCACGTCAGGAAATCGAACGGTTTATTGTTGGCGCGCAGATACTGCCAGGCCAGCAATCCGCCGATGAGACTGGAATAAAGTGTGACCGTGGTCACTGCCGAACGCGTTGCAATGAACCACTTGGAAAGGATGTCAAGCGCATCCCATTCCTTCTTATCGCTCATCATAATGAGCTGAGATAAAGATTTTCGCCACATGGCGAGGGTGGTATTCATAGACTCTCTCCTTTTAGTCGCCCAGATTATACGACAACAAAAAGCCCGGACGATGCTGATTGTCCGGGCATTGCGCGGCCCACAAGTCCGCGTGGGCAATTGAACGTTCCGTTTAGTTCCTCTTCTCCAATCTTCTTGTCAGCAGCAGCAAGATCACCGACACGCCCACCAGCATCACCGATAACGCAATTGCCACACCGATGCTTCTTTCAAAGCCAAGATAAATTGCCAGCGGCATCGTTTGTGTAACGCCTTCCAGGTTTCCTGCAAATAAAATTGTTGCGCCGAATTCGCCAAGAGCCCGCGTCCACGTCAGGATTGCGCCGCTGATCAACGCGCGCCCTGCCAGTGGAAACATTACTTCACGGAACAATTGCCATTGATTCGCGCCTTCCACGCGCGCGGCTTCTTCGAGGCGGATGTCAATTTCTGCAAAGCCGATGCGTGCAGAGCGCACGTAAAGCGGCGCGGCGACAAATGTTTGCGCGATGACAACCGCCGCGGTGGTGAACGGAAGCGTGATGTTTATCTGGCTCAACGCGCTGCCCAACAAGCCTTCGCGTCCGAATGCGATTAGCAACGCAAGCCCGGCAACAGACGGCGGCAGGACGACCGGAAGATCAATCAAAAGTTCGAGCCAATTTTTGCTGGGAAATTTCCAGCGTGCCAGCATGTATGCCAGCGGAGTCCCAAATACAACTGCAATGGCAACGCTGATGATGCTCGTGATCAGACTCAAGCGCAATGCAGAAAGCGCGGATGGCGATAATGCGTCCGTGAAAAAACTTTTGTTGATGGCGCGCAGGATCAGTGCGAGGATGGGCAGGCCAAGCAATCCGACGAGCAGAAGGCTTGGGGTGACGAAAAGCCAGTCGTGATGTCCGCGTGAGGCGATGCGCTGGAAAAAACGTCGAAGCGCGGTCATTGAACTGGCGTGAATCCCCATTTCTTTAAAGTCGCCTGCCCGTCTGTGGAAAGAACATACGCGATGAACGTATCCGCAAGATTTTTGTTCGTCGAGTTGTTGAGCGCGGCGATTGGATATTGTGCGATCACGTTTAGTTCCGTGGGAATGGCGATACTTTTAAGATTGGGCGCGCCAATCGCATCCGAAATGTAAACAATGCCCGCATCGGCTTCACCGAGGTCAACCTTTGCCACAACTTCCTTTACATCCTGTTCATTCGAAACCACGTTGGCAAGCACCCTGGTTTTGAAGTCTGAGCCAAATGCCGTATTCATTTGATCGAGCGATTGCAGCGCATACTTGCCAACCGGCACAACGTTTGCGGCAAGGACCAGCTTAAGTCCCGGCTTTGATAAATCTTGAAGGCTTGTGATGTTTGCCGGATTGTTCGGCGGCAGAATCAAAATCAACTGATTCTCGACGAAGACTTGCGATGCGCCCGCCAGTTGTTCAGACTCGAGTGTTGTCATGTTCGACATATCGGCGGACGCGAACACATCAGCTGGTGCGCCTTGTTCGATTTGCGTGCGCAGCGTTTGCGAACCAGCGAAATTAAATTTGACGGTCACACCGGGATGCGCGGCTTGGAAAGCTTTGCCAATCTCGTTGAACGCGTCGGTGAGGGACGCCGCGGCGAATACCGTTAAAGTGGTTTGCTTTTGCGCTGACGTTGACGCGGCGGCTGGCGTTCCGCAAGCGGTTAGGAAAAGGGCACACAATGTGATGATTGAAGGGATGGCGCGTTTCATGATACTGCCTCTGCAATGTTAAATTTGGTTTTGATTTCTGACATCCGTGTTTGGATTCATTTCAGCGGGCGCAAACAAAGTTCAATGCTTAGATTGTCTGTCATATACTCACTTGGTGAGTATATCAGCGACTTGGCAAATCGCCGAGCGCGCTTTGTTATAATTAAAATAATGTCTGTTTATCTCCATGATATTCCGCTGCCCGAAGCGCAGTTGCGTTTGAAAAAATCTTTGGAAGAATCCGGCCTGTGGCGTGTGCCCAGAACCGAAACGATTCCTCTCGATGAAAACGCACTTGGACGCGTTTTGGCAGAACCGCTCTGGGCGAAAATTTCATCGCCGCATTATCACGCCTCCGCCATGGATGGTTTCGCGGTGCGGTCAAAAAATACAAATGGGGCGGGGCCGTCTGATCCAGTCATTCTATTTGCCGAACAAGCCAAATACGTTGACACAGGCGATCCGTTGCCTGAATGGGCAGACGCGGTGATTCCCATCGAAAATACAGAAGCTTTAGATGCAAATCAAAATATCACCGAGGCCCTGCGTTCGCCGCACGCGATTCGAATCCGCGCGGCGGTTGCGCCGTGGAGTCATGTGCGTCCGCTTGGCGAAGATATCGTCGCGACGCAGCTGGTCCTGCCTGCCGGTCATGTCTTGCGTCCCGTTGATTTGGGCGCAATTGCTGCATCTGGATATCTGGAAATCAACGTTGCGCGCAAGCCGCGAGTCGCGATTTTGCCAACGGGGACTGAGCTTGTTCCGATCGGTTCTGACCTAAAGCCGGGCGATATTCTCGAATACAACTCACTGGTGATTGCGGCGCAAATTAAGTCAATGGGCGGCGAGCCGACGCGTTTTCCAATCACGAAAGATGATTTTGAATTAATCTGTCAGCGCGTACAGGAAGCCGCGCAAGATTACGACTTGATTCTGTTGAATGCTGGTTCGTCAGCAGGCGCAGAAGATTTCTCTGCAAAGGTTGTTGAAAAACTCGGAACATTGCTTGTTCATGGTGTCGCTGTCAGACCGGGACATCCGGTGATTATGGGACTGATAAATTGCAAAACGCAAGACGCAAATCGCCAGCCGGATAACGTGACAACTGAAACCCGGCGCGTGACACCGATCATTGGGGTTCCTGGCTATCCTGTCTCTGCTGCGCTGACGATTGAGATTTTTGTCGAACCGATTCTTGCAAAATGGCTTGGGCGCCGTCCGAATGAACTGCCAATGGAAACAGCAACCATCACGCGCAAAATCGTTTCGCCATCCGGTGACGAAGATTATGTCCGCGTTGCGGCTGGGAAAGTCGGCGGGAAACTTCTTGCCGCGCCGCTTTCGCGCGGAGCAGGAGTCATCACTTCGCTCGTGCAAGCGGATGGACTTGTGATTCTTCCGCCAGGTGTTCAAGGCATCGAAGCGGGCGAAAAAGTCAATGTGCATTTGTATCGAAGCAAAGCTGAACTTGAGCGCACGATCTTTTGCATCGGTTCGCATGATCTGACGCTCGATCTGCTCGCACAATTTTTGGCGGAGCATGATCGTCGTTTTGTTTCCGCGAACGTTGGCTCGCAAGGCGGATTGATCGCACTGCGACGCGGCGAAGCGCATTTAGCTGGTTCGCATTTGCTCGATCCGCAAACGGGCGGATACAACATCGCGTACATCCGCCAGTATATGCCAAACATTCCCGTCAAGGTTGTGGCGCTGGTGGGCCGCGAGCAGGGTCTGCTTGTGAGGCGCGGAAACCCAAAGGGTATAAAAACCTTGGGAGACCTCAGCCGCCCTGAAGTCCAGTTTGTGAACCGGCAGCGCGGCGCAGGCACGCGCGTCCTGCTGGATTATCACCTGAACTTAATGGGGATTTCGACCGACTCGATTCAAGGGTACAATCAGGAAGAATATACACATCTCGGAGTTGCCGCGGCAATTGCATCAGGACGCGCTGATTGTGGATTGGCGGTTGCGGCTGCTGCCCAAGCGTTGGATTTGGACTTTATTCCGCTTTTTCAAGAGCGATACGATTTAGTAATACCGAAAGAATACGCCGACAGTGATTTGCTTGCGCCTCTCTTCGAACTTTTGGCCGGGCGCAGTTTTCGAGAGGCTGTTTCCAGGCTGATGGGATATGACGTGTCTGTGATGGGCACTGTGATTTTGGAGGATGAATGAACGACGCAATCATTATTGATGACAACCGTTCGACGGCGGACGCGCTTCAGCAAATGTTGACGGTATTGGATATTCCGGCGCGCGTGGCATACGGAGCCAGCCCGGCCATGTCGCTGTTGGGCGGGTTTACGCCGCGTCTGATCCTGCTGGATATCAACATGCCCGGCGTGGATGGACTCGAAGTGTTGGCATATCTTCGCCGTGAGCCGCGTTTGATCCCGGTTCCGGTCGTTGTCATCACATCGGACGACCAGCCTGAGACGCGCACGCGCGTGATGAAGGGCGGTGCCAATGCCATGATCATAAAACCTGCAACGCTTGAATCGCTCGAAGAAAATTTGAAAAAGATTGGCGTTATCAAATAGCAAACAGACAGATTTTATGAAATAGAGCGGATGCTTTCCGCTCTATTTTTTTTATGTATAATGCCTGCGCCGTAAATTTTGTGATTGTGTGGTGAAGAAATGAAAACTTGGATGATGTTTGCGTTTGTCTCGATTTTTGTTTTGTCTGCCTGCAGCGCAGGCGCTTCTTCAACAATTTCAACGGCGCCCGGCGTCCTGCCAACGGTCCCGCCGGATTATGCGGGCAAATCCAACCCATTCGGTTCGGATGCGGCTGTTGCCGGCGCGGTGGTCTTCAAAACAAATTGTGTTACCTGTCACGGCGACAATGGCTTGGGTGACGGCCCGGCGAGCCAGACGCTCGATCCGCGGCCTGCAAATTTAGCCGCGCTGAATCAGAAAGTTGGCGATGATTATTTGTATTGGCGGATTAACACTGGTGTCACTGGCACGGCGATGCCGGCCTGGAAAGGTATCTTGAGCAATGAACAGATATGGGAGCTTGTGGCGTTCATCCGAACGTTGAAATAAATCCAGTGTCAATCTGTCTCGAAGGTTTTAGGCGAAGGCGTGCCTGAATTACAGACTAATCTTCCGCCAGCCAATCTTTGGCTTCTTCCTCGTAGGCAAAATACTTTAGCGGCTGTCCTGTCAGCCGCGAGAGCATGTCGCCGAGCGTGCGTTTGAAACCCGTCACGCCGACCACCGCCGTCTTCTGCACGTGATCCTTGGTTCGGGCGGACGCATCATTCAGTGCGCTCATCAAGGTTGCGCTGATCTCGGTGTCTTTGAAGTTCGAGAGCACCAGCACCGAATTCATCGGTTCCTTCAAAACGATTTCCTGCACCGCGGCCAATTCGTCCTTGACGGCCTGGACGTTGAAGAACAACGCGGAAAAATCCTGGTAAAAGATTTTCTTGCCTTTGTGTTCGATCCATTTTGATCTCATGGTCTGCTCTTTCCTGCTTTCTTACGCCTTGCGTTGTTCGAGGAACAATGCAGCGCCGGTTGCGACCGCACCGAGGCCTTCCCACGCGCCGACCATGAAGAAACGTCCGGGAGCCAGGCGGCTCAAAACAGTCAGTGTGAAGACGGTGAAAGTTACGAGGCGGAACGGAACTGTCCAAACGTAAAACTTTTTCAAATCATTCAATGATGCCAGGATGTAATATGCGCCCATGTTAAAGGACGCCATCGCGGAAGCCGTGATGAATACGAGTGTGTAATCTCCCGCAGCGCGCGCCGCGCGGTCAATCACAGAAAAGCCGAGGATGGATAGAAGCAGTTCGGGGCGGATCAAGCCAAAAAGTCCAAGAAGAAGCGCAATCACACCGAAGACCATCATGGTCCAGCCGGAGGCGTCGCGTACGTAGTATTTTTTCATTGATTCTCTGTCCTGGAAAATTTGTCGAATTATACACGGAGGGGTGCCCTTCTGCTATACTTGAACTGGCGAGGTGTAAATGGCGAAACATCTGGTTTTGGTGGCAGGGAACATTGGCGCGGGCAAGACATCGTTGACGGAACGCATCGGCGAGCGATTGGGCTGGCGCACCGGATACGAATCGGTCACCGACAATCCGTATCTTTCGGATTTTTATGCGGACATGCACGCCTGGTCTTTTCATCTGCAAATATTTTTTCTCGGCCACCGCGCGGAGCAATATCTCGAAGCCATCCGCGACGCCCGCTCTGCAATCCTTGACCGCAGCATTTATGAAGATTTTTATATCTTTGCGCGCGCCCTGCATCACATGGGGAATTTTTCGGAACGTGATTATCTTTCCTACCATCATTTGTTCGATCTTGTCGTGGAGAGCTTGCCCCGTCCTGACCTTTTGATCTATCTCAAAGCGCCAGCGCCAGTGCTGATGAATCGCATCCGCAAACGGGCGCGAAACATGGAGACTGGCATTTCGATTGATTATCTTTCCTTGCTCGATTCTTATTACGATGAATGGCTCGGCGCATTCGATATGTGCCCGGTGCTGACAATTCGTACCGACGATTTGGATTATGTTCATCAGCCCCAGCATTTGGAGACGGTTGTGCAAAGAATTCAAGACAAGCTGGCAGGGAAAGAAACCGTTGATCTGGGCAACTGAAGGGAGCCTTGGTGTGATGAAATTCCGCGCTGACCACCCCGAAGTCATGAAATTAAGCAACAAATGGAATGTGATTGTCTGCTGCGCTTCATCAGGCGTCAGATAAGCAATCCGGGTTGTCGTTTTGCGGAATTTTCTGGAGACGGCCATTAAAAAACGGTGCTGCGAAAGTTTTGCGTGATGCTCATGCCGGAATCAATTTTATCGGAAGAGAATACATGGACGAATCTGCTTTTCTGAAAATCCCGCTGTTCCAGGATATTCCTCCATCTGACCTGATCAAGATGGTGAATGAATTGCCCGTCGAAACGTACGAGACGGGCCAGTATTTATTCCGTGACGGCGACCCGGGCGATAAACTTTATGTGGTGATGGATGGCGCGCTGGAAATTGTGCTGGCGGCTGAAACGCCGGATGAATTGTTATTACGCATCTGTGGTCCCGGCGAATATGTTGGCGAAATGGGCTTGATCCTGCCGGATGGCAGGCGTACAGCCACCGTCCGTGCGAAGGATCGGTCTCGTGTATGGGTGATGAGCCGCGCCAAGTTCACACAGGTTCTGCAGCATTGGCCGGTGATCGCATATTCGATGGTCAGCATTTTGAGTCAGCGGCTTGACGCAACCAACGATGCGACCTTCCGAGATTTGACCCAAAAGAATCATGCGCTTCAAGCTGCCTATAATGAATTGAAGGCCGCGCAGGATCAATTGATCGAGAAAGAGCGCCTCGAGCGGGAATTGAAAGTGGCTGCCGATATTCAGTTGAGCATCCTGCCCGATGTTTTGCCCTCTGTCAGCAGATTCGATTTTGGTGCGCGCATCCTGCCGGCCCGCCAGGTCGGCGGTGATTTCTATGATGTGTTCACGCTTGATGAAAATCAAATCGGCGTTGTGATTGGCGATGTGGCTGACAAGGGTGTTCCGTCTGCGTTATTTATGGCACGCACACACGCGCTCATCATGGCCGAGGCTGATACGTCCAGGAAATCCGGCGATGTGCTGAGACTGGTCAATCATCACGTCACTCACCTTGAAAAGTCCGCACAATTCGTCACGGCTTTATACGGGATTCTAAATTCGACAACCGGCGAATTTGCTTATGCGCGGGCAGGTCACGAACCGCCGCTGATTTTGAATCCGGATGGGTCGGTGGATCGAATTCCATACGGGCCGGGCATGTCGCTTGGATTGTGGGATACGATTACGCTTGATGAACGATCCATTGGACTCAAGCCGGGCAGTACGCTTCTTCTATTTACGGACGGGATGACCGATTGCCGCGACCCGAACGGCGTTCCCTTCGGCCTCGAGCGGATCAAGCAGACGCTTACAGCGTTGGTTGGATATTCCGCGCAAGAAGTCTGCGACCGATTGCTTGACACGTTGAAGGCGTACCAAAACGGCGCGGCCCAGGATGATGATGTGACGCTCGTGGCTGTTCACGCAGCTGAGCCACAGAGTTACTGAGTCACGGAGTAAAAAAGCAAAAACGCATGTGACATGCAGCAAATTCGGCGATGGTTTTTAACGCAAAGTCGCTAAGACGCCGAGGTTCAAAGATTTTCTCTTTGCGTCCCGGCGTCTTTGCGTTAAGTCTTTGAATTGATTTTACAAACCAGAATCTTGGGTATTGGCCCTACCTCACAAAAGATTCCAAAAGCGCGACTACATTTTCCCCCAACGCCTCATTGGCATAACCGCCTTCCATCACGAATAAGGTGGGCAGTTCGAGATTTGCAATTTTTGTTCCGATTTGTCGAATACCCTGCCGCGTGATCTTAAAGGTTCCAAATGGATCGCCGTCATAAATATCCACACCGGCAGAGACGATCAAATATTTTGGCTTAAATGTTTTGATTGTGCCAATTGCTCTTTCGAGAACTGCAAGGTAGCGCAAGTCGTCCGTGCCTGATGGCAAAGGGAAGTTGTGGTGAAAGCCTTTTCCCTGACCGGAGCCAATTTCGTCTTCATAACCCGCATAATATGGATACTCGTATGCCGGATCGGCATGAATGGAAATTGTCAATACATCGGACCGGTTGTAGAAAATATCCTGCGTGCCGTTTCCCGCGTGGTAATCAATATCCAATATAACAACTTTGTCTTTTGATGAAAGCTCATTGGCAGCGACTGCCGCATTGTTGATGAAACAATATCCCGCCGCGTAATCTTTGCCCGCGTGATGCCCTGGCGGGCGGCATAATGCAAAAGCAACGGGTTCGCCTTCAATGATGGCTTGTGCCCCGGTCAAGGCGCAATTTGTTGAGGATAAGGCTGCCTCGTACGTTCCTTTTACAATAACCGCCGATAAGTCCATCATGTAATAACCGGCGCGTCCAAGCAGGGATTTAGGTTTGTGCGGGTGTCTTCGAAGAGCAAATGTTGCGGGGAGAAGCGCAGAGTTGTCGGGCGCGAAATCAAATTCGGAAACGGGAGCCTGCCATTCGTCCCAGGCCGAAGCGAGGAATTTCAAGTAATCTGAATCGTGAACGGCCAAAATCGGATCGAGACCAAAATCCGCCGGTTCTTTGATGTCCGCCCAATTTGTTTTCCGAAGCGCTGATAAAATGTGATCCATGCGCGCGGGACTCTCAAGATATGGCACGCGTCTGCCGCCGTCGAACACTTCGAATGGCGGGTTGTGACGGCGATGAATTTCGGAATGGAAAATTTTCATCACGGCATTATAACGAAATTCATACATGGGCTTGATAAACTTTCCCCTGCCAGTGAATACTTTCAACTTGAAGGAGAGCGAGATGGATGTTTTGGATGCAATTCAGACGCGGCACATGGTCTCGCAGGTCAAGCCGGACGCGGTGCCGCACGAGTTAATTGAAAAGTTATTGTTGGCTGGGGCGCAGGCGCCAAATCACTATAAAGTCCGCCCGTGGCGATTTGTAGTCTTGACGGGAAAAGCGCGCGAAAGACTTGGCGGCGTGATGGCGGATGTCTTCCATAAAAAATTTCCCGATGTGAAGCCTGAAGCGCTGGATAAAGAACGCGCAAAGCCGCTGCGCTCGCCGGTTCTGATCGCAGTTGGAGTGGATAAACCAGGCGAAACAAAAGCGATCGAAATCGAAAATATCTGCGCGGCGGCTGCCGCCTGCGAAAATATTCTGCTGGCCGCACATGGGCTGGGATTGGGCGCTTATTGGCGCACGGGCGATGCGGCCAGAGAACCGGCTGTAAAAGGATTTCTTGGTTTCGGTGAAGACCAGCATTTGATCGGATTTTTATATATCGGTTATCCGGCGATGCAGCCGGATAGTGCGGCGCGTCCGGGGTTCGAAGATCGAACAGTCTGGATGGAATAGAAGAATTTAGCTATGAATTTTCTTGTTGAACGAACGGGCATGGCTTCTCGCGCTGAATTGACATCCGATGATTTTTCACGTATAAGTAGCTAAATTCATCCAGAGGAGGCAATCCAATGCTCACGATGTCTTTTTTGCAGGAAGGACCCAACACAAGCCTGGTTTGGCTGTTTTATGTTTTGCTGGCGTTTCTTTTATTGGTCATTGTTGTCGGCGCGCTGACGAGCCGGGAAGAAGCCGAACCCGTTTCCGGGTCTGAAATTGAGTTGGACAGGCCGATTCTGAAGCAGGGATCGTCAGAAAAAGTAAAACGTTCTTCGAAAAAGCGAAAGTCAAAATAGAGAATTGCCCCGCAAATTTGCGGGGCAATTTGTTTACAGCCGCCAATAGCGTGCGGTTGCCATACAGACCAGTGCGAGAATAAGCGCAGTGGTGCTGACTGGTGCGACAAATTTCAGTTGTTTTTGCGCGGCCTGAATTTGTGACATCTGTTCCGGCGTCGGTTTGCCTTGAATCTTCGACGCCATGCCGCCAAGCAGGCTGACATTCTTACCAACAAGTACGCCGAAGATAAGGCCGACGATTGCAAGGACGCCGCCAATCCCGAATCCCCAGCCTGTTGCCGATGTTGTCCAACCGGAGGTCAGGCCGCCGGAGTCGAGCCAATATAACCAGCCTCCAGCGAGAACGGTCAGGATTGCTGCGGCCGTGATTCTCAACGTGACCTTGGCTCGTGTCACCAAATGAGCCATGAATTTTTGCCCCGCTTCGGCGGTCGCGGCGACCGTCGGCGAAATAAAGAAGGTTATGATGAGTGAACCGCCGACCCAAAAAACTCCACTTAAAATATGGATCAGTCGAAGAACAATTACCAGGTAATTCATGTAAGCATCTCCTCTAAAATGATTTGAACTGTTAACACCAAATTCTTTAAAAAGTGATGATCGGAAAACAGAAATTTCGAATACCGAATGTTCCGCGGTTATTTTTGCATTTCTTGAATGGCTTGTTTGGCCAAAGCCGCCATTTCGCGGTCTGCACGTGCGGCAGCCAATTCTTGAAGCACAGGCAACGAGCGCGGGTCACGGATTTCCCTCAACGAATGAATGATTTGTTTTCGTACGTCGCGACTTTCGTCACTAAGCAGTTCGAGCAGAGCCGGGACAACTTGCGGATCGCGCGACTTCGTCAGGCCGATGATTGCCTGCTGACGAATCCACGCTTCGGGATGATGAAGCGCGTCGAGCAGGACGGGCAGGGCGGGCGCGCCAATGGACGCCAATGCCTCAGCTGATGCTTTACACACATCGGGGTGCGTATCGTAAAGCGAAAGAGTCAATGGCTCGATGGCGCGTTCATCGGGAATGCGACTCAATAATTGCGCGGCAAATCTCCGGACAGTTCCTTCAGGCACACGGAGGGCTTCGACCAATTCAGGAACAACGGCCTTGCCCATTTTCGAAATGGCGTCCAACAGAACATTGACTTCCTGCTCGCGTTCGAACCACCAAAATGAATCATGCAGCGCATCCATCAAGTATGGGATGGCTTCAACGCGATGCGTTTTGCCAAGGGCTTCCGCGGCGGCCTGGCGAACTTCGAGCTGCGGATCGTCGAGTAAAACATCGCCAATTGCTTCGAATGTATTTGGATTGGCAAACCTGCCAAGTCCAACCGAGGCCGCGGCGCGGACTTCAGGTTCTTTATCTTTTAGCGCGTTTGTCAAGGGCGGAATCGCTTGTATATCGCGGATTTGTCCGAGTGCGAGCGCGGCTTTTGCGCGCACGGTATAAAATTCGCCGCGCAGCGCGTCAAGCAAAAATGGAACCGCGCGTTGATCTTCGATTGTGCCCAAGATCTCAGCGATGCGTCCGCGGACTTCGGGATGGGCTGAAGTCAAAGCCTGACTTAACGGCGGCACGGCTTGAGGTCCGATTTGAACGAGAGCTTGTGATACGTTATCGCGCAAGAATGAATCATTGGTCGAAAGTGCATCAATCAACGCGGGTACAGCATCCGCTTTTAATTGAATCAGACTACGCGCGGCTTGATCGCATTTTGCCGGATCAACCAATTGTTTGACAAGACGTTTTGCCTCGCCCGAATGTCCGCCTGTGATCCAATCCATGCGGTTATTTTACATGATTTCATCCAATCGTCAGGTTTTGAAATTAGACTAAAAAAGTCTGATATAATCATACTTTTGGAACGAATTCAGCACAACGCGGGATATACTCTGGTGTTGTGTTGTTTCAACAACTCAAGGGAGACCCAATGAATAAGAAGGAACATCTAGAACTCTATCATCAGATGGTTCTGATTCGCCGCGTCGAGGAACGCGGCGCAGAACTGTATCAGCAGGGCAAGATCGGCGGATTCATGCACCTGTACATCGGACAGGAAGCCGTCTCAACCGGACTGATAGCGGCGCGGCAGTCGAATGACCGCGTCATTACCGCGTACCGCGACCACGGTGTCGCGATCAATTGCGGCATCCCGGTCAATGAAGTCGTGGCCGAATTGATGGGAAAGGCCACCGGCGTGTCGCATGGAAAAGGCGGCTCGATGCACATGGCCGATCCCAAAAAGAATTTCTGGGGCGGACATGCCATCGTCGGCGCGCATTTGCCAATCGCAACGGGCATGGCGCTCGGCGATAAATATGGAAATCAAAACAATGTGACGATTTGCATGTTTGGTGACGGCGCGACGAATATCGGTTTTTTCCATGAGGCATTGAACATGAGCAAGGTTTGGGATTTGCCCGTGCTGTGGGTTTGCGAAAACAATAAATACGGCATGGGGACCGCCGTCAATCGCGCTTCGGCTGTCTCTTCCATCGCGATGAAAGCGCGCGGCTACGACATGCCGAATGAATGCGTCGAGGGCATGGATGTGATGAAAGTCTATGAAGCCGCGCAAAAGGCAATCGAGACGGTTCGTTCGGGCAAAGGGCCGTTCCTGCTGGAAATTCAGACCTACCGTTTCCGCGGACATTCGATGGGCGACCCCGAACGTTACCGCAAGCAGGAAGAAGTCAAGAAGTGGGAAGAGAGTGATCCGATTGGCGTTTATCGAAATTATCTCATCGAGAATAAGATTGCCAGCGCTAGAACTTTGGATGAACTTGACGAACAATCAATGGATGAAGTGAACAAGGCGGTTGAGTTTGCCGAGGCTTCTCCCGAACCGACGATGGAAGATTTGTATAAGGATGTTTATGTGGAGTAACGGACGATAGACCGTTGACCATGGACGATCTATCGTCTGCGGTCTATGGTCGTCCGAGTGAAACGAGGACTTATGTCTAGAATAACAATGCGCGAGGCAATCTCGCAGGCACTTTGGGAAGAAATGGAACGCGACCCCGCCGTGTTCATCATGGGCGAGGAAGTCGGCGTGTGGGGCGGTTCGTATGCGGTGACCAAAGGTTTTTACGATCATTTCGGCGGTGACCGCGTCCGCGATACACCCATCGCCGAAGCGGGAATTGTCGGTGCGGCCATCGGCGCGGCGCTGGTGGGTCAGCGCCCGGTCGCAGAATTGATGACAATCAACTTTGCCTTTGTTGCGATGGATCACATCGTCAATGAAGCGGCGAAATTGCATTACATGTTCGCGGGACAGTTCAAGCTTCCGCTGGTGATCCGCACGGTGGGCGGCGGCGGGCGTCAGCTTGGAGCGACACATTCGCAAACGCCCGATGCGATCTTCGCACACTTCCCCGGGCTGAAAGTGGTCGCGCCGTCCACGCCGGAAGATGCCAAAGGATTGCTCAAATCCGCCATTCGGTCGGATGATCCGATTCTTTTCATCGAGCATGCAACCATGTATCAGGTGCGCGGCGATGTTGCGGATGGCGAGAATCTCATCCCGATTGGAAAATCCAAAATTCAAAGACCCGGCAAAGACGTTACGATTGTTACGTATTCAAAAGGCATCGAGATTTCCATGAAGGCTGCAGACGAGCTTGCCAAGGACGGCGTCGAGGCTGAGATCGTTGATCTTCGCACGCTTCGCCCGCTGGACATGGAGCCGGTTTTTGAATCGTTCAAGAAAACGAACCGCGCAGTGGTCGTCGAAGAAGGCTGGAAATCCTTTGGCGTCGGCAGCGAAATTGCCAGCCGTATTTACGAAGAATGTTTTGATTATGTGGATGCGCCGATCAAACGCGTGGCGCAGGACGAAGTCCCGCTTCCATACAACCGCACGCTCGAGCAGGCCGCGCTTCCGCAAGCCGATGATGTCATTGCGGCGGTGAAGGAGGTGTTGTAATGGCTGAGACCATCACGATGCCCAAGCTGGGCTTTGACATGCAGGAAGGCACGCTCGTTCGTTGGGTTCGCAACGAGGGCGAGAACATCAACAAAGGCGATGTGCTGGCTGAGATTGAAACGGACAAGGCAACGGTCGAAGTTGAGTCTTCTGCTTCCGGTATCGTCCGAAAACTTTTAGTGGATCAAGGCGCGGTCGTTCCCATCGGCGCGCCGATTGCGATTGTGGGCAGGGCGGATGAAAAGATTGAAGCGCCGGCAGGGGATAAGGGAATAGAGAAAAAGGGAACAAGTACCGCACCCTCCGTTTCGACTCCGGCAAGTCAGATTCCGCCTCAAGCGGCTCCCTCTATCCCTTCTTCATCCCCTGAAGTTGGCCCCGTTAAGGCTTCGCCGCTGGCGAAGAAGATCGCGCGCGAGAATCGGGTTGATCTATCGCACGTTCAAGGCACCGGCCCTGGTGGACGGATTGTGCGCCGCGACATTGAGCAGGCGTTATCGAGTGGACCACTGACCACCGACCGCCAATCACAAACTGCCGTTGGCGGCCCGTCGCCCGTGGTCATTGTTTCGCACGAAGACGAAGTCATTGCTCCAACAAAATTGCGCCAAGCCATTGCGCGCCGCATGGCGGAATCAAAGACGACCGTTCCGCATTTTTATGTTTCGCACGAATACAAAATGGACGCGCTCATGGCGTTACGCAAACAGGTCAACGAATATTTATCCGACGATCAAAAAATTTCGGTTAACGATTTCATCGTCAAAGC
>JAKAKJ010000064.1 GCA_021824575.1 Chloroflexota bacterium
CTGGGCGAAAAACTCAAACGCCAGGAATGGTATAACGCGGCGCTGGCGGTCTGCTTCGCATTGCAGGTTATTTATTTTGCCGGATGGATCAATTATTACTGGATCGCCTAAAAAAATCTCGCATGGTATCCCAATCCAACGAAGTTCACACGAATCGTATTGCAGTCATCAGCCTTGTCGCCGCGATATTGACGGTCGTCTCATTTTGCGGCGGCGCGGCTCCGATTCCGCTCACGGGTTATGTATGCTTCCCCTCGAGCGCGGTGTTGGGTCTGATCGCTTTGGGGACGGGTTTAATTTCCTTGAGGCAGATCCGCTCCAATGGCGAGAATGGACGCACCTTCGCGCTGATCGGTTCCATCGTCGGCGGATTGGCCGGTATCGCCATTCTGTGTGCAGTCATCGCGGGAATTTTATTGCTTCCGGAAATCGCCAGTTTTGCGCGGCATTTCCTGAGATAACCAATATTAGAATTGCATTTGTTTCAGAAAGCGCGGCTTGCCAATCCTTATCGCTTCGATTATGCTTGCGGGCGGGAGTGGTTAAGTCCCGGCGGGCTTCCTGGTCTTCAAAACCTGTGGCGGGTCGCGTTGCGGGCCGCGGTGGGTTCGACTCCCATCCACTCCCGCTCCGCTCGATTCCTGATAATTTATTCGACTTGATTCGAGAATTCAAGTCTGTTGGCCGACAAAGGTGAACAATGACAACCCCCGAAACCGAAATTCTAAGCAGTCTTGTGTCGCGTATTTTTCGCATTGACGATGTGACGCTGGGCGACCCAGCGCGCGGACTCATCGCGCGTTATCGCGGTCAGCTAATTCCTGAAGACACGGAAGCGGCATACGACCAGCTTGCAGATGCGCTGAAACCTTATAACATCACACCGCTCTTTCGTTCCGAAAAGGGCCAACAGATCATCTATCTCACGCCGACCAAACCCAGCCCCAAACCCGCGCGGGCTTCCACCAACATTATCCTTTTTATATTGACCGTGTTGAGCGTTTTGTTCGTTGGATCGCAGCCGCAGGGCACAATGCCCGGCGACCTGCCTGGACAGATTCTATATTTTGCAAAGGCTTTGCTGACAGGCTGGCCTTATGCGTTGAGTTTGATGTCCATCCTGCTGGCGCATGAGTTCGGTCATTATTTCATGAGTCGCCATCACAAGACGGCTGCGACCCTGCCCTATTTCATTCCGCTTCCCATTCCGCCGTTGGGGACCATGGGCGCGGCAATCCTGATGCAGGGCACACCAAAGAACAAACGCGTCCTGTTCGACATCGGCGTGGCCGGCCCGCTTGCGGGAATGATAATAGCGATCCCCGTGCTTTTTTATGGATTATCCCTCTCTCATTTGAGCGTCATCCAGCCCAGCGGTGGATTAATCGAACAGGAAGGCAATTCATTGCTATACCTGCTTGCAAAGTATTTCATGTTTGGCAAATTGCTTCCCGACCCAGCCACCACGCATGGACTTTCGTACGCGCTTTATTGGCTCAAGTATTTCTTCACCGGCCAGCCGATACCGCTCGGCGCAACGGATGTGTTCGTTGATCCGGTGGCGTTCGCAGGCTGGGCCGGGCTGCTGGTCACGTCTCTTAATTTGATTCCCGCCGGGACATTGGATGGCGGACACGTGATCTACTCGCTGTTCGGCGACAAAGCCTCGAAAGCATTTCCGTTCATCTTTGTTGTTCTAATTGGCCTTGGAATTTTTTGGAACGGATGGTGGCTGTGGGCCGTGCTTTTGCTTTGGCTTGGGCGCGTCCACGCTGAGCCGCTCGACCAGATCACGCCGCTCGACTCGCGCCGACGCTGGGTCGCCGCGTTGACGATCCTCATCTTCATTCTGACGTTCAGCCCCGTGCCGTTTGCCGTCTTCAGCGGATTATGATCCATCGCCGCAGGCTAATCTTATTAGCCGCTCTGATCCTCTCCGCGTGCCAGCCCGCAACGGTGACGCCGACCGCGGTGCCATCCGCGACGGACGCGCCTCCAGCAACCTCCACGCCAAAGGTTGATGACTCAATTCAAATCCAGAAAGAGGCGTTGAAGGGGGTCACGATTCAAGTTTGGACTCCGTGGTTCGGCGTCGAGCAGAATCTTTTCGATTCGCAAGTCCAGGATTTCAATCAAACGAACGAATGGGGAATCAAGGTCCAGTCCACGAGTCAGATCAACTACACACAGCTTTATCAAAACGTCGCGGCGTCGCTCAACTCACCGGACCAGCCTGATCTCGCCATCGCGTTCCCCGAACACGCGCTCGAATGGAACGCCAGCGGTTCGGTCGTTAACTTGAACAATTATGTGAACGACCCACGATACGGATTATCCAGCGCAGATATCAAAGACATTCCACCCGTTTTTTGGAATCAGGATTCCGTTAATGGGACACGCGTCGGTGCGCCTGCGGAACGTTCCGCCCGATTCATTCTTTACAACGTAAGCTGGGCGCGCGAACTTGGTTTTGACTCATCGCCGCAAACCTCGTCTGACTTTCAGCAACAGGCCTGCCGGGCGCATCAAACCATGTTGACCGATACCGACAAAACCAACGACGCGTACGGCGGCTGGCTGATTGATACAAACCCCATCGCCACATTATCCCAGTTGAAGGCCGATCAGCCATTGGATTGGTCGAATCTTGTAAACGATGCAGACTCGATAACCGCCCTTTCGTGGATGACGGCATTTGGCGGCGGCGTTTTGGAAGGCAATGGTTATCGCTTTTTGACGCCAAAGAATATTGCCGCGTTCACATTCATCAAGCAGCTTTACGATGACGGCTGTGCGTGGACGGCACAGCCCAACGCCGACCTGCCTGCGGCGTTTGCGTCGCGCAAAGCCATCTTTGCCACCGCCGGGCTTGAAGAACTTCCCGATTATGCGCGGGCGATGGCCGCCGCCGACAACAGCGATGAATGGACAGTTTTGAGTTTCCCCGGCGACGCACAAACCGGATTGATCGTTTACGGTTCATCGTATGTCGTCTTGAAATCCACGCCGGAAAAACAACTGGCTTCCTGGCTGTTCGTGCGCTGGCTGTTATCGCCGGAGAATCAAACCAAATGGGTGCAGGTGACAAATCTATTCCCGCTGAGAACTTCGTCGCTGGACGCGTTGAGCGATTATAAAAATACGCATCCGCAATGGGCCGCGGCAGTTGCACTTTTGCCGCAGGCGCAAATGCAGCCGCAACTGGCTTCGTGGCGCAACGTGCGTATCATGCTCGGCGACGGATTCAACAGCATGTTCAGGTTGAACATCCCCGCAGGTCAAGTTGCGGCGGTGCTGGCGCAAATGGAATCAATCTCGCGGGATTTGAGTAAATAGCGATTCATCGCGCTGAGCGGGGCAGAACGCCGTAGTCGAAGCGCAGATCACCAGAATTAAATTGCCCTTCGACTTCCCTTCGTTCCGCTCAGGGCTGAGCCCGTTTTTATGTATCCGAAATATTCGTATCCGCGGGACGTCATTGCCGGACTCGTTCGTGACGCGATTCTGTCGCGTCACCGCGTCTTTCGAGACGATGCGCGGGCTTCCGTTTCGCGGCTTGATCCTCCCCTCCGCATTTTTGGCGAGGAGAACATTCCACAGGACGGCCCGTGTGTAATCACGGTCAATCATTATTTTCGTCCGGGCTTTGCCGCGCAATGGCTGGCAATTGCCATTTCTTCAGTTGTGTCGAAAGATATTCACTGGATCATAACCGGCGAATTGACGTTTCCCGGCAATTGGTACGCGCCAATCGGAATGCCAATCTCGCGATTTATTTTGAATCGTGGCGCGCGCGTTTATGGATTCACGACCATGCCGCCCATGCCACCGCGTCCGCGTGATGTGGAAGCGCGGGCAAAATCCGTGCGTGCGGTATTGGATTATGTGATGCGCGCCGAGAATCGGATTATTGGCTTGGCTCCTGAAGGCGGAGATCAACCCGGCGGAGTTTTAACGATGCCCGCTTCAGGCGTGGGACGCTTCGCTTTGCTGCTGGCCGCTCAACGCCTGAAGTTTGCGCCGGTTGGAATCTACGAAGAAGCTGGAAGACTTTGCCTGAACTTCGGCGAGACGTATAGTTTATCCATTCCGAATCATTTATCTGCAAATGAAAAAGATAAACAAGCCGCGCGAATCATGATGGAACATATCGCGGGGTTGCTGCCATCAAACTTGCGAGGTGAGTTCGGAAGTTGACGATTCCGCGATCAAGCCAGCCTCGCGCACGCCAATCAGGCTGACAGCGCTCAGCGCAAAAAGCACCGCATAGCTTGCGAAGACTGCAAAATATCCCAGCCCCGGACGATAACCATTCAGATAATCGGCAATCAAGCCGCCGATGCCCGCACCGACAATTCCCGCGCCCGCGCCGGCCAAATTTGAAATGCCGAGATATCGCCCAGCTTCGGCAGCAGGGACAAGGTCCGTGCCGAGCGCCCAATTGGCTGTCATGAATAAACCGGTTGCCAATCCGATGATCGTGCCAGAAATATAAACCATCGTCAGATTTGGAATCCAAATCGTGCTCAACAAAAGAAAATTACCAACCGCCGCAACGATTCCACTGATGCCAACCAAGCGTTTGCGTCCAATGCGGTCCGCCAGCCAGCCGCTGGCCAAAGCAGAGAACAGGATAAAGATTCCAATGACCGTTGTAAGGCTGCCAGTCAAAACGGACGAGTCTTTTTCGTTGAGCGTGAAGGCATACATCACAAAATAGAATACAGATCCTTGAAGCGACGTTGCCGCGGCGAGGAACATCAGGCGATTGACGATCCACCATGTAAACGAAGATTGACGCCGCGCATCCTGACCCAGCGTAGCCAACGCACCTGCCCAGACTCCCGCGATCACCGCCACGATCATTGCCACCGCGCCGCCCACGCCCACACCGACTTCCAAGGCGGTAACTTGATTTGCAAAGATCAAAGTAATCAAACCTGCGAGACCACCCAAAATACCACCGCCAAGAATTCCAGCAACTGCACCGATTGCGATTCCTGCCAACATTCCAAGCACGCGTAACATCGGGGGCCAGAATGGCGTGTTTGGTTTTTCTTTCAGCGGTTCTTCTTTTACAAAAAGCACGGTAATGACGGCGACAATCAACAAAGTTGCGCCGGTCGCAAAGACAGCCCAACCCAATTCTCCCGCGCCGACTAATTTTGCAATCGTCAAGCCGACAATAATGATCGGAAGCAATTCAAAAATGGCTTTGATCGCTGAAGCGCGTCCGCGTTCATCTTCCGGGACAAGATCGGGAATCAATCCCTGCAGCGGGCCGTGTGAAATGTTTGACGAAAATTGAATAAGAAGTACACCGATCAATAGTGACCAGTAGTTCCATGAAACAGCGATCAACGCTAGAAATACCAAGTCGAAAAATGCGCCGATCAAAATGTATGGTCGGCGGCGGCCAAAGCGCGACATGGAACGGTCACTCAAGAGTCCGGCCGCGGGCTGCACCAGCATGGCGATGACCAAGCCTGCGGCGCGCATCCCGCCCAACGCGGAGTTCTTGACCGCCTCCGGCACAAATATCCCAACCAAATATGGCATGAAGATGGAACCCAGTGCGGTGTTGCGGATGTTCAATCCGAACCAGAACAAATTCAGGGTAAGATAGTCGTACCAGCGAAGGCGTTTCATAAAAGTGTCCTCCCGACGATAGAATCGTTATTATACATTTCGCCAATTATACAATCCGCAATGAATTTTCATACAATGTTGTAAAGTGTCCATGCAGAGAAGTTAGCAACTTTTCTCATCTTGTCTCGTAAAGTAAGTAGAAAGTCCAAGGAGAACGCGTGAACGAAGAAATGGCCTGGGTAGCCCAGGCCCAGCAAGGCAATGACGAAGCATTCACGAAATTGGTCGAAGCCTACCAAACGCATGTGTACAACCTGTGTTTTCGTATGTTAGGCGAACCAGAGTCGGCTGAAGACGCGGCGCAGGAGACGTTTCTGCGGGCGTATCAACACATCCATCGCTACGACAACAAACGTCCGTTCGCGACCTGGCTGTTGTCCATCGCCGCGCACTATTGCATTGACCGTTTGCGCCGCCGCAAGTTTTCCATGATCTCGGTTGATCAGGATGAGGACGAGGGCGGGTTCGAACTTCCTGACGCGGACGCGCCCAACCCGGAGTCCGAAGCGGTACGCGGCGAACAGCGCGAGCGGATGCAAGGCCTGCTCAAACGTCTCGACTCAGTGGACCGTGCTGCGATCATCCTGCGCTACTGGCATGATTGCTCGGAAGCCGAAATCGCCGAGACGCTCAACCTGACCGTCAGTGCGGTCAAATCCCGACTTCATCGGGCGCGGCGCGAACTGGCAGGACTTTGGCAGGAAGAATCCCCGCGAGTCAAACATGAAAGGAGGCCCAATGAATCACCGGCCTTTTGAAGACTGGCTGCTCGATGACCAGCCTCTCACCCTCGAACAGGAACGCGAACTGCAAGCGCATCTACGGTCTTGCCCTGCTTGCTCCGCAATTGCCGAATCGAACCTGGCATTGCATTCCGTGCGCACGGTTTCACCGGCGGCAGGGTTTACAGAGCGGTTCCAGACGCGGCTCGTGCAGCGCCGGCAGGAACAACGCTGGCGGCAAATTATCGGTACCCTGATTTTGGTTTTGGGCGGGTTGGCACTGCTGGCATGGCTGGCTGGCCCAGCGATCCAAGAAGTATTGCAATCGCCCGCCCAATGGCTGACCACCGCCGTGAGCTATTTCCTTTTTATCCTGACTTCAATTCAGGCGTTGAGCGAAGCTGGTTCTGTTTTAATGCGTGTGATACCGAACTTTATATCCCCTGCTGATTGGTTGGGCATGTTTTTGATGATAGTTGTGATTGGTGGATTGTGGGTAGTTTCAATATGGCGGGTCACTCGTGTCCCGCAAGGAGTATGAACAATGAAAAAAATTTTTTACACTTTGGCCCTGCTGATGATCTTGCTTGCGCCCGTTAGTTCAGCTTACGCGCAAACGAACGGCCATTTGGATGGCCGCGTGGTCATCGGTCAGGACTTTACCTTGAAAAGCGGAGAGACTCTCGAGGGTGATCTGGTTGTGATCGGCGGGCAGGCAGTCATTCAAGATGGCGCAACTGTAAATGGAAACGTTGTCATCATCGGTGGAAGCCTGAATTTGGAAGGACAAGCCACCGGCGATGCAGTTGTCATTGGCGGATTGGCATCACTAGGAACACATGCTTCACTCTCCGGCAACATGGTAACGCTGGGCGGCTCACTTCAACGAGCGGATGGCGCTTTCATTGGCGGCAATGTCGTAACCAACATGCCTGCGCCATCGATTCAAATACCGGTCTCGCCTTCATCGCCTCAAACACCGCCTACTCCAAGATACGACTGGTTTTTCAATCCAGTTTGGACAGTCGCGAATATTTTCTTTCAAGCGATTGCCCTCGCAGCCTTGGCTATGCTGTTAACTGTTTTTCTGCATCCGCAGCTTGACCGTGTGGCGCAGGCCATTATCCGCCAGCCGTTCATTGCCGGGAGCCTCGGGCTGTTGACGGCTTTCCTGACCCCTATCACGCTGGTGATTTTAGTCATCACGTTGATTCTCATCCCGGTTGCATTGGCGGCAGTAATCCTGCTCGTGCTTGCATGGTTGTTTGGTGTGATTGCGTTGGGCATGGAAGTTGGCGACCGCTTCACCCAAGCCATTCATCAAACCTGGGCGCCTGTGCTCTCTGCAGGATTCGGCACATTCCTGCTGATGATCGTGGTCGGTGCGCTGAATCAAGTGCCGTGCATCGGCTGGATGGCCGGTGTACTGGTTGGGTTGGTCGGAGTCGGTGCGGTGGTGATGACGCTTTTTGGCACGCGGCCCGTTCTCCATCCCGCGATGGCTGTTATTGCGCCTCCATCCGATTCGAGTCAGAACATTCCGCCTGCTTCATGAGCGTTTTAGTCCCGAAAGGCTGCATGATATAATCATCCCGCCTCGGCGCAAGTTTGCCGGGGCGGGTTTGATTTATGGAGGAAGCATGCTGCCAAAAGTTGATATTCCAAACACCCCCGTCCACCACGCGCCGCCGCCATTAATCGAAGTTTCCGGCAGTCACCGCGAAATGGGCCATCAGATTGGCGAAGCGCGTCGGGAGCAGATCCAACATAGCATTGCCAATGCGCATGTTTTGATCGAACAGACCTATGATCAGCTCGAGCTGACTTGGGACGGCGCGCGAATCCAGGCGCGCAAATACCGGCCGTTTGCTGAGGAGCGCTATCCGCAATATGTGGATGAAATGAGCGGCATTGCAGAAGGTGCGAACGTTGAATTGGATGATGTCATGGCGCTCAACGCCATGGAGGCCGTGACCACGGACGCCCTGCATCTGACACGCTGCACGAGTTTTGCTGTCAACGAACAACGCACGGCAGACGGACATACTCTCATCGCACACAACGAAGATTGGATTCCCGAAGATGAAGACGATGTATTCGTCATCTCAGCCAGACCAAAAGACGAACCGCCGTTCCTTGCCATGACGTATGGCGGGCTCCTGCCCAACGTGGGATTCAACGCTTATGGCATTGCCCAGCTAATCGACTCCGTTTATCCAACCGATTCGCGGATCGGCATACCGCGTCTGATTGTTGCGCGCGCGGTCCTGTCCTCCCGCCGCATCTCGGGTGCCATCGGGCGCGCGCTCGTCCCTCACCGCGCTGCCGGATACAACCACCTGATCGCCCACGAGAGCGGCGAGATGTATTCCATCGAAGTCTCAGCGCGGCGCTTCGAGATTCATCACGGAACCGACGGCTATCTCGTCCACACCAATCATTATCTTGACAAACAGATGAAAGAAATCGAAAGCGATCCCGAAGAATTGATTTCTTCGCGTGTGAGATATTTCCGCGCAAATCGTTTATTGAGGCAGAATTCAGCGCACACCATCAAGACGCTGCAAGCCATTCAGAAAGATCATGTCAATCTTCCAAACTCGATCTGCAACCACGCCATCGAACTGACCGATCCGTTGGATCGCGAAAAAACGATCAATGCCATGGTCATTGATGTGACCGCGCGCGAAATGCACATCTGTTGGGGAAATCCATGCCAGAACGCGTATCACACATATCATTTGAACGCGTAAAGGTTCGCACATAGGTCAACGCCCTGCGCCCTAAGCCCTTTGCTCTGCGAGGGTTTAGGGTTGCGAGGAGCAGCAATCTCATTGAGCATGAAAACATGAGGTTGCCGCAGCAGCTTCGCGGCTTCGCAATGACGTGTAGTAGCGCATCATCGAAGATGAAAACGCAGCCCACTTTTTAAATATTCTCTGGCAATTTTCTCCAAATGTATGTATGATAGAATAAGATACTCTTGGAGCCAAAATGATAGAAGTAACGATTGATAGCGTGCGAGTAAACCTAATGTCGCCGCAAAGGCTCGTCATCCTGCGCGAGACAGGCGGCGACCGTTATCTGCCAATCTGGGTTGGCACTTATGAAGCGGAAGCGATTACGGTTGGATTGCAGGAAGTTGAAATGAACCGCCCACTGACTCATGATCTGTTGAAAAACGTCTTTACCACGTTCAACGCGAAGGTCAAACGCATCGAGATCATCTCCCTCAAAGAAGACATCTTTTACGGAAACATCGTGGCGGAAGCCAACGGAAAGGAAATCAACGTTGACTCACGGCCATCAGATGCCATTGCGCTCGCAGTCCGCGCTCACGTGCCAATCATGGTGGACGAAGACGTGATGAAGAACGCTGGGATCACGCCGGAAGCGGACATGGGTTCCTCGGCAGGCGCGCCCGCTCAAAGTCAAGGTTCGACGACGCGGCCGGCTCCCGCTCCAGATGTCAGCAGCGAGCGGCTGTCCGTCTTCGAAGATTTTCTTGGCAAGCTCGATCTCGATAGACTGGACAGCAAAGACAAACCTGATGAGGAAGATAAAGGCGATAAACCTGACAAGCCAGATAAACCCAGCAAGCCGGGCAAGCCCAAGAAGAAATGACCGATTACATCCCTCCTGAAGAAACCACCGCCCCCGCCGCGCCAACGATCCCGCACAGCCGAGAAGCCGAAGAAGCCGTTGTAGGGGCGGTTCTCATTAACCCGGAAGTTTATTATGATGTCGCCCAATTTTTGCAGGCCGACGATTTTTACATTCATCGCCACAAGTGGATTTGGGAAGCTTTCACCGGCCTGCACGAACAACGAATTCCAATTGATCTGTTAACGCTTACGGAAGAGCTTGATCGAAAAGGTCAACTGGCCGAGATTGGCGGACCGGCTTATTTAACGTCGCTCGTTAATCAGGTGCCGACTTCGCTCAACGCCGAATCATACGGGCACATCGTCGAGAGTCATTCGATCCGCCGCAAGATGATTACTGCGGCAAACTCCATCGCTTCGATGGCATACAACGAAGATTCGACAATTGACAACGTGATGGATGAGGCGGAAAAGGCCGTATTCACCGTGAGTGAGCGCCGTCTCAAACATGACGTCGAGCCGATTTCCGTTGTGTTGAGTGAATACTACGACCGGATTGATGATCTCGCCAAACGCGACGAAGAAATTTTCGGCGTCCCGACGGGGTTCATTGACCTCGATAAATTGCTCAGCGGATTACAACCATCGGATTTGCTAATCATTGCAGGCCGACCAGGTCAGGGCAAAACCGGATTTCTGCTTTCCGTCGCAAAGAACGCGGCGCTGACCCATAAAAAGCATGTTGCAATTTTTTCTCTCGAAATGTCGAACGAGCAGGTTGTCCAGCGCTTGATCGCACAGGAAACCGGGATCGATTCGCAGCGTCTGCGGACAGGCAAGCTGCAGGAGAATGAATGGCCGCTGTTCACGCACGCGGTCGAAGTGATGTCGGACACACACATCTTCCTCGACGACACGCCCGCCATCACGCCGCTCCAACTGCGGACGAAGTGCCGCCGTCTGCATCTCGAACATCATCTCGATTTGATTATCTTGGACTATCTCCAATTGATGGGCGGCGATACGCGCACCGATAACCGTGTGCAGGAAGTTTCATATATTTCTCGTAACTTGAAAGTGCTGGCGCGTGAATTGAATGTACCCGTCCTTGCCGCGGCACAATTGAGCCGCGCCGTGGAACAGCGCTCGGATAAACGTCCCGTGCTTTCGGATTTGAGAGAATCGGGGAGTCTGGAACAAGATGCGGATATCGTGATGTTTATTTATCGCCCTGATCAGTACGAGAAGGATACTGTTAAACAAAACGTGGCTGAGATCATCGTGTCCAAACATCGCAACGGCCCGGTTGGAACGGTGGAATTGGTTTTCCGCAACGCGCTGGCAAAGTTCGAGAACGCCGCAACGAAGATATTCAATCCGAATGAATGATTTTTGTAGTAGGAGCACAGCGTCACTGTGCCCCTACGCAACAACATGGAAAAATTCAAAGGCTTCACCGACTCTGAAACTTTCACCGAACTCCCCGACTCGTTCTTTCGTCAACTGTTGAACGAGATCACCGACACGGACGAGTTAAAGGTGACGTTGTATGCCATCTGGCGCATCGGTCACATGGACGGCCCATTCCACGCCATGTGCCAGACCGATTTCGACGCGAAGGATTTGGGTCTCGCGGCGGACGAGGTCGTTTCGGGATTGGGAAAAGCCGTCGAGCGCGGAACCCTGCTAAAGTCAGAGCATGAAGCGGACACATTTTATTTCTTGAATTCGCCGCGTGGACGCGCCGCCGCCGAGGCGTTCGCGAAAGGCAATTGGCGAGAGTCCGCAAAGATCATGTCCGCGCCGCCGGTCGAACGTCCGAACATTTTCAAGTTGTATGAAGAAAATATCGGCCCGCTTACGCCGATCATTGCCGATATGCTGCGCGAGGCTGAAAAAGAGTACCGCAACGAATGGTTTGAAGAAGCGTTCGAGATTGCGGTGACACGTAATGTACGAAACTGGAAATACGTGGAGGCGATCTTAAAACGGTGGAAGGAAAAAGGGAAAGATGAAAGAAAAGATCAGCAAGACGCTGGCAAAGATTTCAAACGATACAGTGAAGGCGAGTTCGCCGACTACTTCAAACGAGACTAGAACGACGCTTGGCGATCCAAACTGCCCGCATTGCCACGGCGCGGGTTATGTGCGTTATGATGTTTCGATGGGCGATCCGCGCTTTGGCCGTTTGGAGCCGTGCGCATGCAGGAGCGCGGAAATTATTGATGGCGCACGCCAGCGCCTGTTCGAGTTGAGTCACCTTGACCGATTAAGTCATCTGACTTTTGAAAACTTCGATATACAGGGGAACAAGAACGCGAAATTCATGATGCCACAAGATATGAACAGTTTGCAACTTGCAAAAGAGGAAGCCGAAAGTTTTGTGCGCACACATCAAGGCTGGCTATTACTCGAGGGCGGATATGGCTGCGGAAAAACCCATCTCGCCGCGGCAATTGCCAATTTTGCTGTTTCAACTGGCACACCTACGCTGTTCATCACGGTTCCAGATTTGCTGGATATGCTGCGTTTTGCCTTTAGCGACCCTGAAACAACATTCGAGGCGCGCTTCGAGGAAATCCGCAACGCAAACTTGTTGATATTAGATGATTTCGGAACACAGAATGCCACGGCATGGGCACAGGAGAAATTATTCCAGATCATCAATTATCGTTACATAAACAAACTGCCAACGGTCATTACAACCAACTTAATGCTGGATGAGATCGAGAGCCGCATCCGCTCGCGTTTGCAAGACGATGAATTCGTAAAACACATTACCATCACTGCGCCCGATTATCGTCGTCCAACCGAAACAAGCAACCCCGGCATTTCGATGTTGTCCCTGCCTGAAATCAAAACGATGACTTTTAAGAATTTCGAGACGCGTGAGGACGAGATTGGCAAGGAAGTGATAACAACCACGACCACCGAGAAACAGGACCGATTTGGCAACAAGATCAAGGATAAGGAAATTACACGCGTCAAAGTAACCCAGGAGGATATAAAAACCCTGCATAAGGCGGTCAACGCGGCGGTGACGTTTGCAGAGGAACCCGAAGGCTGGTTGGTTCTACTTGGCGGCTCGTTCTCTGGCAAGACGCATCTGGCGGCCGCCATTGGCAACTATCGCATTGACTTGGGCGGGCAGGCTGTCCTCGTGGAAGTAGCTGATTTGCTCGACTACATGCGTCAGACCTTCCGCCCCGCCTCTGATGTTTCCTTCGATCGTCGATTCAACGAAATCAAAACCACTCCGATGCTGATCCTCGACGACCTGAAGGAAAGCGGCACCAGTTCTGTTTGGGCGGAGGACAAACTGTACCAAATCCTTAATCATCGCTACTATGCGCGCCTCCCAACTGTCATCACTTCCACGCTTAAGCCCGATTCATTTGCGATCAATTATCCGGGGTTATGGAATAAGGTGCTTGACGCGTCAAAGCAGCAAGTTTACGTAATTGACATGCCGCCATACCGCAGGATGACAAAAGGAAATAAGTCCGCGGGGCACAAAAAGGCACGCTAAAAACTTTTTTATCTGCGCTCATTCGCGTTTACCCTGCGCTCTTCCAGGGTCCATGGTTAAAACCACCTCCGATTTTTTCATTCCCAATTTCATAACCCCATGTTAGACTTTTTCAAGGTCAGCCCGACGGCTGACTTTTTTATGACAAAAGGAATGGAGATTGATTTATGAGTTTTGTCCAAACTGTATTGCTGGGCGCCATTGCAGGTTTTACCATTTATCTTGGACTTCCTTTCGGAAGACTCAAAAAACTTACGGAAGGAACCCGCACATTCTTTTCGATGATGTCGGCAGGCATCTTGCTTTTTCTCCTGTTCGACATTTTGTCCAAGCTGACGGAGCCAATCGAAGCAGCAATTACAGGAACCAAAGACTTTACCGGGTTTTATGTTTTGCTCGCCGTCTTCATCATCGGGTTTGGAATCGGCCTGCTCGGTCTGATCGCGTTTGAGCAGCGCTTCATGCGCTCCCGGCCAGGCATGGTTCAGGTATTAGCACCGACACGCCTGGCGCTGATGATTGCAACGGGAATCGGACTGCATAATTTTTCTGAAGGACTAGCCATTGGCCAATCGGCGGGACGCGGGGAAATCGGCTTTGCCGCGCTTTTGATCATCGGCTTTGGATTGCACAATGCGACTGAAGGCTTCGGCATCGTCGGCCCGCTCGTGGGAGAGAAT
Source organism: Chloroflexota bacterium (assembly GCA_021824575.1). Taxonomy (GTDB): domain Bacteria; phylum Chloroflexota; class Anaerolineae; order Anaerolineales; family Villigracilaceae; genus Fen-1038. The sequence goes on from JAKAKJ010000064.1 coordinate 14,186, forward strand.
CGCCCCTCGTGGGGATTCATCGGCCTCGCGGGATTGATCGGCGGCGGTCCAACTTTTCTTGGTACGATGGTTGGATATTATCTGATCTCTGATGCGATGTCGGTTCTCTTCCTATCGCTTGCCGCAGGCGCGCTGGTTTATATCATCGGTGAATTGCTCAACTTGAATCGCCGCACCGGCATGAAATTCTACGCGGGCTGGGGATTGTTTATCGGGTTCATTTTTGGTTATCTCACGGATTTGATTCTTACCATCGCTGGTGTCTAAAAATATTCGATTGCATCATCAAAGCCGGGTGAGACACCCGGCTTTTTCTCTTGCAAAACCCAACCAAAAGATTACAATCATTGGCATGACGAATCTTCCCATCCCTTCTTTTTTCGACGCGCAGAAAGTCGGCGAAGTATGGCGCGTGCCTTATGAGGAACGCGCAAAGCAGGCGAGCGACTGGGCGCGTCAACACGGACTTGAAGCGGCCGCGGCCTCGAAGCGCCGCATCTGGCTCCTGCTGGTGGATGTGCAGAACACATTCTGCATCCCGGACTTTGAACTGTTTGTGGCTGGCCGCAGCGGACGCGGCGCGGTCGAAGACAATGTGCGTTTGTGTCAATTCATCTATCACAATCTTGGTGTCATCACGCACATCTCTGCCACGATGGATACGCATTTATCACAGCAGGTCTTCCATGCCATCTTCTTCGTTGATAACGACGGCAATCATCCCGCGCCGTACACAAATATCCAGGCCAGCGAATTGAAAACCGGCAAATGGAAATTTAATCCTGCACTCGCGCCGCGCTTTGGTATCACAGCCGAATACGGCCGGCAGATGATGATCCATTATGCAGATGAGCTGGAGAAGAAAGGCAAATACGCGCTGACCATCTGGCCGTATCATGCCATGCTGGGCGGGATCGGACATGCGCTGGTCTCATCGGTTGAAGAAGCCATCTTCTTCCATTCGATGGCGAGGCTCACGCAGCCGGAATTCGAAGTCAAGGGCGATAGACCCTTCACGGAGCATTACTCCGTTATCGGTCCGGAAGTGACGCGTGGGCCAAGGGGCGAAGTGCTGGGCGAGCGCAATTCCAAATTCATCGAAACGCTCAAGCAAGTGGACGCCGTCATCATCGCGGGTCAGGCCAAATCACATTGCGTGGCGTGGACGATTTCCGATCTGCTCGACGACATCCAAGCAGAAGACAAATCGCTTGCAAATAAAGTTTACCTGCTCGAAGATTGCACGTCGCCCGTTGTCGTCCCCGGCGCGGACTTCACTGACGCGGCCAACGAGGCTTTCGACAAATTTGCAAAAGCAGGAATGCGCCGCGTAAAATCCACAGACAACTTCTTATCATAATGGCCTAAAATATTTTGTCGCTTGAACATCAAGATTCAGACTTGATAACCTGTAAGACGGATTAGACCTGGAGACCTTCATGAGCATCTTTGACGGCAAACGTCTCACCAACGAAACATTCAAGCTCGATGTCGAGCGCATGAGGCGCGGCTGGTATTCGGATAAATACTTCGAGAACATCGGACGAATGCTCACCGCACTCTCTGCGGAAGGTTATACATTCGCGGGTCATCATCACAACCTGCCCACTGACATTTCTCCCGATGACATTTCGGTTGGCGATATCGAAGTCGAGATGCAATGGTTTACGCGCCGGATCGGGCAGACCATCGTGGTTGGTGTGGATAAATCGCTCGAAATGCTCAGGCATTGCACGGGTTATTTCAACGGCGATAAATTCGTTGACACTTCGGACAAACTCGAAGTCTGGGCGGTTCAGGATGGATCAACCGTAACCTATGACGGCGACCCGGCAAATATTTTGCCCGTGATCAAAGTCCGCGGACGCTACCGGGATTTTGCCCTGCTCGAAACGCCAACGCTCGGCATTTTGACTCGTTCGAGCCGCGTGGCCACCAACGTTTACGAAACGTTCGTGGCAGCGCGCGGCAAACCGGTTTTGTTCTTCCCCGCCCGCTTTGATCTGCACGAAGTCCAGGCTGCGGATGGATACGCATACAACATCGCAGTCAAACGATTCAATCTCGACCACGAAAAAGACCTCGGCCCATTCATCTCAACTGACGCTCAGGGCGACTGGTGGGGCGGCGCGGGCGGCGGGACGGTGGCTCACGCTGCCATTGCTTCCTTCCTCGGCGACACGGCCGAAGCCATGATGCAGTTTGCACGTGTTTTGCCAGCTTCGATTCCGCGCATCGCACTGGTAGACTTCAACAATGATTCGGTGCGCGATTCGCTTCGCACATTGGACGCCACGTTTGCGAAATATCGCGAGTTGAAAGACTCGGGTCAAAATACCGAAGCGGAAAAATATAGACTCTACGGCGTGCGTCTCGACACAGCCGGAAGCATCCGCGATGTTTCCGTTCCGCCATTGGGCGATTCGAGTCTCGATCTGGGAGTTACGCCGAGGCTGGTGTTCAATGTCCGTCAGGGATTGGATTCAGCCTGGGAACGGTGGGACCTGCCAACGTCGTGGGAAGAGGCGGCAAAGGAATTTTGCCGGAACGTGAAGATCGTCGTCTCAGGCGGATTTAATCCGGATCGGATTCGCAAGTTCGAACGATTGGGCGTCCCGGTTGATATTTACGCAGTCGGTTCATATTTATTCAATAACAATGGCGCAACCATCACCGATTTCACCGCTGACGTGGTGCGCGTGAACGTACACGGCCAATGGATGGACATGGCGAAGGTTGGCCGCAAGCCGTGCGATAATCCCGATCTCGAACGTGTTTGGTAAATTGTAGGGGCGGAGCGTTGCTCCGCCCCTACGCGTTTTACAAAGAATTTACAACGGGGTAACCAACAGGTCAAAATCCAATCCTACAATGACGGCGAGGTGTTGATATGACAATCTCGCGTCGTGACTTTATAAAAACTTCCAGCGTGTTCGCGGCCTTTGCCGCGCTTTCGGCTTGCACCCCGCAACTGCCAACCGCCGCAAAAATTACCGGTCATTCCACCGGCGCAAGCAGCGTTGGAACAGTTCCGCTGACAATTGCAAATTCGGTGACAGCCGATGATCCCTTAACGGTTTTGACTCTCAACCGAATCAGCTTTGGTCCAACCCCGGAAATGTACGCCCGCGTCGATCAGATCGGACTCAACGCATTCATTGACGAGCAGCTCAACCCGCAGAACATCAATGATGATGCAACCGATCAACTCATGACCCGCTTCCCAACTCTGACAATGACACCGACGCAGCGCCTGCAGCTTCCCCAATTCAGCCAACCTATTCAGGAATTGGTCGCGGCGACAATTCTTCGCCAATGGCACAGCAATCGTCAACTCAATGAAGTCATGGTTGATTTCTGGTCGAATCATTTCAATATTTACATTGGCAAAACTCTATGCCGCGTGCTGAAAACGGACGATGATTTAAAGGTGATTCGTCCGAATGCATTTGCAAAATTCGGTGACATTCTAAATGCTTCCGCGCACAGCCCGGCCATGTTGATTTTCCTCGATAACGCGGAAAGCCAGAAGTCCGCGCCGAACGAAAATTATGGCCGCGAGTTGATGGAACTTCACACCATCAGCGTCAACGGCGGCTATACACAAAAAGATGTCACCGAGGTTGCGCGCGCTTTCACCGGCTGGACAATTTATGGTCCCAAAAGCATCCTCGGCGAATTCGGGACATATCATTTTGCGGAACGGATCCACGACACGGGTGAAAAACATATTTTGAATTTGGATATTCCCGCGGGCGGCGGCGAAGACGACGGGACAAAAGTGTTGGATATGCTGGCGCACCATCCGATGACGGCGCAATTCATCAGCACTAAACTCGCCCGCCGCTTCGTCTCCGACAACCCGGACCCGGCGCTGGTCAGCGCGCTGGCGAATGTCTTCACCCAGTCTGACGGCGACACACGCGCGGTGCTCAAAGCCATTTTCCAGTCGGATCAATTCAAGAATTCTGCCGGGCAAAAATTCAAACGTCCGCTTGAATTTCTTGCATCCACATTGCGATTGACCGGTGCGACACTTACAGGTCAATCGCAGCAATTGGTTCAACACGTAAGACTTCTCGGACAGATTCCATTCGATTGGGAATTTCCAAATGGCTTTCCCGACACAGCTTCGTTTTGGGCAACGACCAGCGGCCTGCTCGAACGTTGGAATTTTGGAAATCTTTTGACATCCAACAAAATTGCGGGTGTACGCGTGGACGTGAAATCCTTGACCGCTGACGCGCAATCTGCTCAAGATGTTGTGGATGTTTTGAGTCAACGTTTTCTTGGATCGAAGTTGCCTGATAACGCACGCAATATTCTGCTTGACTTTGCTTCGAGCGGCGATCTCGGCAGCAAGCTCGCCAGCATTGCCGGATTGATCCTGGGTTCACCGCATTTTCAAGTTCGTTGATGATGTCATTGTGAGGAGCCGCATTGGTTGAGTAGCGAGCGAAGCGAGTGTATTGGAACCAAGCGGCAGCGTAGCAACCTCAAGTTTTGAATCAAATTACTTGTTTACAGGTTACTTGAGATTGCTTCGCTTCGCTCACAATGACATTTAGATATAAAAAAGGAGTTTAGAAATGGACACGAAACTTTCCCGCCGTGATTTTATGAAAGTCGCCACAACCGCCGTGGGCGGCGTCGCAGTTTCCTCCGCTTTGCCATCATGGATGCCGCGCATGGCCTTCGCGCCGGACGGCGTCGAACCGCCGGGCGATTTATTGGTAGTCATTTTTCAGCGCGGCGGCATGGATGGTCTGAACGCGGTCATTCCGCATGGCGATGCGGATTATTATCATCTGCGAACCAGCCTGGCAATTGCCGAGCCTTCGACTGGCAACGATAAAACAGGAATTGACCTCGATGGATTCTTCGGTCTGCATCCATCGCTTCAGCCGCTCAAAGATTTGTGGGATGAAAAAGCTTTGGCGATTGTCCACGCTGTCGGTTCGCCCGACCCGACCCATTCCCACTTCGACGCGATGGATTACATGGAACGCGGCACACCCGGCGAGAAAACCATCGAGACGGGCTGGATCGGTCGTCACTTGCAATCCGCGTCGTGGCAGAATACGTCTCCATTCCGAGCCATCGGGATGGGAGGCATCATGCAGGCTTCTCTGCGCGGACCCATCCCGGTCACCACGCTTCAATCCATCGCGGATTTTCACCTGCAAGGTGACATAAGTCAACTTGCAGAAATTCGCAAACGACTCGAAGCGCTTTACAGCCTCGGCGGCAGTTTGGATGCGGATGCGAAAGACACATTCAACGCCGTTGATCTGCTTTCGAAAATTGATATCTCACATTACACACCCACCGGCAACGCTCAATATCCGCAGACCGAATATGGCATGGCGTTAAAACAAGTCGCGCAAATCTCCAAAGCTGATATCGGCCTTGAAGTGGCTTGCATTGACATCGGCGGTTGGGATACACATAATGCCGAAGGCGCAACCGATGGCGATATGCCGAAACTTCTCAATGAATTGAGTTCGGGCCTCGCCGCACTTTATACCGACATGGGTGACCTCGCCAAGAAGATGACCATCGTGACAATGTCCGAGTTTGGGCGGCGCGCGCAGGAAAACGGTTCTGGCGGAACCGACCACGGACACGGAAACTGCATGTTCATCGTCGGCGGAGGAGTCAACGGCGGCAAGGTTTACACTCAATGGCCCGGCCTCGCCCCCAATCAACTTTACGGCCCCGGCGATCTAAACGTCACAACCGATTACCGCGATGTGTTGGCGGAGATTGTCGAGAAGCGAATTAAGAATCAAAACATCACGCAGGTATTCCCCGATTACACAGTCGCGAAAACATTGGGAATTGTTCAAGGATGACTATGTTGTGGGGGCACAGCGCGTGCCTTGACTAGCGAAGACGTGTGGAAGGGTCGCCGTGCCCCTACAAATTCATTTCAACAGATTTGGGATTTTCTCCAGCATCTCGTCGCGCACTTGACGAAAAACAGCCAGCCGTTCCTCGGCATTTCCCTCCGCCTTGGCCGGGTCGCGGAATCCCTCGTGGACGCGTTTCCCTTTTCCCAGCCACATGGGACACTCCTCGTTGGCATCATCGCAAACCGTAACAACAAGATCGAAATCGTCATTGCGAAAATGCTCGACGCTTTTCGATTCGCCGTGATGTTCGATGCCGATTTCACGTAAAACCCGGATCGCCATCGGATGCACAAGGCCGGTTGGTCGAGTGCCCGCGGAAAATGCCTGCCATTCGTTCGAGTAATGGGCATTAACGATGGCTTCAGCCATCTGCGAACGGCATGAATTACCGGTGCAAAGAAAAAGCACTTTTCTATTCATCTTTTTTATGCGGATGCCAGAATTCGTTATCCGTGTCATTGATCTCGGTCAACTCGCCGGTGACAATAAATACCGTCCGCTCGCAGATATTCGTCACGCGGTCCGCGACGCGTTCGAGATTATGCGCCACCCACAAAAGCCAGTTGGCGCGCTCGATGGTTTTTGGATCCTGGATGACAAACAACATCAACTCGTGATAGACCTGATTATAGAGCGCATCCACTTCATCATCTTCGATTGGTATCCTGCGCGCCGCCTCCACATCCTCGTTGACAAATGCGGTCAGCGCGCGGTGAAGCATATCCACACCTTTTTCAGCCATGCGCGGGACGTCAATCAACGGCTTAAGCAGCGGTTCATCGCCCATGCGGATGTTTATGTTGGCAATGCCTTTGGCATAATCGCCCATGCGCTCCAACTCTGAGATGATCTCCATGATCGAAGCCAGCAGGCGCAGATCATGCGCCATCGGCTGCTGCGTGGCGATCAGAATCATCAACTGGCTTTCGATGGCAAAACGTTTTTTGTTGATTTCACGGTCAGCTTCGAGAATTTTCTGTGCTGCTTTTAGATCCCGCTTCTTGAGCGCATCAACGGATTTCAGAATGGACTCTTCGACCATACTGCCAAGCAAAAGCACATCATCTTTGACTTGCTTGATTTCTGCTTCAAAAGCTTTTCGTAACATAATCACCTCGCTTGCTGCGGATTGAAATCCGCACTCTTCTTATTCTACATTTATCCGAACCGGCCCGTCACGTAATCTTCCGTGCGTTTGTCTTTCGGGTTGGTAAAGATCACCTGGGTCTCATTGAACTCGATCAACCGCCCGATGCGGTGATCATCAATCATCATCATGGCCGTGTAATCAGAAACGCGCGCGGCCTGCTGCATGTTGTGCGTCACGATGATAATCGTGTAATTCTTGACGATGTCATGCATCAATTCTTCGATGCGAAGAGTCGAGATCGGGTCGAGGGCCGAAGCGGGTTCATCCATCAGAATGACTTCCGGTTCGACGGCTAAGGCGCGTGCGATGCATAATCGCTGCTGCTGTCCGCCGGATAAAGAGAAACCGCTTTGATGCAGCTTATCCCTCACTTCGTCCCAAAGTGCGGCCTGATGAAGGGATTTCTCCACGATTTCGTCAAGATCACTTTTGCGCCGAATCCCATATAAGCGCGGACCAAACGCCACGTTGTCGTAAATGCTTTTTGGAAACGGATTCGGACGCTGAAAAACCATGCCGACCCGGCGGCGGACATCCACCACGTCCACGCCCGGGGCATTGATGTTCTCGCCATCCAGGAGGATTTCCCCATCCATGCGCGCATTAGGCGTCAGGTCATTCATGCGGTTGAACGAACGCAGCAAGGTTGACTTTCCACAACCGGACGGGCCGATGATGGCGGTGATCTTATTGGATCGAATAGCAATGTTGATTTCGGCCAACGCGCGAAATTTTCCATAGTAAACAGAAAGGTTCTTCACAGCGACCTTGATTTCAGATATTGCTTCTGCAGCTGTAATTTTTGATACAGAAATTTTGGTTTCCATGTTTTATCCTTGCAAGGCGCGTTTGCGGGCTTCGATCCACATGCGGGCAACGATCTCGATCAGCAGCACAAAGATCATCAGCACCAATGCCACACCCCACGATTGGTCAATTCGTTCCTGATACGGCTGCATGGCATACGTCCAGAGCGTGAGGGGCAGGGAGTCGATGGGCTGGTTGATAATGCGGCCGATCACAGCGAAAATGCTCTGGTGCGCCTGTATGCCGCTCTGGATGATTGCGCCAATATCAAATCGTTCATTGCCCAAAGCGGTAAATAACAAGGGCGCAGTTTCTCCAGTGGCGCGGGCGATCGCCAGCAGAAAGCCGGTGATGATCCCATCCAACGCGGCTGGAAACACAACGCTTAAATTTGTTTTCCATTCCGGCGCGCCCAAACCCAAAGAACCCTCGCGTAAAGTATGCGGGACGAGCTTCAGCATTTCCTCTGTTGTGCGAATAATGGTGGGCAGCATCAGAATACTCAACGCCAACCCGCCCGCGAAGCCCGAAAAATGTTTCATTGGGACGACGACCAGGCCATAGATAAAGAGTCCCATCACAATGGATGGAACACCCGCCAATACATCCGTGCTAAAACGCAAAGCGATACCAAGGGGCGTGTTGGGATTGCGCGCTGCATAAAAGGCCGCCAGCACACCGGGCGGAATGGCAAACAGACAGGCTAGAATCGCAAGCACGGCTGTGCCTTCGATGGCAAACAAAACGCCACCGCCGCGCATTCCAATCGGACGCGCAAGCTGCGTAAAGAAATTCAGATTGAGGACCGGCGCGCCGCGATAGATCACATAACCGATGATCCAAAATAATGGCACGAGAGCCATCAATGTCAATAATCCGGTCAATGAGAGCATTACGCCGTTGACGATTCGGCGGTGACGGCGATGCCTGGCTCCATTCTTCGCAATCAATTGCTGGAAACGGGTCATGCGCGCGCCTCCTGCGGAGTGCGCCGCGCCACCTGCCAGACGAGGAAGCGGGCCAACAGGTTCAAGATGAGCGTAATGGCAAACAACGTCAATCCAAGCTCGATCATGGCATCGGTGTGCAGCGGAGTGACCGCCTCTTTGAATTGAAGAGCGAGCAGGCTGGCCATCGTATATCCGGCTTTCAGAAGCGAGCCAGTTGCTTCGTTGGCATTCCCCATCACCATGGTTACAGCCATTGTCTCTCCCAAAGCGCGGCCTAAACCAAGAATGATAGCGCCCAGGATTCCAGAGAGACCATATGGCAGAAGCACCTGCCAAATCATTTCCCAACGCGTCGATCCCAAGCCCATGGCGGCCTCGCGTTGTGTGTCGGGAATAGCCAGCAGCACATCGCGACTGATCGCCGTAATGGTTGGAATAATCATAATGGTCAGGATCAGTCCCGCCGCCAGGCGGGAAGTACCGTCTTCTGAGATTGGCCCCGTGAAAAGTGTTCCAGCAAAGGATGGCAGGCTGCTCAACGGGGCAAGAAATTTTCCTATTGGCGCGACGACCACGGGAAGAAAAACGAAGATTCCCCACAAACCATAGACTACGCTGGGAATGGCAGCCAGCATCTCGATCATCCAGTTGAGCGGCAAACGCAAACGTTCCGGGCAAAGTTCCGCCAGAAAAACGGCAATACCAATGCTGATGGGAACTGCGAGGATGATTGCCACCAGAGAAGTAATCAAAGTGCCGTAGATGAAAGGCCAGGCCTGATAAATATCTTTCGCTGGATTCCACGTCGCGTCGAGCGTGGGGCGAAAGAAATCCCATCCAATTTTGGCACGCGCATCTGCGGATTCCGTCCAGAGCATCCAGGCAATGGCAAGGACCACAACGAGAACAAGAATTGCCATCGCACCGACAAGCAGCGACCAGGGAATATCCCCGTGACGCGTGGAACGGTTCAGCCGCTCCCGCCATGTATTTCTTTTCAAGACAGATGTGTTTTTCATGTCGGTCCCTTTTCCAGTCCGACAAGCGCAAGAAATTTTTGCCACCGTGTAGTCCCGACACCATGGAAAAAATTTCCCGGCTTGTCGTGATTATAAAGTCAATGGAGGGCCGCTCAATTTATAACATGAGGGCCCTCCGGGGACTAGGGAAGTTGTCGAGTTATTTTACCAATGGACAGGCTGGCCGTTGCACGTAACCTGACTCAGCGTACCCAGAACCTTCTGCTGAACAGCATCAGGCAATGGGATGAAACCCAGATCGGTGGCGTATTTGATAGCGGCAGGGTTGGTCAAAATCCAATGAATGTACTCAACCAGTTTCTGCGCTTTGACGCAATCTGTCATGCTGGTTTGGTGAATGATGATGTATGTATAACCAGCAATCGGCCAGGATTGAGCTCCGGGAGCGTCCACGATGACAGCAGTCAACTGCGGGGTAAAAGCGTTGGCAAAATCTGTCATGGCTGCTTTGGTGCTATCGGGTGAAGCCGTGACAACATTACCGGCCTTGTTAACCATCTGTGCGAAGGGCAAATTATTCTGCACCGCGTAAGCGTATTCAACGTAGCCGAGGGAATACTGATTTTTCGCGATCTCAGCAGTCACACCCGGATTGCCGTTGCCGCCTTTGCCCGTTCCAGCCTTATCAGTCGGCCAGTCAATGACTGTTCCGTGCCCGGCAGTCCAGTCGCTGCTAAAAGCAGTCAACGCGTTTGTGAAAATCTCGGTCGTGCCCGAGCCATCCGCGCGATGCACCGTGAAGATTGGCTGGGCAGGCAGCTTGCTGGCGATCTTCGGATTGAGCGCCAGGATCGCGGGATCGTTCCACATCGTGATCTTGCCCATATAGATATCAGCAAGAGTCTTTCCATCCAGAATCAATTTCGGATCATTCTTGGGATCCAAACTGGGCAGGTTGTAGGCCATGACTGTAGCACCTGCCAGGAATGGATAGATTTGCAGATCCTTCCCGGCGGTTATTTCATCGGGATTGAGGACTGCGTCGGAACCAGCAAAATCAACGGTTCCATCAATGATCGCTTTCTTACCTGCGCCGGAGCCAGTGCCCGTATAGTTGATCACAACCGATGGGTCAACAGCCGGGAAAAATTCCGCGTACGCTTGTTCAGCAGGGAACTGGAAAGTGCTGCCCGTACCAGTGAGTGTAACAGAGCCGGGAGCCTGAGTCGCGGGCGCGCCAGCGGCCGCTGGCGTTGATGCTGTTCCGCAGGCGGCCAACAGAAAGCTGAAAGCGACCGCGACGAACACAAATGCACGAGTGAATTTAAACATTTTTCTTTTCTTCTCCTTTTGAATTCTGATTACATCTTATCAATCCGCTTTTAAGGGCGTGGGAAGAACAAGTTAACGTCTCGTTAAATAAAAACTGCCCGCCAGCCAAAGGCGTGGGCGGGCAGCGTCTCCAAAGGAGACTCAAGGAGAATAATCAAACTAAATTTTCTTTCCCTGTACTGGCATCTCAAAGAACGGCATTGTCAGATTTTCATCCCAAGGCCAGGTATTGAGATCAGTCAAAGCGCGATACGCAGTCAAGTCCAAATGAAGCGGCGTGACGGAGACAAAACCTTCGGCCAACGCACCGATGTCGGTGCCGCGCTCCGGGACGCCGGTTGGTGCGTCGCCAGCGATCCAATAATAAGGACGGCCGCGCGGATCAACACCTTCGTCGAGGCGGCTGTGATAAACACGCAAGCCCTGACGCGTCAAACGAAAGCCGCGAATCTTTTCATCCGACAAAAACGGTACGTTGACGTTCAATAAAATTTCGGGCGGCGCGCCGTTTTCGATCACATGCTGGACGACTTTTCCCGCCGCGTGAGCCGCGGGACCAAAATCAATATTGCCCACATGACCTTCAGCAACTTCCAGCGAAACCGCAATGCCGGGAATATTCGCGATCACCGCTTCCATCGCGGCAGTCACGGTTCCAGAGTACGTTACATCGTGGCCTAGATTCGCGCCAACATTGATTCCCGAAACCACCAAATCAATTGGTTCTTTGAAATATCCCAACGCGGCTAATGCCACGCAATCTGATGGCGCACCATCGCTGGCAAAAGCCGGTGTGCCATCCGCCAATTGAACTTCCTTGACGCGCAACGCGCGGTCGAGCGTTTTCACATGTCCGCCGCCAGACCAGTTGCGATCCGGCGCGAGAACGCTGACCTTTCCAAGCTTACGCATTTCCTGAACAAGCGCCAGCAAGCCAGGCGCAAGCACACCGTCATCATTAGTGACCAGAATATGTTTGCCCATCGAGGGTTTGTCCGTTCAAATATTGGCGGCGTTTTCTGGAAATGTCAACGCCAAAGACAGCCAGTATGGAGGCTATTATCACGATCAGGAACACAAAGATGTCCATTCCAAAAATCACTCCTTTGATTCCAAAACAATCCTAAGCCCGTAACTTTAAAGACGAACTAAAAACCGGTTAACGTTTTGTGAATGCGCGGTCAGGCTGCGATATTAAGCGCAAGAACCCGGCATCAATGCCAGGCTCTTGCACAAAGGAGGAGAAAGGAATAGGGCGGCGAACATCGGGGTTCCGCATCACGCCACCGGATGGAGCGGGAAGCCTTGCCGCTTCTGCCCCGCGTTCGCGCTAAACGCCATCAGCATGAGCACCGTTCCGATGGATCGTTTCTTCACATTCACAGAATAACATGGAATGTAAAAATCGCGCTTTAGAGCGGACTAACAAACGCGAAACAAAAATGAAAGCTTTCAGCTTTGCGGAATCGTAAAGAAAAACGTACTGCCCTGCCCCTCGATGCTATCCGCCCAAATCTTTCCGTGATGTGCTTCGACAATATGCCGCGCGATGGACAACCCCAGCCCGGTTCCACTTCCAGAGCGCGACTTGTCGACGCGATAGAAACGTTCGAAGATGCGCGGCAGGTCATCCGCCGGGATTCCGATTCCCGTATCCCTGACTCCGAATCGGACTCCGCTGCCATCGGCCTCCGCCAAAAGAGCCACCTCCCCGCCCGGGCGCGTGAACTTGACCGCGTTGTGAATCAGATTCACCAGCACTTGCTCCAACCGCATATCGTCAGCGCGAACACTGGGAAGATCGTCCGCACATTCGACCCGCAAATTCAAGCCGGCGCGTTCGGTCTGCATCTTCATACGATCCGCTGCGGACGCAAGCAATTCCTTTGGCGACACAGACGCGAATTTCAATTCCACTTGTCCCGATTCGATGCGCGAGAGGTCGAGCAATTCCTGGGTCATCTGGTTCAACGCGTCGACTTCGGTGACGATTCGGCTCAGAAAACGCGGCCCCGCCTCCGGGTCCGAAAGAGCGCCATTCTGCAAGGTCTCCGTCAATGCTTTGAGCGAAGCCAAAGGCGTTCGCAATTCATGCGAAATATTGGAGACGAAATCGCGTCGCACTGTCTCAAGTCGTCGGACGCGCGTCAAATCCTGCACGAGTAAAAGGCTGCCGCCTGCATGTTCATCCGGCATGACAACCAACTGCAAGAATTGGCGGCGCGCCGGGATCTCAACCGACTCGCTTTGCAACTCGCCAATTTGTTGTGAACGCCGCCAGGCTTCGACGAGTTGATGGCTGCGAACGATTTCTGTCACCGTTCTGCCAATCGGATTCGGAGAACTGAACAATCGTTTTGCAGCCGGATTAGCAAACTGAATTTTGCCCTGAGCGTCTGCGATCAAAACGCCGTCGGTCAATTGATCCAACACAGTGGCGAGGCGGTCACGTTCGGAGCTCAAAGTTGAAAGTTGAAGATTGAAACTCTTGACAAGATTGTCCTGTTCATCAACGCGCCGACGCAAAACAAAATAACGCCATGCAAGGAACAAAGCAAGAAGGAAGAAGAGAGAAAGTGCAATCTCAAGCGCAAGGGACATTTTCGACCTGAAGGCTTTCCAACTCACTAACCTTCGAACCGATATCCCCCGCCGCGCACTGTGACAATTCGCGTTGGATTGGCCGAATCGGATTCTATTTTTTGCCTAAGCCATCTAACATGGACGTCCACCGTCCGGCTGTCACCGATGAAGTCCCAGCCCCAAACGCGTTCGAGGATGAACTCGCGCGAAAGCATCTGGCCGCGGTGTTCCGCAAGGAAGAGCAGCAATTCATATTCCTTCGGTTTCAATTGCAAAGGCTGATTTTTCAACGTTACCTCGCGGCGCGTCAGATCAATGACGAGATTTCCAAATTTCAAAGTTTCGTGCGCGGGCACGGACTCACCGATCTTTTCCATTTCCTCGCGCAGCATACGTGTGCGGCGCAACTGCGCCTTGACGCGCGCAATCAACTCGCGCATGGAAAATGGCTTGGTCAGATAATCGTCTGCGCCGACCTCGAGGCCGACCACGCGGTCAATTTCATCGTCGCGGGCGGTCAGCATCAAGATAGCGGTCGTCATTTCCTTGCGGAGAACACGGGCGACCTCGAAACCGTCAATTTCGGGCAGCATCAAATCCAACAGGATCAAATCCGGCTTTAAACGACGGGCCGCTTCGAGGGCGGAACGACCGTCGCCGACCGCTTCAACGGCATAACCTTCCTTTTTCAGGTTATACGTCAGCGTGTCCTGCAAGGAGGGTTCGTCTTCAACAACGAGAACGATTTCGCTCATAATTCAATTTCTTCCTGTTCGATTATAAGCGAGACAAACACGATTCTTTTTAACGCGAGGTTAACGCTGCGATAAATGTTTGGGCGGGATTCGTTTGTGTGCAAAGGCATTATTTTGAGAACCGCATCCGTTTTTTATGGCGGCAGAATTCACCCAAAATGGGCTCGAAAAATTTACAGTGATTTTACAGTCCTCCTAAAACTTTGTTCCCATACTTTGGCGACTCAGGGATAAAGGAGAGATTATGAAAAATCAACTGCATAAATCTTTATTCGTATTTGCCATAATGGCTATCGTCGTCACAGCCTGTGCACCGCAAAGCGCGCAGCCGCCCAATCCTGCCGCTCTGCCGCAGCCCAGCACGCAGTCCGCGGCACCCAATCCAACTGCATCCACTTCCAATACGTCCAACAATGCCCCGCATGTAAATGTGCTGGATCCAACGCACCTGCCATTGGGTGATGGGAAAATCTCATCCAGCCCGCAGCGCGGTTATGTATTTGCCTGTCAAACGCAATTCAATGGGAGAGGCGCATCAGGCGCAGAATCGTGGATCAACAGCGATGGCACATGGGATTCGACCAAAAAGCCGGTTGTGGAAGGTTCGGTCAATTGGCCGCAGCATTCGTTCAACATGACCGTGAACGGAGACCAACGCACATTTACCACCAACGATTTGCCGGATCATCCCACAGGAGTTTTCCCGATCAGCCTCAGCGATCCCGCTTATCAAGCAGATCGGAATCCCAATTCGATCAAGGCGCAATCCATCACCTTCAGCGTTCCAGCCAATCCAACCGTCGCGGCGCAGCCAACCTGCGTGGGTGGGGAGATCGGCATCATGCTTTCAGGCGTATTGATCTTCAGCGCGTTCGATGCGGAGGGCCGCGACGCGCCCGCTCACGAAGTGCAGGATCAATGCAGCGGTCATCCGCAAGAGGGCGGATACTATCATTACCATGATCTCAGTCCCTGCATCAAGGACAATGCCACCGGTCAATCGGCTTTGCTCGGTTACGCATTCGATGGATTCGGAATCTACGGGCCGTATGATACGAACGGCAAAGAATTAACCAATGCCGACCTCGATGAATGTCACGGCATTACATCCCAAGTGGAATGGAACGGAAAGGAAGTGGTGATGTATCATTACGTAGCCACGCGTGAATTTCCCTATGTGGTTGGGTGTTTTCGCGGCACGCCCTCCGTCCGCGCACTGACCGTTCCCAGCGGCGGACAAGGTCAACAAAGCGGGCAGCAACTCGGAGGTCAGCCGCAGGCCGGACAGAACGGACAGCCTCCGCTGGCAGCCATCAATGCCTGCGCGAGTTTATCTGCGGGCGCGGCCTGTTCCTTCAACGCGCCAAATGGACAAATCAATGGAACGTGTCAAATTCCGCTGCAACTGCAACAACTCATTTGTGTGCCGCAAGGCGGGGCGCACGGCCCATAATGGCGCGCGAACATTTATTGAATAAAAAGAGAGAGCGGCTCAACGCCGCTCTCCTTGTGTCAAACTATCGAACGCGGCTGCCTGATCAGCAGCCGGTTGCAGGCTGGCGGAAGCCCACGAACGGATTCAAGTCGCCCATGAACGTGTAACGCCCGATGTTGGCGGAACTACTCTGTGTAGGTTCTGACACAGTGTTCGGAGCCGTACGCATGAACCATGGCAGGAATGTTTCATCCTCCGGGTGATAATAACCATCTGCGCTTTGTGAACCATCCGGATTCGGTCCTTGTTCGTAGGTGTTGGTTCCCATCGCAAAGCCGATCGAAACAACGGGATCACCTGTCTCAAGAATTCCTGTACATCCATACTGCGGTGCAGTCGGTGTGAGCCACGGTTCGACCGTATTGTTTACAAATGGGTCATCCGCCCATTCGGAAATTTCATGGCTGAGCGCATGGATATCCTGCAATGCCCAATCCGTGCCGCCATTTGCGCGTGAGTAAAGTCCGGGCTGAACCCATGAAGCCCAGGCGAATGTCTGCACTACGGCATTACCGTTACTGTTGTTCGAGCCGCCGCCGTTGCCAGCTGCGCGCGTGCCGTGGAAACCAATAACGCAGCAGTTATACACATTCTTGCCGATATGTAGCAACACATTGTTGGTCAGGTAGATCGGCAAATGGGTTGGGTCTGCTTTGGTCTCGAGATTCTGGATCTGCGCGGCCCACCAACTGATGTTAATATCCGCAAAGACCACACCGCGGCCGCTTTGCAGCAGTACGCCCTGGTTGTTCGGGACATTGATCGTGACGGTTGGCAAAACGTTTGGATGCAGAATCAGGTGGTAGTTGCTGGAGCCTGTCTGGTTGAATTGCGCTCGCATGGTTGCGTCCTCGAGTTGGAGCATGTTGCCCGCGTCGTTCTGCGACAATACACCCCCTGCGCCTTCGACCAGCGCAGGAGCATTCGGAAACGAACCAGCCGCGGTTGCAGCCGGAGTCGAGCCGTAATCATTCAAAGCAAACTGCGGGGATGCAAGTGTCGGAGCAAGAACATCGCTGCCGCTGAAAGTCAAGCCATCAATGTTGACGATGATGGGCGTGATGTCCGCTTCGATCGTGACCGAGCATCCTGATCCGGAGCAATTGTTCGGATCCGCGCCGACCATGTTGTAGCCGTATGTGACGCCATTGTCGGGATCAACAGTTGATCCCCACCAATGCGCCACGGTTCGCGTCGTCGGGAGAACGGATGCGCCGCCGATCGTTGTCGTCAGCGCTTGCAGGGACGAATCAGGAATGACCGGTATGGCAGGCGCTGATGCGCTGGCCGGCATAACCCCCAGAGCCGTGACCATCATCATCAGGATTGCGCCAACACGTATTACAAAACCAGAAGACCGAAACATACTTTTAAACATAACTGGATCCTTTCTTGTTTTGGAATAAAGTGGTTTGGTGGGGCCAACAAACCGGACAATTATACTCTGAATATTTAGCGCAACGGGCAGCCAGTTATAAACGGCAGGTGGAATTCGCGGCGGAATAACTCAAATCAGCGACACAAGTTTCCATTACGTAGCTTGACCTCGATTTCCAAGACCGGTCCCCCTATTCTGTGGTAAACTCTGTCCGCACTCTCCTTCGGCTTTACTCAGGATGAGAGTCCGTGTTCTGGGAAATTGTTTTGATCACTCTGAATAGTAGCCCGACGCAACATGTCGGGCTTTTTTGTTGGGCGAGCCGATCTGCAAAGAAAGGCTTTGGTTGGCAAGAAGGCAGTTAAACGGAGTCATCAGAACAACCCATATCATGTCGTTGCGAGGAGGGTTGAGCAAGCGGTGTTTTTCCGCTGTACAAAAACCCGACGACCGCGAAGCGTGCTTTTGGCAAGCAATCTCAACTTACTTGCAAACATGAGATTGCCACGCTCGCTTTGCTCGCTCGCAATGACAGAAATAAAAGGAAAATGATGACAACCGAATTTACTTCCCTCAACCTGCGTCCAGAATTGATGCAGGCCATTACCGAACTTGGCTACACCGAACCGACGCCCATTCAAGAGGGCATGATTCCGCTCATGCTCACCGGCGTGGATGTGATCGGCCAGGCCCAAACCGGGACCGGCAAGACCGCCGCATTTGCCTTCCCCATTCTCAACAACTTCACACACGAACGTCACGTGCAAAGCTTGATCCTCGCGCCGACGCGCGAACTCGCTTTGCAGGTTGCGGATTCAATCATCGAATATGGCAAGCATCTCAACGTGCGCGTGCTCGCCGTCTACGGCGGTCAACCATACGGCCCGCAAATTTCAAGTCTCAATCGCGGCGTGGACATCGTCGTTGGCACACCGGGACGTTTGCTCGATCTCATCGAACGCAAAGCGCTCAACATCAAACATGTCCGCGTCGTTGTGCTCGACGAAGCCGATGAAATGCTCAACATGGGCTTTATCGAAGATGTGGAAAAGATTCTCAGTGAGACTCCTGCGGAACGTCAGACCGCTTTATTCAGCGCGACGTTGCCCGCGCGCATCCGTTCATTAGCCAGCCGCTTCATGCGGGACCCGCAAGCGGTCACCATTAAACGCGACACACTCACCCTGACAACGACTGAACAACGCTATTACCTCGTCCACGAAAATGACAAGACCAATGCGCTGACGCGTCTGTTCGAGATCGAGCCGATCCATTCCGCACTGATCTTTGCGCGCACGCGCGCGGAAACCAGTCAACTCGCAAATGAATTGGTCGTGCGCGGCATCCCCGCGGAAGCCATCCACGGCGACCTCGACCAGCAGGCACGCGAACGCGTGCTTGGACGGTTCAGAGCGAACCAGCTCAAAGTCTTGGTCGCAACCGATGTCGCGGCGCGTGGACTCGATATCGAAGACATATCGCATGTCTTCAACTATCACCTGCCCGACGATGCTGAAGTCTACATTCATCGCATTGGACGCACTGGACGCGCAGGTAAAACCGGCATTGCAATCACTTTATTATCTCCGCGCGAGAAACGCCGTCTGCGCGAAGTGGAAGCACTCACCAAGCAAAACATCACGAAGATGGAACTTCCCACGATCGAAGACATCACCCGCCATCGTGAAGCGCAGGTGGTCGAGAACATGAAAATCTGGCTGGGGCGCGGACGTTACAAGCGCGAGCTCGAAATGGCCCAGCAGTTGGTCGAAGCTGGTTATGAACCGTTGAATATTGCAGCCGCAGCACTCAAGCTGGCGCGCGGCGATGAAAAGCAAAGACCGATTGCAGAGATTGCAGATGTCAAAGTCGAGGCGAAGCACGAAGCCCCGCGTAAGTCCGGGAAAGATTTCGGGCGCGGTCAACACGGCTCGGGTAAACGCGAGTTCGTCAGGTCATCAAATCGTCGAGGCGGTTCGCATGAAGAAGGCATGATCCGCCTGAAGATCAACAAAGGCAAAGCCAATGGCATCCGCCCGAACGACATCGTCGGCACGATTGCTTTTCATGCCAATATTCCCGGCCACGTGATCGGCAAAATCCGCATCGAAGATAAATTGACGTACGTGGACATCCCCGAAGATTTGGTGGATCAGGTGCTGAAGCACAATGGCAACTACAACGTTGGGAAAGAAAAGTTTAGTTTACAAAAAGCGTAATGCCATTGCAAGCCGCGTCGCCGCTCGGTCTCGATATAGCGGCGGTAATTGAGTGAGCCGAAGGCCATATCGAAATCCTGCCGCCTACTCGACCAGCGGCTCCTCGCAATGATATTCGAAATTTTCAAATCCACTCGGCTTCGACGGTTCTCTCGTTTTGCACATTACCGGTGTTGGATGTGGACTTTGGCTCCAACAATAAAACCTGGACTTCTTCCTCGGCCACCGGCAAATGTTCCACGCCCTTTGGAATGATGGCAAACTCTCCTTCGTGGATCGTCAAATCGCGGTCGCGTAATTTGATGACCAGCGTCCCTTTGACGACCAAAAATAATTCATCTTCATTATCGTGATGATGCCAGACGAATTCGCCTTTGAGCTTCGCCAGTTTGACGTACGAGTCGTTTAGCTTTCCCACGATTTTGGGATGCCAGGGTTCCTGGAATAAGTTGAATTTGTTGGCAAGGTTGATTACATCGGACATTCTCTATTCTCCTGAAGAAAAAGCGAAGGTGATTGATTTTACACCTTCGCTTTGTATCCAGAATTCAACTATGCTTTTACCAAGTTTATATCCGCAGGCATTTCATCCCACGTTCTTCCATCTAAAATTCTGCCAGCTTTCTTCTTTTGTACGCCGCCCCATTGTTTGAAAAAGAATGGAACCCTTGCTTTAAGGCATTGATCACGCACGCCTGTTACCCATTCTTTTTGAAGCGGGCGCGCGCCGGGTCCAGATTCGCCTCCCACAATCACCCAATTAATTCCTTTGAGATTCATTTTCGGCATCGGCCCGAGCAAAGGCTCAACCGACAAAAACTTTATCTTTGCGCCTGTTCTACGCAGATCATCAATTCGGTATACATATTTTTCATTCTCAACGCTGACGCCCATCCAAATATTTTCCGTCCACTCCAAACGGGAACTTAATTCGGCCAATCGTTCAGAGCGTTTTGTGAGAACTTGGAACTGATGCCAATGAGCGCGTTTCATTACATCGAACACGCGCTGAATAAATTCCAAAGGTACATCCTTGTGGAACAAGTCGCTCATTGAATTGACGAAAATAACCTGCGGAGTCTTCCATTCCAACGGCTTTTCAAGAACATGCTCATGCATGGTTAGCTTGAAACCATTGGCATAATTTGGCTGTCCCATCGCTTTGAGACGCTTCGCCATGCGCTCTGCGTAGCAATGTTTACAACCCGGACTAATTTTTGTACAACCAGTAAGCGGATTCCAAGTGGATTCTGTCCACTCGATCCGAGATTGGGTAGCCATTTCTCCTCCGATGAACCAAGCAAATCATAGCACGTATGTTCTTCTTTGTCTACCAGAGCTCTGCTTGCCCTGAGGCATCCCGTTTAATGACTTCCTTCCAGAAATCATGACCTCTTTCGTGCTTACTGGCAAAAAGCAAACGATACAAAGGGGCTTGCTTTGTATTTCGCATCACAGGTTCGGTAGTTTCATAATCTTCCACATCTTTTACTTCTGCATACCCAAGATCAACCAATTTTGATTTGTAGTAATCAATAAGATGTTTATGCACACTTGATGGCTCTTTCAAATGATATTTTTGATATATCCTCCGCCACTCAGGGCCCCCAAAAAATCTATCAAGTATCGTTTCGTCATTGGCATTCACATAATTTTCAAAATTCCTTGTGAGTCCGCTCTGGGAGTAATGAATGATTAAGTCCATTTTTCTGATCTTTGCAAGTTTTTCGACGGTCTTCCACTCCAGCTCTAATCCATCGGGATCCAAAAATGCGAGGTTTAGGGAAGTCCAAGTATTCTCTGGCCTATTTTGTTCAATTGACTTAATTTCGGCAACGATCTTATCTACTATTTGATTGGCATCACCAACATAGAATCTTTTAGGCACATTAGAAAAGGCATTACACCTTTTACTCAGAATTTCGACATTTTCTTGTTCAGTATCTACAAAGAAATAATGCGTAAAAGGATGTTTTGTAGTCAAGGCAATTAACGGAGAACCGAGATAAACTTCTTTTTGATGCTCAATACGGTATTTGCCTTTTCCAGAAAACAAATCAATGTAACATCTTGCACACCATTTCTTTTGGCGCATGGATGTCTCAAACATGCTTATGTAGCTTTCGAGATAATGAAGCTTATCTCGTGTCCAATTTCCAAATGATCGAATTGGCAAGCCATCGTCTTCCAAAAGCAAATCGTTATCCATCCCATTCTCCTCAATGTATTTTCAATCTACGGATTCTTCGCGCATCGAAACCCAATATACACATTCGCGCTCGATGGATCATTCCAACTGCGGCGCGAGGAACGCAAGGTAAAGCCGTTGCTCTGCCATGAACCGCCGCGGATCACGCGGAATTGTCCCGTTGTTGGCCCAAGCGGGTTCGCGATCGGCGCGGTCAACGACGCGTAATAGTTGGCATCGTAAATATCCGCCACCCATTCCCAAACATTCCCGGCCATATCGAACGCGCCATACGCGCTCACGCCGTTCGGATACGCGTCCACCTTGCTCGTATCGCCCACAAAATTGGGATCGTTATTATTGTTGTAATTGGCGCGGCTTTGGTCAATGCCTTCGCCCCACGGATACGTGCGACCATCCGGGCCGCGCGCGGCCTTTTCCCATTCCGCTTCGGTTGGCAGTCGCGCGCCGCGCCATTGACAATATGTTTTCGCCATATACCAGTCCACGCCGATGACGGGATAATCATCGTAGCGCGGGTCGCCGTAATACGTCGGGCGCAAAAACGAATTCTTGAACTTCGGCGCGGCGCACACCGACGCGTCCACGCACAATTTGTATAACGCGTTCGTCACCTTGTATTTGTCAAAATAAAACGCATCCAGAAAAACCGTGTGGACGGGTTTTTCATCGGCGTTGCCGCTGTCGCTGCCCATGATGAAATCACCGGCGGGCACAAGCACCATCTCCGCGCTTAGGTCAACGCTGGCGGCTGAAGTCGCAGCGGGTGTTTGCGAAGCAGTCAACGCGGGTGCGGATGTTTGCGATGGAACAGCCGTTGGTGAAAGATAAAGCGTCGCTGTGACCGTTTGAGTCGGCGCGGGGCTGGATGGCTGGAATAGCTGGCTCAATCCATACCCAGATGCAATGATGACGAGTCCAATGATCACGATCAACGCGATGATTTTGGGGCTGAGACTCGACTTCGGTTTGACGGGAGCCGCTTCGGGTCCCGGATTTGAAGCGGGCGCGGCCTTCGCGATTTTTTCCGCATCTGATTCGGGAGTCCGCTCGCTTTGCTCGCCGCGCGGTGTGACGCGTGATAACCGCTGATAAAATTTTTCAGGCGGCAGACTTCCGTCAGTGACATCCACATATTGCGTCGACTCGATGGACAGCCACGGACTGCCGTTCAGCAGAAGAGGAAAGAACGGTTTGCCAATTCTTTTCGCGCGCGTGACTTCGTTCTGCACCCATTCCGACTCGAACGAGTTTTCGCTGACGATCACGATGAACGCATCGCAATTATCCAAATGATCCTGGATGACTTTGGGCCAGCGCGTGCCGTAATCAATGCGGTCGTCAATCCAAACATTGAAACCCTGCCGCAGAAGATCGTCCTGTAATTTGTGGACGTATTCTTTGTCTTTGTGACTGTAACTGATGAAGATATGTCCCATCTTTTCCGCCGTGCGTTGAAGTTTTACAAAATTATATGCCCAAACAAAATGAGACGCACTTTACAAGCGCATCTCATTTTTGCTTTTTGACCATTTCTTCCAGCAATTCGACCAGTTTTTCCCCGATTGCCGCACGGCTAAAATTTTTCTCCAGATATTTTCGGCCATTCAACCCCATCGCCCGCCTTTTTTGCGGATCACTTTCCAGTTTGCGAATCGCATCCGCCATCGCGGATGGATTTCCCGGTTCAATAAACAGTCCACATTCCGCGGCTTCGACCACTTCGCGGATCACACCGTCAATCGCCAGCACCACGGCGCGCCCCGCCGCCATGTAATCGAAGACTTTATTCGGATACGTTGTTTTGTATTCTTCAAGCGGCTTCAAAATTGCGATGCACACGTCCGAGGCGGCCAGCGCGTTCGGCATTTCCGATTTTGGCACAGATGAAACAAATGTTACGTTGGTCAACTTCATTTCTTCTGCGCGCTTTTGCAAAGCAGTTTTTTCTTTTCCATCGCCGAGCAAAACAATTTGGATTTTCTTTTCATCCGCCAGCAACTTCGCCGCGTCGAGCAGGACATCCAAATCGTTCGACATGCCATGCGCACCCGCATACAACGCAACGAATTTATCTTCGAGATGATGCGCGCGGCGGAAGTCCGCGCCATCGTCTGACGGGTCGAACATGGACGGGTCCGCGCCGTTGGGAATCAATTCCACTCGCTTCGCGCCTCGACTGGAAACGTGCGCGATAAATCCGGGGCTGTTGACCATC
Organism: Chloroflexota bacterium; assembly: GCA_021824575.1. GTDB lineage: Bacteria > Chloroflexota > Anaerolineae > Anaerolineales > Villigracilaceae > Fen-1038. Next base: position 38,177 of record JAKAKJ010000064.1, read on the forward strand.
ACCCGGTCCGCGCGGCGATAGAGGAATCGCTCCAGCCATTCGGACATGCGAATGATCACAGGATTCTTCAACACGCCCACCGCGATTGCAAACTGCGGCCACAAGTCGCGCACCTCGAACAAGAACTTCGCACCTTTGAGCCGAGCCAATAACCAAGCCGTCACGCCCTGAAAGATTGGCGGCGACGTGCCCCAGACCAAATCCACATTCTTCACGCTGAGACCAATCCAAAAGGAGGAGATCATGAATGAGAAGAACGCAATGATGCGATGGAAAAAGGATTTGTGGTGGGCTTCATAGACTGAGGCGCGAATCACCCTCACCCCTTGCCCCTCTCCCAACTTTGGGAGAGGGGTTGGGGTGAGGGGGGCTCCCGTTATATAACTCACCGGGCTCGCGATCACCGTCACCTGATGCCCGCGCGATGCCAGCAGACGCGCAAACTCATGATGACGCGTCCCGCCGGGCTCGTCGAGTGAGGCAAAGGCTTGATGGATAATGAGAATATGCATGTTTGGTCGTGGACGGCAGACGATGAACGTAGATAACGGTCTATGGTTTATCGTCCGCTGTCGGGAAGACAAATTCGCTTGTAAATTTTATAGATTCTGAAGAATTCACTTCAACCGCCAATGATAACGCAGGGACTTTCTGTCCGTACGTTGGTGAAACCCAACCTTCAAACGATTTCGCATCGCGTTGACCGTAAACCAATTCGCCGGCACGGACGAGAGAAGTTACAGGTTGCAAATCGGAAGGTTCAAGACTGACTCTCAAGGTAATCCATCCAAAAGAAGACTTTACCCGAATCCCCACTCCCCATTCTCCATTCTCTATCTTCCATTCCCCATCCAATAAAAGCCAGTGAAGTCGGAACGTTCTTAACTTTTCAAAATCCAAACCTGTAACCTTCAAACCATCTTCAATAACCCATCGTTCATCCCGATAAACCGCGACCGTCCGTTCGTGGCGAACGCCGTGATAACCGCTGTGATAAGCCTTGATTTGGCCGACGATGTTTTCATCCGTAGGAATTTCCGACTTTGAATAGGCATTGACCCAGTCCAGCGTCAGGAATTTTCCGCCGCGCGTCATTTGATCGCGGCCATCAACCGTCACTGTGTTATGCACGCGCGTCGAGACCAGCGGATTGTCCCAAGGCGGCTCGGCATTATAAAGATAGGTTCCCGCGTCCTGCGCGATGTTAAGTCCGCGCCACCAAAGATCGAAATGCAATTGGTCCATGTGCGACAAACGCGATTTGAATCGCGAGGCTCGCAAATAGGCCCATGAATTTTTTCCGCGCACATGATCGGTTAGATACGCGTCGGAATCAGAAGTCCGTTCAGATGCGGGCAGGTCAAGCCATAAAGATAATTCATCCCAAACGCCTGCGGGCAAGCCTGTCCGCAAAAATGCGCGCGCCGCGGCTTGAACCGTCGGGCGGAAATCATTGACCGGTGCAGAACTCAAAGGCAGGATCAAAGCTCCATCGTTCGCGCCCAGGTTCGGCGTCCGACCCGAAGCGGGATCAATCATCGAGAATAGCCAATGCGCGGCACGCGTCAAGGCCTGCGTCGTGGCGCGCGGCCACTCGTCTTTCTTGATCGAATGAATCCACAACGCTGCTTGCAGCATCACGCGATGATAGTTGGTCGAATGCTGAATGTATTCGCCGTAACCGCTGATCTGATTTTGGAACGCCCGGTTGAGCCAGCGCCATCCAAGCGCGCGCCATTTCGATTCATTGAAAAGCAAACCTGCTGTGTAAAGCGCGGCGGCTTCGGTGACGAGATGATTATTATTTTGCGAGCGCGCATAGATGAGCGTGGGCGGGATGCGATTCGCATGAACATAAATACTTTGGATGAGTTGCCCGCGTCTTTCTCGCCCCTTCGACTCGCTCAGGGCAGGGCTCGAAGCGGACGCCGTTTCAAAAACCTGCGCGGCCCACACCAGCGACATCATCCGAATCGCGACCTCCTGACCGTTCATCCAATGCGGGCCGAGGTATGGAGGATTCGACTCATTGAATGTTTCAAAATATTTCCAGAAGGCTTCGGCGTATTTATTATCTTGCGTGATGTGATAGGCGCGGCCCAATGTGAAAGCCCAACCGAAGCGCGCAGGTTCCCAGATGAATTTGATATCAGAGACTTGAGAATAGAAAGTAGTGAGTAGTCGAGGATGGAATTCGTATTCTGTCCAATGCTTAAGCGGCTCATTGAATGTAAGTTGAAGCGGCACAGGCTCGCCACCGAATATGCGGAATTTGCCACCTTCGGCAATTTCATCGGCTTCTTTGATAAGCGCGGCTTGGCCATCCTCGCCAAGGGTTTGGAGGAGTAGGTCTCGTGGAGGAAGAGAGAATAGATGAACAGAGAGCAGAGAACCAGTCTCTATTTCTCTACTCTCTGCTCGTTTATAATGCCCCGTCCACAAGCCAAACTTATATAATGCATTCAAGGCTAGTGGTTCAATGCCCAACTGCATCAAAGCTCTTAGAGCAATGGAGATGCGATGGATTCCACTGTTGGGCATATTCTAGGAGAAAACGCTCCGGTCAAGAAAATTCTTGACAACCAACATAATATCTTTCATTGTGCCGATGGAACGCAGAATGTCGTTATCGAATTCCAAGCTGTGATTGACACCATCCAGAATCAACGTCTCAAATCCAGCATGAGTCCTGATGCTTTCGAACGCATCGGCGCTATAAGTTCGATCCGCGGTTCCTCCGAGGAACAAGCCTGGATTCCGAAGACGGAGGGCGCCATCCAAAACAAATCGGAAGCCAAACAATGGCGTAAACCAGATCGTGTAAATATTGGAAAGTGTCCGATCTTCTAAAAGCAATTTACCTATTGTCACCGTGCCCAATGACTTGCCCACCAGAATAAGTTTTTGATATTCGCGTTGAGATTGCCCAACCCGGATCATGGCATTGGCGTCACCTACCAGCCATTCCAACTGTTTCTCTTTCGACCGCGATTGATAATCAGAAATTGTGTAATCAGACCAAAGTTGCAGCACATCTGTGGAGCGCTCCAGCAAAAGATTGGACGTGTAATATAAAAGCGGATCATCACAGGAATACAGTATGCCAGGCAAAATGAGGGCAAGCGCCGAGGCATTGTCCCTTAATCGAATGAAGCGATTTTTCACAGGAAGATGTTCGTATCCCTTGATTTCGAGGAATAACATATCATAAGCCGGCATTCTTCAATCCTTTTTGTCAGGCGAGTTGTAAGCGCCAGGCAATGCCGAAGGGAAAAGCAATCACCGAATCAAACTTGTTTTGTTCGTTCGCAGCGACTCCACCGCCGCAAATGTGGTCTTCGTCACGCCAATCAATTGCTCATAGGAAATCGGCGGCTGGCCACCTTCGCGAACGGCTTTGGCAAAAGCAATTATTTCATTCTTCCAGCCTTTGTCTTGTGCGCCACCTACTTCTTTCTTCTTTCCATCTTCCACCATTTCCAATTTTCTAAAATCATCCAGCACCGCGATCTTTCCACCGCAGAAAATTTCGACACGTTCCTTCGGGAAGGATTTATCGCCGTTGGCTAGATAATCTACGACGCCAATCGAGCCATCAGGAAAAATGAAAGTCATGCTGACGTTATCTTCGCGATATTTGCCATTATCAGGCAACGCATGAGCCGTCACACTGACAGGCGACGCGCCGACCAGAAAAGTAATGAAATCAATGAAGTGACAGGCTTCGCCGATGATTCGTCCGCCACCCTGCTCGGGATTTTGAGTCCAGTGATTCAAAGGAATATAACCCGCGTTGACGCGGTAATGAACGTAAAGTGGTTCTTTACGATCTTGGTAGAAAGTAGAAAGTAGTTGAGCAAGCGAAGCAAACCGACGATTGAAGCCGACCGTTAATAGTTGGCGGTTGGCGGTTGACAGTGTCTTAATGACCGCTGCCAACTGTCTACTATCAACCGCCAACGGCTTTTCGACAAAAATATTCTTCCCAGCCTTCAAAGCTTTGATAACCAAATCCGCGTGCGTGTCGTGGCGAGTCAGAATGGCAATCGTGTTGATGTTCGGATCATTGATGATTTCGTCATCCGATGAAGTTGCATATTTGAATCCAAACTTTTTGCCGGAATGCTGAGCGTGGAGTCCGCCGGAAGAAGCGATGCCGACAAGTTCGATGTCTTTTATGTTTTTGATAGCGGGCAATAAAGTTGCGTTGGCGTAAAGTCCAGCGCCGAGAACACCCAATTTAACAACGGATGATGAATCACGGATAATGTTAGGAAATTCAATCTTCTTGCTTCTTTCTTCTTTCTTCTCATCGTAAGTTAGTAAAACGCCCAAGAAAGATTCTCTTTTCTTGCCAGTAATCACTTCATACGCGGTTTCCGCTTTTTCAATTGGGAAACGATGCGTGATGAGCGGTGCGGTTTTCAATTTGCCACCCGCCATCAATTCAACGACAGATTCAAAGTTGCGGCCTTCCGTCCAACGCACGTAGCCAAGCGGATAATCTTTGCCGTCTTCTTCATAAGAAGAATCGTAACGGCCCGGCCCATAAGATCGCGAGTTGATAAAGGATAGTTCTTTTTCGTAATAAATCTTGCGTGGGATGGTGAGTCCGACCGCGCCGGTTGCGACGACGCGCGCCCTGTCACGTGCAATAACCGCCGCTAATTCAACCGGATCATTCGAGGAAGTGTCCGCACAGATAAGAATCACGTCGAAGCCGCGGTTGGCGGTGAAGGCCGCAGACGAGTCAACGGCTTTTGTGCGGCGAACCGCTTCAAGTCCGAGGGACGAAGCGAGGGCGACACGCTTCGGATTAATGTCAATACCCAGAACATTACATCCCGCGGCAGACGCAATTTGAATCGCCAACAATCCTAATAAGCCCAAACCAATGATCGCGACGCGCTCACCCACTTGCGGATCACTCAAACGGAATCCGTGCATGGCAATCGCGCCGAGCGTGGCAAACGCCGCGGATTCAAAGTCAACATTTTTCGGAAGCGGGGTCAAAAGATTGCGCGGCACAACCGCATATTCCGCGTGAACCGCAAAGCCGCCGCCCGCGCACGCCACGCGCTGGCCAACCTTGAAACCTTGCATATTCGCGCCGAGCGTCACGATGGTTCCCGCCGACGAATAACCGAGCGCCATCGGCTGGTCGAGGCGATTGAACGCGGCCTGAACCGTTGGCGCCAGTCCTTCGCGGTGCGCTTTATCGAGGACTTGTTTTACGAGATCAGGACGCGAGCGCGCTTTGCCAACCAGACTTTTTTCCGCAAACTCGACAACCATGCGTTCGGTTCCCGCGGACACGAGGCTGGCCGCGGTTTTGACGAGCGCCATTCCCGCCCGCGGCGTTGGAATCGGCACATCTTCCACAATTGCTTTGCCGTTTTTCATGTTCTGGAGTAATTGTTTCATGGGTATCCGTGAGTCGTTATTCGGTATTCGGGAATCGGCAATGTAAGGCAAAGAGTCTGATTTCTGACTCCCGATTCGCGATTCCCGCCGCGGAAAGTATACCCTAACTTACCGGTGATATAATCGGCAAGGTTTTATCTCATCGTAGGAGAATTCCGTGTCCGACTTACGCGTTCAGAAATTTGCAAAAATCCTTGTGGAACATTCCACCCGCGTTGTTCCCGGTGACCGCATCTTGATCGAAGCGACCACCGCCGCCGAGCCGCTCATCCGTGAGCTTTACATTCAGATTTTGGAAAAAGGCGGGATTCCGCATCCGATGATCGCCCTGCCCGGCATGATGCCGTTCAGCCAGGACGAGATGTATCTCACCTATGCCAAAGACACGCAGCTCGATTTCGTGCCGACTTTCTACAAGCTGGCTTACGACCAGTTCGAGGGGCGCATCCGCGTTCATTCCGCGACAAACACGCACGGGACGACAAACATTGACGGAGCCAAAGCACAGCGACGCGGCAAAGCCCTCAGCCCGATCACCGAGGCTCAGTTCAGGCGCGGCGCCGAAGGAACGTTCAAGTGGGTCACCACACTCTACCCCACGGACGGTTATGCCCAGGATGCAGGCATGAGCCTGAAGGAATACGAAGACTTTGTCTTCGGTGCGGTACACGCGCAGGAGGCTGATCCGATTGCATATTGGAACAGCACAGCGGCTTCGCAGCAAAAGGCGATTGATTTTCTTTCCAATAAAAGCCAGGTCATTCTGCGCGGTCCAAATGTAGATTTGACTCTTTCCATCAAAGGCCGCAAGTTCATGAACTCCATCGGCGTCTACAACATGCCGGATGGCGAAATTTATACCGGCCCGGTGGAAGAATCAGTCAATGGCTGGGTGAAGTTTACCTACCCAGCGATCTATGGCGGCGTGTCCGTCGAAGGCGCGGAGTTGACCTTCAGCAATGGCCGCGTCAGCCAGGCGAAAGCAGAGAAGAACGAGTCGTATTTGCTTAAGATGCTTGAAACTGACGCAGGCTCGCGTTATCTTGGTGAGTTCGCCATCGGCACCAACTTCGACATCAATAAGTTTACTGGCAATATTCTCTTCGATGAAAAGATTGGCGGCTCCTTCCATATGGCGCTCGGCGCGGGCTATCCCGAAACGGGATCAAAGAATCACGGCGCCATTCACTGGGATATGATCTGCGATCTGCGTACTGATTCGGAGATCACAGTTGATGGGCAGCCCTTCTATAAGAACGGTCAATTCGTTTTCAAGAGTTAGTAAGAGCTTGCAGGTTTAAATGTCCGAAGGTTGAGAGTCGCTCAATGCGTTCTCAACCTTCTTCGTTTAACTTGATAACCGTCAAACCTGGCAATGATCAATAAATCCCTCGCGGACACTTCGCCCCTGCAAATATTTACGCGCGCCAATATCCGCGTCGGATCGGTCTGACATCCTCCGATGTGATGAATGCGTGCTCATCCGTTTGATGGACGATCTCTTCAGCGTGCGCCACATCCTTCCGCAGAACGCTGACGCTCAAAAGATGAACCATGCCATCTTTGCCGCGCGCTGGGATTTCTGTCACCGCATAACCGGCTTCGCGCAAAGCCTGAGCCAGCGCCACGCCGCGCGCCGAACTGACGATACTCAAATGGATGTGCCCAATCGCGAGGCGCTCTTCGATCAACATCCCAACCACATTACCAGTCGCAAATCCTGCTGCATAGCCGAGAATCGTCAGCGGGTTGTTCAAATTTGATAATACGCGCGAGATGGCGACAATGTAAACCGCAGATTCAAAAAAGCCGAGAGTCCACGCGATTCCCTTGCGGCCGCGCACCACGAACAACATGCGTAATGTATCCAGCGACATGTCGGTGACGCGCAGTCCAAAGATCATCAGCGCGATCAACCAATCTGTGGGAGAAAAAGCAAAAGAGAACATGGTTGATTTTGATAATGTAGGGGCACAGCGTCGCTGTGCCCCTACGCGTTCATTTCACCGCGGGCACGTACAGCCTTTCCACATATTCCTTGACCATGCGCCGCGTGCCAAATTGCGGAATGACCGTCTTCATGGAATCTTTTATGCGGGCAATCCAGTCATGCGGAATCTCTTTCACATCGCGGTCATAATACATCGGAATGATTTCGTTCTCCAGCGTGTCGTATAAACTCCCGGCGTCTTCCCCATCCTGAACTTCAGGCGAGTCAATATCTTTGTCATCGCCAATTGCCCAACCGTTTTGTCCGTTGAACGCTTCGCGCCACCAGCCATCCAGCACGGAAAAATTCAACGCACCGTTCAACGCAGCCTTCATGCCTGACGTTCCACTGGCTTCCATAGGGCGGCGCGGCGTGTTCATCCAAACATCCACGCCCTGGACGAGATAACGCGCCAGATTCATATCGTAATCTTCGAGGAAAACCAAACGTCCGCTCGTTTCGGCGCGCTTGACCTGGCGATAAACCTGCTGAATCAATTGCTTGCCCGCTTCATCGGCAGGATGCGCCTTGCCCGCAAAGATGATCTGCACCGGCATGTTCGGACGATTGATGATGTTCAATAATCGGTCAACATCAGATAAAACAAGGCCGGCGCGTTTATACGTCGCAAAGCGGCGCGCAAACCCAATTGTCAGTGCGTACGGATTGATCATCACACCGGATGAAACCACTTGAACCGGATGATATCCGCCCGCCTTCCACCGATCTCGGACGCGCTCGCGCATGTAGAAAGCCAGTTTGCGCTTGAGGTGCATTCGCACTTCCCACAAAGCGGGGTCGGGAATCTTATCCAACCTCGACCACAGATCGGGATCATCGAGGTGATCCATCCAATCTTCGCCGAGGTGCAAGCCAATCAAAATTCGCAGGCGGCGCGCCATCCAATTTGCGGTGTGGACACCGTTGGTGACGTACGTGATCGGCACATCGTCTTCGGCGCGGTCGGGCCATAGAAAATGCCACATGCGCCGCGCCACGCGTCCATGCAATTCGGAGACGGCGTTCCGTCCCTGTGCATTACGCAAAGCCAGCACGCCCATGCTGAATGTTTCACCCGATGGCACATGATGCCGCGCAATATCAAAGAATTTTTCGCGAGGCACTTTTAGTTCAGGCCATAACGCCGCAAGATATTTATCAATCAACCAAAGCGGGAATTCGTCGTTGCCTGCGGGGACCGGCGTATGCGTGGTGAATATATTTTGTCCGCGCGTCTTTTCGAGAGCCTGCTCAAAGGTGCGGCCTGAAGCCACGAGTTCGCGCGCCCGCTCCAAAGTCAGGAAAGCCGCGTGACCTTCGTTCATGTGCCAGACCGACGGATTGTATCCAAGTGCGCGCAACATGCGGACGCCGCCGACGCCCAGCAGCACCTCCTGCATGACCCGATGATCGAGGTCGGACCAATATAAACGCGCTGTCAGGCTCTTGTCAAAATCAGAATTGGATTCAACGTTCGAATCGAGCAGATAAAGCGGCACACGTCCGACGCGGATTTCCCACAGCGCAAGCGACACATTCCGGTCAGGGAATTCCACTTCCACCGTCATGCGATTGCCATCGTCCGCGAAAACCTGCAATGCGGGCAGGTCAACAAAATCGAGTTCATTGTTGAGCGCATCCTGCCAGCCGTCTTCGCTGATGCGCTGCGTAAAGAAACCCTGGGCATACATGAAGCCAACGCCGACCAGCGGCAGACCAAGATCGGAGGCTTCCTTCAAATGATCGCCCGCCAGCACGCCGAGGCCGCCTGAATAGATCGGCAGCGTTTCATGCAGACCAAACTCCATCGAGAAATACGCGATGGGACGATTGATCAATTCCGGATGAGTTATCAATGCCCATGTTTCGGTCTCTGACATGTAGGCATCGAAGCCTTCAAAGACGCGGTCGTACAACGCGAGATAATCTTTATCATCCGCAGCCTGGTTGAGGCGCGGCCGTCCAATCTCGCGCAAAAGCCGGATCGGGTTATGGCCGAGGCGTTCCCACAAGTCATAATCGAGCCGGCCAAACACACGCGCCGCTTCGGGCTGCCATGTCCACCAAAGATTGTAGGCAAGCTCACCAAGCCGGTGGATGCGTTTGGGCAAATCGAAATGATTAGGTAATCTAGAACGAAAATTATTCATGGCGGCGGAATCATACCATAACAGGCAAATGTCAACGCCCTGCGCCCTTTCAGGGTTGCAATGGCGTTCCTCCCGAAACAATCTCTTCCTGAATACAGGAGATTGCTTTGCTTCGCTCGCAATGACATAAAGCTTTTGGAATACAATAAAGCCATGCGAACCGTTCAACTCTTCATCACCTGCCTTGTTGACAGTTTCTTTCCCGAAGTGGGTGAAGCGATGGTGGATGTGCTTCGCCGCGCAGGTGCGGATGTGGATTTCCCGCGCGATCAAACCTGCTGCGGGCAGCCCACGTTCAACGCGGGACTTCGAGCGGAGGCGCGTCAAATTGCCGAACACACCATCCGAGTCTTTGAATCCGTTAAAGGCGAAGTGGTGATTCCATCCGGTTCGTGTGCGCACATGATTCGTCACAACTATGAAGAATTATTTGCAGACGATCCAACCTGGCTCTCGCGTGCAAAAGCATTGGCAGCGCGGACTTATGAATTCACCGAATATCTCGTTGACGTTTTAGGCATCACCGATTTCGGCGCGCGCTGGGATGGTACGTTGACCTATCACCCAACCTGTCACCTGCACCGCGGCCTAGGCATTGACCGTCAGCCGCGCGAATTGCTGGCAAATGTACGCGGCGCAGAAATCCGCGAATTGCCCGAAGCCGAAGATTGCTGCGGCTTTGGCGGAATCTTTTCAGTCGAGCATCCCGAACTTTCAGCAGAGATGCTGAAGCGCAAGATCAAAAATCTCGAAGCCACCCAATCCCCCACTTTGGTTGTGTGCGACGCGGGCTGTCTCATGCATATCCAAGGCGGACTGCATCGAAACAAGATGAAACAAAAAGTCGTGCACATTGCTGAAATCCTTGCTGCAAAACAGTCATGACACCGACCCGATTCAAAGAACGCATTCGAACATCCATTGCAAACGAAGCTTTGCAAATCGCGTTGGATAATAACGCCCAACGCCGCGTGAACGGACGCATCGCGGCGTTCGCATCGCTGCCTGATTGGAAGGAACGACGCCAACGCGCGCACGCCGTCCGTGCGGATGTCATTTCACATTTGGATGAATATCTCAATCAGTTCATTGCAAAGGTTTCAGGGAATGGCATCATCGTCCATCGCGCCAAAGACGCGGCAGAAGCTGTGAAGACTGTACTAGAAATTGTAAACCGCGTAGGGGCGGATGGCCATCCGCCCCTACCGAAATTGATCGCCAAATCCAAATCCATGGTTTCGGAAGAGATCGAACTGAATCATTTCCTCGGGGCGGCAGGGCATCGCGTGGCCGAAACCGATCTCGGCGAATACATCGTTCAATTGCGCGGCGAAAAGCCCGCACACATCATCACGCCTGCGGTTCATCTGCGCCGTCATCAAGTGGGACAACTCTTTCACGAAAAACTTGGCATTCCATATACAGAAGATATTCCAACGCTGACGAATACGGCCCGCAAAGTTTTGCGCGAAGTTTTTCTCACGGCGGATGTTGGAATCAGCGGCGTCAATTTCGGTGTGGCAGAAACGGGAACGCTGTGCATCGTCACGAACGAAGGCAACGGGCGCATGGTTACAACCATGCCGCCGATTCACATTGCCCTGATGGGAATGGAACGAATCGTCCCAACGCTTGATGATCTGGCATTGATGCTTTCACTCTTGCCGCGTTCCGCGACGGGACAAAAGATCACCGTATACACACAACTCATCCACTCGCCTCGCCGCGCAGACGAATTGGATGGCGCGCGCGAACGCCATCTTGTCATCGTCGATAACGGCCGCTCGCGCTTGCAGCATTCCGCATTACAGGAAGCCTTATATTGCATCCGCTGCGGCGCGTGTTTGAATGCCTGTCCCGTTTTCCGCGAATTAGGCGGACACGCTTACGTTGGCGATGATGACTCGATTGCGCCGTATCCAGGACCGATCGGTTCTATTGTTTCACCCGGATTATTAGGCTTGGAACAATTCGGACATTTGGCCCAGGCATCATCGTTGTGTGGTGCTTGCAAAGACGCGTGTCCGGTTGATATTGATCTGCCGAAATTGCTAACGAGGGTCAGGGCTGGAAATCCATCGAGCAAAAAGCAAAACGAAAGGCACGATGGCATTGGGCTTTCGTTTATGAGTCGAATCGGTTTACATGCATACGGCGTGATTGCATCGTCACCGCGACTATTTAGGCTTTCTCAAAAGTTGGCAGGGATTGGAACGAGAATCGTTTCACCGTTTTCGCAATGGCTGTGGATTCCATCATTCACCGGCTGGGGATATAGCAAGGATTTTCCGCGATTTGCAACGAAAACTTTTCGCGAGAGGTTTCACCGCGAAGACACGAAGGGCGCTGAGATTTTTAGTAAGAAGAAAGAAGAAAGAATAGAGGAAGAGCCATCGAAAGTGCAAAGCGCAAATGGAGTGGGAAGATTCACAGAAGAGTTGACGGCGCTTGGCGGAAATGTTTACCGCGTGTCAAAAGCCGAATTGAATGATAAGTTGATTGAATTCCTGAAATCGAGGAACATCGACGCGGCTTTGATGTGGGATCAAGTCGAGGGCGTGGATGAAGTCCGTTTGACGGAAGCCGGCGTGAGGGCGGTCCGAAGCGTTGATCCAACTTTGAAAGCAGGCATCACGGGCGCGGTATCCGCCATCGCCGAGACCGGAACGCTGGTCATTCCATCCGGAAAGGGACAACCTTTGAGTGCGTCGTTGTTGTCAGAAACTCACATTGCAGTCGTAAAATCATCACAGGTCGTTTTGTCGCTGGAAGAAGCATTGCTGAGAAATGAAGTGCGTGATGCTTCAGCGGTCGCGCTCGTGACCGGGCCATCGCGCACTGCCGATATCGAAATGACACTGACCATCGGTGTTCACGGCCCAAAAGAATTACACGTGTTCGTTGTTGACGGTTGATTAGTGGGATGATACAATCTCGCCCGCTTCGGCATAGGCGGCCTCACGCCGCCCTATGCCACACCGCTGACACAATCAGCGGTGCATACCGTGTGCTCGCCCCCATCGTCTAGGGGCCCAGGACGAAGCCCTCTCAAGGCTTAAACTGGAGTTCGAATCTCCATGGGGGCACTATCAAGGCCCATCGTTCAGGTGGGCCTTCTTAAATCGGAGTCCCCAGTGGGGATGATATTCAAATCTCCATGGGGCACTGACCCAAAGCCCTGCGCTTGCAGGGCTTTTCTTTTGAGGAGAATGTATGAATGCAAAGAATTCTTCGCGGGGATATTTGATTGGCATTTTCGCAACCGTGCTTCTATCGTTCACCGGCATTCTGATCAGCTATTTGAACAAGACCTACAATCTTCCGTCATTGGTGCTGGCTTTTTGGAGGGATTGTTTTGTAGTCTTCGGGCTGGTGATTGCGTTCATTTTATTCAGCCGGGGGCGCTTTTCTTTGAATGGCTCGCACTGGAAGTTTTTCATTTTATACGGCTTGACGCTGGCTTTATTCAATTCGATGTGGACGTTCTCAGTTCAATTCAATGGCGCGGCGGTCGCGACGGTGCTGGCATTCAGTTCGCCGGCGATGACAGCCATCCTTGCCCATTTCATTCTCAAGGAACAGATCAACGGCGTCAAAATAGTTTCGATCGTTTTGAGTCTGCTCGGCACAGCTCTCGTTTCCGGCGCGGTGGACCCATCGGCATGGAAGGTCAACGCAGCGGGGATTTTGTTCGGCCTGCTGACCGGTTTCTTCTTCGCCTGCTATAACATGATGGGCAAGACTTCTGCAAACAAATCCATTGACCCGTGGACGACAATGTTGTACGGTTTCGGTGGCGCAATCGTCTTTCTCTTTCTTTTCAATGTCGTGATGAATCTTTTTGGCGGGCAAAGTCTGTTCGCGAATTTCATGTGGCTTGGAACGTCCGCCAGCGGCTGGACAATTTTATTCTTTCTCGGCATCGGCCCAACAGTCGGAGGTTTCGGACTCTATTTGGTCAGCCTTAACTATTTACCGGCAACCGTCGCCAATTTGATCGGCGCGCTCGAACCTGCCTTCACCACCATTTGGGCTTATTTTCTCCTGCATGAACAACTGACCTTCATTCAAATCATGGGCAGTCTTTTGGTCTTTGCAAGTGTGATTCTGTTACGCCTCGGTGAAGATCAGGCAAGCCCGGAAATGGTTCTGGAATAATCCATCATCGGCTCGTTTTGTTGTAAAATCTCAGCAAGGGAACCATCAAATTGACCCGCGCCGCAAAGTTCTTCATCATCGCTTCAACGTTCGCGTTTGCCTTGGCCGCCTGCGCTGCCAATGTGCCCAAGGCGTTTCTGCCAACAGCGACCTCGCCTGCACCGTGGGCCAGAGTCATTATTCCAAAGCCGACCTACACGGCTTCTCCTTTCCCATCTCCATTGCCAACATTTACAAGCACATCAACAAGTATTCCAACAAGTATCCCGACCAGCACCGCCACAAACACGCCGCCCGCCCTCTCAATGGAAATTGTGGCAGATACGCCCATCCCCGCGTATTCCGCGTCGAATAACTTAGCCAATGCTGCTGACTCGCCGCAAGTTAATGCGGGCGGAAAGTACATTCTCGTTTCCATTTCCACCCAGCATTTATACGCGTACGATAATGGGCAGATCGTTTATAGTTTTGTCGCGTCCACGGGCATGGGCAATTCCACGCGCGTTGGCAAATTCAGCGTGCTGGACAAAATTCCCAACGCGTACGGAGCAACCTGGAACATTTGGATGCCGGATTGGCTCGGCATTTATTGGTCGGGCAGTCTTGAAAATGGAATCCATGCTTTGCCGATTCTCTCCGGCGGGACGCGACTCTGGGCTGGTTATCTCGGAACGCCAATCTCCTTCGGATGTGTGGTGCTTGGCATCAACGAGGCTCATGAACTTTATAACTGGGCGGAAGTCGGCACGCCGGTGGAGATTCAACGATAATCAATCTGGTAACATAACCACATGGCAGACATCCTTGTCGTTGGACATTTCAACGCAGATTTGGTTGTCCGTGCGCCGCGCTTTCCTGCGCCGGGCGACAAAGCTCGATATCGCAGCTGGTCAAGACTCGACAATTAATTACGCAAGAACCAATAACCAGAGTGCGCCTTTCGGCGCACTTCTTTTCTAATCATTGCCACGATAACATCCGTACAAAACGCTCCCGGGCGTGAGAAATTCCTGTTGACTGTTAACCATGTGATACTGAGCCAATTGACCCTGCACCTTCTTCAGAGCCCGTTCTGCCTGCCATTGGATAAGAGTCAAAGAACGCCAATCCGTGTTTGCATGACTCGCATCAGACTGCAAGCGGCAAAAAAGGACGGCGCCAACCGCGTCACGAGTGAGGCCCGGATAGGATGGAGATTGATAAATATCCACCAGCACAGGAACTGAATCAGTCGAGAGCGAAACCAAATAAGGCACATCCAACCCTTTGCCTTGCGCGGCGCGCCAGACATTTTGCCTCACGATAAATCCATCCACGTTCAAAAGGCTAAGGGAAATCGCAAATCCAAGCGATGCCGTTAATATAGCCAAAGCCATGAAGCGTTCGCGTCGCAGGATTTCCAACACAACAGCCGCAGAAAGTAAAAGTCCAATCCAAATCAAGGCGACGTGTGTATACGTCCGCAAGCGGGAAAAGCCATAAGCAGTTTCGTAAAGATTCAAACGCTGATATGCAGACACAAGCATGACCATCACCAACACGACGATAACAACGCTCAGACCAGAATAAACGCGACGTTGCACTTCGTTTTCCCGGCGGGTGATGACGCCCAGTCCAAGGATCATGAGCAAGCTGAACAAGGCAACCGCCACCAATTCGCCGAAACCGCGGCGCGCATATTCTGAATACGTAAAACCTTGAATATTGATGTTCGCCTGTCCGCCGAAGAAATATCGGAATTGAACAATGACAAAGGCCGCAAAGAGAACAGCGACACTTCCAAGCACAATCGTGGTTTCTGTAAAACCAAGGAATGGGGAGACAAACGGTTTATCCTCGCCAGCCAGCTTTTCATCCTTGCTCTGTGAAGCGGCGTGGAGAAATGTCCCGGCCAGCCCATAAGCGATGATGAGAATATAGCAAAGGCGGAAAATGTATTCGGGAAGATTTTCCAAATTGAAGAATAGTTTGAGAAACGAGTTGAGTTCATTGCTAAAGATGGTGTCCGCTGAAGCAAGCAAAGCGGCGAAGATTGCCACAATAGGAAGCGCGATCACAAGGCCGCGCACGATTGGCCATGGATTGATCTTCGGACGTGACACTCCATTTTCTTTTTGTTCGCGGTGAGTTTCGGAATTGAAAACAATTGGCCGCGCGATCATGCTCCCGATAAGTTTAAGAAAGTTGTTGAAGTAATCAGCCACGCCATACTTGAACCAGCGTCCGCCGAGGAAGCTGACAGCCAACACCCCCATCAGAAAAAGCGTGAACACGACGCCGAGCAACACGGTCATCGGTTCGGCGCGGACGAATGTGATGGCCGCGAAAAATAAAATCAACGGGATCAGCCATAACGTCCCGCGCGCCGCGTGCTTTTGATCCATCCATAAAATAAGAAATCCACCAACCAGGCAAAGCACGGTAAAGATCGCAAAGTTGACTCCGAAAGATTGCTTCCAGAAAAGGAAGTCGAATAGCCAGCCTAACACAATGACGGTGATCCAGAGCAGGTTCGAATTTTTCTTCATGGTTCTCTCCCAAATGGATTTCCCACAGGATAGCAGATCATCCCTTGCAAAGTTTATCAAATCCTATCATCATTTCTTATCAATTACAATTTCCTTAGAAAGCAATTCGGCCTATTGACATCCGATTAAAGGTATGCGATACTCTTGTCATCATTCAGCGGGGATTACACATTCAATAGCCATCCTATAGAAAGGAGGAGGTGATGTCCCCCATGGATAGTAGTATCAAACCCAGCGCTGTGGCATCCCTCCTCAAGTAAGAAGGAAGCCGCAGCGCGCTACGGATGCCGTCCAATTTGGGCGGCATCCTGGTTTAATAACCCGCCTGTTAAAAGCCGGGACTATTCATCTCCAAATGAAATGCCCATGCCGCGCGCCGTGATGACTGCATCCTCGTTGAGATCAACTCTGCGAGGAACAGCCAATGCTTCTTCAAGCGCTACGTCTGTAATCTGGCCAGCGCTCAAGGAAACCATGCGATCAAAACCGCCGCGCGCCGCAAGACGAACGGCAGCCGCACCGTAACGCGTTGCCAGCCAGCGATCAAATGCAGTCGGTGTTCCACCGCGTTGCAAATGACCCAGAACCGTTACACGCGCTTCATATCCTTGCTTCTCAACATAATCCCCTACAATCTGACCAATGCCGCCTAAACGCGGCACATAGATTTCATCCCCGCCGCGTGAAAAGACTTCGGTTCCGCCCAATGGTTTTGCTCCTTCTGAAACCGCAAGTATGCTGAACAAACTGCCGCGTTCCACGCGCTGACGTATTTTCGCTATGATCGAATCAAACCTAAATGGAATTTCAGGAATCAAGATCACGTCTGCGCCGCCGGAGACACCAGCGTGTAAAGCGATAAAACCCGCTTCGCGTCCCATTAATTCAAGCACCATCACGCGATGATGCGCCTCCGCGGTGGTATGCAGCCGGTCAATGGCGTCTGTGGCAACGTTGAGCGCAGTATCAAAACCAAAGGTTACTTCGGTGCCGCCAATGTCATTATCAATTGTCTTTGGCACTCCGATTACTGGAATTCCCTTTTGATACAACTCGTGGGCAATCCGCAATGTGCCATCTCCACCAAGGACGAGCAAAGCGTCCATTCCAGAATGTCTCATGGAGTCGACAAGCTCGTTCGACATGTCAACAACAACTTCCCTGCCATCCCGAATGACCTTGCGGGCAAATGGATTTCCGCGGTTGGCCGCGCCAAGGATGGTTCCACCGCGCGGCAAAATTCCACTTACTTCATTAAGACCCAACGGGATGATTCCATGCTTGCTCAGAAATCCATCATAACCATCGCGCACGCCAAAGACTTCACAGCCACATTGCAGGATGGCCGTTTTCACTGCCGCACGGATAACCGCATTCAGACCCGGCGCGTCGCCGCCGCCCGTCAAAATCCCGATTCGCTTCATGAAAGTTTCCTCCTTGCCAATGTGCTATCATTCCAATCATACACCCACGCGTCATCTTTCTTGCGTTTCGCAGACAATGCCCATATAATCAACTCATGACAGAATTAACATCGGCCTCACATACGAAGACATGGGTCAAATGGCTGGTTCTCATTGCGGCCATTATCGCTTTAGCGGCATGGATTTACATTGCACCGCCCGGATTGATGGGAAAACTCGATGCGGTTGGTTATGCGGTCTGCCATCGGCTTCCATCGCATTCATTATTTGTTGGTGATACGCAGCTTCCGTTATGCGCGCGCTGCACGGGCGAGTTCAATGCCGCGGCTGTCGCATTGCTCTTTCAGGGATTCGTCAGCCGCAGGAAAAGCAAACTTCCCAATCGCGGCATCATTGCCATCCTGGTCATTTTCTTCCTCGCCTTCGGCATTGACGGTTCAAATTCTTATCTCGCTTTGTTGAAACAGAGTTACGCAGGCGCATTTGCAAACATTCCCAACCTGTATGTCACCAACAATATTACAAGAGTATTTACTGGAAGCGGCATGGGAATTGCAATGGCAAGCGTGCTCTTTCCAATGTATAACCAAAGTATATGGCGCGTCCCCGATGAAAAGCCCGCCCTCAGTTGGCGTCAATTTGGAATTCTGGTTGGCATCGTATTTTTGTTCGATCTGGCCGCCATCAGCAATGTGGACATTTTCCTTTATTTCATCGCACTGCTCAGCACACTCGGAGTGCTTGCCTTGCTAAGCATGGTATTCAGTATTGTCTGGGTCATGACAATGAAACAGGATAATGCGTTTGACCATCCACGCCAGCTTTGGCTCCCCGCTGTGGCAGGCCTGACGTTGGCTTTTATCCTCATCTTGAGCATTGACCTATTCCGCTTCAATCTCACACATACCTGGACCGGTTTTCCCGGTCTAACAGGCTAAGGAAATGGAAACACTGCTCAGCATCTTTTCCGCTTTTGGACTTTCGGCCAGCGCCGGACTCAACGCGTATATTCCGCTGATGGTGGTCGGCGTGCTGGCGCATTATACGAATCTGATCAAGCTCAACTCGCCGTGGGACACGTTGGCAAATCCATGGATTCTGATTTTGATCGGCATCCTGCTCATCATTGAAATGCTGGCAGATAAGTTCCCGGTTGTGAATCACATCAACGATGGGATCCAAACTTTTGTGCGGCCCGTTGCGGGCGCAATTGTTTTCGCTGCCAGCACGAATGTGATCGGAAACGTTAATCCCATTCTCGCGCTGGCTTGCGGATTGCTGGTGGCTGGAAGTGTCCACGCTGTCAAATCGGCGGCAGTCCGCCCACTCGTCACAGCCACGACCGCTGGAACCGCAAACGTGCCCGTCAGCATTGCCGAGGATGTCACATCCACTGCCGTATCTTTATTGTCTGTCATCGTGCCGATTGCAATTGCCGTTCTCGTTGGAATTCTGATTCTTTCCCTGCTCTGGTGGTGGGCGCATCGCACGAGCAAAAAGGAATCTGCTCAACAGCAATAGGTCTCATTGCAGACGTTTCATATTCCATTTTCAAGAAGGAGCGAGAAATGAATCAAGATTTTTCATCCCAAACGCCAAGTGATCCGAATATGGGCACAGGTACCCCAATGTCATCGCAAATGCCAGGTGCGCCAAAGAAAAACAATACGACACTCATCATCGTCATCGTTGTTCTCGTTGTATTATGCTGCTGCTGCGCCGCGGCTGCCGGCGGGTATTACTTGTACCAGAACGGCGACCAGATCTTTGGTCTCAACAGCACCGGCGCCCTGCTCGCACAATTCATATAAAATCATTTTTCCAAACGCCGCGGCCCTCGTCTAAAACGGGGGCCGTTGTGTTTTAAAAATTCTTTGAAGTTCGGACAAAGCACCAAGAGCTTTATCGCGTTCTTTTGCCTCGAGTTTTAGTTCTTCAAATTCATCTTCGTCCAAAACAGTTTGTTTGCCGCTTGCGTTGACCCATAAATCGAGAGCCAAATCCACATACGAAACACTTCCATCCTCGATCATCGCGGGACGGCCAACGTTGCAGTACCAGCCCTTGAGCTTGTCATCATCACGATCGTGAATTTCAAAGATGTTATACCAGCGGTCGCTGTAAAATGTTTCAATGAAGCGATCAGCCTTTTTGAATATCACATCAACAAACGGCATATCGGGACGATTGAAAAAAGCCTCGAGCGTCACCGAGTTCGATTCGCGCTGCAACACGCGGCCATCATATTGCCATGTCACTTCGCCGTTCAAATTGCGTTTCAACACTTTGATCGGTTTATTCATCCCAAACATTCCATCTTAACCTTGACTTCGATCTTCTGGCCGACCTTCGGCTCTTCATCGAGATAAACGAACAGACCGTTATCGAGCGTGACTTTGAAACGATCCGATTGAAAGATGACATCATTGACTCGTCCCCGAATCATGTTCGCTTCATTCCGGGACCCAAGCGGGCGCGCCAGCAAATGAACTTTATCTCCAACCTGATGCTTGTGTCCGCACTTCACTGCGAAGACGCCGAACTCCGTTCTAACTTTTAAACCTTCAACCGTCAAACCTTCGAACAAATTCCCCAATCCCAAAAACTCCGCGGCCCAAACAGACTCCGGATTCGCCCACACCTCGGCGGGACTCCCCTCGCGAACAATTAGCCCATCGTGCAACAATAAAACGCGGTCTGCTATCGTGAAGGCTTCCTCCTGATCATGCGTGACGTAAATGGCAGGAATTCTGGTCCGATGAAGAATGCCGCGCAATTCATTCAGCAAATCTTCGCGCAAAGCACGGTCCAACGCGCCGAGCGGCTCATCGAACATCAGCAATCGCGGACGCGGCGCAAGCGCGCGCGCCAGCGCCACACGCTGCTGCTCGCCGCCGGATAAGTCGGTCACTTTGCGATCTTCGAATTCAGTCAGATTGACAATTTCCAAAACTTCCGCAACGCGCTTTTTTATTTTTTCCTTTGATTGATTCTGCATCTTCAAACCAAAAGCGACGTTGTCGAAAACATTCAGATGCGGAAAAAGCGCGTAATCTTGAAAGACCAGTCCAAAGTCCCGGAGGTGAGGCGGAATGAAGGCAAGGTCATTCCCATCCCACAGAATTTGTCCCGCGTCAGGGGATTCGAGTCCCGCAATCATCCGCAGTAACGTTGACTTCCCGCTTCCCGACGCGCCCAGCAAACAAATTGTTTCAGCGTTATCAACGGCAAATGAGATGCCCAGCAACAATGGCTGGCCTTCGTATGTTTTATGAATGCCGCGAAGTTCCAACATCAAAACTCTCCGGCGCCGGGCAGGCGCATTTTCTCAATGACAAAAATTCCCGCGGCCGTGAGCGCCATCAAAATCGTCGCCATCGCCATTGCCTGACCATAATTCAAACCGCCGGGCTGGGAGAGGAAACGATAGATTGCAATCGGGATGGTCGGATAATCGGGCCGCGTGAGCAGGGATGTCGCGCCAAACTCACCGAGTGAGATCGTGAATGCAAACATCGCGGCGGATAACGTCGCGCGGCGGAGGATGGGCCAGTCCACATTTTGCCAGACGCGAAACGGCGACGCGCCCAACGAAGCTGCGGCCTGGCGCAATCGGTCTGGGATGGAAGCAAGTGCGGGTTGAAGAATGCGGATCACAAACGGCAAAGCCACCAGCGTGTGAGCCAGCGGCACCAGCCATGGATACGTCAGCAGGCGGCCAAACGAAATGATGAAGCCGAGTCCGAGCGTGACCGCGGACGCGCCCAATGGAAGAATCAAAATTGGATCGAGAATCTTTTCGAGGCGTCCCGGTTTTGCCAACGCCGACGCGGCGGGAAATCCAAGCAAGAGCGAAAGAACAATGGTCGCGCCAGCGTAAATCAACGAATTGAGCGCAGCATCAAACGGCGGGACATAAAAGATCGAGCCGCGCGCGTTGATAAACAACGCACTGTAATAATCCAATGTGAGGCCGGTTTGGATGGGGCCAAGCTGGGCGCGGTCTGCATCGAGACGCGAAATGGAACGAAGAGGAAGCGCAAGCATGGGTAAGATGAAAAGAACCGAAAGAAGAAGGATGAAAGAAGCGACAAAGATTTTTTCGCGCCCGGTTTTGGCTTTATGAGTCAATAACGAACGCGGCGCGGTTTGGACAACGGAACGTTCGACGACGCGCGTGTACAGAATCGAAAAGATCAACGTGCAAAGCAATTGAATGAATGCAAGCAAAGCCGCCAGCGGCAAATTCAAAAACTGCAGAGCCTGAGTATAAATGGCGACTTCGAGCGTCGAAAAGCGCGGCCCGCCCAATAAAAGGATGACGCCGAAGCTGGTGAAGTCGAACAAAAAAACCAACAACGAAGCGGCCAGCATGGATGGACGAAGCAAAGGCAGAGTGACGCTCCACCACACGCGCGGGCCATTTGCGCCAAGCGAACGCGCGGCATGTTCCAACTTTGGATCGAGCCGCGAAAGCGTGTTGCCAACCAGGCGCGTGACAATCGTCGTGTTGTAAAAAACGTGTGCCAGCAGAATCGCGCCGAGTGTGCCGATGAATTGAATCGGCGGCGCGGACAATCCAAATGAATTCATCAGCGTCAAATTGATCCAGCCGCGCGGCCCGAGCAGCGCGCTGAAGCCCGCCGCCACGACCACCGTCGGCAGCATGAACGGGACAGCCGTCAGCGCGCGCAAAATGGATTTGCCGGGAAAATCGAATCGCGCAAAAAGATAAGCAGATGGGAAGCCGATGACAAGCGTAAGAAGAGTCGAGAGAATCGCTTGATAAAAAGTAAAAAGTAAAACGGAAGCCGCAAAGTTGAGATTATCTGCCGTCAAGGTGTTGACATTAAAACTATAAGCGAGAATGCGGAAGAATGGGTAAAAGAAAAGAATAAGAAGAAAGGAAAGAGGAAAGAACCAAAGTAGTGGACGATCCAGCCACAACGGCACAAAGGCGCGAAGATTTGATTTTCTTCGCATCTTTGAATCATCGTGATAAGAAATCATTGAATTCTTTGTCTTCGTAGGGGCACAGCGACGCTGTGCCCTTACGAATTATTAATGCAAAACGGCGTCCGTCCAGGCTTGAATCCAACCGTCGCGGCCCTTGGCAATTTCACCGGGCGTAAGCGTCGCAGGCTGGGATGGAATTTGCGCGTACTTCGTGAACGCATCGGGTAATGTAATGTTTGGAACTACAGGATACACATACATTTGCCCGGGCATATCGGCCTGGAATTGTGCGCTCAGCATAAAGTCCACAAACTTTTGGGCGAGCGCAAGTTCTTTCGTCCCTTTGAGGATGCCGACAAATTCAATTTGCTGGAAGCAGGTATCGGGTCCGAGAACGACACCGACTGGAGAATCAGCCGGAGGCGTCTGCGCACCCATCACTTCCGCGGCCGGATCGGTCGCATACGAAACCACAAGCGGCTGGGCGCCTTTGCCGGATGATCCGCTGAAGTTGGTGTAATACGCGGTCTCCCATCCATCCACAACCGTCAGGCTGTTTTGACGCAGGTTCTTCCAATAGCCGAGGTAATTCGGGTCGCCGAAATGTTTGACAGTGGCAAGTAGAAAGACAAGCCCCGGTGATGAAGTGGCAGGATTTTCCATCACGAGCAAACCTTTGTATTCGGGTTTGACCAAATCCTCCAGCGTTTGCGGCAC
The DNA here is from genome assembly GCA_021824575.1 of Chloroflexota bacterium. Classification (GTDB taxonomy): domain Bacteria; phylum Chloroflexota; class Anaerolineae; order Anaerolineales; family Villigracilaceae; genus Fen-1038. The sequence continues at coordinate 61,524 of JAKAKJ010000064.1, forward strand.
AGCCAGATTATGCGATGCAAAATAAGCCTTGTCGTAAACGACACACACATAACTTTGGTCCACCGGTAACGCTTGGTTTGACGAATCAAGCTGGAATTCAGCCGGGATATTTTTAAGCGCGGGCGAATCATACGGCTGATAAATCCCCGCGGCAAGCGCGCGCGAAAGAAACGTATTGTCCACGCCATAGAAGACATCAGCCAGCGGCGCATCTTTCGACAGGATGGCTTTGTTCAACGCCGCGCCCGCGTCGCCGCTTTTGATGAAAGTCACCTTGGCGTTGTTGGCTTGTTCGAACGCCTTGATGACCGAGTCGCTCGCGGCAAACGAGTCATGCGTCATCACGGTCAATGTAGCGGGCTGCTGCGGCGCACATGCGGCAACAAGCAGCAAGAAGATCGCAAAAAGTAAAAAGCGTTTCATTTTTCTCCTTCAAAAATTATTTGCGTTGATGAATAACAAGCAGCAACCCGGACTCAATCGAAACGGACGCTTTTGTATCCACCATTTCATTGCTGATGCCGCGCGTCTTTTCGGGATACAGCGTCTCGCCGCGCAAGGACCATTTGAGTCCTTCCGTGCGGACGCCGTGGGCTGCGCCGTTCCACGGAATCAACGAGACAATGTCACCGCTTCTTCCTCGGATCTCGACCTGCTTCCGGCAAAAAGAGATTTCCTCCGCCCCATCATCAAACCGGCAATCGATTGAGGCAAGCCGCGCATTAGAAAACAATGCGATGTTGCCGAGTATTTGGTCAACACGCCCGCCCAGCGCGCCGATGATAAGAATTGAATCCGGATTCATTTCGATGGCGCGGCGGATGGCAAGTTCCAAATCCGTCTCATCCTTATCGCGCGGATGCAATTCGATTTGGATATTGGCTTGTTCAAGTTTTTTCCACGCGTCTTTGGATAACGAGTCCATATCGCCGACAACCAGATTCGGCTGGAGTCCGAGCGCGAGCGCGTGATGTGTTCCACCGTCCGCGCAAAGGATGGTATCGTCCGCGCGAAGAAGTCCGCGGGCTTTTTCAAGATCGGGCAATTCGCCGTTGGCGAAGATAACGATGCGTTTGGATTGACACAAAACAAAACCATCCTCGCCGGAGGAGGATGGTTGAATTAAATCTTATGTTCCCTCCGCCGGCATAATCCGGATCAGGTAATGCGGGTCGAGCGCTTCACGCTCCTCTCAGCCTGTCATCGAGCAGGCTCCCCGTTCTATTGGTTATGACGAATGCAAATATACTCCAAACTTACAGCATGTCAACCTTTATTTCGTTGGTTTTTGAATCAACCTTTTCCCACGTCACCTTGACCAGCCATGCCGCACCCAAGCCAACCAGCAGGGACAAAACGATTACCATGCCGATACCCCCAGCCGTTGACCAATGGACTCGTCATCGCCACGACGATTTGTACCAGCACGACGGACAGGGCAATGGTAATCAGCAGTCCCAATGTTTCAAAAAAGATGTTGCGGAGCATGTAGGCGCAGTCAATATGCTCTGTATGATGGGCTTTTACTTGCCTGTTTACGATGAACGCGATTGCCGTGCCGGGACCCAGCACGAACATGAAGCTTGCCAACGCGCTTGCTGATGCAGGAAAAAAGACCAGCCCTGCGAGCAGGACAAGCAAGAGCAGAACAGAGATGAAGGATTGATATTTTTGGACGATTTTCGACAACATAATTTCTAGCCGAAATCAGCATGCATAATGTTATTATGGGCAAGTCTGTGGTCTATAAGAATTTGATAATATTTTAGGATCAGGGTATCCATCAAAAGAGTAGTTAAAGAATGGGTTGGTTGCTAGTGATTTGTAAGCTATTCTGGTTGCAGAAAACTCTAGCACACCGGCTTGTCTTGGCCCGACCTTATATTCATATGCTTGATCCCCATTCCAATATAAAGGCGTAATCGTTAACCATAATTGTTTTCCGTCCTGACTCCAGCTAAAAGGTTCTATGTATAGATTATCCCTTTCTCCATGGGGGATTTCGAAAGGATCGTTTTTGCTTTCTTCTATATTGAAAACTTTATACAGATCAGGAAAAGGTTTATCAGACAGGAAATCATACCCGCCTATTTCTTTCACGCAAACATCCGCACCATACTCGCCCCTATGTGTGGTATAAAAGGCTGATTTCTGTAGATTCCAATGTAGATCATCGCCTTTTCCCGTTCTTGCTCTAACCAATATCATATCCTTAACTGGGTCATAAATGGAAATCACTCCCGGTCCTTCCCAGACATACTCCCAAATAATGAGCTGTCCGGTCATACTCCATTCAAGCGCCCCAATGTAATCCATGCTATGTGCGATGTATACTTCCTTATCGTTTTCATTAGTGCCGACTTTTATTATTTTGACAGCATCCACGAAATAAATGCTCGTTCCCTTTTCTTGGCGTATCAGGGTCACGTAGGCTAAGTGTTTTCCGTCAGGTGAGAGAACAGGTAGCTTGCATCCTTTGTCTCCATATAGAGATATAAATTGGTTATGAACAGTTTCATCAAACCTCATACACTTTGTGCCCAAAAGGGATGCAATCTCTGGTGGAAATGGTGAAGCTATAGGAAAGGGTGTAAATGTCAGTGTCAAAGCAGAAATAGGAACTGTCGATTGGGCCTGAACGCTTTCTGTTCCCGCTATTGGAATAGTAGAACCAATGTCATATGTGGGAGCAGACTCGTTTACCTTAGCTTGGCAACTGATTAGTAGCCAGCTTATCACGACAATATAGAATTTTTTTTGGCTGAAAAAAAACATATTGAGGGCTCTTTCATCATGGAACATCAAAATACGGGTTGCTGGTAGCACATTGAGCCTGTGCATTCCACTGGGACTGGGCAGCCCAACCAGTCCAAGTGTCTTTGGGAGTGAAGATTAATGCTGGATCGAGTGGCGGTAAAGTGCCTGCGTTGTACCATTTACCATTATTAGCATTGAGATTCTTAAGACCATTACTATCTGTAGCAGCTTCGCCTAAACGTAGTTCTAGATGTAAATGAACGAAACCTCCTGTGGTGTCGCCAGATGCGCCCATTGTTCCAATCTCCGTTCCCGGCGTAACAGTCGTGCCAGGCATGAGAATATTACTCATGTTTTCTTTTAAGTGAGCATATATTGCATAGAGTGAACTGTTTGGCTTATATTCTGGCAAAGTTTGGATGGGAGGTGGCAACGAACTGCTTGGATACTCTATGATTACATAGTTCCCATAACCTGCCATCTCAGAACCGGCTCTTATAACGACTCCTATTGCAGATGCATGAATAGGAGGCTCAACAGCCGTTCCCGCTGGCACAAAGTCGTTTCCGATATGTTTGCCATTCCACCCTGGTACAGCATTATTATAAGCAATTGGATCCTCTTGTGCAGTGAAACGATAAAAATCAGATAGAGGATTTAGAAAATTAGATGAAGCAGCAATTGCCTTAGCGTTAATCGTAGGGTCTTTGTAGGTGACTTGATACCAACAATATCCTTCTCTAACCACCGATTCAGAATTCGGCTCAATATAGGTGATTCCGCCCTTAGGAATGGATGCCAGAACGCGAGCAGTGATTGATGGTTGCAAACGGAGGTTAAGACCATCAGCCAGAACAACCATTTGTGTTTTTAGGGGAACTGGCGTATTAAGAGGCGTTGGCGTAAAAGTTGGTTGAGAGATTGGTGCAGTCGTTGATTTTGCTTGAGCCGTCTTCGTAAATGGAGCTACAAGTGTTTGCAGTGCCTGATTAACAGTTGTAGGGTTTAGCGTTGGTGTTGGAGTCGGTTGGCTGCCGCTTTTTTTAAAGAGCCCATTCCATAAACTTACCAACCAGTTCAATAAATCACCGTTATCGGGGTCAGATGTTTGTGTTGGTGGTGGATTACCATTTGGCCTCTGTATTGCCATGTTCAAGACAGGAGTTATCGCTGTTCCTGTCGATTTCTGTGCATTCGTCGTAACTGCTTCAAAAGCGCTTTGCCACCATGGTTGAGAATTGGATGCCTGGCTGTTGGCCGCTGCATTGCTTGCGCGCAGAGCTTCTACTTCGTCACAGCCGCTGGCTTGCCGCGTCGGTTGGGTCGGTGGTTCAAGCATAGCTTCCTTTTTCTCCGCGCGCTGTGCCTCCAACTCCTTCCGTTTGGCGGCAGCCTGCGCCTCCTGTTCCGCCTGCTTTTGAACGATATATCCCTGTGCCGCACCCAGTGATGCGCCGATCGTTCCGCTCGCGGCAACATCGGCTTTCAGCTTTGCCGCTTCTTCATCTCCCAAGCCCATCTCCTTCGCTTTGTTCAAGACTGCGTTGAAGTTGCTCTTTGCTGCGGCATACGCCTTGGCGATCTGCCGATAGGTCATGGGATTGCTGTCTTTCTTGCCGTTCCTTTTCGCATTCCGCTGGGCCATCCCACGGTTATGGTTTTGGATAGACGATTTGATATTCTCCAGTTTGTTGATTTACCTCAATTTGGAACAAGTAATCTCCATGATAGCCTGTATATCGTACTATCCAATTATTGTCGCTGAGTCCCGCTACGATTGAAAGATCAATTTGACAAACATTATCTACGCTTTGTCGTTCTTTCTCTCCTCCCTGTGTTTCAGCAATGTGAAGCACCTCCTCTGCATGGATTTTGATTTCTGATGGGTTAAAAAATGACTTACCCTCTACATCCGGATAATACTCTGCGCCATTCCAACTTACTTGGTTTTCATCTGGTGAAATAAAAAGAGTTCGCTCTATACGAGCGCCGCCTTCCGGCGATTGAATGGCTTTGTATACATCCAGGCTTGACCATTGCGGCCCTAGTGATTCGTCTTTGCAATCTAACCCAAAATGCAACCTTTCCAACTTCCAACTATCAAAAGATTCATGCCAAACCATCTGAGAAAACGCACTAGCCACCAACAAATAATTCGCCTCTGTCCATCGAACAGGCGGGAGGTTAACGGATGTCGCACTTGGAGTTGTCATTTGCCTGATAAAGACATCTGTTTTTCCAGCTGCCAGGGATTGGAAGATCGTCGGTGAATCCATGCTATATGTTCCCTCGTTCGTGGAGACCAAAGTCTCTCTTTGCATGTCGCCTATTGCCAACGATACGGCAGCCAAGCCGCAGATAATTAATATTGCGCCAGCGATCAGCACTGGCAAAATCCATATCAAGTGCTTCTTCATGGTGTCTGTTCCTTAGAATAGTTCATTACTCACGGCTGACAAGCTACATCTCCTGGATGTCTGTTTGCCAAACATTGCATGTAATTCAGCTCCGTTTCCCCCATACCTTGTGGCAAGTTCCAATCTGGTGAATTTGCTAACGCTTGCAGATCATTGGTAAAAACTCGCAACTGAAACTGCGTGTCATAGTTTTGCCCACTCGCGCGCCAATTCAAAAGTCGAATCCGCAACTGATCAAGAAGTGATTTCGGCGATTTTGCTTTCTGTGAATCAAAATATGAATTCCAGTTGATTGTTCCATCTGGAGACTGGTAACCATATTTTGGATTTAAAATATCTTTCACATTCATAGCCGTAAATCCTACGCCATTCTGTGCCATTCCAGCAATGATTATTTTGTCATCAGCGCTACAGTTCCGACAAGCATTAACAGCAAGCTCAATCCGTTTTGCCATTGCCTCCGCGGAGACAGCAGGGTCGTTTGGGTTTCCATTGATGTCCAGCATTTTCATCTCGTCTGGACTGATGCGCGCCAATCCGTACGAAGGATGGATGTACTCTTTGTGCAGCAAGAGATTCGTTACTGGGTTCACTGTGTCGGCAATCGCCTGTTCAAAATCATCCCATGGATATTCGCCCCATTGACTTTGAACAGCTATACCTGACGCAATTGCAATCGGCGGCACATTGTTCTGCAGACCTGCATTTTGGATTGCCTGCATGTTTTCCTGGGCAAGTCGAATGCCGCGGCTGTCAGTGCCTCTGCCAAAGAAAGCGTCCAAGGGTTTGGGACCATAATGGACGTCAGCCAACAGCAGACCGCTACCCACGAGAACAGGCAGCGCCAATGGGAGAGTAATTGCCAACGGCACTGATGCTACAATGATCCTGAGACCCATTTGCTCCCATTGATCGCGCGTGGGCGCCAGGCTTTTTAAGGTATTCCATGAAGTCTGAATCGGCTGTATCGCTTTCTCTTGTGCAAAATTGGATACCCCATCTTGCATCCTCTGTGCAGTGGTAGTTATTGCACTCCACGCGCTCTGCCATGGTGAGGTAGATGCAGACGCTTGGCTATTAGCCGCTCTGCTTGCGCGCAAAGCCTCCACGGCCTCATAGCCATCCGCTTGCGGCGGAACTTGCATTGAAGGTGCTGGCGGCTCCAGCAAGGCTTCTTTCTTCTCCGCGCGCTGTGCCTCCATCTGCTGGCGTTTGGCGGCAGCTTGTGCCTCCTGTTCCGCCTGCTTTTGAACGATATATCCCTGTGCCGCACCCAGTGATGCGCCTATCGTTCCACTCTTGGCAACATCGGCTTTCAGCTTTGCCGCATCTTCATCTCCCAAGCCCATCTCTTGTGCCTTGTTCAAGGTTGCGTTGAAGTTATACTTTGCTGCGGCATACGCCTTGGCGATCTGCCGGTAGGACATGGGAGTGGTGTTCTTCTTGCCGTTCCTCTTTGCGTTCCGCTGGGCGATTGCCAAATGCGCTGCCTCTTCCGCTTCCTGTTTGCGCTCGGCTTCGTACGCGGCGGCCGCAGCCATCGCCGCCACTGCCGCAGAGACCAAAGGCAGGTTAGACTGAATCGGATCGGGCGCAGGCTGGTTATTCCTGATCCCATCCGCAGACGACGAACTTACCAGCATAGATTCACTGTGCTTTTGTCCATCTTCCCCACGTCACCTTGACCAGCCATGCCGCGCCCAATCCCAGCAGCACGACCGCGATCATTAGGATGACGGTGCTCACCAGCCCGCTTCCCAACAAGGGAACAGCCACTCCCGCCGCGACCTGTGACAGCAGGATCGCCAAGGCAATGGCAAGCAATAACCCCAGCACTTCAAAGAAGATGTGATGGAGCATCGCGGTGCGGTCAATGTTACTTGCGCGATGGAATTGTGATTGCCTGCGAATGATGATCACGATTGCCATGCCGGGACCAAGAACCAACATCGCAATCGATGCTGTCCGAGCAATGGAATGCCAAATTAAAAGCGAAGCGAGTAATACAATTAGCAGAAGGATGGAAATCAGGGGCCAGCGTTTTTCCAAGACGGTCAACATCTATGATTTCTCCCTTATTTGTTCTTCTTTGATTTCTCTAATAAATTCCTTCGTTGCTGCTAATGAGAGTGTTTCAATGGTAAGAAGCATCCTGCGTTCCAATTCCTATGGTTGAGCCTGCCATCGCCAGTAAGGAGACAGCCCGCCATCGATGAGCTTTGTTTCTTCACCTGTAATAATATTGACCTTGAACAGAGAATAAAATGAAGGATCACCCCTACTGTCTCTTCCTGCTTCTGCTCTATGAAGGTGGTAAACAAGCCATTGACCATCTGGAGACCAAGAAACCATTGGCGGAAAATATACCGAAGGCGATGAGTCTTCGAGATAGAGCGGGTATTTGCTACCTTTATCAGGATCGGTATTTTGTAGAGCAACAACACGTTTAGCTTCACTGTTGCTTTTAATGTTAATTATGTAAATACCATCTGCTCCGGTATAAGCCAGCCATTGGCTATCACGCGACCAAGCTGGGAAATCCCCCGGTCCAATTTTTCTCGAATTGTCCGAACCAATTTCTCGGATTACGATCATTGGTTGATTAGGATTCTCACCCGCCCATTCAATATTTGCTGAGTACTGCTCATTGGGAGAGAGAACACCATAAATACCGTTATATAGTTTGATTGGCGCGCGGTTGGTGCCGCAATCACTTGGCAAGTATTCTGCCAAGCCCTGTTGAGTATCAATGAGAATATGTTGCTGATCACCCGCAAGTTGGATCGAACTCGTTCCCCATTGCGAGCAATTCAGTGCGTTTCCCCCCACGTGTGTCACAAATATGTTTCCTATCCCCACAGGATACAGACTATTAATCACGATCAATGTCTTATTGTCTCCCGTAATTCGAGGTTGGCCCCAAACTTCCATTGAGCTGGTGGTCAGACGAAAAGGAATTATTGTTACACCTGAGCCGTCCGCGTTGATAAAACCCAACTTCCAACCCGCATTAAAAACAATATTGGCATCAGGAAACTTGCCTGGCGCCGACGCGGCAGGAGGAAAGTAAGAACGCAGGAATTCAAAACCAGCGAAAGCGATAACAAAGCAGGCAGTGACGGAGATTAGCCACGGTAGGGTTTTCTTTCGCCCAGAAAAAAGAAACTTGTGCATCATATTTTTTGATATCTCTTCGACCTCAATTTATAGATTTTGCGGAGGTTCATGCACTCATGGAATGGTTGGAGGGTTTGGAGTACCTGAAGCAGGAGCCGGAGGTGTTGGAACGGGCGGATGTATGGGAACGCAAGAAGTATCGGGAACAAGCACGGTCATGGTGTTTGGCGCGGTGTAAAGGTTCGCTGTGCTCTGACGATCCCACCATTCCTGAAATTCTTGATCCGACATAACATGTAATTCCGGGTTTGGGTTGGCTGTTGGATTGTTAGGATCATACAGTTTTGGATAAGCGGGATCCAACAGCGTCACAGTTTTTGCACTGGCATCTACTTCAACGGGTAACATAGTATGGGGAAAGCCGCCCAGCTTGTATGTAGGATCGCTTGGATTCGTCACTTGCCAAAGCCCATGAGCGAGGACTGGATTTCCCTCTCGCAGGTTCCTGGCGATATCATCCAATGTATTACCTGAGGTCTGCCGCACAGTAAAGCCACACCCATATTTGTCTCTTAGCTCAGCAGAAAATTGATTGAGCGCATTGGGTGCTTGAATAACCGGATGCATCCATCCATCAATCGGCATATTGATAACCGGAACGTCTGGGAAATCCGATGGCACACGATAAGGCAATTCCGACCATCCCAACTTATCCATTTGAGATACGTAATCTTGTACGCGGATATCGGGAATAGGAGGGCGATTAAAGTTTTGAGCAAGTATATCTTTTATAATGTTCATGCCCATTACTACCGAAGTGGTAACGCACTCGACCGGACCGGTTTTTGCAACCATCCCTTGGTTTTGATAATAATGCAATAGAGGAAATGGCGGATTCAATGACACTATGCCAGTTGTTCCCGGCTGCGCCAGTTGGTTGATCTTGTTGATATTGAGTGGCGCGGTATCTGCATTCTTGGCAAGAAGTTTATCTTGCTGCTCCTGCTGTTCCCTTTGCTTCTCAACCGCTGCATCTTGAGCAATGCCTTGTACCGATGAAATGTTTCCATTCTGAATAGCTTGCTTTTGGAACGCACTAGCTTCTGTATCAGACAATCCCTGTCCTATCAACTTGGCTTTGAAATTGTTCAATGAAGCCTGATACGCCTTGGCGATCTGCCGGTAGGACATGGGATTGCTGTCTTTCTTGCCGTTCCTCTTTGCGTTCCGCTGGGCGATTGCCAGATGCGCCGCCTGTTCCGCTTCCTGTTTTCGCTTGGCTTCGTACGCGGCGGCCGCAGCCATCGCCGCCACTGCCGCAGAGACCAAAGGCAGGTTAGACTGAATCGGATCGGGCGCAGGCTGGTTATTCCTGATCCCGCCTGCGGACGATGAACTCACCACAATCATCGCTGGCTTGGATGGAGCGGACGCTTCGACTGCGCTCAGTGCGGGTCGAACTGCCGCGGTGGGCTGGATGGTAGGCATCAGTGTTGGACTCGGCGCCGTCGTGGGAGCCGCTGTCCATGTGGGAAGAGGCGGAAGAATCCACGAGAACACCGAAGGCTCCGGCACTGTCACCCAGCCCAGTTGAAACGTTTCGTTCCCTGCGTTATCACTCGTCTTGACCCAAACTTCGTAGTCGCCGGGCGGCGCAGCGGTTCCATCCGCATACTGTCCACCCCAGTTGATCTCTCCGCTGAACGAAGCGCTGGAAACAGTTTTATCCCAATGCACTTTCTTGTATTTCTCCGCCTGATCTTCGATCACCACTCTCGCAGCCGCCAGCCCGCTCACAGGATCAGTGATGGTGAATTTCACATCCTGTCCCAGCGTCCATTTGGATGGCAAATGCACCACAGGACCTTCCGTGTCCACCGCGATACTCTGCGTGATCTGGCTGGCGTTCCCGGCTTTATCTGTGGCGCGGAATTGGACGGAATGATTCCCATCTGATACTGTGATGGGCGCAGGATAGGCCATCCACGCTCCGCCATCTACGGTCACTTCGAAAGTATCCATCCCGGATGTTGCATCATTTGCACTGGCACTCAGAAGCACATTCGATTTATACCAACTGTTGTTTCCATTCGTGCCTGTGACCGCAGGCGTGATGACCGGCGCAGTCGTGTCCACAGAATAGGTTTGAGCAGCAGTTGTTGTAACGTTGCCTGCGTTGTCAGTTGTCTTGAATTGAACGGAATGAATCCCGTCCGACAAGGTGACGGGCGCAGAATAGGTCTGCCACATTCCATCCACGGATACTTCGAATGATGCCATCCCGGACATTGCATCGCTGGCATTCGCGCTGACCTGCACATCCGAAACGTACCAGCCATTCGATCCGGGTGCGCCCGCCGCGCTGACGTCAATTTGCGGTGTGGTCGAATCCACTTTGATCGTGAATGTGGTTGAAGTTGGATTGCCTGCATTATCAATGGCGCTGGCAACAATTTGATGAATGCCATCATCGAGTGCTGCTGACGATTGTTCCGCGCCGCCGTCCACCGAGATGGACGCGCCCGCCATCCCCGAAATGGAATCTGTTCCAGCTGCCGCAATGTTCACCGGCGAGATATACCAGCCGTTTGAACCGTTTGTGCCGCTGACGTTCAAATTGGAAACGGGTGGATCGGGATCGTATTTCCACGTTGTATTGCCGGAAGCGGTCAGGTTGGATGTGGAAGCGGTGACCGTGTAATTTGCCGTGCCCGTCCCTTTGGGCAAGGTCAGTGTGCAGGATGATCCACACGTGAAAGGTGAGCCGTTTAAATCCCCGCTGATGGTCACTGCATAACCTTGCGGGTCGGACGCAGTGAGACTCAGTTGGGCATTGCTGAGACACCATCCATTTTGTCCTGCCTTGCCGCAGCTCACATTTCCGCTGATGGAAGGCGGCTTGTCCCCGCCGCCACCGCACGCGCAATGCCAGCGATACCCATCCCAGTAGCCGCACGGGTTGGGAGGCGGGCAGTCATTGGCCTGCGCCACTCCCGGCCCAAATGGATAAGTCACGAGCCGGTCGGGAACCCGGGAAGGAGGCAGCCACTC
>JAKAKJ010000027.1 GCA_021824575.1 Chloroflexota bacterium
AGAGCGGGCGCGCATACGTCGTGACAAGGTCCTGGAAGGGGAGGAAGCCCCTCGGATTCCGCAGTGCCACCGGGACATTCTGTTTGACCTCGCTTCGTTTGATCGGAAAAGTTTCGATCAGGATTTCGTTTGAAGCTTTCTTGAGTCGTTCCTGTAATTGCGGAAGCTTTGACGCGACTGCCCAGCCGACGATGAGATATGTATATTTGAGCCGTCCATAGCGGACGATGGCATCGGTCAGCATCCGGCTCGAGCGGACTTCCCAAAGCAGGCGCTGCAAACGTTGCGTGTGCGCCTCGCGCAAACTGACCAACGTGTTTTTCAATTCCTGAATCTTGTTCTTGGAATTTATGATTTGACTGTTAAGCGAAGCAATGATTTCTGAAGGTTTGCCTTTGACATTTTCCGGCAGCGTCAGCGGATTCAAATAAGCGCTGGCAACCGCACGCTTTAAAATATCGCTGTTGGCATTCGATCCGGCCAGCCACACGACCGCTTCTTTTCCTTCCTGATGAAGCGGCAAAAACACAAACGGGATTCTCGAAAGGCTGGTTTGAAGTCGGTCCATGTTCTCGACTGGCATGGTCCCAAGCACGGAGAAAAGAGAATGCGAGCCTTGCAGCTTGCTCAAATCAATATCAACGTCAGCAACAGGTTGCAATTGGCGCAACATGCCTTCCAAATATTCCACTTGTTTGGTTTCGTTGGCTAATTGCTCGCTTGTTTTGCGGACATCACCTTCCAATTGATTCACAATTGCCTGCACCGATTTGACATCCACTGGCGCATCGAATCCCTTTTTGGATGGTTCGCCCTCGGCAAGTTCCAGCGCCTGCATCGTGGTTTGGATTCGGCGTTCAAGCGCGGCGTACGCGCTGGCTTTATCCTGCCATTCCTTCGGCTGAGCCAGTTCCGACTCTCCGGTCAAATAACTGCTGTCGCTCTGCTGGAAGATGGCTTGCTCTCCCAATGCCTTTGTAACCGCCAGCAAATCTTTGGCGGGTACGATCAATTCGATCTCTGTCATCTCTTCCGGATAGAACATGCTCTCTCTCCAAATAATGTGGTCTACGTTCTCTTCCGAATCAGTTCTTCATTACCATATATTGCTTGAACTTTTCTGCCGGTATGTTCGATGATTTGGCTTCGATCAACACAACCAAATCCTGGATTTCAAGATCGCTCAAAAGCAAATACGCCAGCGGAATTCCAATATGGAACGGATCGCCGACAAACGCGGCCTGACATTGATCGTAGACGAGTCGCTGCAGTTGCAACTCCAATTGGGAAAGTCCGTCGCCCGATTTGGCCGTCAAATTTTCGACTTGGGTTAAACCCGGATAGACGCGCTGCACGATTTGAGCGACGTCCGCTCCGGCTGCGATCCCGCGAATATCTTCATCATGAACGTGATATCCAAACGGGAGCGTGTAATTGATGACTTCCTCTTCAGATAGATGATAATAAGTTCGATAGCGGATCGCCCACATCAGATTGGTAATGTCCAACATCGTTCCGATGATTCGGCTGGCTTGTGTTTTATCCAGGCTTGAAAGCTGTTTGACATTTTTCCACAAGTCCCGCCAATAATTGAGATCGAGCGTCACTTCCAACGGGAACAGACTCTGTTCCGCGCTGTAGCGTTTCATCGCATACGAAAGTGTTTCGTAATATGCAGAACCGCGCAGTAATTCAACCGCCGGTGCGATATTACCTGTTGTCACCATTTCTTCTGCCGGTATGATCGTTCTGGAACCAAAAGGGAAGAGCAGATATCTCACAACGTCCCAATGTTCCCCCTTGACGATGCCGCGTAACACGGCCTTCAAATTACTGACTTCAAAAAAACGGTAAAGCTGGACGAGTAGCGGGCGAGTCTGTTCCGGTACGATGCCGATGATGGACGAATACGCATTTGCGAGTCTTTCCCGGAGTTGGAATGCCGCCCGTCTCGGCGTCAAATCTCGATCTCGCACCTGCTCCAGATATGGCCCGTACGCCGTGTGCTTCAACTGTTCCATCAAACTGTTGAAGTCCGGAGCCTCGGATAGCCTGCCCATTTCCTGCGGCGTCAGCAATGTCGAGTACATCACTCGCACGCGGGCGTTGACTGCTGCGTATCCGGAGATGCCGCTGGAGGCCATTTCAGGATTCCTTGCCAGCGACTTTGTTGAGAACGTACGCGACGGCTTTGTTGAGATTGTTCTTCGCAACAGCCTCGGTGCGCTGGATGGTCTTCTCAGCGTCGGCGAGGATGCGTTGACGTTCTTCCTCCGCCTGAGCCTTGGCGACCATTTTCCGGGCCTCTTCCTCCGCCTCAGCTCGCGCTTTTTCGATCAGCGCCTGCGCCTCCTGCTCGGCCTGAACCGGAAGTTTATCCGCCTCATGCAAAGCCTCCGTGTGGATCGCGTCCGCTTGCTGCTCGATCTCAAGTACCTGTTGGATAGTTTTCTCGTTCAAGCGAAATCTCCTGATTGATGGCTTGTAACCTCAAATGTATCGCTTCACATAACCGCAAAATATTTACCGTGCAAGTACGACTACCTGCATGTTTGATATTGAACACAAACTAATTTTGTTCAGATCAACAAGTAATCCTTTACCTGCCAAGACAGCCCGTAAACGCCATGATCCGACAGACTTTAATTCGCAAGCCATTCAAAAAATGTGGTTTCAATTTTGCGTTTGATTACAGATATTTTCTACAAGAATTGTCGCAATTTTACACTGGAGCATAAGAGATAACAAGAGGAATTGTTCATTATCGAACAAGGAATTTTGGGAAATCTGATTTGCAGCCCGGTTTGCCTTCGATATCAGCGAACAAAGCAAACAACCGCGACAGTTCTGCCGCGGTTGTTTCCCAAAACAACAGTGTCAAAGACTTGGTTGACTGTTTCTGATTTTATAAATCGCGTTTCCCGAAGACCCGTATGGTAATCCACACAGCCGCTAATAGATAGACTGCTGTGTAACCGATCATCAACGGGCTTGGCACGGATATCGTCCCAAACGGCGACATGCCCAATGCTCCAGCCAAAGGCGTCTGCATTTCAAAAGCGGCTCTTCGCCACAGAGATTCGCTTGGCATAATCAAGCTGGCAATGATTCCCACCTTGACTGCTGTGGAATTTTGTATCATCGCGCCGAATTGTTCGATCCATCCGCCGATGAACGCGAGGCCATATAAGCCAAAGACGACGCCGCCAGTTGCCAATGCGGATAATGAACTGGAACATGCCATCGAAATGGACATGATCAATAAATCTTCAAAATAAATCAGCGCCATTCCGGCCAGCAAATTGCGAGGCGCGTATCCCGATTGAAAAAGGACACTCAATACCGTGCCGCCAGCCATCAGCAGGAAATACAGCAGAAGCAGGAATGCAAATCCCAGCCACTTGCCGATGACCACATCCGAGCGGCGGATGGGCTTGGTCACGATGGTCTGGATCGTGCCGGAATTGATCTCACCTGCCAATGTGTCTGCGGCCAGTAAAGCGGCCATCGCAATCGAAAGAAAGGTGACTGCATACAGTCCTGCCAGCATCAACGTGTTCACACCTTCCGTATCTGCGATGTGTGCCAGCGCCTGTTGCGACGGAGCGTTTTGCATTGTGCTCTCTACGCCCCTGAACGAATTGTAGATGAAGTGAAAGCCGATGGCATAAATGATGATAAAACACAAACCGAGTATCAATCCAGTCAATACGATTCGACGCCGGATCGCTTCGCGGAATGTCATGCGCGTGATTGTCCAAATGCTGTTCATAGCCCGCCATCCTTCCCAACGGTTTCAATGAAGATGTCTTCGAGTGAAACGCGTTGCGGAGTGATGGCATAGACCTCAACGCCTTTTGTCACCAAATAACGCGTGATCTCAGGCAAAGCTGATTCGGCAGAGATGGTCAGGTTTACAGTTTCTCCGTTGGCTTGAATATTCTTTCCCCATTTTGTTAACCCGGATATGACTTCTTGTGTTAATCCGCTTGCGCGGATGGTGACATCGGATTGATTCGTGTCAAGCGAAGCCAGTTCGAGGACGCGCACGACTTCTCCATGCCGGATAAAAGCCACACGGTCGCACGTGACTTCGATCTCGCTCAACAAATGCGAATTCAGGAAAACGCTTGTGCCCTCGTCCCGCAACTCATGGATGATGTCGCGCACCAAGCGCCGTCCAACTGGATCAAGGCCGGAAGTCGGCTCATCGAGAAAAACCAGCTTCGGATGATTGAGCAAAGCCTGGGCGAGTCCGATGCGCTGGAGCATTCCCTTTGAGAACGTTCGCAGAAGTTTGTCGCGGAAATCCGTCAGCCCGACGCGCTCCAACAATTCGCTGATTCGCGCTTTAAGATCATGGATGTCCATGCCATATAGATGGCCGTGCATGTCAAGGAATTCATTCGCGGTCAGCCATTCTTGAAAGCGGAAATGCTCCGGGAGAAAACCGATGTGTCTGAGCGAGGCGCGATTGCCGATGGGGGAGCCGAGCATCGAGGCTGAACCGGATGTCGGTGCGATCAATCCAAGCAGCATCTTCATTGACGTAGTTTTGCCTGCGCCATTCGGACCGAGGAATCCGAACACCTCGCCTTGCTCAACTTGCAGGGTGAGTCCTTTTACCGCGGCGCGCTCGCCGAAGACTTTGCGTAATTCATGTGTTTCAATTGCGGAAATATTATCCATTGTTCAAATTTCTAGGTGGTTCCTAATTATATAGAAGAACGAGGTTGAGAATAGTTTACTACTTTGTTCAAAACAGATTCTTTTGTGACCATGTTTAAGATGATTCCGGTGATCCACGTCAACCCGGCAATCAGCCACCATAGATTGGAATCAAAATTTGCAGTTTGAACAATACGCGGCACGATGTCCGTGCTGGCATGGAGAATGACAGCGAAAAGCAGGCTTCCTCGTGTGTTGTTGAACACGACCGTGTAGATAATTGAGAGGCCAGCGATGAGCAATAAGAATGGAATTACGGGAATGTTGGGCTGACCTGGAACAAAGTATTGCGGCAAATGCCACGTTCCCCAGATTACGCCGAGGATGATACTGGCAATCAATGGATTCGGGATAATGCTTTGAAGACGCGGCAACGCAAAACCTCGCCAGCCGATCTCCTCCCCGGAGTTGATGAACATCAAATACAGAAAGCTGGCGGCGACAAAATACCAGGGAGCATTTGTCCACAGTGATTGATCGTTGCCTCGGAACAAGATCAAAATCGCCAGGAAGAAAATAGCGGGGATAAGGAGAAATGCCAGCAGATACCATTTGACTTGGAATTTCCAAAGAAGGTAACGTCTCAAAATATCTTTTATGCCAGCCAGTTTGTTTGTAAATCCAGCAACCAATAATGCAGAAATAGCAGGGCTAAAGAGGAAAATAAATGCGCTCCAGGTCGGACCTTCGCGATTTACAAGCAGAGGAATCCAAGCCAGCCATCCAATGACGAAGGCAAGAATAAAAAACGCGGCCAACTGTTTTAGGTTTGATGTTTGGGGATTCATTCGTGGCACTCTTCGATGATGTTTGATTTATGCGTTTCATGAACCGCGCCGGAGGTTATTGACTCCGGCGCTCGTAACAGAAATAAACTGTAGGGGCACGGCGGGACATAAATCGCCAAGTCTTTTTGCAATTTCGCCGTGCCCCTACATGGATTTGTTTTTATTGAAGTGAGTTTGCCATATCAATGGCTTGCTGTGAATTGGTTCCCAACGAGCCAATCGTGTAAACGATGCCGTTCTTGACCCACAGCAAGATGTATTGCGGCGCATCATCCGCCGGACGCTGAATGAGGGTTCCGGTCACGCCGTCCACTTGCACCTGCTGGTACGTCGCGGCGTTCTTTGGGATCGGGACAACAAGCGTCGAAGTCCAATCCACACTTTGAGCAAAGGCCGCGGCCTGGTCACTGGACATGCCGGTGAACTCGAGTCCGATTTGGGCAAGCTGCGCGACGTTAACGTTCGCCGGTGCGCTGACAGTTGGACTCGGGATTTGAGCCATGATGACGCAATCGGGATACTGCCGGCTCATGGACCCGTTTTGGGTTGGGTCAGCCGCTGCCGGGTCGGGGCAGGAACCGTAATCGGCGCGGACCGACGCGGGCACCGTCACCGAGATGACTGCACCGTCAATGGATTGCGGCAAAACGAGATCACTGCGCCCAGCTTCATTGAGCAATGCCTGAGCCTTTGTGCGGTCAATCGTAAAGTTGTACGCGGAATTGCCGAGCACCGTGATGCGTGAAGGCGTCATGTTCTGTGGAAGGTGAACAGTGAATCCGGCTTTTTGACTCGCATCCGCCGCGCTGGTCGCGGCGACGGGCGCGCCTGGTTTTTGCAATTCTTTCGTTGAACTGGAAATAAGCTGGCTGATCTGTTTTCCAAGACTGCCGTTGCCGGTCAATTGCTGCAAGCCGCTGGCGTCAATCGGGACAACGGTCACTTGCTGGACTCTGAACAGGTCGAGCAATTGGCCCGCAAAGGCGCGCGTGCTTGGAATCGAAAGCACGACTGCGAGAATCAGCACGATAGCCGCGCCGACTTGCAGGACCGGTGAAGCGAATATTTTTTTCATGATGGGTCTCTCCTTTTGAATTTGTTTTTGTTGGTAGAAGCGATGCAAGGCGGTTCTCTCCGGAAGAACTGGCTCATTGTCTGAAGAAAGGAATGATAGTTTGCGGGCAGTCTGTTTGACTTGAAGTTGTAGGTCGTCTCTCCGCGCGCGGCACGCAGCGCAAGATTCAAGATGTCGAAGTTCGCGGGATTCCAACTCGCCGTCTAAGGCGGCGCGCAATTGACCGTCGTTTAGATGCTTGTTCATAGCTTCTCCTCATTCAAGGTGCGATAGCGTTTTTCGAATTCGCGTTCTGCGCGCAGTAGTAATGGGCCAATGGACGTCGGCGAAAGTTTCATGGCCCCGGCGATTTCTTTGTAAGACATTCCCGAATAGCGCATGATTAACAACTGCGATTGTTTTGAATTCATGCGTGAAAGAACGAGGCGGGCAAGTTGTCTCTCTTCTTCATCGGCCTGGATTTTTGCGGGCGGGTCATTGGGGGTCTCTTCGAGCGCGCCTTTGCCCGCTGTCAGCTCATAATGCTCGCGGCGCTTGAAGCTGCGTATGGATTGCAGTCCAAGATTGGTTGCCACGCGATAGAGCCAGCCGCCAAAATTGAAATCATTTTGCGAATCAGGTTTCCTTTGGTAAAGCCGCAGGAAGGTTTCAAGCGCCAAATCTTCGGCCTCCGCCGGGTCGCCGACCAGGCGGACAAGATGGCGGTAGACGGTAGCCCAGTGATCCTTGAAAATCGCCTCAAAAGCGCTTGGACTTGGTTCGGCGTGGGCGGACTGGGAAAGTTCGCGCGGCTGCTTGCGGATTTTCATTCGTGAGAGCGTGCCTTCGCGCAGTACAGACTTATCCATCGGATTTCTATCATGTCCTTAATAGGATAATCCCGTTCGAGTCAAAAATGAGACATGAAAATCAGTCGGATAGTTTGATAGTCAGATAGTCGTGTAGTCGTTCGGAGCGCGGCAATCTCGTTCAAACCGGGAGACTGCGTTGGAGAAAGGCGCTCCTCGCAATGACATGAATGTATCTTGAAAGTATGCCTGTATTACAATATTGATTGAAAAGGGTTTTCCGATGAACATTCAAGATCACATCATAAAAATCTTTCACGAAAAATTTGGGACAACTCCTGCTTTCATCGCTCGCGCCCCGGGACGCGTGAATCTGCTCGGCGAGCACGTGGATTACAACGACGGCTTTGTCCTGCCCGCCGCGATTGACCGGGCCACGTATATTGCTTTTTCTCCATCCGGCTCGGATCGTTCAACCATTGTCGCGGCTGATTTCAACAATGAAACAACTTCCTTCACGCTGAAAAGCATTTCTTCAAAATCTTCTTTTGATGACTTACCGCTTGCAGGCTGGGCA
This sequence comes from Chloroflexota bacterium, assembly GCA_021824575.1. Classification (GTDB taxonomy): domain Bacteria; phylum Chloroflexota; class Anaerolineae; order Anaerolineales; family Villigracilaceae; genus Fen-1038. Next base: position 7,957 of record JAKAKJ010000027.1, read on the forward strand.
AAATATCCGGCTGGAGTTGCTTGGTCATTGATGGAAAAAGGTTTGGTTGTCAACGGCATGAACGCGGTCTTCGCTTCGGATGTGCCGCGCGGCGCGGGATTGAGCTCGTCGGCTTCGGTCGAGTTGACTTTTGGCGTGGCTTGGATGAATCTCGGCGGCTGGAAGATTTCTCCGATGGATTTGGCTTTGCTTTGCCAGCGCGCTGAGAATCAATACGTGGGCGTTAATTGCGGCATCATGGATCAATTTGCGTCTGCCTGCGGCGAGACGGATCGTTTGATGCTGTTGGATTGCAGGTCGCTGGAATATCGTTCGCTGCCATTGCCGCAGGATATTGCCATTGTCATCGCGGATACATCCGTGCGGCGTTCGCTGGTGGGTAGCGCATACAATGATCGGCGCGCGGCGTGCGAAGAGGCCGTGCTCGTTCTGCGCGAGGATTTGCCGGGGATCAAAGCTCTGCGTGACGTCAGTGTAGATGACTTTTATCGGTTATGCTCCAAGTTGAGAAAAGACGTCGAAAAGCGCGCCCGCCACATCGTCGAGGAAATTGAGCGAACAAAGCAGGCTATTCGCTTGCTTGAGAATGGAAACGTTCGCGAGTTCGGGCGTCTGATGAACGAATGTCACGTCAGCCTGCGGGATTTATATGAAGTGTCTTGCCCCGAATTGGATGCGATGGCGCGCATCGCGCAGTCGCTCGAAGGTTGTTATGGTGCGCGTTTAACGGGAGCCGGTTTCGGCGGGTGCACGGTCAATCTGGTGGCGCGGGAAAAGGTCAACGATTTTGTTAAAGCGCTTACTGCAGGTTATGAATTCGAAACAAGACTTCATCCGGAGATTTATATTTGTAAGGCTTCATCTGGCGCAAGTTTGATCTGAGATGGGTAAGATTGACAACGTTTCTTCCCGTCTGATTCGTGGTTATACTTAATGTGAGATAGCACGACTCTCCATAAACGGAGGTGAACTATGTCGAGTGACGTGCTTTATCAAGTTTTGAGAAGCCTGATTGACGTTTCGATTTGGGGCGGCGAACTGGTGGGGGAGGAAAATCTACCGAGGGAGGGGCCGGCGGTTTATGTGGCGAATCATGCGCTGGCATTGGGGCCGATTGCTGTGTGCTCTTCTCTGCCGGTTCGTTTGTATCCGTGGGCCATTGGCGACATGATGGATTGGTCGAAAGCCGCCGCTTATTTGAACAAGGATTTCGTCGAGCCGCAATTACACATCCCGCCACCGTTGAGCATGTCTTTTTCGAGAATGCTCTCTCAAATATCAGTTCGACTTTTGTCAGCCATCGAATGCATTCCGGTCTGGCAGGGTGAAGAATTGTTGGAGACGTATCGCATCAGCGTGGACTATTTGCGAGGAGGCAGAAACCTGCTGGTCTTTCCTGAAGACCCGGCTTTGCCTCGCGATGAGCAATGCGGGATAAGCCCATTCAAGAAAGGTTTTGCACGCCTGGGCGAAATGTACTTTGAACGTACTCAAAATATTTTACGTTTTTATCCGATGGCGGTGCATCCGGGGTTGCGACAGGTCAAACTTGGAAAACCAATTGCGTTCAACCCGAACAATAATCCGGCTAATGAACGCACTCGCATCAAGAGCGTGTTGGAGTCCATGATCCGTAACATGGTTCTTGAGATGACATTGCAAAGTTACGCAGGTATTCCACTTCCACATTAGGAGATCATGCACCAAACACTGAAATCCTTTTGGGCGGGAGTTCGAGCCGAATTCCCGCTCCTGGTTGGAGTCTTCCCATTTGGATTGATCTACGGCGCGCTGGCGCTCGAATCCGGACTTTCAGCGGCTCCCGCGCAAATGATGTCGTCCATCGTTTTTGCCGGATCATCCCAATTCGTGGCCGCGCAACTCGTCCACGATGCCGCGCCGGGGCTCGTCATTGTGCTGACGATTGCAGTGATCAATCTGCGGCACATGTTATACAGCGCAAGCATTGCGCCATATCTTGAGAAATTGTCGCCGCGTTGGAAAACACTGCTGGCGTATCTGCTGACCGATGAAGCCTACGCCGCGACGATCATCCATTACGAAAATGAAGGACTGACGTTGACCAGTCATTGGTTCTTTCTCGGCGCGGGATTTTCATTATGGTTTACCTGGCAGGTCAGCAGTGCGTTTGGAATCTTTCTTGGCACAGCGATTCCAACAACATGGCCGCTCGATTTTGCATTGCCGCTGACATTTATCGCGATGGTCATGCCGGTGTTGAAAGATTATCCGGTTGTGGCCGCGGCGTTATCGGCGGGTGCAGTTGCGCTCGTTGCAAACAGTTTGCCGTTCAAGCTTGGATTGATCCTTGCTGCACTGGCTGGAATTTTCATTGGCACGTATTTGGAGAATCGCAAATCCGCAAAGGAGACATTGTGAATATCTGGCTGGTAATGTTGCTTGGCGGATTGCTGACTTATGGAATGCGGCTTTCCTTCATTTATCTGTTTGGCCGCTTTGAAGTCCCGGTGATGGTGCGGCGCGCCTTGCGATTTGTCCCGCCCGCGGTGCTGTCGGCCATTGTCTTTCCGGAATTGTTGATGCCATCCGGGACATTGGATTTCAGTTTGGGAAATCGGCGTTTGTTGGCGGGCGCAATCGCGATTTTGGTCGCGGCGTGGACGAAGAATACGCTGTTGACAATTTTGGCTGGCATGGCCGCACTGCTGATATTGCAATTTGCTTTATGAACAAATATCCTGCAATTGAGTTTCTGTCGCAAACGAGATTCCCGCGGGCACGCTGTTGTCTATCCTTGCTTGCCACAGAAGCGCACTCTTATGATATAAATCATCCGAGGATGATTCACCATGGCATATTCCACAGTTGCGGATTTGATTGGGCCGGCGATACAGATTGAAAATACCTGTCAGGCATTGTATGAAGGCATGGAAAGGAAATTCGCACACACGCCTGAAGTCACTTCATACTGGCATCATTACGCACTGGAAGAAGCGGGGCATGCCCGCTGGCTGACGGATTTGCGCGCCAAATCCACCGCTGAACAACTGGAACAGAAAGCCGATGCCGATATTTTGCTGCATGCCCAGAAGATGCTTAAGTTCGCAGTTGACCAGGCGGGCAAAAATATCCGCAATTTGGAGGACGCGTATCAAATTGCCAGCGAATTGGAAAACACCGAAACCAACGCTGTGATGGAATTTTTGATCACGAATTATGCGGACAACCGGGGTACGGCCAATTTCCTGCGTTCTCAACTCAATGTGCACATGACCAATTTGCAAAGCAAATTGCCTTCGGTGTATCAGAGCAAGTTTGCGCGGGAATCGCTCAAAGCGTTGTAGGTTTTGCCTTCTCGAGTCTCTTTTCCATAAATTCATCCGAACAGAAACAGAATTCTCGCCGCAAATGGAATTTCCTCGATTAGTGCGTAAACGCTCCGTGAAAATCCACGCGCCTTGGTGACATAAGAGATTGCCCACACGCTGAATATTGTCGCGCCGATTCATCCCCAGCGTAATTGAGTGCAAAACTCCAGGCTTCGTCGTACTCCAGAACATCGCCTGTTGGCAGACAGCAGATTATCTCTGAGCCTGGACCGTTCTTTGACATACCTGACAGCGATACGTTTTTGGGGTCATACTGCTTGTCTTATCATCACTTACTTTTCGCCCACTACCCAAAATTGATGCGTTCCTTTTCGATCACCAACGGCCGGTGCATAACCTGGGTATAAATGGCGCCGATATATTCTCCGACAATGCCCAGGAAAATCAATTGGATCGAACCCAAAAAGAATAGCCCGATCACGACAGGCGCAAGGCCAAGCGAAAAGTTTTGCCAGTCTACGAGCTTATAGAGAAGGTAAGCCAGACCTACCAGGAAGCTGATCGCAGCGACGACGAATCCCAACATCGTGGCAAGACGCAGGGGGACCTTTGTGTAGCCCGTCATTCCAAGCATGGCCATGTCATAAAGATTGTAGAAGTTATTTTTTGTAATGCCATGCTTGCGCCGGGGCTGTGTAAACTCGATCCGCGCAATTGGGAAACCGATATCGGCGATCAGCCCGCGAAAATACGGATACGGATCGTCAAACTGCCGCAGTATCTGGATAATTTCCTGGTCGTAAAGCCCAAAGCCAGTGTAATGCTCGATCAACTCCACGTCGGATAATTTACGCAGGACCCGATAATATAGCGTCCGCATCAGATATATGATTCCGGACTCTTTGCTTTTGGTTTTCACACCGATCACCGCCTTGAATCCTGCCTCCCAGCGCTCGATAAAATCCGGGATTCGCTCGGGCGGATCCTGCAAATCGGAGGCCAGGATAATTACGGCATCGCCCTTTGCCTGCAGCAATCCATAATACGGCGAACGGATGTGGCCAAAGTTTCGCGCGTTGACAATGGCCCTAACCCGTTTGTCTTTTCCCGCCAATGCGCGGATTTTATCCACTGTTCCATCGGAGGATGCATTATCAATGAAAATATGCTCGTATTCATAATTCGACCCCTTCATGGCTTCACAAATGCGTTCATAAAGCTCATCCACATTTTCTTCTTCATTGTAGCAGGGAGTAACGATGCTGACATATTTCATGCCGCACCTCTTTCCAGCAGCTTACAGGCCGCGTTCATACAACCGTTTCCTCAATGTCTCATCGCGATTGTAAAGGCTCTCGACCATCTCCACCATCAGCGGGGCATCCTGCTTGCACTCCGCGGCCAGCACTTGGTCGTTGAGCAATTCGCGGCACGAAAGCTGACCCTTTTGCAATGGGATGGCGAGGTAGTAATCATCCGCAGTCAAAATGTGACCTGCGGGCAAGTCGCGTTTGGCATACACACCGCGCACAAGAGTTATCAGGTAATCGGTTTCTTTTTGTGTGGATGGTGCTTTCTCTGATCCTGGCGCGCCGCACATCTCGCGAGCCTTGTTGAAAGCCTGGAACCATTCCGCAACCTGTTCGGGGGTTGAGCAATAAGGCGAGAACAGTTTGTCATCCGTTTTGATATCAACATGGCGCTCAAAAGTCCTTGCGCCTTTAGCGTAGGCGATCAATACCGAAGAATGCCAGTCATGATATTCATGCGTTGAAAGGCCGATCACGTGACCGGGATAACGGTTTTTTAGAAAGTCAATCTGATTGAGCTGCAGATCCGCGTCTTCGGATGGATAGAGTGATACGCAATGGTTGATCGCCAATGGAATGTTTCGGTGCTCGAAGAACAAGACCATGTTGTCAATATCGTTGAGCGACGTGCCGCCTGTCGAAACGATCACAGGCTTGCGCGTCCTGGCAATCTTTTCCAGCAGGGGCCAGTCAGTGACATCTGAACTGGCAACTTTGATAATCTCGATTCCCAATTCCACGCATAATTCGACAGACTTCTCATCAAATGGCGTAGCCACACGCACACAATTGGCGCGACGTATAGCTTCGACCAGTGTCGCCATATCTTCCCGGCTCAACCGCGTATCCAGTGTTTTCTTGATATAACGAATATCATTGCGATTAAAAAAATCCTTGTGAATGAACGTATCCACATCGCGGAATTGCAGCTTGATGGCTGCGCGGACATCGTTGTAACGGGCAACCGTCCCAAACTCCCTGATGATACGCAAACCGCGATTCACATCACCCCAGTGATTGTTGGCAAGTTCAAGAACAAAAAGATCTTCGAATATATCTCGATTGATCATGGTTTCTCCATCTTCTTTACTACAAAAAACCTTTGCCTTTTGGCTAAGAAATGACAGTCACCTTCAGCCGCTCCACGCCCGCATTTTATACCAACGTATACGCTTTGAGCTTTCCAGCCATGAAAAAGCAATTACTCCTCCCATGGAGGGATCAGCAAGTTATCGAGTAATTCCTCGCGCTCCAGAAAAGGAAACATATCTTCGAGTGGAGCGGAAACAATGCGGCCATCCGACAATTGGCGCGAACTTTGACGCGGCTCGAAACCTTGGTCTGGATCCAGCATGACTTCACATAAAATAGGGCCGGGGATATTCAAAATCTCTTTTAACGACGGCGCAAAATCCTGCATGTCAAGCCTGCTGTATGCAAGGCCGTGAGCTTGGGCAAGCCGTTCGAAATCCGGAAAGGAGACACCTGAAGCTGGGCTTTCGCCAACTGTCGAACCAAAGAAACCTTTTTGGGATGTGCGAATGGAAAGATAGCCATTGTTATTCAATACAAAAATCTTGATAGGGAGTTTGTACTTTGCAACCGTCTGGAGTTCCTGCACGTTGAGCTGCAGGCTGCCATCCCCGGCAAGGCAAATTGTGCGTTTTTCTTCCCGTGCCACAGCCGCGCCAATGGCAGCAGGCAAATCATATCCCATGGATGCCGAACCAGAATTGGAAAAGAGTCGCTGGCCGAGCTTGATTTTTGCCGTTTGAAAGGGAACAATGCAAGCTGTTGCGTTACCCGTGACGACCGCATCATCAGGAGTTAAGTTTTCGAATAACACCTCCATAAAATGATAAGGATTGATCTTGCCGTTGAAGATTCGATGTTTTGGCAAAACTGCCGGGTAGCGCGCTTGCCGATCTTTGCACCACGCCAGCCAATTTTTATATTTCGAGGCATCCCATTTGCAGTTATCAAGCTGGCGATTCATTTCCAGCAGGAATTCCTTTGCATCTGCCACGATGGGCATATCCGGCTGAACGGTGGGGCGCTGCAATTCAGCCGGGTCAACATCCACCCAGATTTTATAGGCCGCGCGGGCAAAAGATTTGAAGGTATAACCAGTCTGGCGGATATTGAGGCGGCTGCCGATAATAAGCAGCACATCTGAATTTTGAACAGCGAAGTTACCGGGGCGTGTGCCAATTGTCCCAGGGCGGCCACAAAAAACGGGATCATCGGAGTCAATGAGATCATGTGTCCAACCTGTTGTAACCGGAATGCCAAATTTATGAACAACTTCATTGAAGACTTTCACCGCGCCTGCAAGACGGACTCCGGTTCCGGCGAGGATGACCGGACGCTGGGCATTCTTTAAACGGTCTAACGTTTGGAGAATGGACCCCGTTAATTTGGCGGGATCCAACTCTGGTCCTGGTTCCGATACAAATCCTTCCAGCGCCAATTCATCCACTTGGCTCGATTGCACATCAATTGGAATATCCAGCCAGCAAGGGCCGGGTCTGCCTCTTTTAGCAAGATACCAGGCTTTCTCAAGATGATAGCGAATCGTTTTTGGATCAGTAACCGTGACTGCGTATTTGGTGATGCCGCGTACCATTGAAATGATATCCACCTCCTGATCGCCAAGCTGACGTAAATCAGGGAGGCCGTAAGTGCGAACGTACGTTTCGCGCTTGACCTGGCCAGAAAGAATGAGCATCGGAATTGAATCGGTCCATGCGCCGAAAACACCATTGAGGGCATTGATGCCGCCCGGACCGGTGGTCACGTTGATCACGCCCGGCGTATTCGTGATACGCGCATACCCCTCCGCCGCCATGGCGCAGGCTTGTTCATGATGATTGAAGGTGGTCTTGATTTTTGGGTGCGTGCCGATGGAATAGTTGAGAAACATCGAGCCGCCGCCAGTGAGCATGAAAACATGACGGACGCCAAAATCGGTTAATTTATTGGCAATGTAATCTGAGACACGGATCATGAGTTATTTCGGAACAGCATAGAATATGACCTCGAAATCATTGAATGCATGGGCGCGCAAGTGATAAGTGTATTCACCATCCATCCAATGTTTTATCAGCAAAGGAATTTGCCAGATATGTTCTGGGCGATGGTAAACAGCAATCGCTAATCCTGGGCAATTATTCATAATGGTCTTTTTGGCGCCGAGAAGCGCTTCATACTCGGCGCCTTCGACATCCATTTTAATCAAGTTTGGGGCGAAGGTTGGAATGGCTTCATCTAAGGAAACACATTGAAGCATGCCGTTGCCTGTAGTGTTTATGTTGCTTGCTTCGCCCCGGCCTGTTGAAAATTTCAGCTGTGTGGTTGAAGAAAAAACGCCACAGGGCCAGAGACTTGCGCTTAGGAAACGATCCTTTTTGTCTTGAATAAATTGGGAAAGCTTACGAAAATTATTTTCATCTGGTTCAAAAGCGGCAATTGCTTCGATAGGAATACCTGCGTTTATGAAACTTGTCAAAGTATCACCATCATACGCGCCGCAATCTACGAAACGTAACGGAGTCTTCCAAACAGGAATGTCAGCAGGAAAATATTGATGCTCCAGATCGGGACCTGGAAGGATGGAATAATCCCCAGCCAGACGAAATTGGATCAAGCGGTTGTAAAGATCGCGGCTGGTTTCGTCTGTAAAGAGATTGGAAACAGCATCAATTTCTCGTCTGTAATCGGCATAGAAATCTCGTGAAGTAAGCCAGAAGCGCGTCCCCAGATCATCCGCGAAGTCATCATATAGTTCCACCGGAGTAATGATTCGAGAAAAATCCAATGACTTTAACCGTGAAATAATACCGGCGATGTTTGCGTCGCGATTGTGGATGCCCAAGACGACAGCAGAATCAAGACGTATTTCCTGCGGTATTGTATCCGGGGGCATAACAGGCAAATCAAGCTGATGTGGGATATGGTCGAGAAAGCCTTTCACTGATAATCCACGTTGTATCAGGATATTCAAGACATCACGAGCAAATGTGCCCGTGCCATAGATATAGATATTTCCATTTTTAGGAAGTTTTAATTTCATCCATACTCACTCAGCAAGAAAGATAATCTCATTCTTTAATCCCATTTGTTTAATTTGCTCGGCGATGGCTTGGTGATGCAACATGGTCGTGATCACAATAGGAGTTACGGAATCTTGAAGTTGGTCGGGGCCAATAACGGGGATATGTTTCAGTGTTCTGCCGCGATTGATCGGATTATTATCTATGAAAGCAAGAATATTAGCATGAGCAAGAGATGTCTCTATTAACAATTTCATTGCCAATTGTCCTGTTCCCCAAACAATGATTTTAGGAGAACGGGCAAGAGCTTTTTGTAGATGGATATCGATTCTCTTTAAAATCTCGGCTGATCGCTGGATATATTTTTCAACCTCGTTTCGCAAATTTTCATCCTTGGTGAGGTTGTATTCATTTGCACCGTTTTGCTTCCAGAAACCATAAATAGCTGGATAGAAAAGCTCAGAGCCGATGGCTAACGTCTTTGAACCGCCATTTATTAAAGCAAAGTCATATTCGCCCATAAGATTTGTGAGACATTTCAATGAAAAATGATTGATATGTTCCGTGTTGAAATCCTGTAGCGGCGCATAAAGAAAATCTACATAGCGAGTGGCATCGGGGGTCTCCAGGTAAATCACACCATCAGATTTTAAATTGTTTTCAATCCAATTTATCGCGCCTTGCACATCTTGAACATGTTCCAACGTGTGAGATAGGATAATGCAATCAAAAACATGTTCTTTGAAGGGCTGAAATAGCGATCCTTGATGCGCTTCAATGCCCAGACGACGCGTATTTTCCACACATGTAAGGGAAGGATCAATACCGCACAGGTTTCGATATCCAAGTTCCTGTAATGCCTTAAGGATTCCACCGTTGGCACATCCAACGTCTAAGATGCTTGCATTTGGATTTTGCAGAAAATTTGCAATCTGATGCGCAGTCTCCTGCTGACGTCTCCAATCGTATGGGTTTTCAACACCGCCAGTTCCGGTCTTGGAATCTTCATACTTGGAATATTTAGCATAAAAGCGATCATAATCTGCCTGGGTGACAGATGTATCGGCATATATAAAGCCGCATTGCAGACAAACAACCACATCATATCCATTTGAAAGCGGATGGTCTTCGGGAAGTTCAAACCGTTGTGTGTGTAGAACATCCGCTTGGTGATGATTGCATACTGGGCACGGTCGACTAGCAAATTTCATATTGTTATCTTTTTTGATTATGAATCGTTCGAGAGATTCCATCTTCGAGCGAAATCCATTTGTCTAATCCAAGCTCAGTTCTCGCTCTATGAATATTAGGTACATATTGTTCTATTGCTTTTTGTGGATCTGCTTTACCGCGAATTTCCATTTGCGGCTGTGGAGAAAAACATCGAGCCACACTTTCTGCAACTTCTTTAATGGATAACGATTCGCCGCTTCCTACATTATATGGATGACAAGATTGCCCTTTGAATAAAATTGTCCAGAGCCAGACAGCCAGATCCGCCGCGTAGAGATACGAGCGGCGCGGGGTCCCGTCACCCTTTACAATGATTGGTCCGCCATTCAATCCATCTCGGATGAAGTTACCAATGGCGAAATGAATGTCCAGAGGCAAATATGGCCCGACAAAGGCAAAGCACCGGGCAATTTTCATTTCGATGTCTGATTGGTGGGCATAGAGAGTGCAGAGATGCTCAGCCATTCTTTTTCCTTGACCATAAGCAGATTTTGGATCCACTGGATCGGGTGCACCTGAATAATCTTCGGGGATGTGAGTTAGTTCAGGAGGTTGTTTCCCGTAGACTGCGCCGGAACTGGTCAACAGAAATTTTTTCGCTCCACAAATTTTTGCAAAATCAAGCGTGTGGCGCGTACCCTCGACGATAGTGTCAAACATCAATAACGGATTTTTATCATTGAGCCTTGCGCTGGATTCGGTCGCGGCGTGGATTATGTAGGGAAACATGCCCATAGGAAAATCAAAAGTGCGGACATCGCCTTCGATAAGGGTGACAGCTTTGTGCCCGGCAAGATGTGGGGCTTTCTTCTGGAAGGCGGACGGGGAGCGGGTCAAGACCGTCGCTTGTGCGTTCAGGTTCAGGCGGTCATTTGCCCACAGAAAACTTTCCATCAGCCAGCAGCCGAAGAAACCCGTACCACCTGTGATGAGCAAACGCTGGTCGCATAGCTCATCCCATAGACCCTGTGTGTGTTCGATGATGTGATCGAGATCAGATGCGAGAGGATTGTTGTTCATGGCTATTCCCAGGCGTCAATGATTATGCAGTTAGTCGGCACGCCGCGCTGGCTGAGTCCCTGTGTAAAGATGCGGATCATCTCTGGCGGGCCGGCAATGTAATAAGTGACCGCTAGAGGGTCGGGGATTGATTTCCAGACGAGGTTGAGGTCAATGCGCCCCGATATGCAGTCCGTCCCCTCAGCAGATTCTTCGGCTAAAAAAGTCGAGTGCAAATTCGGGCAGCACTGAAGCGCGGTTTCCACCAGCAGGCGGTAGATCAACAAATCAGGACGCCGCGCACCATAAAAAAGATGTATTTGATGCCTATACTCTGCGGGCAGTCCGCCGATGAAGGCGGTAAACGCTGTGATGCCTGTGCCACCTGCCAATAGACACACATCGCTTTCGGGATTGATAATGAAGTCGCCATAGGGCATCTTGATCCACACTTCGCGGCCGGGACGCAATTCGGATTCCATGCGCGTGGTGAACTGTCCTTTGACCGCATAAGTGATGCGTAAGAGACTGCGCTCCGCTGGTGCGCTGGCGATGGAGAAGACGCGCGAATCAGGCCAGAAATCGCCCAGACTATATGAATCTAAAGCAAGATGTAAAAACTGCCCTGCCGAGAAACGCGGCGCCAGAGAATCGGGCTTCAAAAAAACCGAATAAACATGTTCGCCGTGATCTATCAAATCCACAACCTTGCAATGAATCTTCTGCGGCATTAATTTATTCGTTCTCCCCGCATGAAGCGTTCAAAAACAGAGCCGATGTATTCGAGCTGGAATTCATCAATGCCAGGGTAAACACCAATGAAAAAAGTGCGGTTCATGATGATGTCAGTGTTGGTTAGATCGCCAACCACGCGATGCTCAATGTTCATGAAGGCCGGCTGGCGCAGCAAGTTACCGCTAAACAAGTTGCGTGTCTCGATGCGGTTCGCTTCGAGGAAACGGGTCAAATCATTTCGGGAGAAACCGGCATCCTCGCGAACCGTGATGACAAAGCCAAACCAAGATGGATCGGAATTGGGTGTGGCTCGGGGAAGGATGAGGCGATCCCCATGGGATTCGAGCATGGCATGGATGCTTTGGAAGTTGGCCTTGCGGCGTTCGATGAATCCTTCCAGCTTGGCGAACTGCGCTACACCAATGGCCGCCTGCATGTCGGTCACCTTCAAGTTGTAGCCGATGTGACTATAAACATATTTGTGATCGTAACCGAACGGCAAAGTTCCAAACTGCTGGCTGAAGCGCTTGCCGCAGGTATTGTTCTCGCCGCCGGCACAATAACAATCGCGCCCCCAATCGCGGATGGAACGGGCGATGCGTCCGAGTAGGTCACTGCCGGTTATCACCGCGCCGCCCTCACCCATCGTGATATGGTGCGCGGGATAAAAGGATACAGTGGCAATATCGCCGAAAGTGCCGGTCAATTGTCCGCGGTAGCGCGAGCCGAGCGCGTCGCAGTTGTCCTCCATCACCCACAGATTATGCTGCTTCGCGAGGCGCATCACGGTATCCAGATCAAACGGAACTCCCATCGTGTGCGCCATCGCAATCGCGCGCGTCTTCGGGCCAATAGCTTCTTCGATCCGCGAAGGGATGGCAGTGTAATCACCCAAGTTGACATCCACGAATACAGGCACAAGTTGGTTTTGCACAAGAGGCGCAACGGTGGTTGGGAAACCAGCCGCGACGGTAATGACTTCATCGCCCGGGAGCAGGCGGCGTTCGCCCAACTTGGGTGAAGTCAGGGCAGTGACAGCCACTAGGTTGGCTGAGGAACCCGAATTGACGATGCACGCATTCGACAGCCCGAAAAATTCTGCAAAGTCATTCTCGAATTGGTCCGAATACCGGCTGGCGGTCAGAAAAAAGTCGAGGCTGGAATCGACCAGCTTCACCAGCTCATCCGCATCGAAGACTCGACCAGCGTAATGCACAAAATCCGCGTCGGGATTGAAGGCACGTTTTGCGAAGCGCGCTTCATAATATTCTTCGACCAACTTCAAAATGTCGGTGCGTAATTGTGCGTCCCGTTTTATCACTTTGACTCCGTCATCAAAAAATCCTTATACCATGCAATTGTCTTTTGCAATCCTTGTTCCAATGTGAACAACGGCGACCAACCTAGAACCTGGCGTGCCTTGTCCGCGTTTAAAAACTGTTTGCGGATTTCATTGCTGGCTTCATTACGAATTTCAGGTTCCAAGTCAGATCCCATCAATGCAAGAATACGCCGCGTCAATTCCCACACTGTTACCTGATTGCCATAAGAAAAGTTGAATCCCTCTCCACGAAGTTCAGGACATGCAGCCAGCTTTTCAGCCAGCAGCATATAGGCCGCGGCGCCGTCTTCAACATAGAAATAATCGCGCACATACTGTCCGTCTGAACGGATGACCGGTCGCTGCCCGCGCAAGATGGAGCGGATCGTACCTGGCACAATGCGATTCCAGTTCAAATCGCCGCCGCCATAAAAATTTCCACAGCGCGTGATTGCCACCGGAAAATCATAACTAACCGCGTAGGTCTTCGCGATCAAATCTGCAGCAGACTTGGAGACATCATAAGGATGTTGTCCCTGAAGCGGCGTGGTCTCATCGTATGGCAGAACTTCCTGATCGCCATACGCCTTATCTGATGATGCCACAACGATCTGTTTGACTGTTGGGCTGCGGCGGCAGGCTTCCATCAAATTCCACGTTCCAGCGATGTTGGTCTCGAAGGTCGAGATGGGATTCCGGTTCGCAATCGTGACGATGGTCTGCGCGGCCAGATGGATGACTGTATCAATCTCATATTCGCCAAGGCTTCGCTCCAGCACTTCTCGGTCGCGGACATCTCCACGCACAACCTTGACCCGCTCGATCAGCCCCGCGCGTACAAGTTCGCTTTGCGGAACCCAATCGCGTACGAGACAAATCACATCCGCGCCGGCCTCCGTTAAACGGCGCACCAGCCACGACCCGACCAATCCCATTCCCCCAGTGACAAAAGTAGGGCGGTCCTGCCAAAAAGCGCGATTCACCAAACTTTCCATGGAGCGTTTCCTTCCTGCCAAAGTTTGTTGAGCAAGTGGACGTCGCGCAGAGTATCCATGCACTGCCAGAAAGAGTCGTGTTGATAAGCACTGACTTGTCCCTCGGCGGCCAGTTGTTCGAGTGATTCGAATTCCCAGGCGGTATGGTCGCCTTCGATATATTTCGTAATTCCCTGTTCCAAGACAAAGAAGCCACCGTTGATCCAACCCTCACCGATCTGTGGCTTTTCCTTGAATTCGGTAACATGTCCATCTTCGATCACCATCTGCCCAAAGCGGGCTGGTGGACGCACGGCGGTGAGCGTAACCAGGGTTTCCTGTCTTCGATGAAAATCAATCAGAGCCGGTATGTTAATGTTACTGACGCCATCGCCATAAGTAAGCATGAAAGTTTCGTCTCCAATGAACTTGGCAATCCGCTTTACGCGCCCGCCAGTATTGGTGTCTATGCCGGTATCAAGCAAATGAATAATCCAATCTTCATGGTCACCTTCATGAATTGAAACGGAACCAGATTTCAAATCAACGGTCAGGTTGTAGGCATGATGGCGGAAATTGAGGAAGTAGTCCTTTATAAGCTCACCTTTATATCCAAGAGCTACTACAAACTCTTTGAATCCATAGGCGGCATAAATATTCATTATGTGCCAAAGGATCGGCTGTCCTCCCACTTCCACCATGGGTTTGGGCTTGACAGTTGTCTCCTCAGAGAGGCGGGTTCCCAGTCCGCCTGCAAGAATGCCGACTTTCATACTGGTTCTCCATTTACCTTTTTGTCAATTCTACGGGAATCGGGCACTTCGGGCAAGAAGAGAAAAGAACATCCTCGTTTCCCACCCGTCGAAGTTGGTAGTGGTCAAGACCAAAAATTTTATGTTGTTTCTTGTTCGAGTAACCATGATTGGCTTATAGCAATGATGGCTTCCGCCGTTGATTCTTCGATCAAAGAACGACTGAAGTCGCTATTACATTGCTGGGAAAATGGAGTTAACCCCAGAAGGATGAACAGTTGAACCACTGCCATCAAATGCACCCACCGGATATGGCCATGGGTAATTATATGCCTTCTGATTTGGCATATAAGACGCTGTGATGTCAAATTGAAGATTGATTTTTGCACACTCTTCAAATGTCTTGCTGTTGCCGGGAATGTCGCCTATGCTCCCCGAATTTTGAAAAAATTGATGCACCGCACCATTTATAAAGTGCAACGCATTCGCGCATTTGCCGATTCTCATCCCTTCTCAAACACAAACGACACGATCCTCGGCGGCTTGGATTCATCTGTTTTGTGCCAGAATTCATTCAGCTTGATAAGGTTCAACCGGTTGGCCGCCGCCGCGCTCAGAAAATCGGAAATGTCATGGATAAACGCGTCCACTTCGACGGTTTCTTCGCCGCGTTCGAAACTCGCTTTGCCTCCCATATACTGCCGGAAGGGATGCAGTTCATTGATGAAGAATTTCCCTTTTGGGATCAGCGTCCGCGCGGCTTCGGAGAAAATGTGGGATAAATCTTCGATGTGTTCCAACACAAGATTACAGGAAATCAAATCATAAGCTGCGTCATCGCAGGGCCAGCGCCTGGTTAAGTCCGCGATTGAAAAGCGGACATTTTCCGCTTCGACTTTTTCTTTTGCCTTCTCGATCATGCGCGGTGAAAAATCAAGCGCGTGAACCTTCGTTCCGATCTGCGCGAGAAGAGCGGTGTTTTTGCCGGTGCCGCAGCCAAGTTCAAGGATCGAGTGGAAATGCTGGTCGGCAAGCGCGTCGTGCGTCACTTTTTGATCGAGATCACGCGTGAGATTTTCGTCGGTGTCGTATGAAGCCGACCAATGGTTGTATGCGTCCTGGATGCTCATGCGAAGATGATACCATTATCGCTAAACGGTGTAGAATTGCGCCAGTGGATTTTCTGGGTTGTGTGATTGGATATATTGACAGGAGCCGGGTTGCCATCTAAAACCAAAGCCGCAAAAGAATTATTTGCGCTGGTCGCTCAATACGGCCTCGAGCCATTCCTCGAATCGACGCGGACGTTGGCCGGTGTGTTGAATTCCGATGGCCGGCTGACTTCATCGAACGCGGCTTTCGACGCGCTCAAGCGCACTCTGTCAGACGCGGATGAGCTTCGAGAATTTGTCGCGCCCGCTTCACGTCCGGACTTTGAGCGGCTGCTGGCCGAGGCGCATCAGACTCGCAAGCAAGTCCAGGGCCAGCTCGATTTTGGTCTCGAGACTCAGCCGCGTCGCTACGCATGTCTGTTGGTTCCGCTATCGGGCGGCCGCGTCTTATTCTTTGGCGAGCCGGTCTTTACCGCGTTCGACCTGCCGGAAAAATACCAGCGCCTGATCGAGAACTTCCACCATGTCAACGATGAACTGCGTGAGACGCTGCGTGAGTTGGAGAGAAAGGAAACGGAACTTAAAGCAGTCATCGCGCAGGCAGACGAAGTCTCCCACACCGACGCGCTGACCTTTCTCCCGAACCGCAAACAGATTATTGCAGATTTGCAGCGCCAAGTGATGTTTTCAGAGCGTTACAATACGCCGCTGTCCATTTCGATGCTGGATTTCGATCACTTCAAGCTGGTCAACGATACATATGGCCATGCAGTCGGCGATGATGTGTTGAGATTTGTCGCCATGCAATTGCGCGAGGGGATTCGCCTGCCCGATATGGTCGGGCGTTATGGTGGTGAAGAGTTTTTGGTGCTATTGCCCAACAGCACGCTGAAGGCCGCCAGCGAACAAGCCGCGCGCCTGTGCGAGTTGGTCCGTTCGACGCCGATCATTTCCGGCGCACATGTCGTTCAAATGACGATCAGCATTGGCATCGCGCAATATCGCATCCATGAGGAGGATTGGGAGCAGTTGCTCCGCCGCGCCGACCAGGCTCTTTACCAAGCCAAGATGAATGGGCGCGACCAATGGGCTGTCATTGAGGCGTGATCAAAATTGATTTTACGGGAAGGAACCAACGAAAGGAGAATCGCATGTCCAAAATCGAACCACTTGTAAAAGATTTTCTTGCTCAAAAGAAAATTGCCGTCGTCGGAGTTTCGGATAAACGCGACACGGGCTGCAACTTGAACTATAAAAAATTCAAGGATGCGGGCTATCAAGTCTTTGCCGTCAATCCGCATATCACAACCTATGAGGGGGCGCCGTGTTATCCGGATTTGAAATCCATTCCAGAGAAACCCGACGCGGTCTTCATCCTCGCCAGCCCCAACGTGACGGATGAGATCGTCCGCCAATGCGTGGACTTGGGCATCAAGCATGTTTGGATGCACTGCATGATGGGCACAAAGCCGGGTTTGGCGGCAGGCATGACCAGCGTCTCGCCGGACGCGGTGGCGTTGTGCCGCGCAAATGACATCAGCGTCATCCCCGGCTCATGCCCGAATCAATTTTTGAAACCGGATTTTGGTCACGGTATGATGCGCGGACTGTGGGGATTGCTCGGGTTTATGTCTGTGGAAGGTTGAGTCAATGGTGGGGCGCAGCGCCGCTGCGCCCTAGAAGGATAAAATTTTGCCAAAGGATTTAGCAGTACATGCTTCCGCTGATTGCAACCAACCGTATTGATCTGGTGATTCTCAACATCAGCTATGCAGTCTGGGTTATTCCGGAAACGTATCTTTCGTTTCGCCGGCGAAGCGCGCCCGGCGCGCAAACCAGTGATCGCCGCTCAGGTTTTGTTCTTTGGATTGGTATCTGGCTCGGCATTTTCGCCGGATACATTTTTGCATTTGCCGAAAAACAGTTTGCCATTCCGTGGCATCGTACGTTGTTTTTTTGGCTTGGCATTGTTTTGATGTTGATGGGCGTTATTTTTCGACAATATTCGATTCGCGTACTGGGAAAATATTTCACCACGCGCGTCGCCATCCAGCCGGGGCAGACTGTCGTTGAATCCGGGCCGTACCGCTGGATCCGCCATCCGTCCTATTCCGGCGCGCTCATCACCATCTTTGGGCTGGCACTCTCATTTGCGAATTGGCTGAGTCTGATTTTCGTTTTGCTGATCCCGTTTCTTGGATACAGTTATCGAGTCCGGGTCGAGGAAAACACGCTTGTCAATGCTCTCGGCCAGCCTTATAAAGATTATATGAAGCGTACCAAACGCTTCATCCCATTTGTCTATTAGGCGAAGATGAAAAAACGATTCCCATTTCACGGCTGGATCGGGCTGGCACTCGCTGTCATCTTTTGGATCATCAACTGGACGTGGATTGGCCTGCGTACCTTTTGGGCATTCTTCCCAATGTGGCTTGGCTTTTGCCTGACCATTGACGCGCTCGTTTATTATCGAACCGGCACATCGTTGTTGACTCGAAGCCCGCGAAAATATGTCGGCTTGTTCATCATTTCCGCGCCGGTGTGGTGGTTGTTCGAAGCGCTCAACCTCCGCACGCAAAATTGGGTATATATCGGCGCGCAGAATTTTTCTCCATTATCCTATGCCTTTTGGACGACGCTGAGTTTTACCACGGTTATCCCGGCGGTCTTCGGCAGCGCTGAATTGATGGCGAGCTTTGATTTCGTTGGCCGCATCGGACGCGGCTTTGTCATTCGCAAAGATAAAATCACGACGATCAGCTTCTTTTTATTAGGCTGGGTCACACTGGCGTTGATGCTCGTCTGGCCGCAAATCTTTTTCCCGTTCATCTGGCTTTCGCCTTATTTCATTTTAGAGCCAGTCAACATTTGGCTCGGCCATCGTTCGCTCGCCGATTGGACGCAGGATGGCGATTGGCGTCCGGTCATTTCGCTTTGGCTTGGCGTTTTGCTCACCGCATTCTTTTGGGAGATGTGGAATTTTTATTCGTACCCCAAATGGGTTTATCACGTCGCATGGGGCGGCTGGCTGCATATCTTCGAAATGCCCCTGCTCGGTTATGGCGGCTATCTGCCGTTTTCACTTGAGCTTTATTCGATCTACCACTTGATTTCCGGATTCTTTAAACAGGAGCCCGGATACGTTCGCGTCATGCCCGACACGGTCGTTGAATCGAAACGCGCGGCTCTGGATAGCGCACTGGAGGCTGATTAGCGTATGCCAACCAATATCGAGATCAAAGCCCGCGCCCGCAATTTCCCGGACTTGAAGCGGCGCGCCGAATCCTTGAGCGATTCCCCTGTTCAGGTGATTCCGCAGGAAGACACGTTCTTCATCACGCCGCGTGGACGACTCAAACTGCGCGTCCTTGCTTCTGATCGTGGTCAACTGATTTATTACACGCGCCCGAATCAAAACGGCCCCAAACGTTCGGACTATCACATCTCCCAAACAAATGATCCTGAACATTTAAAGGAAACACTTGCGCTGGCTTACGGCGTGCGCGGCGTCGTCCGCAAGACGCGCTATCTTTACATGGTCGGACAAACCCGCGTTCACCTGGATGAGGTCGAAGGTTTGGGCCAATTCATGGAATTGGAAGTTGTCATGCGGCACGATCAATCCGATGCGGACGGTCAGGCCATTGCCAATGAATTGATGGGAAAACTTGGCATCGAACAAAGCGATTTGCTCGAAGGCGCGTACATGGATTTGATCGAGAACTGTTGAACGCCCGCGCGTTGAAACGTTCAAACTTTCCAACGGAGAAAGAATGCCCAATATCAAAGCCGTCAATCATATTGCCGTTGTCGTGGACGACATGGAAAAATCACTGTCCTTTTGGCGCGACGCATTGGGAATCGAAGTTCATGAATTACGCGATGTTCCTGTCGAGAAATCGCAGGTGGCTTTCCTTCCGCTGGCTGGCTCCGAAGTGGAATTGGTCAAACCCACAAGCGATGATTCGGGTATCGCAAAATATCTTGCCAAACGTGGACCGGGGATGCACCATATCTGTCTCGAAGTGGATGATCTTGATGCGATGCTTGTTCAACTGAAGTCCAAAGGAATCCATCTTATCAATGAAGAGCCGCGCACAGCCGCCGATGGAAAAAAATATGCGTTCGTCCACCCCGAATCAACGAGCGGCGTTTTGGTGGAACTGTATCAGGTTTGAGAAGCAGAGCAAATCGCATTCGATTCGAATCTTGTTGATATTCTTTGTGGTTTAATTGAGCAATGCTTGAAAAAATTCCGTCCATTCTTCGCGATCAGTGCGGCCTTGACTCCAAGAAGCCGCTCATCGTCGGCGTTTCCGGCGGACCAGACAGCCTCTGCCTCATGGACGTTTTGCGTACCGCAGGCTACCACATCATCGTTGCCCATTTCAATCACAAATTAAGAGCGGAGTCCGATGTCGAAGCGAACGCGGTTGAGAAGACGGCTTCGCGTTTGATGCTTCCGTGCGTGGTTGGCAGTGAAGATGTCCGCACGCGCGCCCACGCGGACGGCCTTTCCATCGAGGAAGCCGCGCGCAACCTTCGTTATGAGTTTCTGTTCAATCAAGCGCACCGGCTCAATGCCCAGGCTGTGGCGGTCGCGCACACCGCTGACGACCAGGTCGAGACGGTGCTGATGCACTTTATCCGCGGCGCGGGCCTGACCGGACTCAAGGGCATGACTTATCGCACGCTTCTGGCAACATTCGACTCCGAGATTCCAATCATCCGCCCGCTGCTGGACGCCTGGCGTGAAGAGACCGTCATTTATTGCGCGTCCCACGGCCTCACGCCGCATTATGATCCGAGCAACGATTCGTTCAACTTCCTCCGCAATCGCCTGCGTCACGCGTTGATCCCCGCCATCGAAACATATAATCCGCGTTTCCGTGAAGCAGTCTGGCGTTCCGTCCAATCACTTTCATCTGACCACGCTGTGCTGACGGAAACGATCGAAGCATGGTGGAAGAAATGTGTCATTCAGGAAACCGTTGATTACATCATGCTGGACTTATCTTTCCTTTCGACGCGTTCGTCGGGACTTCAACGGAATCTGATTCGACGCGCGGTGGAACGCCTCATTCCCGGACAGGAAACGGTGTACGCCGTCCTTGAGCGGGCGGTGGCCTTTATAGCGGATACCGCGCGCGTCCGCATGGATTTGACCGGCGGCCTTGTGCTTTTCCGCGAGGCGGATGCGCTGTATCTCGCCAAGCCGGATGCCCAACTTCCGTTTGATCGCTGGCCGCAGATGCCCGCGCAATTGGATTCGATTGAGCTTTCCTTGCCGGGCCACGTGGACATTTCCGGAGGCTGGCGTTTCTCGTCGGAGAAATGGCGGCTCCCGGCATTGGCGTGGGAACAGTCCACTCGGAACGACGACCGCTTCCAGGTCTGGTTGGATGCGGAGGGCCTGCCCGAACGATTGGAATTGCGCGTGAGACAGCCCGGCGATCTCTTTGAGCCGCTTGGCATGAAAGGTCATTCGCAGAAATTATCGGACTTCTTCACCAACGCCAAATTGCCGAGGCGCGCGCGTGACCGCTGGCCGTTATTGTGTTCGGGCGATCTGGTGATTTGGGTCCCCGGTTATCGCCCGGCTGATGACTTCAAATTGAATCAGACTTCGAAGCGGATTGTCTATTTTGCGCTGACACCGCCGCAGGAAAATGCTGAAACATAAACATCGCCCCGGAACTCGAGGCGATGTTTGTTTAAATCAAATGCTGAAAATATCCATGTCGTTGCGGGGAAGGCGTTTTTCCTGACGGCCGCGAAGCGTGCCTTCGGCAAGCAATCCCTTCGCTCAAATTATTCAGGTTAACTTTGATTGGTTTACAAGGTCATGCTCCCGGCGGCGTCCTCACCGCCGAGGGCGGCGGCTGAAGCAGAAGTGGGTTGCCAGGCAATTCATGTTAACCAGAATAGGAGACTGCTTCGGGCAAAGCATCCTCGCAGCGACGTATGAATATAAATTTATCCGCTAACCTTCGCTGAGTTGCTTCAGTTTGAAATGGATTTCGCGCCACTGAATTTTCGAGACACCCATCTTCTGCCGGACTTTATCCGGCTCCATGCCCGATTGGAAATCGCGCAGGATGCACGTCCAGCGGCACATATCAAATGAAAGATGTTTGCTCAAGCCCGCTTCTTCGCCAATATCTTCGAGCAGATATTCCAGCCGGCGCGGCGACCATGGAAAGAGCTGGTCCGTGGGCTGATATTGCGCGAGATACTCCTGGTAAGCCGGAATCCAATCTTCGGTCAGCGGAAGTTTGCGTTCCTTGTAGCGATTCGCCGGGCTGGAATAACGGATGAAGACATACGGTCCATCCGGCGCATCAATTTCCACATGGTTGAGATGAATGCCAAGGCATTCACTCTTCTTGATGCCGGTTGTTAACAGAAGATGCAAAAGCGCGAAGGAGCGAGCGTCCGGCTTTTGGGCGCGGCGATGCCGGTCCGCCGCGGTCAAGGCCGCGTTGACTTCGTCATCGGTCAAAACTTGGGGAAGTGGACTAATCGCGGAGCGCTGCAAAACTTTCTCCGCCGGGTCGGTGACGAGAACTCCGTATTGACTAAGCCAGCGGAAAAATGATTTGGTCGCAGTGATGCGCCGCGCCAGCGTCTTCGGGCTGCACGGAACATCGCGCTCCTTTTCCATCCATTCGAAGAAACGGTTGAGGTCCTTGGTGGTGATGGCGCCGATGACGCGGTCAGGAGGCAGAAATTGGGTCAGCAAACGCACGTCGGAAAGGAATGCCTTGACCGTGTTGGGCGAGCGTCCCTGATCGTAAAGAAATGATTCCCAGGCTTTGAGCGCGGGCGTAAGCGCGGTCTGGGCGGTGATATGGGCCGAATCTTTTGAAGGCATGATGCCTCCTTGAGTGCAAAATTATGGCGTGTAGCCTTTGCGTATAGTTTAGCAGAAAAACAGGTGTGATGTCAATCACCGATTCGTAGAAAAGGATTTGGGATGAAATAGCGTGCGTTCACGGTACAATCTGTTTTCACAATTTACGAATTACTAATTACGTTTTACAATCCCTCGCATGTCTGACATCGAAACCGCATACAATTCCGCTCTCGACTATCTCTATTCCTTTGTTGATTACAGTCTCAAACATTCATCTGAGCTTGCCAAAGCCGATTTCAACCTCGACCGTATGCGCGCGTTGATGGCTGAACTTGGGTACCCGCAGGATCAATATCCGATCATTCATGTGGCAGGGACGAAGGGCAAAGGCTCGGTCTGCGCTTTATGCGCCTCGGCGCTTCAGGCCGCGGGCTACAAAACCGGGCTTTATACGTCGCCGCATTTGTTGGATTATGCGGAACGGATTCGGATCAACGGCGAACCAATTTCACATGCCGAACTGGTTCAACTGGTCGAACAGGTCAAACCGGCGGTGTCCAGGATTCCAAAACTCACGACGTTCGAGATCACAACCGCGATTGGATTTTTATATTTTGCCCAGCAAAAAGTGGATGCGGCAGTGATCGAAGTTGGTCTCGGCGGGCGATTGGATGCGACCAATGTTGTCATGCCAAAAGTTTCGGTCATCACGTCGCTTTCATATGACCACATGGCCGTGTTGGGAAATACGCTTACGTTGATTGCTGGTGAAAAAGCCGGGATCATCAAGCCGGGCATGCCATTGGTTTCCGCACCGCAAAAAGATGAAGCACTGCAAGTCTTGGTCAGGATTGCGAAAGAACGCAATGCGCCAATGACGCTCGTCGGACGAGATGTTACTTTCAAATCATTAAATCATTCGCTTGATGGTCAAACAATCCAGATTGTAAATAACCTTCAACCTTCTAACCTGCCAACTTTCAAACTTCCTTTACTTGGCGCCCATCAAGTGGATAATGCTGCGACAGCTTACACCGCGCTTAAAGTCAGCGGACTTAAAATTTCAGATCGCGATATTCAAAATGGTTTTGCTGAAGTAAAATGGCCTGCTCGCTTTGAAGTCGTTCGGCGCGAGCCGCCCGTGATTTTCGACTCGGCGCACAACCAGGATTCGTTCGCGCGGCTTCGTCAGGCGCTGGACGATTATTTCCCGAATAAATCCGTTTATCTGATCTTTGGCGCATCGGAAGATAAAAACATTCCGGGGATGTTCGTTGAGATCAAGCCAAAAGTCAAGCGGATGTTCGTGACGAAGGCCAACCATCCGCGCGCGTTGGAGCCAGAGAAAATCGTCGAGTTGGCGCGGCAGGCCGAAGTCCCGAATGAAGCGGCGGAGTCAGTTGAGTCCGCATTCGCCAGCGCGCTGGCTTTGTCCGAAAAAGATGGTAGCATTGTCCTGTCCGCTGGTTCGATGTTTGTCACTGCGGAAGCAATGGCGGCATGGAAAAAATTAAAGATGTCATTGCGAGGAGCCGCTTAGCGGTGACGTGGCAATCCCCTCGTAAACAGGAGATTGCTTCGCTTCGCTCGCAATGACATGAGGTCATATGAATCATCAAGCCGATTGGAACGAAGAAGAAGATAATTTCAATTTAGCGTTATCGCAACGCACCGAAGAACTGTATCGCGTGCCTAATCAGGAACCGAATGAGGAAGGCCTGATCGAAGCAGTGGTGATGCCGCTGCGCGATCTTGTCGTATTCCCGCGCATGGTCTCGCCGATCTTTGTTGGACGCGAATCTTCGCTGCTCGCGGCACAGGAAGCGCAAACCAAAAATGAAACCGTGATCGGCCTCGTACAAAAGGACCCCGAGATTGATGATCCCAAGCCTTCTGACTTTTTGACGATTGGCGTCGAGATGGCGGTGGGGCGTTTGCTCTCGATGCCCGATGGCTCTTCATCTGCGCTGGTGCAGGGACGCCGGCGCGTCGAGGTTGTGGACTTTGTGCGGACGCGGCCCTACATGAAAGTTCGCGCCCGCGTCATTTTCGAACCGACAACGGCTGACCGTCAAACGCAGGCGCTCATGCGCTCGGTGCTCGATCTGTTCGACCGTTGCGTGCAGTTGGATCGCTCGATTCCCGAAGAAGCACATGTCTTCGCGATGAACATCGCCGAGCCGGGTTGGCTGGCGGACATGATCGCCACGTCGCTTGCGTTGAATTACGAAGCCAAGCAAAGCCTGCTGACCTTACTCGACCCGCGCGGACGTTTGCAGGCCGTCCACAAGATTTTGGCGCAGGAAGTGGATGTTCTCGAACTCGAAGATGAAATTCATTCGCGCGTTCAAAATGAAGTGGACAAGAGTCAGCGCGAATTTTATTTGCGTGAGCAAATGCGCCAGATCCAAAACGAATTGGGTGAAGGCGATATCTTCACGCGTGACGCAGCGGAACTCAAGAAAAAAATCGAAGCCGCGAATTTGCCCGAAGAGCCAAAGAGTGTTGCGCTCAAAGAACTCGAACGGTTGAATCAAATGCCGCCGATGGCTCCCGAAGTTGGAATCATCCGCACATACATTGATTGGATTCTCGATCTGCCGTGGACAAAGTCCACGCCCGATAATTTGGATGTCAAACATGCCGCCAAGATTCTGGACCGCGATCATTATGGTTTGAAAAAAGCCAAGGAACGAATCCTTGAATACATCGCAGTGCGTTCGCTAAAACCGAAAAAGGAACGCCAGCCAATCTTGTGTTTTGTAGGTCCGCCCGGAACCGGTAAAACATCGTTGGGCCGTTCGATTGCCGAGTCGCTTGGACGAAAGTTCGTGCGCGTCTCGTTGGGTGGCGTGCGTGATGAAGCGGAAATCCGCGGTCACCGCCGCACGTACATCGGCGCGCTGCCCGGACGGATTCTCCAAACCATGAAACGCGCCGGCACAGCCAATCCGCTTTTCATGCTGGATGAGATTGATAAACTCTATTCCGATTTTCGCGGCGATCCTGCGTCAGCCATGCTCGAAGTGCTCGATCCCGAACAGAATAATTCCTTCAGCGATCATTACCTCGAATTGCCTTTTGATCTTTCAAAGGTCATGTTCATCACTACAGCCAATTATCTCGGTTCGATTCCGTCTCCGCTGCTCGACCGCATGGAAGTCATTGAGTTTCCTGGTTACATCGAGGAAGAAAAAATCGAGATTGCGAATCGTTATCTCATCCCGCGCCAGATCGAAGAGAACGGAGTTGCGGATATTGGTTTGACTTTTGAAACCGGCGCGCTCCAGCGCATCATCCGTGAATACACATTCGAAGCAGGCGTCCGCAATCTCGAGCGCGAGATCGGTCGCATCGCGCGCAAAGTGGCGCGGCTCAAAGCTGAGGAAAAGAAATATCCAACTGCAATCACCCCGGATATGATCGAGAAATTTCTTGATCCGCCGCAATACATCCCGCCTGAGATGGAAAAAGCCGATGAAGTCGGCGTGGTAGAGTCGCTGGCATGGACGGAAAACGGCGGCGAGATCATGCCGGTCGAAGTTGCAGTGTTGGAAGGCAAAGGCTCATTGCAAATGACCGGCCAGTTGGGCGAGGTTATGCAAGAGTCCGGGCAGGCCGCGCTGACCTACATCAAATCGCGCGCCGCGGCGCTTGGCATCGAGATGGAAGTCTTCGAGCGTATGGATATTCATTTGCATATGCCGGAAGGCGCGATTCCGAAAGATGGCCCATCCGCGGGCATCACGATTGCAACCGCGATGATTTCCGCGATGACGGGCCGGCCCGTTTATCGTTACGTCGGCATGACGGGCGAGATCACGCTGCGCGGACGAATCCTGCCGATTGGCGGTGTGCGTGAAAAAGTTTTGGCGGCGCATCGCGCGGGACTGAAAGTGGTCTTGCTTCCCGAAAAGAATCTCAAGGATTTGCATGACGTTCCCAAGACCGTCCGCTCAGAATTGAAAATCATTCCGGTCACGCACATGGATCAGGTCATTGATGTGGCGCTCGCACCAGAACCGATCATCGAGCCGCCGCGGCCGCGAAAACGCCAGAGCGAAGAATCGAGTGAAGCGCAGGCAGCAGAAGAGGAGTAGAAAGTAGAGCGAATAGAAAGTCTGTGTGCCGCCATTTGCTGCTTTCTACTCGCCATTTTCTATTCTCTTATAGGAGATGCATGGCATCGCTTAAAGGTAAGGTTGTTCTCATCACTGGCGCATCTTCCGGTTTTGGCGAAGATGCGGCCCGGCTTTTTGCAAAAGAAGGATGCAGAGTTGTGCTCGCTGCCCGTCGGCTTGAACGATTGCAGGCTTTGACGAATCAAATCCAGAAGGACGGGGGCGAAGCAGTTGCCATTCCAGTGGATGTGGCCGAACGCGATGAAATTGAAGTCATGGTTCAATCTGCATTGGATGTTTATGGACAGATTGATATTTTGTTCAACAATGCCGGTTTTGGCCGACTCGATTGGCTGGAAAACCTCGACCCAGCGCGCGATATAGAAACGCAGATAGATGTCAATTTGATTGGCGTGATTCAAGTTACGCGCGCGGTGCTTCCGCACATGCTCAAGCGCAGGAGCGGACACATCATCAACATGTCGTCAGTTGCCGGCCTGATCGCCGCGCCGTTATACACGATTTATGCCGCGACGAAATATGGCGTGCGCGGTTTTACCGACGCGCTGCGCCGCGAAGTTGCTCCATTCGGAATCAAAGTTTCTGGAATTTATCCCGGCCCGGCTGCAACAGAATTCAGCCAGCACATCGGGAACAATCCGGTGAAGAAAAGTTTCAACCGCTTCAATCGCCTTTCCATGACTTCGGAATATGTTGCCCGCCGCGTCGTTGCGCTTGCGAAATCTCCGCGGCGCGTTGTCATCATTCCGTGGTGGTATCGTCCCGCGATTGGACTCAACGCGGTTTGGCCAGGATCGGTGGACTGGTTCATGAATACATTTTTCACCAGCAAGAATCATAAACTTCAAATGGATTAGGATGTGAACATGACTACTGCGCGTCTCGAACGACTTCAAACTGCTCTTGCTCGATCCGGACTGGATGCGGTTGTGTTAAACCCCGGGCCGACTCTCGTCTATCTGACCGGACTCCACTTTCACCTGATGGAGCGTCCGGTTGTGTTGTTGGTCGCAAAGGGAAAAGAGCCGGTCATTGTTTTGCCGGAACTTGAGATGCTAAAAGTGAATCTCTTTCCGTATAAAGTGAATGCTTTCCCGTATGGCGAAAACCCATCCGATTGGGATGCAGTTTTTCATAAAGCTGTTCAGTCGCTTGAACTCGATGGGAAGAAAATCGGCGTCGAGCCGCGGCAATTGCGTTTGCTGGAATTTCAATACGTCCGCGCCGCCGCGCCCGAAGCGGATTTCCCGGACGCGTCCGATGCGTTGGCGTCGCTTCGTTTGTGCAAAGACCAGGCCGAAATCCAGGCAATGAAGCGGGCGGTCAAGGTCGCGCAAGACGCGCTTGAAGCGACCATCCCGTTCATCAAAATTGGAGTAACTGAGAAAGAGATTGCGTCGGAATTGACGATGCAATTGTTGAAGCATGGTTCCGACTCTGAAATACCGTTCGCACCGATTGTTTCCTCCGGGCCGAACTCTGCGAATCCGCACGCATCCCCCTCAGACCGAAAACTTCAGAGCGGCGATCTGCTCGTTGTGGATTGGGGCGCGACCGTGGACGGTTATATTTCGGATTTGACGCGCACGTTTGCAATTGGTGAGGCTGAACCGGAGTTCAAGAAGATCGCCGAGATCGTTTTGAAAGCGAATGAGGCGGGACGCGCGGCGGGCAAGCCTAACGTCCCATGTGCGAACGTGGATAAGGCTGCGCGCGCTGTGATCGAACAGGCTGGTTACGGAAAATATTTTACGCATCGAACCGGTCATGGTATTGGCATGGAAGGGCATGAAGAACCATACATGCGCGGCGATAACATGCAAATGCTTGAACCGGGAATGACATACACGGTCGAGCCTGGAATTTACCTCCCTGATCGCGGCGGTGTGCGGATCGAAGATAATGTGGCTGTCACAAAGGATGGGGCCGAGGTTTTGAGCGACATGCCGCGCGAGCTGCGGATGATTGGGCAGCCAGGATGAAGGTTACGCTATTTCAACAACTGCGTATGGATAATTTTGGTTTGGCGTTAAGAGGTGGAAAAGATAAACTATTTATCTTCGTTGCCATAGGAGGGGTTGTTTTAGGATTGTCGTTCTACTTTTATGGGTACACTAAGACTTGGGAACTATGGAATATTCCTGCGTATCAATTGCCTTTTTTGGATTTACGGTCGATTTTGACCGCGGCGGAGTCCTATCGCGCAGGATACAATCCAACCATTGCCAATCCCTTTGATCCCCTGGGAAGAAGATTCAATTATCCAATAGTCTGGGATTTAGTTTTGGAAAGCGGAGTCAATCAAAACTGGACCATACCGCTGGGGATAGGAATCATCGGCTTGTTTCTGATCGGGGTAGTTCTTTTTTCCGGCAAGCTCAATAAACTTTCTATCTTCTTTCTCTTGCTTGGGCTGTTTTCGCCGGCGGCTTTATTTGGAATCGAAAGGGCCAACGTTGACCTTCTCTTTTTTTTCTTCTTGAGTTTAGGTTTAATCTTGTTGGATGTTTCGCAAATTGCATCCTTCCTGTTGTTGTTAGTTGGCATCTTGTTTAAGATCTTTCCGCTGTTCGGAGCTGGATATTTCATAGGTAAAGATAACAAATCATCCTTGAAATTCATTCTTCTAGGAATTCTTTTTACGGCGGGTTATTTTCTATTTACCTATTCCAACATGATGACTGTATTCAAGAACACTTTGAAAGGGCCGGATATTTCCTACGGTTTGGCTGTTTTGCCAACTTATATTAAATGGGAAACAGTAGATACAACATTCAAGACAAGTCAGCCGGCTCTTTACCATTTGGATTTACGCGCAAATAATATCCTTGTTCGGTTTCCCATTCTCCCATATTTTGGCGCCGCTGCTTTCCTGCTGATTTTTTCCCTTTTAGGATTATTCCGCAATGATAACGAATTTCAATCTGAAGACTTACGCAATCTGCGGGCGTTCTGGCTTGGAGCGGGCGTATACATCGGTACTTTTTTGCTGGGTAACAATTGGGATTATCGTCTTGTGTTTTTGCTGTTCACCCTCCCCCAACTTGCCGGTTGGATAAAGCAAACAACCCGCTCATCAAAATTCATCGTTTGGACGACTGTCGTCACACTTTTTTTGTCCATGTGGTATTTTGTGTTGAAGGCGATTGTCGCAGATTTCTCGTTAACTGCGTCGTACATTCACCCGGCTGTTGATCAAACGATTAAATGGATTCTATTTGGCAGTTTGATTTATTTGTATGCATCCTCCCTGCCGCGGTGGATTCCGGATTATATCCGGATGTTGCCATCGAAACTGAAGCAGCGGCTGAGGTCCCAAACTGCTGAATAGGGATTTCCTTTAAATAAATGTGCGATGCGGTCTTCTGTTTCTATTTGAACATGGAAAAGAATTGGGAGATTTTGTTGAAAAGGTCGGGATTCAAAACCTGGAAGCGATCTGTCTCATTGGAAAACGCAAGAAGAATGCCAATCAGAATTGATATGGCAATAAGGAAGATGGAAATTGCCGGAAAGGCTTTTTTCAGCAGAGGCTTGGATTGAAATCCGTTATCTAATCCTCGCCAAAAAATGATGATTGCAAGCAATGCTAGCGGGGAGATAACATCCATCAGATATCGCATCGAACCGACGAAGAAAAGCAAAAGCAAGAAAAAACCGGTGATAAATGAACTGAGCAGTACAGAATTGACAAACGCGCGAAGAGAAAATATTCCTTGTGTGTCGTTATTCTCCCGCGCGACCTCCTCCTTGCGTTGGAGAAAATAGGCTGGCGCAACAATCAGAAACGGCGCGCTGAATAAAAGGCCGGTTACGCGCCCTGCGTAATAGATTTGAGGTGGCACAAAATGGATGGCCTTGAAAAGGTCAAAAGCCATGACAGGTTGAATAAATGGGAATGTTGAAATAAATTGAAATGGCTGAAACAGGTAAACAATCAGGTTCGACGGTATATATCTTGGAAGAAACAACAGGCTGTAAAGTTGGTTTAAATCCCAGATCGAGATTTGATAGCGCAATCCAAATTCAAGAGGCGATCCAAACCGTGCCCAGTTATACCAGGCTAGGATAATCGCGCCGACAGCCAGTGGAAGGCCAAAAGAGACAATGTTGAATAACAGTTTCTCTGGTATTACCGGTTTGCTTGAGGTTTTTATAATCCATATAATGGTAAGTATTGCCGGGGGAATAATCGTTACCGCATACATTGCTCTTGAGCCAACAGCGCCGGTCCAAAATAACCCTGCCAGGAAAAGGCAGGCATTTGATATGCTCTGATCTTTATCAAAGGCAGAGATCACCCAAAATATCCCGGTCACAAAGAAGAATTGTGCGGCGCCTACAGCAGCGTTATAGATATTGGGTTCGCTAAGTGACCAAAGAACCGGAGCAATCAGACCGATCAAAAAGATGCTTAGATGGACTGCCCACGCAGGAACGTTTGGGTACAGCTTTTTCCAAAGCTTAATGATCAATAAGGAGTTGACAATCAATAACGCTGAGTAGAACAAGAAGACCAGATAATTGTCCGTGATCTTTGCGCTGTAAAGCAGCTTTATGGGTACAAGGAGCAGCGCCGGAACGGGCCCCCAGTAGAGATAGAACCTGCTGTTGTAGAAGGACATGTCCCAAACGTCATTCTGTATCGTGGGACGTTTCCCGGGAGTGTAGGGGTCAGTGGACGCCAAAAGCGCGGGATTTGGTTTGATATCGATGTAAAGGTGTCCTTCAGAAAACGAATTGGCGAGTTTATCGTAGTAGCTTGTTGTATGCGTCCACGTTGTCCAATTTCCAAAAGTAATGAACCAGATATAGATTAGGATGACGACTGCCCAAATATGTCCGACGATAACAACGGTCTTCACCAGATGTGATCGTAATATCGTCGAGAGAACCCCCGCCTTGTTTTTGCGCGGATAACCCAGAAAGGCTGAGGTAACAATAATGATTAATCCAATAGATAAAAGGGCCAGACGGCCTTTACCCCATCCCGAACTGGTATCGATTCCTAATTCGGGAGCCAGGATAGCGGCCAGCGTCAACAAAATGCCATCAATTGTGCCAACGAGGGGGATTGTCAGGGCAGACATGGAAATTCAGCGCAGGTGATTATAGCATACAGGCATTTTAGAAATAAAGAACTTGTTTCCATAAAGTTTTCAAATATCAATTTGCATATACTCCTTGGAAGTAAACAATCCAAGTTCTCTACTTGCCTAGAAAAACAAATATAGATTCAGTGCAAATTCGCTGAAGCTGCGTATAAAATCCGGAAGTTCCCCCATGGCTTTTGGAAGAATGTCCGCTTGTATTGCTGAGGCAAGCATGGTGGCAATGATGAATGCAAGCGCGGGAATAAAAACCCATGAAGCAGGAGTGTGTTTTGGAAGAATGTGTTGGCGTTCGAGCAGAATCAGCGGTGGAATTAGGAACGGGGCGGTGTGAATGTGTGAGTGCCAGGCTACAGCACCGGTAGCAGCAAGCAATCCAAGAAGCGCTATGAAAAAAGTTGTCGAATGCAGATCAATAGGCCGTCGCCAAACATACAAAGCGGCTGCGATGGTGACCACCATGCATGCCCCGGCAATTGACCCTCCAATGAGTGGATTGGTCAATGAGGACAGATGCAGAGCCAGCATCCGGTGGAACTTCACTGTCAATGATGCTCGTATTGTTTTTAAGGAACACTGCCCTACAGCTTTAACTTGTTGATGTACTGGCATGATCAGCCAGGACTGCTCCAATCCTCTATTTGGGCATTAAGCTCATAAAGAATGCTGTCGACCAAAAGGCGGCATGATATGAAGATCGCCCATGACTTTGAATGCCGGGGCGCTGAAAGTCAAGCGATATAATAGCGTAAAAAATGCAAAGCATGATTAGTAGCCTGAAGAAAATTTACGAACGCGTTTGGCGTCTGGCAAAATCAGTGCCAGTAGCTTTCAAACTAATTGGCCTGGCACTGTTTCCACTTGCCCTGGCCAGCTTTTCGATCATCGCTTTAGATGCGCGTTATTTGCAAAGCATATTGGATGGAAACGATCAATTGTTTGCACCATCAGCTGCTTTAGTGGTAACGAGGCACGCCCTTCTCATTGTAGGGGCGGGCGCGGTTTTTGGCCTCTGCATCTCCATATTCCTATTGTGGCTGATCACGCGCCAGTTGCATCGCCTGGCAGGAACTATGAAACAGGTCGAGGCAGGCAATTTGGATGTACGCGCTGACGTATGGGGTAATGATGAAATTGGCCAAGTGCAAATTGCTTTCAACTTTATGGTGGAAAGTCTGGTACGCACGCGCCGTGAATTATTACAGCAACATAGCCAGCTTAAGGAT
The DNA here is from genome assembly GCA_021824575.1 of Chloroflexota bacterium. GTDB lineage: Bacteria > Chloroflexota > Anaerolineae > Anaerolineales > Villigracilaceae > Fen-1038. The sequence continues at coordinate 41,091 of JAKAKJ010000027.1, forward strand.
CTGGCCTCGGAGAGGGAACAATTACTGGCAGAACTCCAAAAGAAAGAATTCGAGTTGCATCGTGCGCTTCGTCGGGCCGTGGAGTATCAGGAAGCCGAACGTAAACGAATCTCACGTGAACTGCATGACGAAATCGGTCAGGCGCTGACGTCAATCCTGATTCGCCTGAAAGCTTTGCAGGATGAAACCGATGCGGAGACCATCGTCCAACGCTTGGACGGCTTGCGCTACCTCACATCTGAATCCATTGAAGAATTACGCCGCCTCGCTGTAGACCTGAGACCGGCCATCTTGGACCATTTGGGCATTTTGCCTGCCCTGCGCTGGTACGTTCAGCAGTTGGCCGATCAAGCCGATTTGTCAATCCAACTGAGTGCCCCTGAGAAAATGGAAAGACTGCCAGAGGCGGTTGAGCTAGTACTCTACCGCGTGGCACAGGAGGGACTGACCAATGCCATTCGTCACAGTCAGGCGAGCCACATTGAGGTTGTGTTGGAACAATCGCCGCAGGTGCTGCGCTTGCGCGTAGTAGATGATGGAGTTGGCTTCGATCCTCAAAAACTGGATCGGGGTTTGGGATTGGTTGGAATCCGCGAGCGCATCGAATTGGTCAATGGGAACTGTGGAGTTGAGACCGGGCCGGGTGAAGGGACTCGTTTATGGGTGGAGATTCCCTTGTCAAAGGAGGTGGTTAGCCATGCTTGAAGGCGTACGCATCCTCCTCGTGGACGATCACTCCGTCATGCGTAGCAGCTTGGCTTTGTTGTTGAACACACATGGGGCTGAAGTTGTGGGCGAAGCTTCCGATGGGAAGAGTGGCATCGCCGAAGCGTTGCGCCTGCGCCCCGATGTGATTCTGATGGACATTACCTTACCAGATATGGATGGCATCGAGGCCACGCGCGAGATTTGTAAAGCTTGGCCACAGGCACATATTCTGGCGTTGACCATGCATAGCGAAGAAACTTACCTGGTGCCATTTCTGGAAGCAGGTGGCGCGGGCTACATCCGTAAAGCTGCTGCCGACCGGGATCTCTTCACAGCTATTGAGACGGTACAAAATGGAAAAGTCTTTTTAGGCACCAGTGGCATGGACGTACTGGTGCATGAGCATCGTCCTGCCGGGAATAAACCTGTCCCCCCGCGGCTGGCATCCCTCTCTGACCGTGAACGTTTTGTTCTGGAACAGACCGTGCGCGGTTTTACCAGCCGTGAGATCGCTGAGCAGTTGAATATCAGTCCACGGACGGTAGATACCTACCGCTACCGCGTCATGGAAAAATTGGGGGTAAGGCACCGGCACGAGCTGGTTGAGTACGCCCTGCAGAACCATCTGCTCGACTGAATGTCGCGTGAATTCGTCCCTTCCATGTAGTACATTTCTTTACAAATACTTAATCGTTGTTGAGGCAGACAAAGCCAGCCCTCTAACGTAAGATAACAACATCTTACTGTAAACGATGACTGGCTTGAATCGACCTGAAAAACATTCGCTCTCAATTCTAATTGTCGTCAAACGGGGGTACTTGTACGACTCTTTGGCACAGGTATTGGGCCAGTTGAATTTCCCCAAGCAATTCCTTCAAGCAGCATCATTGGAAGAACTCATAGCAAGGCTGGATTCCCAACCTGAGTTGATCGTTGCTGCACCGTTTACCTTGCCCGGAAAGATCGAAGACTATGAAATACTGCGGCACCGTGCGAAGGCCAGCCCGTTAATAATCATCCTACCTGAAAATACCCGCGATTATCGCGATGCTGCGGTTTTACTGGGCGCCAATGACATTGTACTGGCAAGGCGTGTTGCCGAGGATTTGATTCCCTCGGTGGAGAGATTGTTAAGCCGCAAACGGCTGGTCAGCCGCGTGGTAGGTCAGATCGCTGCCAAAGCACACACGGGCGCACCCGCGGGGGAATCTTGTTACAAGATTCCCACTTTAGATCAGAATATCCAACAAAAAAGTAACCGTGCAGTCGAACGACTGGCAACCCGCCTTTCTTCAACAAGGCCCAGCCGTTCTGTGAAAACGCAACCTTCCGTCCCGGGGACGCGGGTCTATTTGAAGGGGCTGAAACTCTCAGCAACTTCGCCCACGAACCCACTTGATGAAAAGACCATGCGCACGGCCTGTAACCTGAATTGCGGCGGACATTTTTGCGGCATGAAGGTCACCGTGCGCGGCGGGCAGATTGTTAAGATTGAGGCAGCAGATTTCCCTGACGATCGTTATCGCCGCATTTGCCTGAAAGGCATCAGCCACGTGCAGATGATGGTACATCCCGATCGGTTGCTGGTTCCGTTGAAACGACATGGCAAGCGCGGCTCCGGTGAGTGGGATCGCATTTCATGGGATCAGGCGTTGGACGAAATCGCATCCCACATCCAAAAATTGACTGCCAACTTTGGGGCGCAGAGCATGATGTTCTTCCCATACTCGGGGCAGTTGAGCGTCCTGAATGGAATTAGCGGAATTTATCTTCGGCTTGCCAGTGCATTGGGAGCCTCAGGTACAAACCTGAATGAATTTGGTGTGGACAGCGCCGTACCCAGCGGCATCGAAGATACTTTTGGCAAAGGTTCAGGATACCTGGCTAACGATTTTTCCGACTTGCCCAACTCGCGCTTGGTGCTAATCTGGGGTGCGAATCCGGTTCAAAGCCGGATGAATTGGTGGCAGTTCTTTCTGGATGCCAAGCGCGGTGGGACAAAGTTAATCACTATTGATCCGCGTTTCACCACGACCGCATCCAAAAGCGATGAGTGGTTGGCTGTACGCCCTGGCACAGACCTTTATCTGGCTCTCGCCATGTTGAACAGCATCATCGAATCGAATTGGATTGACCGGGAATTTACGCTCCAGCACACCGTAGCGCCATTATTGGTACGGCAGGATACAGGTGAATATCTGCGCTGCACACCGGGCGACAATCCTTTTCGGGTATGGGATGAACAAGCGCAGAAAGCCGTCGCCCCCGATCGGGCCGCACAGCCGGCGCTGAATGGCCACTATAAAGTTGGCAGCATAGACTGTCGTCCAGCCTTCGACCTGTTGCGCGAAATGTCGGAGCGTTACACGCCAGAATTGGCGGAACAAAAAACAGGCGTCCCAGCATCTCGCATCCGAGCATTGGCATACGCTTTCGCTCATGAAAAACCGGCGCGCATCTTTTCTCTCTATGGCATTGATCGTTGGCATAATGGCGCGACCTTTGGACGCTTGATCGCCACACTGGCTGCCCTGACCGGTAACTTGGGCAAACCGGGAGCTGGCGCTGGAGTGGATGGGTTTGCAACTGGTATTCTCTTCACCAGCGATTTTTTGATGTATCCCGGTGGAACGAAATACCATGCCGTCAATGTCGCAGCACTGCCTCATTACGTTGTAGATGGCAAGCCCTATCCCATCAAAGGCGTGTTCGCAGCATTCAGCAATTGGATCAACCAGTGGCCAGATCAAAATTTCTTGCGCCAACAGATCTTGCCCAGACTTGACTTATTCGTAGTAGCCGATCACTTTATGACCGAGACGGCTGGCTGGGCAGACTACGTGCTACCCGCAGCCAACCTGTTCGAGCGGGAAGATATGGTGGTGGGGCCTGGCCCCTACATTCAATATCAGCCACAGATCATTGACCCGCCAGGCGAGTGCCGCTCCGATTTGCGGATTGCATCTGGTCTGGCCGAACGGCTGGGCTGCGGGGGATATTTTTCTGCCACGTCCAGTGAATATCTCCCTAGAATCTTTGATACCGAAAAAATGCTTGCCGGATTGTCTTTCGGTGACTTGCGAAGAAACAGCCTGCTCGAAAGGAACTGGTCCGATGCAGAGTTGGTGGCTCACCGCGAATTCAAGTTTGCTACACCCAGTGGGCGTGCGGAATTTTATGTGGAGCGCCTGCTGCCTTACTCTCATGCTTTACCGGACTACGAGCCACCTGCCGAAGCTGACCCGGATGGAAAACTGATCGAGAAATATCCGCTGGTATGCTTGACGGAGCACAGTCGCTACCGCGTCCATTCGACTTTTGTGAACACGCCTTGGTTGCGTGAGTTGGACCAGGAACCGTACGCTGTTGTGCACCCAGACACGGCGCGTTCGCGGAACATTCGGGAAGGCGATGTGGTGCGGCTCTTCAATGATCGCGGCTTTGTAGTGTTGCGAGCACGAATCAATCAAGCCATTCCAAGCGGAGCAGTTTATTTGAGCCAGGGTTGGCAATCAGCAGATTATCACGCCGGTCATGCCCAGACCCTTACACACTCAATTGCAAATGACGAGAATGCCTATGGAGCAAATAGCTCTTTCTCTGATGTATTGGTTGAGATGGTCAAAGTGACGGAAGGGGAATTTGCATGAAGCACTACGTGATGGTCATTGACTTGCAAGCCTGCACCGGCTGCAACACGTGCTCCGTGGCGTGCAAGCAGGAGAACAACCTACCTGAAAATGTATGGTGGACCGAAGTGTTGACGCTCGGCTCAGATGGGAATGACATGCCGGCTGGTGTGTATCCGGAACTGACCATGGATTACCTGCCGATGGGTTGCCAGCATTGCGCCAATGCGCCCTGCGTAGAAGTTTGTCCATCCACGGCTACTTATCGGTTGGAGACTGGTGTAGTGGTGCAAGACCCAAGTCTGTGCATCGGTTGCCGCTACTGTATGATGGTTTGTCCATTTACCGGGGTGCGGGTGTTCTCAGAAGACCAGCAACCTTATGCTACTTCATTTCCAACTGGCAGCAATCCCGTGATCCATCGGCCCAAGACGGTTGAGAAATGCACGTTTTGTGCCCATCGTCTGGAGCGGGGCTTGGAACCCGCTTGCGTGGAAACCTGCCCCATGCGCGCCCGCACGTTTGGCGATATCAGCGATCCCACTAGTGAAGTCTCGGAATTGTTACGCACGCGTTCGCACTTTCAACTCTTGATCGAAAAAGGAACAGAACCTTCTGTTTACTATCTGACATGAACAATAGAGAAATCAACCTTCCCGCTTCAAACAATGTTGTCGATGATCCGATTGGTCGTGCTTGTGGCATCCTGACTTCCGTATCTCGTAGCCGTGCCACGATCTATCGCTGGTTGTCGCTGGGCTTTTATCCTCCTGACCGGGAATGGGTCGAGGCTGTTAATCGGGAACAACTTACAGCGGAGTTGACCGATGCGACTTCCTGGCTTGGCGCAGATCAGCAAAAGTTGCTCCTTGAAATTGAAAGGCTGGCTGGTCATCAACGATCTCCGTTGGAAGAATGGCAGGCGGAATATAACCGCCTGTTTGGCAAAAGCATCCAGTACGTTTCGCCGCGGGAAGGCAGTTATCGCTGGCGCGATGTTTTGCATATGACCGAGACCACCGACAACTTGACGGCAGCTTTACAACAGGAATATCACCAGTTCGGTTTGTTGCCGCTCACAGGCATGGAAGATACGGTGGCGGTCGAATGTGAATTTCTGGCGTACCTTTGCGAACGAGAGACCGAAAACTGGGCTGCTCATTCCATGAGTTCTGCGCGCGAACTGCGCCAACAGCAGCGGAACTTTTTGATCAATCATCTAGGCCTATGGTTCCCTGAATTCTCGCGCAATGTAACTGATTGCGCGGCTGATTCTTTCTACGATCATTTTGCGAGTTTCGGGAATATCTGGCTGTCCTTCGAGTACGGGGCAGGGTACCTGGGAGTCGCATGAGCATGATGACGATCTATTTCATCAGCGGGCTTGCGGCTTTTAGTTTGGGGTTGGCAGTGCTGCTCGAAAACCGCGATTCAAGCCGCTTGCCGTTGGGAGGACAACTTCCCTGGCTGGCTGCCTTTGGATTTGCGTATGGGCTGGTGGAATGGCTCGATATGTTTTTGGGATATGGACCGTCACCTGCATCGCGGTCAGTGCTAATCACTGCCCGCTCAATCCTTCTGCCTCTCTCGGCATTGTTGCTCGTCCGCTTTGGCGTTGGCTTGGTAAATGATGCGGGTCCCATCCCGGATTGGATTGAGCTATCGCCGATTCTGTTGATCGTCCCGTTTGGTTTGCTGCTGGGATACGCGTTGGTGGTCGCGTTGACTTCACCTTCTCTAGCCACTGCCGCGGATATGTGGTCACGCTACCTATTGTTTCTACCTGGCAATATTTTGGCTGCTTTTGGCTTTTATCGCCAGTGGCGCGGACTTAAAGATGCAAACTTGAGCGAGGTACGTGGCCAGGTTTTGGGAGCATCCATTGCTTTTGTCCTCAACGCCCTTGTTGTGGGTCTGATTGTCTCGCCTGCTCCGCATCTGCTGGCTCCGTGGCTGAACGATGACATGATTCTGGCATTGACTAGAATTCCCGTTCAATTCTGGCGCATGGTATCTAGCTTGGCGTTGTTATTTTTCGTCGTCCGCGCACTGAACGTCTTTGAAGCCGAACGCAGACATCAACTGAAGAAACTGGATGAAGAACGCACTCATGCCCAGGATGCTACCCTGATGGCGCAGTTGGAGGCCCGCCAAGTAGCAGAAAACTGGACAGATGCGTTAGTCAGCTTGAGCCGCCGCGTCGCCAACATGGACAACGTGGATGATACTTTGATGGAAATCGTTGCGATGGCCAGACGCTTGTTAGATGCAGATACAGCTGTGCTGGGGCTCTGGGATGAAAACATGGAACATCTGTTGGCAAAATGCTATGCCACTCTCGATGGCGCTTTCATGGCTAACGACCAACCGGTGACAATCAACTTGATCTTAAAAGCCATCCGTTCAAGCAACCCCAGCCGCTACCCCGAAGATTTCCGCGTTTCCAACCAACCCTGGGAATGCCCATTCCTGAATCGGGAGGTCAAGTCAACGGCTATAGTGCCATTGCACTTGGAAGATCAATCTTTTGGCGGTTTATGGGTTGCTCGTGTGGATGAACGTTCATTTTCGCCAACCGACATCATGGGATTGGAACGACTAGCTGATCAAGCCGTCATTGCCATCGAACATGCGCTGATGACCAAACGCGTGCAATCGTTGGCAATCTACGAGGAACGGACGCGCATTGCCCGTGAGATGCATGACGGTGTAGCCCAAATTCTAGGCTATCTGAATTTGGAAATGCAAACCTTGGAATCGTTGCTTGAACAAGGAGACAATAAAACTGCTTTGTCCGAAATACGCAAGGCAAAACAGAGCATCAAGCTAACCCACGACGACGTCCGCGAAAACATCCTCAGTTTGCGAACCACGCTCTCAGGGGAAGAAGGACTGATCCCGGCTTTGGAGAAATACGTGAGTGAGTTTGGTATCCAGACCGGGATTGATACCCACTTAATGTGCGACATGAAAACCCAGCCTCACTTATCGCCGGTGGCTGAGGCACAGCTGGTGCGTATCATTCAAGAGGCGCTGGCAAACGTGCGGAAACACGCCCACGCCAGTCAGGTACAAGTCAACCTGGCCTGCCACGACCATTCATTATGCACAACAATCACGGACGATGGAATTGGCTTTGCCAATGTTCCCACGCGCGGCCATTATGGCCTGGCCACCATGCGCGAACGCGCGAAGGAAGCCAATGGTGGATTGACCATTACATCGCGTGAGAACGAAGGTACGCAGGTCAAACTTTGGCTGCCTTTGATGCAGCAGTAATTATTGAATTGGAGTTATGAATGCTTCCGCTAAAAATTTTGGTCGCTGACGACCATCAACTTTTCAGGCAGGGATTGGTCAGTTTGATGCAGACCCGCCCTGATTTGGTGAAGGTTGTAGGGGAGGCTTCCTCAGGCCGCGAGGCTGTTGCTTTGGTTCGGGAACTTCGGCCTGATGTTGTATTGCTTGACATCTTCATGCCGGAAGGAGATGGATTGCAGGCCGCCAGAGCTATCCGTGAGACTGCGCCCGAGACGGCCATTGTCATGTTGACATCCTCCGAGCTGGATGAGCATTTGCACGAAGCCATGCGAATTGGTGTCTCTGGTTACTTATTGAAAAATCTGAACTCTTGCGAATTATTTGATCTGTTGGGCGGGATCGAACGCGGCGAGGCTGCCATGACTCGCACGATGGCTGCCCGGGTCTTACGAGAAGCTTCGCGTCATTCAAGTGAATCCGGCCTGCCTTCAGATGAATTGACTGAACGCGAGATCGAAGTGCTGCGACTGATCGTTCAGGGCGCAAGCAACCCTGAAATTGCGCAACAACTGTGCATTACGGTGAACACGGTCAAATCACATGTGAAGAACATCCTGTACAAGCTGCGTCTGGAAAATCGAACTCAGGTAGCGGCTTACGCCATGCAGTCCGGGTTGGTTCTTAGCGTGAGCGATTCAACCAATTGAGTTTCAGGTGAAGCGATGGAATTTCTTACTGTAATGGAACGTTTGGCAGCCCTCGATCATTCTGCGGTGACGTATAACCCGGGACACTGCCTGCATGCTCGCGATAAATTTGTTGAATGTGAGCTTTGCTTGGGCATATGTCCGGCGGAAGCAATTCAACCCGGAAAACCGCCTCGTTTCAATGCCGACGCTTGCTCCGGTTGTTTGGCCTGTCTGCCATTGTGTCCATCCGGTGCTTTCAACGCGGACGATGCAGTCCGCGATCTGCTCAATTGCATAACGCACGTCGAGAGCATGCAGATCGAGTTGGTCTGTCAAGCCAATCCACATGCGGAGAACGGCGTTTCAAAAGATACGGTGGGAATCTGTGTGCGCGGCTGTTTGGCTGGGCTTGGCAGTGGAACGTATCTCGCTCTAGCTGCGATGAGTTTGGAGAAAGTGACCGTTCGTTTGGATGCGTGTTCCGAGTGTCCGTGGAATCTGCTAAAAGGGCAAATTGAAAAACAAGTCGAAAATGCCAATTATTTGTTATCGGCGTGGAATAAGGATGACTTTATACAAACCGCGACTGAACTTGAAACGAGTTGTCAGCGTCCGCTATGGGAGGCGCAGAATCCACCCCTTTCGCGGCGTGACTTGTTCATCATGCTCTCGCATCAAGGACAGACGACTTTGGCGCGTGCCATCGAAAAAGAAGGAACGCCCAGGGGCAAGCAGGCAGGGCGCGGATACCGACGAGCGGCAAATGCCATCGCACATTTGCCGAAACCTGAAAAGGATATATCCCTGGATCGACTGGGATTTGGCATTGTGACAGTGAGCGATGCTTGTACGGCTTGCGGCAGTTGTGCGCGCTTCTGCCCCACCGGTGCGCTCGATTTTGAAATTGACAAAGAAGCCTGCACTTATTCGCTGAGTTTTACGCCGCAACAATGTATCGGCTGTCAGGCTTGCTTGCATGTGTGCGCTGATGAGGCTGTTAGTTTGGACGTGGCTCCTTCACTGGATCAAATTTTTAAGTCTAAAGAACCGCTTGTCATTCGTAGTGGAGAATTATCTCGTTGTGCAAATTGCCATGCCTACTTTGCCGCCCGTCCCGAAATCCGTCTATGTCCAAACTGTGAGTTCCGCCAGAAGAATCCTTTTGGCTCGCGTTTGCCCAAGGGATTCAATTTTTCCAAAGCGAGAGAATCATGATTGCTGATATTGACCGCGATACGTTAACGAAGATCAAGAATAATGCATTGCGGGATTATGCTCGGAAATATGTGAATATCTACGATGACTTCCTAAAACAAATCGCAGACTTTGGCGTTGAATTGGAGACGTACGATAACCACATGGAAATTGTGGAGCGATTGGAGCGATTGCGTCAGAAGGGCGCATATCTGCGTAATGACAACAAGAGTGTTTACATTAATAATATTTCACCGTCCTGTGTGGCTTGTCAGACCGGGGTAGGCAGCGCAACCTACTTCATCTCACTGCGCTGTCATCGCAATTGTTTCTATTGCTTCAATCCCAACCAAGAAAATTACGAACGCTTCTCCACAGAAAAGCGGGATGTTTCAGCAGAATTGGAAAGCGCGGCGGCGCAACACGTTCGTTTGCAGCATCTGGCTTTGACGGGTGGCGAACCACTACTCTTTAAAGAAAAGGCTTTGGATTTCTTCCAAACTGCACAACAAAAATACCCGCGCGCTTACACGCGTTTATATACCAGCGGCGATCAAGCGGATGCAACTACATTGAAAGCTTTGAAAGAGGCCGGCTTGCAGGAAATCCGCTTCAGTATCCGTATGCACGATACGGAAAAGGCGCGCCATTTTACCCTGGACCGTATTCGATTGGCAAAGGAATATATCCCTTATGTGATGGTCGAGATGCCGGTGATGCCCGGCACGTTGGACGACATGAAAAGCATCCTGACCGAACTGGAACAAATTGGCATCTTCAGCATTAACCTGTTGGAACTATGTTTCCCGCTTAACAATGCCGCCGAATTTCAGAAACGCGGTTATCACATCAAAGCCCGGCCTTATCGTGTGCTCTACAATTATTGGTATGCAGGTGGCCTGCCGATTGCAGGTAGTGAAGAACTCTGCCTGGATTTGTTGGAGTTTGCAATTGATTCCGGATTCAAAATGGGGGTGCACTATTGCTCGTTGGAAAACAAACATACCGGGCAGATTTATCAGCAAAATCAGGCAGGAATGCCATCATCCATGATTGCTGCTTCGAGGAAAGATTTCTTTCTGAAAACGGCCAAAGTATTTGGAGATGATATCCCAAAAGTAAAGGAGATTTTTGAAAGGAAGAAAAAAATAGCTTATCAAGAACAACCCGATTATGGCTACCTTGAGTTCAACGTCAGCCACATCCGGCAGCTTTTCAACCTGGACGTCGAGATTGGAATCTCGACCAGCGTGCTCGAACAGCGTGCAGATGGACAAGTACTACGTGAACTCAGGCTCGATTTGACAACCCCGCAATCCTTCGATTATTCAAAGGATATATAAATCTAAAAACAAGGAGAACAAAATGTTTGATATTGGAGTTCCTGAACTGCTGATTATCCTGGTGATTGTCATCCTGCTGTTTGGCGTAGGACGCATTGGGAAGATCGCCGGAGAGATGGGCAAAGGCATCCGTGAATTCCGCGATGGCTTGAATGGCGTAGGCGAAGAGACCAAAACCAGTAATGACAAACAAGAATCGCAGAAAGAGGCGTAATCTGCTGTGACAACAAACGTTCCGGTTGAGAAGAAGCCTCAACATTCCTGGCATGATTACTTAGGCGCGCTGGGTCGTGCGCATCGCAAGGCCAGCGTTGAGTTAGGGCCGTCTCTGCCGCTCCTCCAACATTTGAATGAGTTGCGACAGCGATTGTTCAAGGCTTTGGCAGCGGTCGCGGTCACAACTGTGATCAGCTTCATCTTTGCCAAGCAATTGATCAACTATCTGGCATCCCCCGTTGGCGGAAGTCAGGCGTTGGTTTCTATCGAAGTGACTGAAAACATTGCTGTCTACATGCGCGTTTCCCTGCTCAGTGGGCTAGTGTTGGGAATGCCTTTTGTGCTGTATCAGCTCATGCGTTTTATTCTGCCAGGCCTAAAAGGGAACGAGCGTCTTTGGTTGCTGGTGGGCGTGCCGCTGGCCAGTGCGTTGTTTGTTATGGGCGTTGCCTTTACTTGGTTTGTGATGATACCGAACGCGGTGCCATTTCTAACGAATTTCATTGGGATCACCACCCATGTACGTCCAGCCAACTATTTTGATTTCATAACTACGCTAATGTTCTGGATCGGGCTAAGTTTTGAGATGCCCATTGTGATGATGATGCTTGCCAAGCTGAAATTCATCACCGCCGGTCAACTGGCACGCGGCTGGCGTTACGCGGTGGTTATTATCGCCGTAATTGCGGCCGCGATCACTCCCACAGTGGACCCAATTAACATGAGTCTAGTGATGGCACCGCTGATGGGTCTGTACCTGGTCAGTGTGTTGCTGACCGCAATTGCCGGGAGGTAAGCCATGGATATTTTTGGAATTGGCACTGATGAGTTACTGGTTATCATGCTGCTGGCTGCTATTGTGCTTGGCCCGGAAAGGCTGGCCCGGTTGGCGCGTGAAGCAGGCAAGTTGATACGAGACCTGCGGGCATATTTTGGCTCACTTAGTGACGAACTGAAAAACGAGTTGGATGTATTGGATGAATTGCGCGATGTGAAACGCGAAATTAATCATGTCTTGGACGATGTTGGATCGAATCACAAAACACCTCACATCTAACCCATGTGATTGACGCAAATCCACTGGTAACAGACAAAATTCCAAAGGTTGTCAATCCGACAAAATAGAACAACCCGGCTGGCAAGCAGAGCCGGGTTGTTCCATGCCGGATGGAAGTTACTGGTTTCCTACAAATCCCAAAATCACCCACTTGGGTGAGGCAGGACTCTTCTGCCGGGGGATGTTGTACTTGCGGGGTGGAAGTATCCTATTCGTGCAAAAAATTACAAAGATACATGCTTAATAAGTCAAGTCAGGAGCGTGCCTATTGAAACATAAGCTTTGTAGTCCAAATGAGCCTTTGGCTCAGCTCCTTATGGAGCAGGTCGTTATTTCCGCAGATGAATTTCTGGAGGAAAAGGTATGAGTGAAAAAAATTTCATCAAGAAAGCTTTGACCGAAACAGTCATGACCCGCCGCAGCTTCCTGAAATGGAGCGCTGCTTTGGGTGGTACCGCTGCATTGGCGGGAGGCTTGAACTTCGGTCTCAAGACAGTTGAAAAGGCAGCCGCTGCATCCGCGCCAGAAGAGATCATGACGATTGGTTGCTACCACAACTGCGGCGGACGCTGCATTTTGGGCGCAGTTGTCAAGGATGGAACTGTTGTCCGCCTGGTTCCTGATCCGACCACAGAAGAAGACCCGATTCATAACCCGCGGGCCATTCCGTGCCTGCGCGGTCGCTCACAGATCCATCGCGTCTATGCGGCGGAGCGCCTTAAATACCCGTTGAAGAGAACCGGGAAGCGTGGCGAGGGCAAGTTCGAACGCATCTCCTGGCAGGAAGCGTTGGATACCATTGCCAGCGAACTTAAGCGCATCAAGGACAAATATGGAAATGAATCCTTGTATATGCACTATGCGTCAGGTGTGAACTGGACAGGCCCGAATGGGAGAGGTCCATTGGCCCGCCTGATGATTTTGTTCGGCGGTTACATGAATTACTACAATTCCTACAGCACCGCCTGCTACAGCTCTGTGATGCCATACATCACAGGTGGTTCTGGCAACACAGCCGACGATGTGCTCAATGCAAAACTGGTGGTGCTCTTTGGTGACAATTCCGTCGTGACTCGTGCTGGTGGTGATAATAACGGATACTACTACATGAAAGCCAAGGAAAACGGCACCAAGTTCATCGTAGTGGATCCAATAAAGACCGATACGGCTGCCGCCTTGGAAGCCGATTGGTATCCCATCTATGGTGGTACAGATGTTGCATTGATCGCGGCGTTGTCTTACGTGATGGTCAAGGAAAACTTGTACGACAAGGATTTCATGGCTACTCACTCGGTCGGTTTTGATGAGGATACGCTGCCGGAGGGTGCTCCCGCAAATAGCTCTTGGATGGCCTACATCATGGGGCAAAGCGACGATGGGGTTGAGAAGACACCCGAATGGGCCTCTCAAATTACCGGTCTCCCGGCTGAACGGATTGTGAATCTGGCGCGCGAGATGGCGAACACGAAACCCTGCGCCATGTTCCAAGGTTGGGGCTGGCAACGTCGTGCCTATGGCGAACAACCAGTGCGTGCCCTCCCAATTCTAGCTGCTATGACGGGAAACTTCGGCGTCAGCGGCGGCGGTCCCGGTATGCGCCCGTCTGGCATGAGCTTCAAGATAACCAGTGCCCCCCCTGTACCGGCCAATCCCATCAAGGCCGCCTTCCCAGTATTCAAATGGCCGGATTTCATTACACGCGGTACTGAGATGACCAGCGGCCCTGTAGATCGCATTCATGGCGCTGATAAACTCGATGCCAGCATGAAGTTCATGTGGAACTTCGGTGGCAACACCATTATCAACCAGCACTCTGATGTCAATGGCACCGCCAAGGTGCTTCAGGATGAAAGTCTTCTGGAGTTTATTGTGACCGTTGATGTTCAGATGACACCCAGCGCGAGATTCTCGGACATCGTATTACCTGAAACAACCGGATTCGAATCTGACAACATCATTACCGGTGAGGGTCACGGCGAGAAAGGTAATCATGCCTGGGTATTGTATAACCATCAGGTTGTCCAACCGTTATTCGAAGACCAACCATCCTTGTGGATCGCAGAACAATTGGCGGATCGCCTTGGGCTTGGCGATGCCTTCCGCGATGGACATCAGACACCTGATGACTGGATGCAAGATATGGTCGCCTCTGCCCAAAAGAATTACTCGGATTTCCCATCCCTGACTGATTTCAAGAAAGTGGGCATCTACAAAGTTAGCAGTAACAAACCGGTGATTGCATTTGCTGACTTCCGGGCTGACCCGGTAGCCAATCCATTGGCAACCCAAACCGGTAAGATTGAAATCTACTCACCTTTCCTGGCCAGCCAGAACGATCCGAAAGAAATCCCGGCGATTCCCAAATACATTCCCGAATGGGAAGGCGTTAGTGACCCGCTGCGGAAGAAGTATCCATTGCTGATGTCAACGACACACTGGGTCGCCCGCTCACACTCGACCTTCGATAACGTGGATTACCTGCGTGAAGCCCACCCGCAAGCCATTTGGATCAACGCTTTGGATGCGAAACAGCGCGGTATCAAGAACGGCGATATGGTCAAAGTGTACAACGACCGTGGTGAAGTCCACCTGCCAGCTTATGTGACCAATCGTATTCGCCCAGGTTACACCAATATGCCGCAGGGCGGCTGGTATACGCCAGATAGCAGCGGTGTGGATACACGTGGTTGTGCAAATGTCCTTACCAAATATCAACCCACACCGTTTGCGAAAGGTAATCCTCAGCACACGAACCTGGTACAGGTCGAGAAGGTCTGAGAGGAGTTGAACTATGGCTAAACAAATGGCTTTTTATGTGAACATAGCTGAATGCGTGGGCTGTAAAGCCTGTCAAGTTGCATGCAAGGATAAGAACAATCTTCCTGACGGGATCCGCTGGCGAAGGGTGTTTGAATACGAAGGCGGCGAATGGGTTAACCAAGCTGGGACCTTGATCCCCAGCAACCTGTTTACATACTTCGTTTCAGCAGCCTGCATGCATTGCCAAAACCCGATCTGTCTGGAAGTCTGTCCGGCTGAGGCAATTTCCAAACGCGCTGACGGCATCGTTTTGATTGACGATCAGAAGTGCGTTGGCTGTCGATATTGCTCGTGGGCTTGTCCTTACGGCGCGCCCCAATTCAATGAGAAGCTCGGTGTCATGACGAAATGTACGTTCTGCTCCGACCTAATTGACCAAGGTGGACATCCTGCTTGCGTTGACGCTTGTCCCTACCGGGCTCTGGAATTTGGCGATCTTGAAGAACTACGAGCCAAACACGGCAATTTTGACAATCCAGCCCCATTGCCCGATCCATCCTTCACCAATCCTTCCATTGTCTACGGTGCCAATGGTGAGACAGAGGTATCCAATCAGGCAACTGGTCACATCATGAACCTTGAGGAGATTCCAAATGAACACGCGTGATTGGGCACTGATTACCTTTACCATCCTGACCCAAATGTCCGTAGGGTCCTTCCTTGTTCTAGGGATCTTGCACTATTATGCCAGCCGTAAAGCGGGAATGAAGGAAGCTGACCGCTTGAGCGACTATGCACTTCTGTCAATCATTGTCGCTTTTGGTTTGGCGCTACTGGCTTCGCTGTTGCATTTGGGCAATCCGCTCAATGCGCCGCGGGCAGTAACTCACTTGGCTACCTCCTGGTTGAGCCGGGAGATTTTCTCCGGTGTCATCTTTGCCGTCCTGGCAGCTGTCTTTGCCTTGATGCAATGGCGTAAGATCGGCTCGTTTGCTGTACGTAACGTGATTGCTTGGATCGCTGCCATTGTGGGCTTGATTCTGGTTTTCGTTGAATCCCAAGTCTACATGTTGCCGACCGATCCTTCATGGAACACCTTTGCTACGCCTATAACCTTCTACGCCACAACGCTGCTGCTTGGTTCCCTGGCGATGGGCGCTGCCCTTGTAGCCAATTACGCTTACATCCAAAGAAAAGATTCCAACGGTGCCAAAGTACAGGCTGAACTTTTGCGAAATGCATTGCGAGGTATCGCGGTAGCCTCAGTAGTATTGCTCGGCATTGAATTTGTGGTGATCCCACTCTATGTAGCCTACCTGGCAACCGGAAGTTCTGCCGCTATCGCCAGCACCCAATTAATGATTGGTCCTTTTGGGCTGATATTCCTGTTACGGTTGCTTTTCGCCTTCGTTGGCGCTGGTGTGTTTGGTCTGTTCCTTTATCAGATTGCCCAAGCAGCTGGTAAGGAAAGGACACTGAGCTATCTCGCCTATTGTGCTTTTGTACTCGTGCTGGTTGCTGAAGTACTCGGGCGCTTCTTGTTCTATGCGACCCGTGTACGCATTGGCGTCTAACCGACAAGACGGATAGTTCCAAAGGCAGTTCCAATGATATACGGCTTGGGGCAGGCCGAAAACCTGCCCCAAGCTCTCAGTTCCGTGCAAGTGTGACCATAGAAGTAATTGAGACAAACGGTTTCTATGAGTTCGCGGCGGCTTTCGCTCCCTCTAATCATTTTGGGCTTAGTGCCAGTTTTCTTGACACTAACTGGTTTATTGCCAGCTCCAGCGAGTGTACATGCCGTGCAAGTGATTTCGCTGGCAGCAGACCATCAGGAGCGTGCCAACACAGTTGCATTTTCACCCGATGGAAAGATATTGGCTGTTGGCACGACAGCGGGAATTAATTTTTATAGCACATCCACATGGTTGAAGGTCGGCTTCGCGGGGACAAACACGTGGGTACGCAGTTTGGCTTTTTCGCCCGATGGAACAACAATCGTTGCAGGATTATTTGATCAAACCGTGCAATTATGGCGTGTTTCGGATGTCAAGTTGTTGAAAACGTTCAACGGTCACACCAACTGGGTTTGGAGTGTTGCTTTTTCTCCCGACGGTCAAAGCGTAGCCTCCGCTTCAAATGATGGCACGATTCGTATCTGGCAAGTGCATGAAGATGCTGTACCTTTGGTCATTAGTCGGGGTGCTCAGAGTGTCAGGGCTATCGCGTTTTCTCCCAATGGTCAACTGATAGCTGCTGGCCTGAGCAACGGGGATATTCACTTGTGGCGGACGAGCGATGGAACTCTCGTTCAAACTATGAAGGGCCATACCGATTGGGTTCGCTGTCTGGCTTTTTCACCTGATGGAAAACTATTGGCGACTGGCGGATTCGACAAAACCATACGCCTGTGGAACGTAGCTGATGGTGTGCTTGTGCACACCCTGGAGGGGCATACAGCCAGTGTGTTGAGTATGGCCTTCTCAGCCGATGGAACATTGCTGGCCTCAGGCTCGGAAGATCGCACCATCCATCTCTGGCGCGTTTCAGATGGCAGCCAATTACAGGTATTTTCGGGGCATACGGACTTTGTCTTCACCGTTGCCTTCAGCCCGGATGGAAAGATGGTGGCTTCCGGTTCTAAAGATAGTTCGGTACGTGTGTGGCCGGTCGATTCATCTGCATTTGCAACTGATGTTCCTGAAACCGCTACTCCCACACAGCAGGCTGATGTAGCAAAAGAGAACGGACCCACCAAACAGGTTCTGGATTGTGGCAACTGTCATCACCCTGAGGGGCAGATGCAGCCCCCACGCGTATTTGAAGTCCGTTGTGATACATGTCATGCCAATGGGATAGGCTTGGGCTTTTGTCCAGCGTTCCCGCGTTCACCAGATGCGCCGCCGATTGCAGCAATCACATACAATTTCCCAACTGGATTGGCCGGAGTGCCTGTTAATAGCAACAATCTTTCTGTCCTTATTGCAGCCCCGTCCAACGGCGAGACCCTATACGTCAAGGGAGACTACGTGGCACCCGCCTTTGTGACTGGCCAGGTTGTTTACGATAGCGGCTCGCCCTCGGATGTGAATCTGAGTCTGGAAATCTGGTCTGGGTCCAGTGAGACAGCCGCACTGACCGCACATCCAAACTCGAATGGAACGTTCAAGTTCGATCTAAGCATCAACCCATCAGGAGCTATTCCTTATACCCTTAAACCCGGCGGCCCCGATTGCATTTATTGTCATGCAGATTACATCAGTGAAGCGCCCCTGCCGAAGGGCCAGGTACATCTCATTTTGACGGCAACCAGTCCGGATGGGGAACAAGCGCGGGATGACAGGTGGCTGAATGTGGATGTCAGTGGTTTGGCCACCGTTCCCGTAAGCGTCATTGATGATATAACTGGACAACCCGTACCTGGGCTGACCGTACATGCCGACACCTTACTGTACCAGTGGCGCAGCCGCTATGCCAGCCAGGTCACAGACCAAAATGGTGTTGCCAATTTTTCCCTGGAATCGCTTACTCAGGCTCAAACAGTCTACAAAGTGTATGTTCCAGCGACGGTTCTAAATGGCGATCTGTATACAAATACGGAATCATTACAAGTCACATTGCCTGCTGGAGCAACCTCCGCTCCAGCGCTGACCATCCACGTCCACAAACAAACAGGCAAAATTACAGGCACACTTCGTGGCATGGAAGTTGCCAACTTAACCAGCCTCCCAATCTGGGCCATCGCCATGCCCGATGGTCCGGCCTATCAAACAATCGCTTCAGCGAATGGCGCTTTTGTTTTTCAGAATATTCCTGTCCGCCAGTATTTGATTATCCCTGATTCGCAGATATTGGAGGCTTACGGTTATCAATCCACACCACAAGCTGTGGATCTGACCAAGGTACCTTCCGCAAATGTCTCACTGGAACTCCGCAAAAGCGCCAACCTCACTGGTCAAATCGAAGATCAGAATGGCAGTGCGCTGCCGTTTGCATGGTTGACGTTGAATACCGCCAATGTTGTGCAGGCTGTCAATCCGGCTTCGAAGCAGTATGTTTTGCCTCTGTTGTCAGTCAACTCCTATCAGCTAAGTGCTGTAGCCCCCGGATATTATGCCGAGACCGTGCAAGTCAATTCATCGAAAGGCGCCAATCAGCTTGACCTAAAACTCATCCTGCGTCCGGAGACGAGGCAGATAAATTGGGGGAACGGCAACGTTCTTATCCCGTCTGACACATCCGCTCGAGTAGATGGATTGACGATCCACATAGATCAAGGCTGGTTGTGGGGGCAGGGTGGAGCGACTCAGTCGCTAAACATCCAGATGTCAGATTCAGAGATTACCATACCGTCTGGGCAATTTGCCCTCGAACAGCCAGCTGGAAAAATTGGATGGCTCTATTTATATGCAGGAACAGCCCGCGTGCAATTGCCTGGCGGAACTGCGTCGGTTGCTTTGGGGACTGGCCAGATGATTGCGTTGGATGAAGGAGCCAGCCCGCTAAAAATGGAACCTACCCTGGCTAGTGCTCTTCATCTGGCGTTGGAGGAGGTTCCTATCGCTTCAGATTCCCAACCGCCTCTACGCGTCCGCCTCCAAAATTGGTTAATGAAAGGCGGAATCGATGTTGCCAAAATCGTCACTTTTGTCACATATTTTTTGGCACTTCTTGCCCTAATAGGACTTCCTTTGTCTGTGTTATTCTGGTGGACTGGAAGCAAACGGAAACACATTTCCCAGTAGCCGCTTCGTATTCGAGAGGAACTTTATGAAAAGCAACAACAATACCGAATGGACAAATTTCTTGACAGGAGAAATGTTATTGTTCCGCTTATTAGGTCAGGTGCTGTATGCAGAGCCGAAGCAGAACCAGATTCAGGCTTTGTTCAGCGAAGATATCTTTTCCGAATCCCCGTTGGGATCAGATCAACCTGATATTGCCCACGGACTCCAACTCCTGCAAAATTGGGGCAGGCAAACCCACAACAATTCCGATGAAGGTGCATGCAAAGCACTCAAGGATGATTATCTTCAACTGTTCATTGGTTTGGATTGGGTCCAAGCTCCGCCTTGGGAATCGGTTTACTTTAGCGAGAGACGTTTGCTTTTTCAAGAGCAGACATTGGATGTGCGCAACTGGTACTTGAAGTACGATCTGCTTCCTGAGCGTTTGAATAATGAGCCTGATGATCACATTGGACTCGAGATGGCTTTCCTGTCTCACCTCGCCGAATTGGGGTTGAACGCCTTGGACCATCAAGATCAACCCGCCTTTGATGGATTATTGCAGACCCAACGCGACTTCGCCACGCGTCATTGTCTGCGCTGGGTGCCCATTTGGTGTGACCTGGTGGAGCAGAGCGCGAAAACGGGTTTTTATCGAGGCTTGGCTTGCCTTACGCGCGGTGGAATGCTGGAACTTTGCACACAGCTTGAAATTGAGGCCCCGGTGGTGGATGTTCCCTGGATGTAATTCTTGTCATCATTGCAAACTGGCGGTCGAGTTGGTAAAGTATTCTTCGATGCCAAAGACCCTGGCCTGAAATGATTGATTGAATTGTGCAATGTGAAATATTGTCTGAAATAAAAAACTTAATAATAATCTCTCCGATTCGCTCAGTCTGCAGCCGCAAGGCAATGACTGAACGGACGGCCTCTCAGTGAGAGGCGAGGGTCATCATGGAAACGTGGTGGCCTCCCGAAATCCTGGTCTGACCGACCGGATGGACTTGGAAAGGAGATGCAAATCCTTGATTCTATGCGACTGCCTCCTTCCGAGTGGCAGTCTTTTTTTGGGAGTAAACATGAAAGATCTTCAAACCCTGCTTGAAATTTCGTCGCGCGGACATAATCATCTTTGTCCTCGGCAGATTCTTGGCGTCCGTATGGGGCTGGCTGGTTCTGCTGCGTTGGGGCTGGAGCCACCTTGCATGGACAAACGCCTGTTGGTCCTTGTGGAAACCGACGGCTGTTTTGCAGATGGCATCATCGCTGCCACAGGCTGCGCAGTCGGACACCGTACGTTGCGAGTGGAAGATTATGGCAAAGCAGCAGCCACTTTCGTGGACACTCATGGGGGCCGCGCCATACGGGTCGCACCGGCTCTGGATATTCGGGCGCGTGCCTATATTTATGCTGCCGAGGAGTCGCGGCACTATTTTGCGCAAATGCAGGCTTACCAGGTTATGCCCGACGAAGAAATGTTTACCTTCAACGAAGTTCGGCTGACCACATCTGTCGAGGCGATTATCTCGCGCCCCGGCTTACGAGTTGATTGTGAGGTATGTGGTGAAGAGATCATGAACGAGCGTGAGGTCGTCGTGGACGGCTTGCGGGTTTGCAGCGCCTGTGCGGGTCATTCGTATTACCAGATACCCACAGTAGTTCCCACCTTTGCTGAACATCGTGAATGATATTTTTACCTGCTTGAATGAATGAGACGAAATGAATTCGATGCCACGCCGATGGCAATCTATCCAAGTTTCGACAACAGCCTCGGTGCCGCCGTCACACCATTGGTCCTTTTGATTGGCATTTCTGTTGTTCTGTTAAGCATTGCAAGACGATTGGACAATCAGGAACATTAAGAACATTCTTGGATATTACATGGAAATGGAACAAAGTCATGTTCATTGATCCCTTTGGCCGCGCCATCACCTATCTACGTATCTCCGTCACCGACCGCTGCAATTTGCGTTGTGTGTACTGCATGCCCAAAGAGGGCATCCACTGGCAGCCGCGTGTAGATCAGCTTTCGGTAGATGAGATTGTCCGGGTCGCAGGAGCCGCTGTCCGGGGTGGGGTGAAGCGGATTCGTCTCACGGGCGGCGAGCCGCTGGTTCATCCACACATTCTTGAGATTGTCCGCCGCATTGCCTCCATACCCAATATCGAAGAAGTGACTCTCACAACGAATGCGATGTTGTTGGAGCGACTGGCTCAGCCGCTGGCAAATGCGGGCCTCAAACGCATCAATATCAGCCTGGATACCCTGGATCCTGAGAAATACAGGCGCATCACGCGCGGGGGAAAAATTGACCGTGTCTGGAGCGGAATCGCAGCCGCCGAACGAGCGCATCTCGCACCTCTCAAGCTGAATACGGTTATCGTGCGCGGCCTCAACGCCGACGAATTGCCCGCCTTGGCCCGTCTGACGCTGGAGCATGACTGGCATGTGCGTTTCATCGAACTCATGCCGATTGGCAACACACAGGAATGGGGGGAAGGTTTCCCCACACCTGATGAACGATACGTCTCCGTTCAGGGGATGCGCGCCGCGCTTTCCGCCTTCAACTTGCAGCCCGCGTCTCAACCCCAGGGCAGCGGTCCGGCGCGGACGTTTCGCATTCCGGGCGCACTTGGCACGGTTGGATTCATCTCACCCCTGGGCGAACACTTTTGTGAGAGTTGCAATCGACTGCGCTTGACGTCCGATGGAAAATTGCGTTCATGCTTGGTGGTCCCGAATGAAGTTTCCTTGCGCGGTGCGTTACGTACAGGTCAACCCCTGGAAGAATATCTTCATCAGGCAGTTTCAAATAAGCCTGCACGCCACGACCTGCAGGTTGCTGTGTCAGCTGGATCGCAACGCGGCATGAGCCAAATCGGCGGATAAACTGCGGATTATCTTCTTGCCTCGAGTGCATCCGACGACTATGAAGAGGCAGCCAAGATTAGCTGATTCTGCAATGAGTTGACCTCGACTCCGAGGTTATCCACATCCTGTGATGGCGGATATTGTTTGGCAACGGCATTGGCCGCAAGGTTTTATGGTTGTTTAATGTTTGATTTCATGTGAGGGTAAAATTACCAAATGTCTTCGTATTGTGAATACTGCAACTTGCATCCAGAAGATACCTTCAATAAGGTTTACCATGACACACAGTATGGTTTTCCGCTTAAAGATGATAATTTGTTGTTCGAACGTTTGATGTTGGAGATCAATCAGGCGGGGCTTTCGTGGACCACCATTTTGAAAAAGAAGGATAACTTTCGCCGCGCGTATCACGGCTTCGATATTGACAAGGTTGCGGCGTATGGCAGACGCGATGTGACGCGTCTACTCTCGGACGCTGGAATCATCCGCAACAAGTTGAAGGTCAATGCGGCGATTGAAAATGCAAAACGCATTCAGGCTTTACGCGGTGAATTTGGCTCGTTCAAAGGCTGGCTTGACTCACATCATCCTCTGACACTGGATGAATGGGCAAGACTATTCAGAAAAACGTTTGTTTTCACAGGCGGCGAGATTGTGCGCGAGTTCCTTGTCAGCACGGGATATTTGGCAGGCGCACACGATAAAGATTGCCCAGTTTACAAAAAAGTCGCATCGCTCAAACCGGCCTGGATGCGATAAGATTGTTGCCAGGTCATTTTTTGGGATTTTCCCCAAATTCGAATTTCAATCCTTGATGTGAGGGTGATTTATGACTCAAATCATTCCAACGGCTGAACCATTCTTCTTTCCCGGTGACCGAACCGGCTGTCTCCTCATTCATGGCTTCACCGGCGCGCCGAAGGAGATGCGCTGGATGGGGGAATATTTGGCGGATAAAGGCTTCAGCGTGCTTGGAGTCCGTTTGGCGGGACACGCCACGCGTCCCGAAGATATGATCCGGGCCAATTGGACCGATTGGACGGTTTCGGTCGAAGATGGTTATCATCTTTTGCGCGGCGCAGTAGATCGAATCTATCTCGTCGGTCTTTCGATGGGCGGTGTGTTGTCGCTGCTGATGTCAACGCAGCTGGATGTAAAAGGCGTGGTCGCGATTTCTACGCCGTATCAACTGCCGCACGATTGGAGATTGAATTTCACGGAATGGCTGGGCAAAATCCAGCCTTACCTGCCAAAAAACAATCTGCCGCCCGATGCGGGTTGGTTTGATCCTGAAGCGTGGAAGGATCATGTTTCGTATCCAAAGAATCCGGTTCGCTCGATTGGCGAGTTGAACAAATTGATGGCCGCGATGCGCGCGGCACTGCCGCAGGTTCGTGTGCCAGTTTTGCTGATCCATTCAAAAGATGACGAATATGTTCTGCCTGAAAACCTCGAACGCGTCTACGCGGAGCTGGTCAACGCGCCCGACAAGACAAAACTTTATTTAACGGGATCCGGCCATGTGGTCACGCGCGACGCGGCGCGTTATCAGGCATTCGAGGCTGCATATAATTTTGTCTGCCGTGTCGAATCTGAATCCAAACAAATCGCTCCTTGATGTGGCGGTTGTATCAACATTGAACCGTGAAGAAAAAATAAAATCCTATGCTTGACATTGTCCCTTTCATTCTCGGCCCTGTTCAAACCAACGCTTATCTCGTTGCGGATTCCGAAACGCGCGACGCGGCGGTCATTGACCCGGCGTGGGATGGTCACATCATCCTCGCCGAAGCGCAGAAACGAAATTGGCGCATCGCGCATCTTTGGTACACGCACGCGCACTTCGATCACATCGGCGGCGCGGGCGCAATTGCGGATGCGCTCAATCCATTGCCGCTGGTTGCGCTGCATCCGAACGATCACGTTTTGTGGCGCGCGGCAGGCGGCGGCCCGATGTTCGGATTCAACATTGATCCCGGCCCCGAACCGACCATTGATTTATTTCAAGGACAGATTTTGAAATTGGGCAGTGTCCAATTTGAAGTCCGCTTCACGCCGGGACATACGCCCGGCCATTGTATTTTTTATGTTGCTGATATTCTCGCTGAGCGGAGCGAGCGCAGTCGAAGCGTCTGTTTTTGCGGCGATTTGATTTTCAAAGACAGCGTGGGGCGTACCGATCTCCCTGGTGGAAATTTTGATATATTGGTGAACAGCATTAAAACTCAAGTGTTTACATTGCCTGATGAAACGCGCCTGCTTTCGGGTCACGGCCCTGAGACGACGGTCGGCGAGGAAAAGCAATTCAATCCGTTTGTTGGAAATTCTCCATTGGGATAATCATGGAAAAGGTCGAATCAACTACAACGCGTTTTGGGGCGCTGCGTTATCGAAATTTCAATTTGCTTTGGTCGGGATTGATCGTTTCAAACATGGGCACGTGGATGCAGAACGTTGCCAACGGCTGGCTGGTTTTGCAATTGACAAATTCACCGCTTTGGCTTGGTTTGCTCGGTTTGAGTTTTGCATTGCCAATGATTTTTCTTCCGCTCGTCGCTGGAGCAGTGGTTGACCGTGTCCACCGCATCAGACTGCTTTATGTTACCCAAACGACTCCCATGCTGATTGCCTTTGTGCTGGCTGCGCTGACCTGGCTTGGCGTGATCAACGTTTGGCACATTCTGATCGCTTCGTTTCTTAGCTCTGCTGCGCTCGCTTTCGATAATCCTGCGCGCCAGGCTTTGATTCCTGACATGGTCCAGCCGAAGGATTTGTTGAACGCGCTTTCGCTCAACTCCGCGACGTATAACGGCGCGGCGCTGATTGGCCCTGCTTTGGCTGGAGCCTTGCTCGGACCGCTCGGCGCAGGCGCGTTGTTCTTTATTAACGGCGTAAGTTTCCTCGCGGTGATCTTTGCTCTCGCGGCCATGCGCGATGTTCGAACGCACAGCGGGGGCCAGCATAAATCCTTTGGCGATTCGATGCTCAAGGGCTTTTCTTATGCTTGGAACAATCACATGATTTTGGCTTTATTGGCGCTTTCAGCTTTAGCCGCGATCTTCGGGCGCTCGTATCAAAATTTGTTGCCCGCCTTTGCGCGCGATATCTGGCATTCCGGCCCCGAAGGTTATGGTTTGTTGCTGGCAGCTGCGGGCGGCGGAGCTTTGGTTGGCGCATTTGGATTGGCTGCATTCAAAAAGGTCGAACGTCAAGGTGCGGTCATGCTGGTGAACGGCTTGCTGTTCAGCGTTTCACTCGTCGTCTTTGCCATCAGCCCGAATTTGATTCTAGGCATGGTCATGTTGTTCATCGCGGGTGTCACATCCACCATCTATGGGACGATCATTGCCACATTCATTCAAGTGGCCGTGCCGAATGAACTGCGCGGACGTGTCATGAGTTTGTATGCGATTACGCTGATCGGCCTGCCTTCGCTCGGCGCGCTGGGGAGCGGAGCGGTCGCCGAATGGCTTGGCGGATTGCAGGGCGCGCCGCGCGCGGTGCTGCTGGCCTCCATTGTGCTGGGCGTTATTTTGATTTTTGTGCTTCCTGTTTTTTGGAAACGCGATTTGCCCGAACAATGAACTCGATAAAATTGACCGCCGCTTTCGCAAAAGCGGCGGTCAATTTATTTTTTCTATCTGCTTCTTTATTTTGCCATCTGTTTCTTCATCGAAAATTTCAGTGCCGTTTTATAGACCATTCCCAATTTTTCCGATAATGCTTTGGCTTCGGCGTTGCCCTGATTGGCCGCGCCGTCCACCTGTGAAACGAGGCCGTTCAAGGCTTCCATGAATGTATCGTTGATCATGGCTTCGTTGGCGGCCAGCATTTTTTCGACACCCGCCGCGTCGGGCGCGTCGAGCAGTTGTTCAACGAAAGCCACTTCCGGCGGGGTGGTCGCGGTCTGTAAAATCTCAAGCATTTTTTGCAGTTTGCCCATGCGCACGTAATCATTCTTTTCCGATGCCTGCCTCAGCATGGTTTGTGCGATGTCCACCGCATCCTGTGTAAAGCCGTCGAGATTATCCTGCGTGGCTTTGGCAATATCATCCTGCGCGAGAAGCTTTTCGATGAACTCCTGTGCCTGCTTGTAGCGCGCTTCCATTTGTTTATCAATTTCGTTCACGAAGTCAAGCAGTTTTTCGCGCAAGCCCTCGAGCCTTGTCTTCTCATCGCCCGATTTCTTATCAATCATGTCGGTCAGGTTTTGGAAGAAGGTGTAATCCATGCCGTTGCGCGCCAATGAGACATACGCTTTGAGCCGCGCGTCGCTTGGAGCTTCGATCATCATCTGGAGCAGTTTTTCACGCGTCAGGTTTTTGCCCGCATCCTGCAAGGCTTTTGCGGCGGCTTCCAATTCGCCGACTGATTCCTGCAGCTGGCGGCCATACTCGGTCTCCGTCATCAGTTGCTTTTGCAGATCAGACATTTGCTTTGCAAGCTGTTCCTGTCCGCCCTGTGCGCCGGCCTGCAGGAGACGGCTGAACAACGCGAAGAATTGTTCGTCGAACAGTTTTATATTTTGCTTGATGATCTCGCTTCGGACATCCGCAGACGTGGCTTGCAGCAAACGGTCAATCAGATTGAGACGCTCCTGCTGCGCCTTGATCATCTCCGGTGTGATGCCATCCTTGCCGAGGATGGTTTCCACCATTGACTCAAAGGTCAGGTTGGCGACCGGCTTTAACAAATACGCTTTGCGCTTTTCGGCTGGCAGCCGGTTGGTAATTTGATTGATCATCGGCCCGATCAGTTTTTCCTGTTCATTGATGGGCATTCCCAGTTCGGGCGGAAAGTAGGTGAGCAGGAGTTCCTTGTCCGCATCGTGATAGACGATGGGCGTGGCAAGGCGGCCTTCATATCCGCAGTACGGACAGTGGGCCATGTTCGAGACGCCGCCCAGCAGGCGTTGTTTTGCGCCGGGGTCGTTGGTCACGTCGAAGAGCTGCTCGACGTTGGCGGTGATCATTTGTCTACAGCGGGGACAGGCAATTTGAGTTTGAGGCATGAATAATTTCCAACTTTCGATTTGTGATTTCTTTATATGTCATTGCGAGCGCCGACACTCGAAGAGTGCTTAGGCGCGTGGCAATCTCAGGTAATCTTCAAATAATTGTTTGAATAAACTGCGGGATTGCTTCGTCGCTTGCGCTCCTCGCAATGACATTAACTTACTAATTCTTCCAACCGGTCAATATAACTTTCCATCACGGCGAAGGTTTCCTCGACGGGCTTGGGCGTGGTCAGGTCAACGCCAGCTTTCTTTAACACATCCAGCGGATACATGGATGCGCCGGCTTTGAGAAAGCCGAGATAATCCTCCACGGCATTTTTCTCGCCGCGCAGAATGCGGCCTGAAAGCGCGTGTGCGCCGGAGATGCCTGTGGCGTATTGATATACATAATAATCCGAGAAAAGATGCCCGAAGGTGGACCAAACCATCCCGACGCGTGGACGGTCCACTTTCACTTTGGGGCCAAAGCCTTCAGTAAAGAGATCCGCCATCAAGTCCAGCATGGAATCGGCAGTCAGCGATTCGCCTTTTTCGACGCGCTGATGAGTCTCCAGCTCGAAGCGCGCCAGAGTCGGCATCTGGAAGAAATAGCGGAAGAAGTTCGACATGGCTTCCTCGATCAACGCAATCTGGAAGTTTTTGTCGGTCACGGTTTTGAGCAGGTGACCGCGCACCATGGCTTGATGGAAATTGGATGCGACTTCGGCGACGAACAGCGAATAATCGGAATACGCCAGCGGCTGATTCTTCCACGTGAGGTACGAGTGCATCGAGTGGCCGAGTTCATGTGCCAGCGTGCTCATGCTCCCGACTTCGCCGGTAAAGCTCATCATGATGAATGGATGCGTGCCGGGCGCACCCCACGAAAAAGCGCCGTTCTGCTTGCCTTTGTTCGGCACAGAATCAACCCAGCGTTCATGCAGACATCCATTGCGAAGGATTTCCACATAATCCGCGCCCATCGGGGCAAGCCCCTCGCAGATCATATCCACGGCTTGCTCAAAGGTGAGGCTCGGCTTTTTCTTTGTCAGCGG
The DNA here is from genome assembly GCA_021824575.1 of Chloroflexota bacterium. Taxonomy (GTDB): domain Bacteria; phylum Chloroflexota; class Anaerolineae; order Anaerolineales; family Villigracilaceae; genus Fen-1038. The sequence goes on from JAKAKJ010000027.1 coordinate 69,598, forward strand.
CGCCCACATATCGTAGTACGCGATATCGCGCTGACCGAGCGCTTTGCGGCGGATTTCAAAATAACGATGCCAGACGGGTAAATGCTTTTTGAATGTGTTGATCAGGTTGTGGAAGACTTCGACCGGAACATTGTTTTCAAACAGCGAGGCGGCCAGTGATGATTCATGATTATGCGCGCGCATATAAAAGACATTGGCTTTGATCGAAGTGGCAAGATTGCTTGCCAGTGTGTTTTTGAATTCCACATGGCAATCCATGTAATTGTTCCATCCGGACTTGCGCGCGGCCCGGTCGGGCATGTGCAAAATCTTATGGATCGAACTTTGCGTTACTTCGAGTTTTTTGCCTTGGCTGTCTGCGGCGGGCGCAAACTTGAAATCGGCATTGGTCAACATGCTGGCTGTGTTGGACACTCCGCTCAGCGGATCAGTCAACATGCCGAGCAATTCTTCGACCTCGCCCGAACGAACGTGCTCCTGTTTGCGGAACAGGTTATCGAAATTGTGCCGGTAAAGTGCCAGCTTTGGGTCCTGCCGCATCCATTCGTCGAGTTTGGATTTGCCGATTTGCAGCACTTCCGGATTTATGAAAGCTGTCGCCGCGGCAACCTGACCGAACATGGTTTGCGCCTTGCCCTGCATTCCCGCGGCTTCCTGATCGGTCGTATCCACTGCGTACGAAAAGCTGGCGTAAACAAGAACATGCGAGGTTCGTTTGAGAAGCTGCTCGGTTGATTCAAGCGCTTCGAGCAGGGTCGCCGGGCTGTCGCTCAAATGCCCCTTGAACTTCTTGAGTGATTCGAGATCGGCAAGGATGCTCCTGATCTCTTCGTCCCAGGCTTTTTTCGATTTGAAGACGCTTTCCGCGTTCCATGTGTATTTCTTTTCGACTTTATTGCGAGGAGGGTAGGTGATCATGTGTTGATGCCTTTTGTGCGTTGATTTTACCATTGGGCTGGTGCGGCGCACTTATCGCGGAAGCGAGAAACAAATCCGTGCGCCGGATTGCGGCTTTGAACCCGTTTTGACGGAATTGGTGTCGGCCCACATGCGCCCGCCGTGCGCCTCGATGATGGCGCGCGCCAGGTACAGCCCAAGCCCCGCGCCTTTCGTCTGTTTGACGGCATTCTCAGAGCGATAGAAACGGTCGAAGATGTGCGGCAGATCGAGCGGGTCAATGCCCGGACCCTGATCGGATACGCATACGATGACTTGTTCCGGTCTGACAGTTCCGCTGATTTTGATCTCACCTTTCGGTGCGTATTTGAGTGAGTTGGAAACCAGATTCGATAGAACCTGTTCGAGCCGCGTTTCATCGGCAAGGATCACCGGAAAGTATTCGGGGAAGTCGGTTTTGATGGTGTGCTTCCTGGTTTGAGTCCCAAGCCGCTCGGCCACGCGCCCGGCCAGGGTGGGGATCGAAACGTCGGCCCGGTTGAGCGACATGCCGCCCGCCTGCAAACGCGAAGCGTCGAGCAGATCGTCCACCATCTTCGACAAACGATCCGCTTCTTCCTCGATGACCGCCAGCGAATCGCTGATGGTGCGCTTGTCCCACTTGGCGTCGTCGCGCCGAAGTGTGGAGGCGTAGCCTTTGATGAGCGCGACCGGCGTGCGGAGTTCATGGCTCACAATCGAAATGAAAGTGGATTTGATTTCTTCGGCGGTGCGGAAATGGGTGATGTCGCGCACGCTGACCACGATGTTGCGAAGTTTGCCTTCATCGGATAGAAGCGGCGCATACGTGATGCCGACCGGCAGGGCAGGCGGCAGTGAACGTTCGAGATCGCCTTCCACGTACAGCGTGGCGTTCGGAGTCAGCGGCCAGCCGCCGCGTTCGGCTTCGTCGAGCGTGGTTCCCTGCGGCTCGGTCTTCCAGCGAATCACATCGTCATGGGTTTTGCCTTTGATCTCCTCGCGCGACACACCGAGCATTTTTTCAAAGGCAATGTTGCTGCGTTCGACGGTGTGATCGGCATTGAGGATCAGGATGCCGTCCGCCGCGGAATCGAGGAGCGCATCGAGGCGCTGCTTTTCGTAACTAATTTGTCCGTAGAGCTGGGCATTAAAAACCGCCACCGCGGCCTGATCTGCAAAAGATTGCAGGAGCACGCGGTCGTTCGTTGTAAATAGGTCAGGATAATTGCGGAAGATGAAAATCACGCCGATGACCTGCCCATGCGCGGCGAGCGGAAGTCCGGTGCCGTTGAGCAGGCCAAGGGTGGCTGTGTACGTCAATTCCTGCAGCATCCGGTTGAGTTCGCGCACATCCAGCTCACGCACGTTTTCCTCACCGAGCAGAGGCTCGAGATAGCTCAAAAAGGCGGGCTGGATTTTGTAGGCAGTTGCCACCCGCCAGCCCTCCGGCTCCTTCAATGCGATGAGACCGGCCTGCCCGGCCAGCATTTCGACCGAGACGCGCAAAATCCGCTCGAGCAGTTTCTCAAGGT
>JAKAKJ010000011.1 GCA_021824575.1 Chloroflexota bacterium
TCACGATTTTCTGGCTGTCGCAATTTCGACATCGGTAGACAATCTGTTTAGCAATCATGTGCCAACTATATCGCCAATCACTTCATTTTGACCACTACCCTTTTTTGAAAGGAAACTGTGAGAAAAGTATAGATTTAAATGAGACAGCTACAAGATGCTTGTGAGCGCTCTTTTTAAATGCGGTTTTATACTCCGCCACAGCGATAAAGAAAGAAGGATGCTATGTACAACAACCAGAACGGTCTTTCCACAGGCGCAAAATGGTTTTTCTTCCTGGCGATTGTGATCTTGGCTGGAGCCTTTGCCCTCGGTTTCAACATCAAGGATGCAACATGGTTGAACGGTCAAATCGCATCTGCGACAGCGCAGGAAATGAATGTTCAAACAGACATTCAACGTCAGCAAGGCGAGTTGAATTTGCAGTTGCTTCAGGCGCAAACCAATGCCCAAATTGAGCAACAAAAACAGCAGACAGCATACGAAGCGGCAAAGCAGCAGCAAGACCTTCAAGCAGCAAGTGTTGCCAATGCACAGGCTGCAGCATTTAGAAGCAATTTGTACAACGTTCTCAATGTTGGGCTGGTGATCTTTGTGATTGCGTTGTGTGTCGCTCTTGCCGCCATTGGGATCAGCGCTGGTTTCGGGTTGTATAAAGTATTAAGCGCCAAAGCACAATCTACACAACCCAGCAGGCCCTCGATAACTGTCGTTCGCAAGGCTCACCGCCAGCCCACGATTGCCGCTCAAGAGGCGCGGCGACGCGAACGAGAAGAGCGGGTCAGGCAGTTGCTCAATAACAGCAAAATCATCTGGCCTGATGACCCAGAAACAGAAGTACTGACGCCTGAAAACTATCCTTGGGCAAGCTGAAGGAGTGATCACATGAACACGTTGGGAATATCAATTCAGTTCTTTCTCGTGATTGCTCTGAGTGTATGCCAAATTAGATCACCGCCGATTGGATATGAAGTTGCCACATCCTGAAACGGAGGTAAAAAATAAAATGGAACCACCGGACACGAGAGGGCCCGTATAGACCGGGCCCTTCTTTAGCCTCACAAGGGGATTAATATTGTTGCGAATAATGTGCATTGTACGAACATATATGTTGTTTGCGCTGTTCGATCACGCTTACGTTCCGCTGAGTATCCCCGATAAATTTGTTCGCAGAATCTTTCTCCGCGCGTCAAAAGGCTGTGCTACTCGAAGATCAGCCCTTGATAATTCCCGGAATGGATTACGGTATAAGACGCATCAGGATAAGCAGCCAGCCAGTTTTTGGGAGCAGCCCCAGCCTTGCCTTCGGACCATTTGAACTCATACCCATATAACCTGCCGTCCCGCTCTTCCACCAGATCGATCTCCTGCTTGTCATACGTGCGCCAAAAGTACATGTTGGCATACAGGAAGCGATAGGTCCGGTGCTTCAAGCGTTCCATGAACATGAAATTTTTCCAGAGAGCGCCGATGTCGTTGCGTAGATCCAAACTGTTGAACTGGGCGATCACCGCATTGCGAATCCCATTATCCAGAAAAAAATATTTGGATTTGTTCACCACTTCCTGACGCAGGTTGCGGCTAAAGCCGCCCAGGCGCACAATCACAAAAGCCTTTTCAAGCAAATCTAAGTAACGCTGGATCGTCTTCACATCCGCGCCCAGCTGCGTGGCCAATTCATTGAGCGAAACTTCGCTTCCGACCTGAAATGCCAGCAGCTTCAGTAAATCGAGCAGAATGCGGGAACTCTTGACTCTATCGAAAGCCAAAATATCCTTGAGCAAATATGAGTTGGCGATTTCCGTCAGAGTTTCGATGCGGCTTTCCCGGCTTCCTGCCAGAAGCACCTCCGGGTAGGAACCATACACCAGGAAGTCCGCCAGCTTTTCCTTCAATTCAAACTTGTTGTTTACCGAAAGCAATTCGGATTGAGCCAATGGATACAGGCTCAGTGTCTGCTTCCGGCCCGTCAGCGGTTCGCCCACCTGTCCCGCAAGTTCAAACGAGGACGAGCCGGTAACGAGCACTTTGATGCCCGGCACCTGATCCACGATGATTTTCAACCCCATGCCGATGTTCGGGATATTTTGCGCCTCATCAATCGCCAGCAATTCATAACCTTCCACATAGGGCAAGATCTGGCTGAAATCCTGCGACCTCAGGATTTGTTGTGTCCGAATATTGTCTCCCGAATCCAGTTTGTATTTCAGCTTGGTTTGTTTTAGGTAGGTTTGCAGAAGGGTGGTTTTTCCGACGCGGCGGGGACCGTAAATCACCAGGACTTTATTGGTATGAAGATGTGGATCGAGCGGTTCGTAAGCGCGTTTGAACATGAAGTGACTGTACACCAACTCCATAAATTTGTCAAATTCTATGGAGTTGCTTGCCTCGTTTTCAGCTAGACTGATGCTTTCCAAAATTCCACCATCCATAAAGAGCAACTGCTTTCGATTGGGCGGAGATCACTCGCGCGTCAGCGGCGGCCATGAGTATACTTATCTTCTGGATACGCTGTCTGGCGCCGTGGAACGGACCACCTTTTATAATTAGAAAATGGATACACAGTCCTGCGACTGCGACCGGATCATGTAAAAGGGATGCCAATCTGCACCAAAATCCGCATTGAGCTTCGACGACTTGGCCGCCGTGGTTCGCAACTTGTCAGATTTGCTCCGTTCGCATTCAAGCCTTAGAAACATCCTGTCGTATAATAGAAAAACAGGCGGGATACCCCCCCAGCCATCCATACCATATCAAGTTTATGGCTTGAAGAACAAAGATGATTTCACGCTACAAGCAGATCAACTTTAAGGCTGTACAATAATCATTGCTATGCAGACTCAACCCAACGCTATCTCTCAAGACGAAATCAATTCCATTCTCTGGAAGGCCTGCGACACGTTTCGCGGGACGGTGGACCCGTCGGAGCATAAGAACTACATTTTGGTGATGTTGTTCTTGAAATACATTTCGGATGTGTGGCGCGACCATTATGAGCAGAACAAGCAGAAGTTCGGAGAGGATGAAGAGCGCCTGCTGCGGCGGATGAGTCACGAGAAATTCGTGCTGCCATCCGGCGCGGACTATTATTCGCTGTATGAGCAGCGCAACGCCACCAATCTTGGTGAGCATTCTCAACCACCTCAAACGCACTGCCATCGAAAAGATGGAAACCGACCCGGTTTATTACCGTAACTTCTCGCAGATGATCGAAGAGACTTTGCGCGCCATCGAACAAGAGCGCATGAATGAAATCGAAGGACTTGAACTTGCCAACCAATTGCGCCAACAAGAGTCCAGCGGTTATCGGCAGGATATTCCATCCCGCCTGCGAAACTTGCGCGATGCGCCTGCCTATTATGGTGTAATTCGAGAAAGCCTCAACCAGCGTTTATCGGAAGAGACGCTGGCAGACCTTGCGACTCAGATCGAATCAATCATCGAGCGAAACAAGGTCCGCGATTGGGTGGACAATCCCGATATTCTCAACGCCATGCGCAATGCCATCGAAGACCACTTGTATTCTTTGGAAACAAAGAATAACATTCGCTTTAGCAATGTTGAGCTGGATGAAATTATCGAGCAAGTGATTGACATCGCTCGCAAACGCGCATGAACCCATCCAACCTGCACGCACTTGAATTTGGCAAGACCACCATTCGCTATCGTCTCAGCTACTCGAAGCGCGAGACGCTAGCGATCCATGTTCACCCCGATTTGAGCGTGAGTGTGGATGCGCCCGAAGACAGCGACTTTAAAGATATCGAACCGCGCATCCGCAAACGCGCGGCTTGGATTTTGCGTCATCAGGAAAATTTCCGCCGCTATTCGGTGGAATTTCCGCCGCGCCAATATGTCAGCGGCGAAGCGCATCGCTTTCTCGGACAGCAATATCGCTTGAAAGTGATTCAAAATAAACTAATGCGGGAATCTGTGGAAGTGGATCGTGACCAGATCATCGCCACGGTGCAGGATAAAGCAAATCGCAAACGCACAAAGAATCTCGTCATGGGTTGGTATCGTCAACAAGCCGCGGAAATTCTTGCAGACCGCGTTCATGCTTGGTTGCCGCATTTCGAAAAATATGGAATATCAAAACCGCGCGTCGTGGTTCGACAGATGCGATTACGCTGGGAAAGCTGTACTGCCAAGGGCTTGATCACGCTCAACTTGAAACTGGTGATGGTCCCCAAGCAGTTGATTGATTACGTGATCGTCCATGAATTGTGCCATCTCGTGGAACACAACCATGCTTCCGCTTTTTACGCGCTCATGTCCAAGATCATGCCAGATTGGGAAAGGCGGAAGGAAAAGCTGAATGGATTTGAGTTTTAATTTGGATGGCTGTAGTGGGAAGCCGGTGATTAATCTGTCACGAAAGGCGCAGACCTTGCTGACGGATAGGCGATGAGGTAACGTTATGAACATTTACACACTGGAAGTATTCATCATCAGCGGTCCCATGGATAAGAAGTTTATAAAGAAGAGTCCTGTCGTCTCCAGAACAATCGAAATTCGAGGCGACCAGACCCTCGCACAACTTCATAAAATCATCTTCAAAGCTTTCAACCGTTTTGAAGAACATCTGTATGAATTTCAGATTGGCGGCAAAGGTCCCAATGACCCCGGCTCCAGACGATATAGTTTTTCTTCGACAGACGATGAAATCGTGGGCGGCAAACTGGCAGGCGATGTCAGAGAAACCGTCATGGACGACCTGAAACTCAAAACAGATGAAGCATTTGGTTATTGGTTCGACTTCGGCGATGATTGGTGGCATCAAATCAACGTGATTACTATTGAAAGCAAACCTGTAAAGGGCAAATACCCAAAAATCACCAATCGAGTTGGGCAAAGTCCGCCACAGTATATGGAAATGGAAGAATAGTTCGGGACATGAAGGAAAACCACATGACCTTTAAGTCGAACGATTCCGCCTGGACGACAAAAGGCGCGACCCTGAGCCATAAATCCGCCGAAAAGGAATTTGGCCTGACGCTGGATGAAATTGTGGCGGGTATCCGCGCGGGCAAGTTGCAATACCGCGAGAACAGCATCTACGGGGCGCCTTTCTTGAGATTGATCCGTAGTGAAGTGGAAGCCCTGGTCAACGAAAAGCACGGGAAGGATTACTTGAATAAGAAGAAGTGGAAGAAGGAATTGTTGGATATCAACCGCACCCTGAAACATTTAAAAGCGCAAATGCTTTCTTTGGAAACGAGAAAAAAAGAACTTCTGGAACTTCTGGGTAATAGGGGATCGTAACCCCACATCCGCCCCGTGAGTAGAACAAGCTGATGGGGTAGAATTTTCCCGCCCGGAGAATACGAACATGATTAAACACAACTACACCGAACCTGTATCCAAACTCTTGACATTGGGCAGACCCAACGATAGTCAAGGATGGCTAGACTATTTGAAAATGGGAATCGCCGGGGAAGATATTCCCGAACTGATCTGTCTGCTGGAAGACAAAGACCTGCGCTGGATGGAAAGACCCGCTGACCTCCCTGAAGGTGGGGACTTAACCGAATGGTATGGTCAAATCCACGCCTGGCGCGCACTGGCACAACTTAAGGCAGAAGAAGCCATCCCCGCGCTGTTGAATAACCTTCAAGAGATAGACGAATACAATGATGATTGGTATGGGGAAGACGCATTTGAAGTTTTTCCAATGATCGGACCCGCCGCGGTCCATCCGCTGGCAGAATACCTGGCTGACTCCCGCCATGGAACCTGGGCACGTGTTGCAGCAAGTGCATCGCTCGAAAAAATGGCGGAAGCGCACCCAGAAGTTAGGGAAGCATGTGCAGAGGCCATCGTCCATGCGCTGCGAATGTATAAAGCCAATAATGAAGCCCTCAATGGTTGCATGATCTCAGATTTGGAAGAGATGGGCGCCGCCCTTGAACATCTCGATTTGATAGAAGAGGCATTCAAATCAGGGAATGTTGACGAGGAAGTTGACGGCGACTTCGAAGATCTTCAAATCAGGTTGGGATTGAAGAATGAACGCAGCAAACCTCGCCAGCACTCCTCGCTGTTTGACGAAAGCCCAATGCCATTCAACAATAACCTGCCTGACATCAAGAAATTGGCAAAGAAGGAGAAGAACAAACGAAAACAGGAGAAGAAGTCACGTAAGCGAAACCGTAAGAAAAAATGATGCAAGCAGAAGTATTTGATCAGGATCAATGATCCTATCTGGCAAAAAGGAATCACCTGAAAAAAGCCGTTGGCTGTATAATCCAAATATCCATCGCCACGATGACATAAATCCCTTTCATTCAACCCCAATTAGCGCAAAAACAACCATTCTATAAAGATGCCTGGACACAGGATTTCTTTGTATTGGTTAAATCTCTTTGCGCAAATAAGGAGAATTGAAATGGATACCATCAAGTTTGTCATCCAGCAGTACAAAGATGAAGAGGGGCGCTGGGAATTCCCCGTTGTGAACATCTATATCAACGGCGTGGATCTGGTGGACCTGGTCGCCAGGGTGGAACGAAAATACTGGAGGGACGTGGACGCCAACGCTCGTTCCAATTACATCGGCTTTGAAGTTTCACACTTCAAACAATTTCATGATGAGATGCTCGGAAAGAAAAAATTCCGGCGTAGTGTCTTATTGACCTGCACTTGCACCTACGCCGAATGCAATTGCATCATGGCGAATGTGGATTTCGCTGAAAATACCGTAACTTGGAGCGATCTCAAAAGTCCCTGGCTCAGTGGGAATACGCCTAGTCCATGGATTGATGAGGCAGAAGCATTGGAAATGGGCTGGCAGCCGCATGATTACACCGGACTGGGCCCATTTGTTTTCGATCGTGAGCAATATCTCGCCGCCTTGGAAGAGGTAACTCACACCTGGCATACACAAAAATCATAGGCATGCATGCGAAGACTCCCAAACCCGCAATCTGGTTTTGAGAGTCTTACTTCCCCAATTATGTTTTCATATCCGCACTGCCGTAAATGGCAATATCAACATAAAATCACTTGTGATCCATCCTATCGTTTGTTCAATAGCTTCTCGAACAACTTTATCGCTTCGCGCTTGCATATCGGATTGAAGCTGAAGGAATGGAGAAGCGCACTCGCTATTTTCCAGATTCGTCCATTTGTGCGGCCTCGGTATTCAGGTGGACCAAGATCTTTTGCCAGCGCACCAGCATGGAGCCGTTCGCTGTACTCAATGCCGAAGCCAGTGCCGGCTGTACCTGCTTCGCAACCCATGATCGCAAATCTCCGCCGGACTTCCTCCGGGAGATCGTGTGCCGGTGGTTGAACAGGAGCGAATCGTTCACTCGCCGAATGCCGCTTAGAGACCGACCTGAGGTTTTGTGTGATCCGCCAATTGGATGAATGCCAAAGAATCCTCCAACGCGTCTGGTAAATAGAAAAAAGCCCCGGCTTCTTTTTGAAACCGGGGCCCCGTTTGACTAAGGTGTGGCAGATGCCGTAACGCTTGGCACGGGTGTTACGCTTGCCAGCGGCGTTGTGGGCGTGCGCGGCGTGCTTGTCGGCGGACGAGTAGCCGTGGGTGTTACCATGTTGACCGGAATCTTCAATTGTTCACCAACCTGGATGGCATTGGCATTCGTTAGATTGTTTGCCGTGACGATGGCGTCAACGGTACTGTTGAACAGACTGGCGATCCCTGCCAGCGTGTCGTTGGGCTGGACAGTATACGTAAGCAATTGTCCGCGCGGCAAATTCGCAGGAACCGGCGTCGAAGTGAACAATTCCATCCCCGGGTTTGGCACAATGATTTGATCGCCAACCCTGATGATTTGCGTTGTGGGATCAATTTGCGGATTCAATTGCAGGATAAGCAGAATGCCCTTCGTGCCCAGGCCAAATTTATCGGAAATGGAAGCAAGCGAGTCGTTTTCTTGCACGGTGTAGCTGAACGGCGCGGATGCGGTTGGCGTCAGGGTTTGAGTCGGCGTGAGCGTAGCTGTGGCAGTGCTCGTAGGCGACGGTGTGATAGTCGGTGTAAAGGTCAATGTTGGAGTTGGCGTGCTGGTCGCGAACAAACCGGTGAGCGGTTTGCTGGGGCCCGTCAGCCACAAGATGAGCAGGACCAACCCCGCCAACACAAGCAGACCGGCAGCGCCATAAACAAAGAGTGTGTTGCTTTGTTGTCGGCGTCGGCGGTAGGATGAAATCACGTCTCTGGTGGAACCTTTGTTTTCCATGGCATTTTCCTCAATTGCGCGCTCGATGTCCCTCGCGCATGAAATAATTCTACCTGAACTTTCGGAATTTTGTAAAAGCAATTACTGCAAGCATGCGTTGAAAATTCGCAGAGTCTCAAAAAGCAAACCGGGACTTCTTGCGGGAGCCGCTGGCTTTGCACCGGTTTAGACAGCCTCTGTCATAACCTTCCCCCATCATTTTACTTGAATTTCAATGCGCCACCTTGGCGGAACGTCTTGGAAGCCCATGAAATTAGCCGCCCTTCAAATTTATGACCGGTGAGCCTGTTCAAATTGTCGAACAAAAAACCTCCGCATGTGCGGAGGCGTTTGTTTAGTGGTTATGTCCGCCGCCATGGACATGCCCGTGCGAGATTTCTTCATCGGTGGCCGGGCGGATGCCCGCGATTGTGACATCGAAGTGCAATTCCTTGCCTGCCAGCGGATGATTCATATTCAGTCGAACGTTTGTATCGCTGACGTTTTCGATGCGCGCGTAGACCGGATGATCCGACTGGTCACGCAGCTCCAATTCAGTTCCAACCTTGAGCGGCACACTGGGCGGGAACGAATCGCGCGGCACATCCATAAATGCCTCGGCATCCGTTTCGCCATATCCATCCTTTGGAGCGACAACCACCTTTTTGCTGTCGCCAATTTTCATCTCATATAACTCGTGTTCCAAACCGGGAATGATATGTCCCATGCCCTGGATGAACTGCAAAGGCTCGCCGCCTTCGGACGAATCAATGACTTGCCCTTCCACATGCAATGTGTAATGCATGGAAATAACCTGACCATCATCAACTTTCGCTGGTTCCGCCATTCTGTCTCCTTGCTCTGGCTCGGATTTGGTATCCAGAGAACGGGCCGATTTTACCATCCCAAAATTTACCTGAAAGATTTTCTAATCAAACGCGAAGAAAATCCCGCTCGAAAGAGCGGGATCATGGATCATGTGTAAATGAGGTTGACTTGATTCCCACCGGCTTCCTTGGCGCGCGTCATGGCTTGCCGCGCCTGCTGGATCAGCGGTTCGATTTCGGTCGAGGCGCTGATATAGGAGGCGCATGCAATCCCTGCACTGATGCTCACGCTGACGGCAATTTCCTTGCGCGTGACGCGCATGGATTGAACGCCTGTGATGATTCGCATGGCAATCTTTTCGGCGTCCGTGCCGATCACGCCTGCCACGACGATGATGAATTCGTCGCCGCTCCAGCGCCCGATGCAGTCATATGGGCGGCTCTTCTCACGGATCATTTGCGATACGACCCTCAGGACTTCATCACCCATGTCCATGCCGTATTTTTCATTGAGGGGTTTGAAATTGTCAATATCCAATGCGATCAGACTGATGGGCGATCCGGAACGGCGGGCGCGCTCCAATTCGCCCTGCGCCGTCCGATGAAAAGCGTTGCGGTTCATCAGGCTGGTCAGGCTGTCGTAAATGGCGAGACTTTCTATCTCGTCGCGCGCCTTGGATAGACTATCGCCGAGCGAAAGAAAGCGCTGGCCGATCATGATGCGGGCCTTGAGTTCGGTTGAATTCAGCGGTTTGTGCAGCGTGTCATCGGCTTCGACTGAGTCGCTGTCGTTGGATGTGAGCATCAGAAAATAAACGGGTGGGATTTTTAGCGCGCGCACGCGTCGGATGAGATCATAATTTTGAACATCGGGCAGGTCAAAATCCGCGATGACGAATCGGGATTCTCCGGCCTCGATTAGCCGCCTGGCTTGTTCCGCGCTGTCGCTGAGGAGCATTTGATGTCCGAATTTTTCCAGCGCATTCTGGATCAAAGAGCGTTCTTTTGTTCCACCTGCCAGCACCACAACTTTCATGCGGTCTCCTTTGTGCCATTATACCTTGTGCGCGGCGTTCTGTTGACAAAGGCTTTATCTCATAGTAATATTTGCGCCGCTCGAAGCCACGCCGAGGTAGCTCAGTGGCAGAGCAGGGGACTCATAAGCCCTTGGTCGTGAGTTCAAATCTCACCCTCGGCACCTCCTGTAACCATGGTTGCCCGATTTCTGGAATGGTTCGGTCAGACCCGCCTGATGCAGGCGGGTTTTGAGTCTTGACCGATGAAAGATGTTGCTCAGCTCGTTTGAAATTGTGAGGCTGGTTTAAATATGGTGAGTATGCTGGGCAAGTAAGTGGGCCAGGAACGTCTGTGCGATCTGATCTGCAGAAGGCGTGGATGCGTCACCGCGCAGGTCAGCACTACGACATTCGCTTGACCGCCGATGATGGCTATCAAGCGCAACGCAGTTATTCGATTGCTTCTGAGCCGGAACATGAAGGCGAGATTGATTTGACCATTGAACGCATTGATGACGGCGAAGTGTCAACGTATATGCACGATGTGTTGATCAAGGGAGATCGCATCGAAGTGCGCGGTCCGATCGACGGTTATTTTGTCTGGGAAGCGAGCATAACCGAGCCTTTATTGTTGATCGCGGGCGGGAGCGGGGTTGTGCCATTCATGTCCATGATACGTCATCGCGCCGCGGCAGGCGCGATGAATCCGATCTGTTTGCTCTACAGCTCGCGCTCCCTCGAAGATATCATCTATTTCAATGAACTGGAAAAATCGCGAGGGTTAGGCAGGGGTCTCAAAGTGTTGCACACATTGACGCGATCTCAACCGCCGAACTGGAAGGGATACGCGCGTCGTATTGATGAAGCAATGTTAAATGAAGTTGCCGGGCCGCTTGGCAGATCGGTACAAGTTTTCATTTGTGGGCCAACTCTTTTGCTCGAACGTGCTGCCAGCAGCCTGGTCAAGATCGGAATCAAATCGAATCAAATCCGCACCGAACGCTTCGGCCCGACAGGAGGCTGAACTATGAAAGGTGATTTTAGTAAATCAACGTCCGATCCTAAAAAACATTACAGCGAGGTACCTATGCAACAAGGACAGGTGCAATCGGATGCCGATTCGAATGAAAAACAAGATATCAATCGCGAGCTGATGCTGGATGCCAACGCAACTGCGGGATTGCTGTGCGAAATTTTCGGTGTGGAGATGACCGCCTCGCCGACCGAATGCGCGGCTTGTGACAATGAAGCGGAGGTTGGACATTATTGGCATTCACGCAGGGACCCGGCATTGTGCTTCGATGTTCTGCGTGCGAGAATGTGGTGTTGCGAATCATTCAGACGCCGGATGCGATCTATCTCGATGCGCGCGGCGCAGTGTATCTTCACTTGGAAAAACCAAAAGGGGATAGGCACCGAGTGTAAAAGGATCTATCGATGGCGGCGAGTAGCAATTTAGCTATTCTGAGGATGTCTTTGTATGCCAGTCCTGCACATCCTCAATTCCTTTCATAATCCTGCGCTACTCATCATAATTAATTCGTTTATACTTCCGCTTGATGAGCGGCGAAAACATCATTGTCGTTGAACGATTCATCATCGTCTCACTGCTTGTTGTATCAGTAGTGGTTGTTGCCGCACGCCGATTACGCTTGCCATATACGGTGGGATTGGTTTTGATCGGTCTGGCGGTGACTCTATTTTCCCCGCTTCAAATTCAAATCTCGCCGCAAATCATTTTGGCTTTACTTGTCCCGCCTCTGGTATTCGAAGCTGCATTCCATATCCGCATCGACGATTTGCGCCGCGACTTCTGGCTTATCCTTTTACTGGCTGTGCCTGGAGTGATTCTTACAACATTGCTCGTTGGCTGGCTGGTCGCTGAAGGAACCGGGCTTGCCATTCAAATCACGCTGGTTTTTGGTGCACTCGTTTCCGCAACGGACCCGGTTGCAGTTGTCGCATTGTTCCGGCGCTTGGGTGCGCCGCGCAGATTACAGGTTTTGCTCGAAGGGGAAAGTCTGTTCAACGATGGGACCGCCATTGTGATGTTCAGCCTGATGGTTTCCATCGCGTCCGCCGGCACATTCAGTTGGACAAGTGGTGTCACTCAATTCATCACCATCGCAGGCGGCGGATTAATTGTGGGCATTCTCTTGGGCATGCTCATTTCACAATTCATCAGTCGCATTGATGAACCATTGGTTGAAACAACATTGACGGTTGTATTGGCTTTCGGTTCTTACCTCATCGCTGAGTCACTCGGCGTCAGTGGTGTATTGGCAGTTGTCGCGGCGGGCATCGTCAACGGGAACGCCGGGCCGCGCGGCATGTCGCCGACCACGCGTGTGGTTGTCTTCAATTTTTGGGAAACTGCCGCATTCCTCGCCAACTCATTCATCTTTTTATTGATTGGTTTGACAATTCACCTTCAAACGCTATTTGCCAATTGGCAGGCGATTGGCTGGGCAATTCTCGCGGTTCTACTTGCGCGCGCCGTCAGCATTTATGGTCTTTCGATTTTTGGACGCGAGATTCCAACGACTTGGAAACATATTTTGTATTGGGGCGGTCTGCGCGGCGCGATCGCATTGGCTTTGGCGCTCAGTCTGCCAGAGACTGGCAATCTATTTTCAGTCGCGCGCGCGAACCGCTCCAAGCCATGACGTTTGGCGTTGTGCTTTTCACTTTGCTGGTGCAAGGCTTGTCAACCGACTGGTTGACGAAGCGACTTAAGATCGTACAACGTACGCACTATCAGGAGGAATACGAACGCCGTCATGCGCGCTTTGTGGCATGGCGCGCTGCGCACGAATACTTGCGAAGACTTAATCAGCAGGGACTTCTTTCAGAACACACATGGCAAAGACTTTCGCCACTGATGGAACGTCAAAGTGGCGTGCTTGTGGAAGCGGTCAAGGAAATCATTACATCCGATCCAAATGTCGAAGCAGAGGAATTGGATACTGCGCGACGCGAAGCTTTGCGCGCACAGCGCTCGGCATTGATGGGACTCTTGCGCGACAACGTCATCTCTGAGGAAACGTATTCGCAGCTCGTCGGCGAAGTGGACGCCGCGCTGACCGAAGAAAGCTTGTCATGGCCTGATCTTTTGCGAAGCAGTGCCGCGCCTTCTTTGCATATCACAAAACTGATGGTCGCTGTTGTTCAAAAACAGGATGACGAAAACGCAACGAACGTTTTAACGAATTTAGGTTTTCCGTTGGATCATCTTCCAAGCTCAGGCGGATTCTTGAATCATCATAATGTGACGTTGCTGATCGGACTTCCAGCGGGGCGCGAGGAAATCGTGGTCAACGCATTGCGCCGCGCCTGCCGCGGCCGCGTGGATTTTGTTCCAGCGAATTTATCGGCCGATCTTCCCATTACGCCAAAAGAAGTGACCGTTTCGAAAGCCACCATTTTCACCTTCGACGTAGAAGCCTACGAGGAATTTTAAGATGATGAAAATGATCGTTGCCATTCTCCACAACACAGATGGAGAATCCATGCTCCAGGCTTTAACAGAAGCTGGCTTTCGCGTCACGCGCGTGGCAACAACCGGAGGCTTCCTCCGCCGCGGCAATGCCACGTTATTGATCGGCGTGGATGAAAACCAAGTTCCCGATGCAATGCAAATTTTGCGTGAGCACAGCGCGCCCGCGATTGATCCGGGGCAAAAACGCGCGGCGGTCTTTGTGTTGAAGGTCGATCAGTTCGAACAGATTTAGATCCCTAGCTCGTGACATGTAGAATCATGTTGAAGATCTGGGTGAAAATTCAGGCATTGATTCGGGGTAAACTCAACACATTATCGCTATTTTAGAATACGAGGTTACGAAAGGAGATTTGGAATGCAGATTGGTATGATTGGATTGGGTCGGATGGGGGCTAATATGGTGCAGCGCCTGATGAAAGACGGCCATGAATGTGTGGTCTTTGATATGAATACAAGCGCCATTCAAAATCTGGCATCTCAGGGCGCCAACGGAACGAATTCACTTAAAGATTTTGTCTCGCGCTTGAACAAACCGCGCGCGATTTGGCTCATGTTACCGGCGGCCATTGTGGACCAGGAATTGGCGCAGCTCACTCCATTGCTCGAGACAGGTGATATTGTCATAGATGGAGGCAACTCCTTTTATCGCGACGATATTCGGCGTGGCGCGGAACTAAATCAGCGTGGAATCCATTACGTGGATGTGGGAACCAGCGGTGGCATCGCGGGACTCGAGCGCGGCTACTGCCTGATGATTGGCGGCGAAAAAGACATTGTGAATCATCTTAATCCGATCTTCGCCAGTCTCGCTCCCGGTGTGGAGGCGGCGTCGCGCACGCCCGGTCGGGCTAAAAGCAAGAGCACCGCCGAGCAAGGCTTCCTGTATTGTGGACCGCAGGGGGCGGGCCATTTCGTTAAGATGATCCACAACGGAATCGAATATGGCATCATGGCGGCTTATGCGGAGGGATTAAATATTTTGTATAACGCCAATATTGGTAAACAAACCAACGCTTCTGATGCTGAAACGACGCCGCTGCGCGATCCCGAGTTTTACAAGTATGAACTGGACTTGGCCGAGATCGCGGAAGTCTGGCGGCGGGGGAGCGTGATTGGTTCATGGCTGCTTGATCTGACAGCTGCTGCCCTGCTTGAAGATCCCGGCTTGAAAAATTTTGAAGGCCGTGTTTCTGATTCTGGGGAAGGGCGTTGGACGATTGCTGCGGCCATTGATGAGGCCGTCCCGGTACCCGCCATCAGTGCCGCGCTTTATGGGCGTTTTGCATCACGCGGCGAGGCCGATTATGCGGACCGTCTGCTTTCGGCCATGAGAAAGCAGTTCGGTGGGCACGAAGAGAAGAAGGGATGAGACATGGCAAGAAACCATAACCATCCAGTTCAATCCGATGCGTTGGTGCTATTTGGTGTAACAGGCGACCTTGCGCATAAATTGATTTTTCCGGCTTTGTATGCGATGGTCAAACGCGGCACGTTGACCGCTCCGGTGATCGGCGTTGCTTTTCCAAAATGGACTCTTGAGCAATTACACGCACGTATAAAAGACAGTCTTGAACAATCGGGCAGTATCGACGATCAAAAGGCTTTTGACAAATTGATTTCTTTGTTCAGTTATGTCAGCGGCGACTACAAAGATCCAACTATATTCACTTCGATAAAGAAAGCGCTAGGTGAAGCACGCCGACCCGCACACTATCTCGCTATTCCGCCCGCGCTATTTGAAAAGGTCATTCAAGGACTTGGCAGTGCGGACTTAGCGAAAGATGCGCGTGTCATTGTTGAGAAACCGTTCGGGCGCGATCTGGCCTCGGCGCAGGAACTCAACCGCGTTGCTCATTCGGTGTTTCCGGAAGACTCGATCTTTCGCATTGATCACTTCCTCGGAAAAGAGGCGATCATGAATATACTTTATTTCCGCTTTGCGAATTCGTTTCTGGAGCCGATTTGGAATCGCAACTACATATCAAGCGTTCAGATTACTCTATCCGAAAACTTTGGTATAGCGAATCGCGGCGCGTTTTATGAGACCGCTGGTTGTCTGCGCGACGTGATCGAGAATCATCTTTTCCAAATTGCGGCTTTGCTCGCGATGGAGCCGCCAGCCTATCAAGGCTTTGGAGCGGTGCAAACTGAAAAAGCAAAAGTCTTTCAAGCTATGCGCCCGCTTCACCCCAACGACATGGTGCGCGGCCAATACGAGGGCTATCGAAATGAACCCGATGTGGCAAAAGATTCGGATGTTGAGACATACTGCGCAGTGCGCCTCTATATTGAATCTTGGCGTTGGCAAGGAGTCCCGTGGTATCTGCGCTCTGGTAAATATATGACACAGAACGCAGATGAAGTATTAGTGGAACTAAAACCGCCTCCGCAAAGACTCTTTGATGATTCACATCCGGCGGTTGGTCGCGCAAATTATGTACGCTTCCGCATTTCACCTAATTCTGTGATTGCTCTTGCTGCCCGCGTCAAACGCGGCGGAAAAGAGTTTATTGGCGATCAAGAGGAACTCTATTTGAAAGAAGAATTGCCAAACGAAGAAACGCCTTACGAGCGGCTTTTAGGCGATGCAATGTCTGGCGATGGCGCGCTGTTCACGCGCGAAGACGCGGTCGAGGCGGCGTGGACAGTCGTTGATCCTGTTTTGAAGAATCACGCGCAAGCGTATCCTTACCCGCGCGGCAGTTGGGGTCCGAAAGAAGCGGATGCGTTGATTGCAAAAGACGGAGGCTGGCACAATCCAGCACCGGAACAGGTCAAAGAGTAAATTCTCTTTATAAATGGAGTCGAACTTTTATCAGTGGATTGGAGAGGTGTTTCATGACTAACGATCAAATTGCTCCCGGTGCACCGGGAATCCCGCCGCGCTGGACATCCAGCGCGAAGAGTGGCATGGGGACTGCCTTGAATCATTCCAGCCGCGTCTGGTTTACGCTCAGCCACGGCATCTTCGATGAAATCTATTATCCGCGCGTGGATCAAGCCTGCACGCGTGACATGGGCATGATCGTCACCGATGGGCAAGACTTTTTCTCCGAAGAGAAACGCCAGACTCACCAACAAGTAGAAATGTTGGCAGATGGCGTTCCAGCATATAAACTCACTAACACATGCGTGGATGGACATTACTGCATCGAAAAGGAAATCGTGACCGATCCGCATCGCGATGCGGTTTTGCAGCAAACAAGGTTCACGCCGCTCAAAGGTAACCTTGAAGATTATCACCTTTACGTTTTACTCTCGCCGCATCTAGGAAACGAAGGCGCAAATAATACAGCTTGGCTTGGCGACTATAAAGGTGTTCCCATGCTGTTTGCCCAACGCGACAGTATATGTTTAGCGCTGACTTGTTCCGTTCCGTGGCTGAAACGTTCCGTCGGTTTCGTCGGTGTTTCGGATGGCTGGCAGGACTTGAATCAACACAAGCAGATGCTTTGGAATTATCCGCGCGCGGAAAACGGTAACGTATCTCTTACGGCAGAAATAGATTTGTCCAGTTCAAAGGGAAATTTCACGCTGGCTATAGGCTTCGGACTCACTCCATCCGAAGCGGGTCAACGTGCATTAGCGAGTCTATTGGACGGTTTTGATTCAGCTAAATTAGTTTACATCCATGAATGGCAAAACTGGCTGAACACGCTCACGCCGCTGACCTTGAAAGATGACAACAAAGAAATAGGTAATCTTTATAAAATCAGCGCGGCAGTGATGCGTTCGCACGAATCAAAACGCTTTCCCGGTGGATTAATCGCCAGCCTTTCGATCCCTTGGGGTTTCTCCAAAGGCGATGATGATCTCGGCGGCTATCATTTGTCGTGGCCGCGCGATCTGGTGGAATCGGCTGGAGGTTTGCTTGCAGTTGGCGCTCACGCGGACGCGCGCCGCGTTTTATATTATCTGCAAGTAACGCAAGAGAATGACGGTCATTGGCCACAAAACATGTGGCTGGATGGCAACTCTTATTGGGATGGCATTCAAATGGATGAGACTGCCTTCCCCATTTTGCTGGTTGACCTTGCGCGCCGCGAGAATGCACTTGGCAAAGATGATTTAGCTCGCCTGTGGCCGATGGTTCGGAAGGCTGCAAGTTTTTTAGTTTGCAATGGCCCGGTCACGCAGCAAGACCGTTGGGAGGAAGATCCCGGTTACTCTCCGTTCACGCTATCCTCGGAAATTGCCGCTTTATTAGTTGCCGCAGAATTGGCCGATCTCAATAAAGAATCCGATGTCGCTGGTTATCTTCGGGAGACAGCCGATGCCTGGAACGATAACATCGAACGCTGGATATATGTTTCTGGAACCGACCTCGCCAATCAAATTGGTGTAGATGGATATTACGTTCGCATCGCTCCGCCGGAAATAGCGGATTCCGCTTCCCCAGCCGGCGGATTCGTCCCAATTAAGAATCGGCCAGCCGGTCAGAGTCTTGAACCGTCCGCACATATCGTCAGTCCGGACGCGTTGGCATTGGTGCGCTTTGGGCTTCGAGCGGCAGACGACCCGTGCATCGTCAACACGGTTAAAGTGATCGATGCGTTATTGAAAACCGATACTCCGAATGGCCCCATCTGGCATCGTTATAATGATGATGGCTATGGCGAACATCAAGATGGCGAACCCTTCGATGGAACGGGCATTGGCCGCGCCTGGCCGTTGTTGACTGGCGAACGCGCACATTATGAGCTCGCTGCCGGACTTCAAGCCGATGCAACGAAATTGCTTAATACTTTTGAATCATTTGCTAATGATGGCGGTTTGTTGCCTGAGCAAATTTGGGATTCGCCCGATATTCCTGAGAAGGAACTTTTCTTTGGCAAACCTTCTGGCTCTGCCATGCCGCTGGTTTGGGCACATGCCGAATACGTAAAGTTGCTGCGTTCCTTGAAGGAGGGCCATGTGTTCGATATGCCGCCACAAACCGTGCACCGTTATCTCGATTCGAAATCGCCATCGCCCTATGTTCTCTGGCGCTTCAATCATAAGATTCGCACACTACAGAAAGGAATGATTTTGCGCATTGAAGCAATGGCGGAGGGTGTAGTTCATTGGAGCACGGATAATTGGTCAACAGCACAAGACACGAAGATGCGGGATAGCCATCTTGCCATGTATTTTGCAGATTTGCCGACTCAGGCGCTTTCAAGCGGAAACAGAGTTCAATTCACTTTTTACTGGCCTCAAAGTGATCGTTGGGAAGGAACAAACTTCGAAGTGACAGTCTCCGATTGAGCTGTTGTATAATTGCTATCCTGACCTGAAAAGGGTTACTGTTTCATCAAGCGTTACAACCAATGAACAGTTGTTCGCGGCGAATCGAAAATATAATCAGCCTTCGTTATGTTGGAAGACTGTGAAGGTTGGGTTACTTCGATCGCCGCGCCACCATGCTCGTGGACCACGGGAAAGGCTTCCTCATCTTTATCATCGTCGCCAATAAAAACATGATTTGAGTCTCGAAACGGAAATTGTTTCAACAGATAAATTCGATGAGAGCGCGGGTGCCCTCGAATCAAGAGGCAATTCGCTATGGGCCGTGTTAGTAGTTTGGGAGTCAAACTCCGGTCTGCTTCTTTTTCGCGGGCCACAAGACAAAACTGAACACGGCCAGCAATATCCCCATGGGAAGCCCACCAAATAAGATGGCGGACAGACGCGTACCAAGATCCAGAGGTTCCGTTACATCCAAACCTAGAACTTTGGTTGGGATGAAGGAACACTGGAAGGCATATTTCTGCGATACATTCAACGGTAGACTGGCCGAGGTGCCGGGTGGAATGAATAGTGGTCCAAGCTCGTGCTGAACGGAGTCCTCATTCTTGACTACCAAAGTGTCACCGACCACAAAAACCATATTGGCAGGAATGGACGGAGGCTGCTCGCCATCCGCCACCTGTTGAGCCGTTCCGGCTGGAATCACCAAAGTGATTTGTTCGGGTGGCCGGGTCACATGTGGCAGAAACATGAAAGGGATTTCTGCCAACACGGAGCCAAACACAAGTCCTATGGCAAGAAAGAGCAAGAAACGTTTTATGATAAAGCTCTTGGACATCAATTTCCTTTCAACAAGGTTTGAACATCCTCAGCCAAGTCCTGCGGACTCATCTCGGGTCCGATGAACGTAAGCCGAAAGTTACCCTTTTGATCGATCACATAAAGGAATGTGGTGTGGGTCTCACCATTGCTTTCAACCGCCACTCCATAATCCTTATAAACTTGCTGCAGCTCGTCAGGCGTTCCGGTTAGTCCGAGAAAAGCGGGGTTGAATTGCGTGACATAATTTTTCATCTGCGCAGGATTATCACGAGTCGGGTCGGTTGTCACCATCAGCACCTGCACCTTGTCAGCATGATTACCCAAAAGATCAAATGTTTGTTTGAGCTTCGCCATCGTCAACGGGCATTCATTTGTGCAGTTGGTAAAGCCGAAATACAGCAACACAACCTTGCCGCGCTGACTGCTCAAAGTAAACGGTTGATTATTGCTATCGGTCAAGTGGATTTCGGATGCAGGAGCAGGCGGGTCAATGACCGAACCATGAAAAGACGGCTTTCGCGTCACGGCCACCACGCCCGCGGCAATCGCCAATACTGCCAAAACGGCAGTCAACACAAGCATTGTTTTTCGTTCCATTCAACTTCCCTTTCTCCAGAATCAAAGTCGGCCATTTGGGATGCTGTAAATGATGCACTCTACTTATCCATCACGCATGTTGACAAAGAGCCAAGGTGGGTTTCACCCGCAAGAGATATATTTTTAATTGGCAATCTTGGCAAGCCGGTGACTCCAGCAATCATGTTATTACTCGATCACAGTAGATGACAGCCGGGGCGGGTTGCCATTGTAAAATCCCAGGACACGATGGTAGGCATGATGGAATCTCTCTATGATTCCAGGAAAGCATCCCTGCCGATGCAGCATAAGTTGCACCAGCACAAATCAACGGATGGCGTGTCGCTTCCCACCGAAACTCAAAAATCGCGGGAAGAGTCTCGGGACATGCGATTGGAACTGACGGTACGCGTCTCCATATTCTCGAACGAGCGACTCCTCTTCCGCAAATGTCAGGATCCAGATCATCAGCAGCCAGACAGGCGTCAACAAAATGCCAATGCTCGAACCCAACAGAAGCGACCATCCCAACGGCCAAAAAATATCGCAGAGCATCAGAGGGTGCCGGATAATGGAATAAAGCCCATCGGTTCGTAGCGGCTCCTCCTGATTGGGACCGGTCAACGGATTAATTCGGAAGACCGGGGTTCCGAAAAAGAGACTCCCTGCAAGGATGATCACCCCGATCAGGAAGAAAAGGTGCGTGGATGGAATCCGCGGTTGCGAAACAAATGCCAGGGGTAGGATCAGGCGTGGGACTTCGGCCAGCATGAACATGACGAGTCCAAAAGCGAGGCTGCGCCCAATCTTCTTGGTTCCAACAAAACCGATTCCCAATCCCCATCCCATGGTGGCTAGAAAAGCCCAGAACCACGGATCCCTCGATATCGATTCAAGCATTACATCAACTCCTTTCTAATGTTGTTCTCTCAAATAGTATTTATCGCCTTCAGCGATGAACTTGCACTTCTCCTACATCCCATCAATTACGAGCTTAAGCTTATGGGCAAACTATATTCCGTCAATAGAAACATTCAGGCAGGCTGAGAAGTAGCTCGGGTATTTCTTCTTCCAATTCTGTCTTCAAATATTTTTGCCCATCTCGGCCCGCCACCGTTACTGTCACTTCAGCCTTGTTGTGAAGGATAAAAAATGAATATTGACCGCTTTCAATTGCTGCGATGGCTTCCGACTCAGTCATCTTCCATCCCGTTCCATCTTCGCGGCCTCCAATCGCCAAAGCTCGATCGTGCGGCACGGCGCGGATGGTTTTAATGATGTATTCGATATGTCTTCTTATTGGCATATCCATCCACCTCCTGTGAAAGTCTGGAATACAAGAACAAAATGTGTTGCATGATGTCCAACGCGATATGGTTTGATTGTGGCTATTTCAATTCAATCGCATCCTCAGGACATTGCAAAACGCATGCTCCACAAGCGATGCACCGTTCCTTATCGTGAAAAACAACCACTCGCGTGCTGTGATCCGGCGTCCAGCAGCCCACGGGGCAAACGTTGTAACATTGCCAAACACCTTTGCACTTCTCCGGATGAAAATGGATTTCCAAGTTACGCAGTTTCGGAACGTTTTTCAATTCTTTCTTCAAAGATTCCCAAAGCGCCGGTTGTGTGTTCATAAGGCTATCTCCATCTCATCGCAAACGGAACTAACCAGTAAATTGCAATCAGTGCCAGGCCGATGATCGCCTCCCGACTCCAGTTGGCCTGCTCGCCGCGCATCAGCGGGGACATGCCTTGAAATTCAGCCGATGTGAAAACGGCCAGGCCAGTCAAGCCCACCATCCAACGCACAAGCTGCTGGGCTGGCATTGGATTCCAAATTGAGGTGTAAATCCACAAGCCTGCCAAAGTGATAATAACCATTGGGATACTTTTGTAAAGGCCGTCACGGCCGGGAAGCCAAGGAAGCACTATTGCATAGAAGTACGATAGTCCCAACAAGCTGAAGGTGATCGGCCAAAATAAATTCCGCCAAAAGATGAAAACTAACGGCAAGATAAACAAACCGTAGGCTCCCAATGTGGTGCTAACCATCTCCAATCGATCTTTGAGTGGAAATTTGACCCAGCGCATCTCATCGGACTTTTTGCGTTTGCCCGCCAAATAAGCTGGGATGTCAACCGCACGCGCTGGTCCCCAATGCACACCCCATCCGGTCTCCTCACGAATGCGCCAGCCGTCGACACCATTGGCACACAACTGTGGAAGGATCAAAGCATGATGATTGACCACTTCATTTAGGTGTGACGACTTGACCGCCGCGATCACTTTTTCCGCCGTGAAGTACCCGCCTCCCGCCGCGCACCAGACATTGATGCCCGCCGAATCCGCCACCAGCAGCCAGACATTGACTTTGCCATCGATTGCTTTCACCAATCGGCGCACGGTCAGATCGAAGTTGCCGGTCACCAGCACAGGTGAATCTTTATCGGGATGTCCGACTGCATACAAGCCGGTCCGCACTTTGGGGTAGGGCGGGATGATGCGGAAGAAGAGCAGCCACAGATCGAACAAGAGATTCCGAAGCGTGACGCGATGGTGCAGCCTGCCAATCACAGTCGAGGGAAGGCTGGGTTCGAGTTGTGTGGCGGGTAAAGATTCGTACAAAACCAGGCTTCCGCCGAGTTTCGACGCGGCTACACTAGCACGGAATCCGTTCCGAGCCAATAACGAGTCGAAACCACGCAGAGAATTCGTTGTGGTGCGCGTGATCAGCCAAGTCAAAAATACCAAAGACAGGCGCACAAGAAAAAACAATAGACGCGTAATTGGATTTGCCGGAATCACCTCATCGGCAATCAAAAGCCGGCCATTCGGCGCAAGTAATTTTTGGCAAGCTTCCAAGACGAAACGTTGATCATCCAGTGGCAGTTCACTAAAGACTAATGTGGATACAATCAAGTCGAACGATTCTGTGGGGAATCGATCACCGACAAGGGTCGCATCCATGTATTTGAGGGAGACCTGTTCTTCAAGATGGCTCTCGCCGATTTTCTTTTCGGCTTCTGCCAGCATGCGCGGCGAAGCATCAATACCTGTGACGATTGCGCCGCGCTGTGCCATCATCACCGTGAGCGCGCCTGTTCCGCATCCGATCTCGAGAACGCGCGTCCCTTCGCGGATATACTCATTGGCGATTTTCTCTTTGATGCTTTGGATTTTCCCCAAGGTCAGTAATTGGATCCCTCTGTCATAATCCTTCGGGCTGGTTTCCAGCCACTTCATGAAAACGGTAGCCATTTGTTACGCTTTCTTGTGTTCCGATCAGAGAAATATCTAAATGAACTTGTAAGATGTTACGTGATTTGAAGTCTCTCTACATAAATTTTTTGATAAAGTAAATCAGCGGCCATTCTTGGACCGTTCCATTTCTCCATGACCTTTGAAAATTCCTGAGCCTTTTGTTTGGCTTCTTCATTATTGATCAGTGACTTAATGGCTTCTTGAATCCTTTTCGATGGATCGTTAGACTTAGGTACTCTGATTGCAAAACCCTTTCGCACAAGACAGGCGAGATTGGCAACCTGTTCGGGCTGCATTCCCACTCCCACCACCGGTTTGCCGGCATAGGCAGCAGTCATCACAGTGCCAATGCCTCCATGAATTAGGGAAAGATCCGCGAGTTTATTCACTTCATGTGCAGGAAGCCAATCCGTGACTAAAACATTGGATGGAATTCTTACACCTGGAACTTTGTCAAGATGGTTTTTTACCGGTGCAATCACGCGATAGGGTTTACCTTTGAAACTGTTAATGATGTTAGCAATGATCCGCGGCGTTCCGGAACTGCCCATCGCAAAATAGATGATTGGTTGATCGTGGGGAATATTATTGACCGCTTCAGGGATTGGAAAGTCCTGTCTGGCGATCAGGGGACCTGTGTATTGGTAATTCTCTGGGAGTTTCACTCCTGAGAATTCAGCCGGTTCTGCCACAAGTGTGAGGTCCCCCTCCAATAATCAAAGATCGATCGGTATTGTTTTACACCGTAGTGTTGTGCAGCTTTATTAACCGGATTCAAAAAACCGTAGCGAATCCAGAAATTGATGAATAAAAGGATGAACCAATCAGCCACGGTTTTGAGGAGAGGAAATTTGGTTTCATCGGTCATGCCTGCTCCCCTTGCAAAAAAATCCTCCAACCAGGTGGATTGAATAACCCAGACCAAGGGGATTTTTAATATCTGGCAAGTGATCGGGATGGTCATGTATGAACCGGTAATCACTGCGGATGGCTTGATCTGCTTCAGATAGCTCACCTCGTTGTCAATCAAAGCGATCATTTCCTTTTGCGAAAACGCTGGAGCAAAGGTTTCACCCTTGTCCACTTTCCCAATGAATTCGATTTTCTCTGGCGTCAAGCGCGGTTTCAATCTCTGAAGAGCGAAGCCTTCTGCCTCGATCAGGTGCTCCAAGTCTCCACCGTTCGATATGAATTGAATATCAAACGCTTTGCTCGCCGCTGGATGACGGATGATGCCCTTCGCAATTTCAAGCATGCGGGTTGTTTCGGCGAGATCGAACGTCACTGGAGCAAACAGCAAGAGTTTCTTTGACATAAAAGTTCTCCAGATGATTTAATGCAACTAGGATAAGGGCCTGAGAAGGAACATTGGAAGCATCCGACCTGTAGCGCGGATATCGGCTTCCGTACCATCCAGCTGATAACCCATGAACTTGACCAATTCGCGGAAAGCTGCAGGGTGCCGGCGCGAGTAATCAAGCAGCTCCTCCGCTCCTTCTTCAGGAGTAAGCCGACGCGCAGTCCCATCCGCATGCCGGTTGCCTACTTGGAAGCTGATTTGAGGATGGGCTGTAATGTTGTGAAGCCAATCAGATTTGTATCCCCAGCCGGAGGCGATCACGCACTCGCCGCTGGCTTTATCGTAGCGGACAACCTCCAACACAGTCTTCCGTTCTAAACCGGAACTATGGCCGGTGTGGGTCAACAACATGAACCGGGTCCCGAGCAGGCCACCTAACCCAAGACGATAGAGTCCGATAGGCAGTCGGAAGGCTAGGCGCGCTAGTCCACGCGGCTTTTCCAGCTCAGATATTTTTTCAGGCATAATTTTGTTTCCATTTCTTCCAGAGCTCCTCAGTTTTCTTGCGGTATTTGATAGAAGGATTGGCGAGGTGCAACATTTGTCCGTTTTCAGGGACTTCTATTTCTCAAGCCATTTGAACGCTCTTTTTACGTATTGTTTTGCATCGGATTCGAAACATGCGCCGTGAGCAATGATTAATTTTTCAAAATCCCATGACAGTAGTTTTTCGAGTGACCGACGAGCAAGGCCGCGATCTATGAACGTCATTCTCATATCTAGTCCGACCGCGCCGTCTGGATACGGGGCGCCTTCAAGTTTCAAAATTACATCCGCCAACGCATTTCTCTGGGCGGGAGGAGTTCTCTGAATAATATCGTCAAGAAGTACTGTATGAGTTTCTTTATGAAAAAATAGAACCTCCGATAAAAGAGGATTGCCCTTAAACTCCATTTGATCAAAATCGGCGCTCCAAGCATGGGCAGGTGCATCACTCAAATAACCGGTTATAGGTAAATGACCTTGTTGAAGCGTAAACAAGGTTGGCCGGGAGGCCCACAATTCGGCATTCGGGAAAAGGGTGTGCCATCTTTCCAATCTCCAAACATGTCTTGGTGTGGCAGCTACAAGATAACGGACATCTCCCAATTTGGATATCTGCTCCAGCGTGGTAAACGATGCCGGGACGGGAGAACTTATCCATACTGCCCCATTCGAAAGCTTCACGATCGTCATGCGGGTTGTAAACCAAATGCCCATATCGCGAACAACAGGCCCGTCCACTGTCCAAATGTTATTGGCGAATTCATGAAGAATTTCCATAATTTACTCTCTTAGGGGTTCACCATAAGAACAACCACTCAACGCCTTGATGGGCAGTGGCGGAGTTGGGACCCCACCACTGCAATTCATTGGGTGTGCACGCAAGTCCGATAACCGTTACGCATGAGCTAATTCCAATTCGATGTGCCGCCTCAGATTTTCCAACATGGCATCCACCTCGTGCTCATTCTCTTCAGCGATGGTTTTCTCATCGACTTTGCCGTGCAGAGCAGCGGGTATTTCATATTCGATTTTGAGTTGAAGCTCTGTATCATGTTCTACTTTATTGAAGTTCCAAGTGGTCGTGTTTGTTGTGCCTTTGCGGCTTTTTGTGACCAGCCGTTCATAAAGCACAAAATCGGAGATCTCGGATTTGCCATCCAGACGCATACCGGCTATTTTGTAGACCCAGTCATACTGGACATTGTTTCCGACTTTCGGTCGTTTGATATTTTTTATCTCAACGAGGTTGGGCCAGATTTCCGTCAGGTTTTTAGGTTCGCTAAGAAAATCAAATACCTTGTTGAAGGGTGCTTTGATTTTTATATCACGCAAGATCGTAATCATGCTTGTCTCCTTTACGGATATACCTTTGGCTTACCGATATTGATTTAGAAATTGGCGTCATCTCACTACGAATCAGCGTACTGACGAATGTAGTTGAGCATCGCCTCCTTTCCTTCCAGAAGTTCAGATTTGAGTTACTGGCGATTATTGAACACCTTCTTTGAATCATTCGGTGAATTAGCAATTGGGAACGTATTTCGCTTGATCCGATACCGGAATCGTGCGGGAGGAGACTCCACAAGCTCTTTTTTTAATTGTGTGATAGAATTATCCAAAACGTTTTGGATAATTATACCATATGTCAACCACCATTCGCGATGTTGCCAAGCGCCTGAAACTTTCCATTACTACGGTCTCCCGCGCACTGGACGGCTACGATGATGTCGCCGAGAGCACCAGAGAACTGGTGATCAGCACTGCAAGGGAAATGAGGTATGTTCCGAATCGGGCGGCCCGGCAGTTGCGTCGCCAGCGGACGGAAACGATCGGTTACATCCTGCCTGCAGAGGGTACTGGTTTCACGGATCTCTTTTTCTCGGAATTCATTGCGGGACTCAGTGATGAGGCTACCCTTGGGCATTATGACCTGTTGGTGGCAGCCGCACCACCTGATAGCAAGGCGGAAAAGGAACTATACAAGCGCTGGGTCCAAGGCGGAAAGGTGGACGGCATCATCGTCAACCGCGTCCGGCTCAGCGATTGGCGCCTACATTTTCTTTCAAGGCAACACGTGCCGCATGTGTCCCTGGAGCGCTCGCTTTCGCACTTGGATTTTGTTGGCGTTGAAGTTGATTCTTTGAGCGGCTTGCTGGAGCTTATTGCATATCTTGTTAGCCAGGGCCACAGACGGATTGCCTACATCGGCGGCGGGTCCGATCTTAAGATCGATCACGACCGCTTTGCAGGCTATCAGGCTGGACTCGAAGCCGCAGCTATAGGCTCTGATCCGGTATTGGTTGTTCGTAGCAACATAACCTCCGAGGATGGTTACCGGGCCGCGAGGCAGCTCTTGGATCTTGCTAATCGCCCAACTGCGATCGTTTGCATCAACGACCTGACCGCCATCGGCGCTATGCACGCAGCGCATGAGCGAGGGCTAATGATCGGTCGCGACGTGTCAATCGCTGGCTTCGATGGAATCGCTGATGCTGCCCATACCGAACCACCGCTCACGACCTTGGAACAGCCAGTGTATACAGTGGCACGCCAACTGGCTCATATGCTTCTTGCTATGATCGCGGGGACGCCGCTGGAAACCAAGCAGGTAAGAATACAACCAAAACTACTGATTCGTTCTTCAACGGGAAGGGCGTAAGGCGAGGTACAGTGATGGTTGACTGTTACGAGAAGGAGTATAAAAATGCTTGATATAGAGATTCCCATGGATGCAGAAGTATCTTCCGAAGATGGTCCCTACGGTCGGCCGATCTGTGTCATTGTAGATCCCATCAGAGAGAAGGTCACTCATCTGGTAGTTGAGGAAAATGATTTTCCACAAACACAAAGACTGGTCCCCATAAATCTTATCCATGTGACCGCATCCAAACAAATTGGCCTGGAATGTTCTTCCGATCAACTGAAAAAGATGGATGCCTTTGTCGAGACGGAGTTCGTTCCTTCCAATCCCGAATTGACCTGGATGATGATCTGGCCCTATGTAGAGCCTACCGCGGGGTACTTTACTGTCGAGCATGAACATATGCCTGACGGCGAAATTGCCATTCGCCGCGGCGCACACGTTCATGCTACGGACGGGTTCATTGGTCGTGTGGATGAGCTCATGATTGACCGTAACAGTGGAAAAATAACGCATCTTGTCTTAAGAGAGGGCCTTTTTCGTTGGAAGAGGGACATATCCATCCCTGTTTCAAAAATCGAACGCATGGATCAAAACACAGTTTACTTAAAACTTTCGAAGCGCGAAGTAGATGCTCTTCCTGAGATTCCCATCCGTAGGTTTAACCGATGAGTAAGTTTGCATATGTATTGATGAGAATACATCCTACAAGCTGTCTTCGAGAACTCTCTAAAGATCAAACCTTCAAATGGGCATGGTCATGAGTCGAAACACTATTCCTCTTGGACGCATCCTCGGCATCCCCATCGGGTTGGATTATTCCTGGTTTTTGATCTTTGCCCTGTTGACTTGGTCACTAGCCGCCAATTACTACCCTACAGAATTCAAGAATTGGCCCTCCTCTGAGTATTGGTTGGTCGGCGCAGTAACGGCCATCCTGTTGTTCGTGAGCGTATTGCTGCACGAGTTGGGACATTCGATCGTAGCCCTTCAATACAAGATCCCCGTTCGAAGCATTACATTGTTTATCTTTGGAGGACTGGCAGAAATCGGAGCAGAGCCGCCCGGCCCAACGGCAGAATTTTGGATTGCGCTTGCCGGACCAATTGTAAGTTTTGCTCTGGCAATTGTTTTTGGCATATTACAGCCTCTTCTCGTTCCAGTTTCTTCCCTATTGGCTTTAGCAAAATATCTCTCCTATATCAATGGTGTACTCGCCTTATTCAACTTGATCCCCGGATTTCCACTGGACGGTGGGCGGGTCTTTCGAGCCATTGTTTGGGGAATGACACGCAGCCTGCATCGAGCCACATTGATTGCCGCCACTGTAGGAAGGTTTATTGCCTTTTTGTTTATTTTTCTCGGCGTGTGGCAGATGGTCAGCGGAAATTTTGGCAACGGATTGTGGATTGCCTTCACAGGCTGGTTCTTGGAAAGCGCGGCATCTGCCCAGATCCGGCAGCAGAACATTCATGATCTGCTTGCAGGGCATCGTGTATCAGATGCGATGCGCAGGGATTACGCGACGGTTGGCCCTGAGATCAACCTCGAGCAATTGGTGGATGAACTTGTTTTTGGCGGTGGCCGGCGCAGCCTAGTGGTGAAGGATAAAGATCGAGTTGTCGGCTTGTTGACACTACATCGTATCAAGGCAGTGCCGAGGCCGGATTGGTCAAACACGACCGCGGCTCAAGTGATGATACCGGTAGAAAAAGTGAAACGGATTCATCCTGAAACAGAACTGGCAGAAGCACTCAGCGAAATGGATCGTGATGGTGTCAATCAACTGCCAGTAATGGTGCAAGATCAGATTCAAGGGGTTTTGGGAAGGGATGATGTAATCAGTGTGCTGCGTACCCTAAATGAATTCAGCCACGGCTGAACCATTCATCTCCCGATTCTCCAGCGTGCATTTATTACCTACCGATTGATGATTTTGCATTATTATAAGGTGGTAACAGAAACGAATAGAACGGCCGCGAGGAAATTGCCTCTATAATGAAAAATAAAATTATGAAGAACAGGCTTTCCAGTTGGCTCGACCGCATACCAACATCGCAAACGTTGTGGTTGGGTACGATCTCTGCATGTGTTGGCCTAGCCACAGGTTTTGGCGTGTGGCTCTTCAAGCGCATGATCGATGTTGTACAATTTGCATTGAATGGCGGTTTTGGATTGATTCAACCTGCCAACGCAGTTTGGATTCTGGCATTGATCCCTGTGGTTGGTGGACTCGTGGTTGGTATTATTTCGCAGTATTTTGTCCCCGAAGAACGCCGGCATGGCGTGGCAGGGATCATGGAGTCAGTTGCGCTTGGGGGTGGGCGATTGCGCTATCAACAAGTTCCTTTAAAAGCAACCATTTCGGCTATTTCGATTGGCGCTGGTGCTTCGGTAGGCCCGGAGGATCCGTCGGTCCAGATTGGGGCCAATCTCGGCTCGATGTTTGCGCAGATCCTGCACATGTCCGAAGAGCGAATTCGTACTCTGGTATCCGCAGGCTCGGCGGCGGCCATCGCCGCCGCGTTCAATGCTCCGATTGCCGGAGTATTTTTCTCTCTCGAATTGATCCTGGGCGAGATTAGTGGGAACGCGCTTGGGATGGTATTGATCGCGGCAGTAGCTTCTTCCTTAGTTACACAAGCCTTGAGCGGACCGGAACCGGCTTTTCATGTTCCAACCTACACCTTCAACTCGTTTTGGGAGTTGCCTCTTTATCTAGCGCTAGGGTTAATGGCTGGACCCGTCTCGGCGCTTTACACTCGCTTGCTCTATGTTATGCAGGACTTTTTCCATGGATTACACATCCCTGGTTGGCTTAAGACTGCCAGCGGCGGTCTTGTGATTGGCATTGTGGGACTCTTTTTACCCCAGATCCTTGGTGTTGGTTATGGAACGATCCAGGAAATTCTGAATAAAAATGATCTGACCTTGTGGATCCTGCTCGCTCTGCTTATCGCCAAATTGATTCTTACTCCTCTCAGTCTGGGCAGTGGTTTCAGGGGTGGTGTTTTTGCGCCATCCCTTTATTTGGGAGCCGCACTCGGAGGTGCATTTGGTGTAGCAGCGAGCGGGCTTTTTCCAAGTCTTGGGATCAATCCTTCCGCGTTTGCACTGGTTGGGATGGCAGCGGTGTTGGCGGGAACTGTGCACGCGCCTTTGACGGCGACCATTCTTTTGTTTGAAATGACCAATGATTATCGCATCATCCTGCCTGTCATGTTTGCGGTGGCAGTCAGCCTGATCGTCTCGCAACGGATTCAACATGACTCGATCTATTTGACCGGCTTGGCGCGTCACGGCATTCGATTAGACCGTGGACGGGATGTGGAAGTGCTGCAGGCGATTACCGTTGAAGAAGCCATGCAAACCGATACGCAGACACTCCGCGAATCGACTCCTCTACTTGAGGCGGCTGCGACTCTTGAGCGAACACGTCACCATGGGCTCCCGGTCGTTAATGTGGATGAAAATCTGGTTGGCATCTTGACGGTTCAAGACATTGAGAGAATCGAAGAATCAAAGCGCGATTCCGCGACAGTGGGTCAAGCCTGCACGCATGAATTGTTGGTGGCTTACCCGCATGAGACATTAAGCGCCGCATTACTTCGCATGAGTCACAGTGATGTAGGTAGGCTTCCCGTTGTTGATCGCAACTTCCCGCGCAGGCTACTAGGAATGCTGCGCCGCGCCGATGTGATTCGTGCCTATGAGATCGCCCTCACGCGGCGCACGACTCAACGTCATCGCGTTGATGAACTCAGGTTGGATGCCATTACTCCCGAACAAGTGAATGTTTCTGATGTGACTGTCGAGACGGGCGCGCAATGTGCAGGGAAAAAGATGAGTGAAATTCAATGGCCTCATGACAGCCTGATCGCGACTGTGCGCCGCGGCAATCAAGTTTTCATCCCACATGGTGATACCGTAATAAGAACCGGCGATGTTCTGGTCGTTGTGGCAGAAGGACGGGCGCGGGAGGAAATCTTGCACCTTTGTCAACGATCGGGGTGAGGCGCGATTAAAAAAGGAGCAGACGGAGTTCCTATGGGTCGTAGATTTTTGCAGTCAATAAAAAGAATCGTTCCGTCTGCATCTGCTGAAGAAAAGAAACAAATCGTCGAGGAAATCTCGGCCTCCGCTTCCCCCGGCTTCGATTTCTTCCTAATGGTCGTGCTCTCATGCAGTATTGCCACATTAGGGTTAATTACTGACTCGGCTGCCGTTATTATTGGCGCAATGTTGCTGGCGCCGCTCATGTCGCCGATCATTGCCATTGGGTTGGCTTCCATTACCGGAAAAGCACGGCTGGCAGAGATAGCGCTCTCCGCACTATTGCGCGGCGCCCTGCTTGCAATCCTGCTTGCCATCCTTATGACTTATATCAACCGGTACCTGCCCTTCGTAGTGCTTCAAGAATTACCGAGCGAAGTCCTGGTGCGCACGCATCCATCTCCGATTGATTTGGTGATCGCAATGGCAGGCGGCTTGGCGGCTGCCTACGCCATGACCCGGTCGAATCTGTCTGCGGCGCTGCCGGGTGTAGCAATTGCAACTGCCTTGATGCCTCCTTTATGTACGGTCGGTATCGGCATTGCTTTGGGACGCTGGGATGTAGCTGGAGGCGCGAGTCTATTATTTATCACCAATGCAATCACGATCGCTTTCGCGGCTGCGTTCGTTTTTTTCCTGCGGGGGTTTTCGCCGCGCGTCTCGCGCCGAGGTTGGCGATTGCCGCGTTCCCTTGTGATCTCGGCCTTGCTCACATTGGCGCTACTGATCCCACTGACATACTATAGCATTCAGTTTTTCGAGGAAGCCAGTCAAAATCGCGAGATCAATGATGTTGTTAAAAGCCAGATTGCACAACTCAATGGGGCAGAACTTGTCGAACTTTCTGTAACGCACACGCTGGGTCAGATGGATATGGTCATTACCCTGCGATCCAGTACGCCCTTGAGTTATCCGCAAGTTGTTCAGTTGCAGAAGAATATCGTTGCATCACTGAAACAACCCGTTTCACTCAAAGTGAATCAAGTCCTCGCCGAGCAGCTGGATCCGCTGATTCCTCCAACACCCACGCCAACCCTTCGTTCAACCAATACGCCGACTCCCACTGTGACCATTACGCCGTCACGTATTCCCTCGCCGACCATTACACCTACGCTGACGGCTACGCCTGCTTTCGTTCAAGCGGGTTCGATTCTTCTTCCACAACTGAAGCTATATCAATCTCCCGGAGGACCTGTGATTGGAACGATCCGCCCGGGAGAAATTATGAATTTGATGAATGAGGAAGAACAGGCAGATGGTGTGATCTGGGCTAAAGTGACTGATAACAAAGGTGCGATGGGTTGGATTCCGGAGATCTATCTGCAACTCATTACGCTCACTCCTTCAATGACAGCTAATGCAACTGTCACACATTAATTAATGAGGTCTATAAAATGAAAGTACATTTCAATCGCCCATCGGCTTCAAAGGAAACCATAAGAAAGTTAATCGACGCACTCGGTTCCCGCGATCCAACAAAGAGGCATCAAGCTCATAATCGGTTGAGCGAATTTGGGGGAAAAGCAATTCCCGCTCTTATCAAGCTAACCGCTGATCCGAAACCTGAACTGCGAAGGGAGGCCGCCTCCATCCTCGGCGATATTCACGATCCTTCCGGCATTCCTGCGTTGATCAATCTGCTTGATGATGAAGCCTATGAAGTTCGCTGGCGCGCCGCAGAAAGTCTCATAAAAATGGATCGGGATGGCATCATTCCGCTGTTTCGAGAATTGCAGCACAGCAACCGTTTCGACTCTGCGTGGTTCCTGGATAGTGTTCATCATATCTTGAGGAAGCTTAATGAGAAGGGTTATCTTGGACCTCCTTCGCAAAAAGTGCTAAAAGCTTTTGAAGATCCGGTTAAGGAGATCGCAATTCCGGAAGCGGCTGAAAAAGCTCTGGAAACCCTCGGAGCCTTTGACCAGATTCCAAGCAACAGGGATG
Organism: Chloroflexota bacterium; assembly: GCA_021824575.1. Lineage (GTDB taxonomy): Bacteria > Chloroflexota > Anaerolineae > Anaerolineales > Villigracilaceae > Fen-1038. Next base: position 33,904 of record JAKAKJ010000011.1, read on the forward strand.
GAAGCAAGAATGTGGAAGCAATAACCACTGAGTCAAAGAGCAAAAGTTTGACCACGGTGGGAAATGAGGATAGCTTATCGGACTTATTGGATAAAATCGCCACAACGATCAATGGGCTTAGTACAGAGGAAGCGAAGAACCGCCTGGCCCAGTACGGGTATAACGAATTAGTAGAAAAGAGTACCAATCCAATTCTAAAATTTCTTTCCTATTTTTGGGGCCCGATCCCGTGGATGATCGAAGTAGCAATCATCCTTTCGGCAGTAGTGCGACATTGGGAAGACTTTTGGATCATCGCTGTGCTGTTGATTGTGAATGCAATAGTAGGGTTCTGGGAAGAGTATCAAGCGGGTAACGCAATTGCTGCACTAAAGAATAAACTAGCCCTCCGAGCACGCGTGCTTCGCTCAGCCAATTGGATTCAAATTCCGGCCAAAGAGCTTGTCCCCGGCGATGTGATCCAGCTACGGTTCGGGGATATTGTGCCGGCGGATGCGATGTTATTGAAGGGCGATCCAATCGAAGTGGACCAATCTGCCTTGACCGGCGAGTCACTACCCGTAACCCGTAACCCGGAACAGACCGTATATTCAGGCTCGGTGGTGAAACAAGGCGAAATCAGTGCGCTGGTCTATGCCACGGGTGAAAAGACTTACTTTGGAAAAACTGCGCAACTGGTTGAATCGGCACAAACAGTTAGTCATTTCCAACGCGCGGTTCTGAAAATCGGCGATTATTTGATTATGCTGGCTGTGGCTTTGGTGGTTCTGATCATTGGTGTGGCTTTGTTCCGCGGCAACGAAATATTCACGACCATCCAATTTGCGCTGGTGTTGACGGTCGCGGCTATCCCGGTTGCCATGCCAACTGTTCTATCCGTGACAATGGCGGTGGGTGCACGGCTACTCGCTCAGAAGCAAGCCATCGTTAGTCGTTTAGCCGCTATCGAGGAAATGGCGGGGATCGATATTCTTTGCTCGGATAAGACTGGCACACTGACTCAAAACAAGTTGACTTTAGGTGAACCGTTCACACTACAAGGCATCAAGCCAGATCAGATCGTTTTGAGCGCGGCCCTGTGCTCCCGTTCCGAGGATCAGGATCCGATTGATGAGGCCGTGTTGGCCGCGTCGAAGGAAGGCGCTTCTCGAAAAAATTATCGTATCACTCATTACCAACCTTTTGATCCAATTCACAAACGCACCGAAGCGACTGTTCAAGCTCCCGATGGCAAAACTTTTAAAACCACAAAAGGCGCGGTGCAGGTCATCATGCAGCTGGTTTCCGATGCAGAACGAATCCAACCGCAAATAGACCAGGCCGTAAATCAGTTCGCGGCAAGAGGTTATCGTTCGCTGGGCGTGGCGAGCACGCAGGGGAAAGGAAAATGGCAAATGTTGGGCGTTCTGCCACTTTACGATCCGCCGCGCGACGACTCAAAATCCACGATCAATACAGCCGAGGAAATGGGCATTCGAGTAAAGATGGTCACAGGCGACCAGAGCGCCATTGCTAGGGAGATTGCCCATCAACTAAACCTTGGATCCAATATCCTCGATGCAGATGTGTTAACTCAATCCAAGCAACATGAAGTAGGACAGATAGACGATGCCATTGAACAATCGGATGGCTTCGCACAGGTGTTCCCCGAACACAAATATCATATTGTGGATGTATTGCAAAAGAAGGGCCACATTGTAGGAATGACAGGCGATGGCGTCAATGATGCACCTGCATTGAAAAAGGCAGATGCTGGCATCGCGGTGGCAGGTGCAACAGACGCGGCGCGCGCCGCTGCAGATATCGTTTTGCTGACGCCGGGTCTTTCGGTGATCATTGACGCTGTGAAGGAGAGCCGCAAGATTTTCCAGCGAATGAACAGTTACGCAATCTATCGGATTGCTGAAACCATCCGTGTGTTGTTACTGATGACCCTTTCGATTCTCTTCTTTAACTTCTATCCGGTCACGGCGGTGATGATTGTCCTGCTTGCGTTGCTCAATGACGGAGCGATTCTGTCCATCGCCTATGACCGTGTCTATTATTCGCAAGAACCTGAAAAATGGAACATGAGGAACGTTCTGGGCGTTGCCTCTCTGCTTGGAGTTGTAGGCGTGATCGCCTCTTTTGGGCTCTTCTATTTGGGCGAACAGGTATTTCATCTTGATCGAGCAACCATCCAAACACTGATCTATCTAAAATTGTCAGTTGCTGGTCATTTGACAATTTTTGTGACGCGCACACGTCGCCGCTTCTGGACCATTCGACCTGCGCCGATTCTTTTGGGTGCCGTCTTGACGACTCAGGTCATCGCTACTTTATTCGCAGTTTACGGGATTTTTATGAGTCCGATCGGATGGGGATGGGCGTTACTGGTCTGGGGCTATGCTTTAGTTTGGTTCTTGATCAATGATCAGGTTAAGTTGTTTGCCTATAACGTCTTCGATAGAGCCCGACAGCCTGTATTATCCAGTATCAGGAAGATATGAAATAGAACGAGAAAATATATCGCTATGTATTCAAAAGGATTATTACAATGATACAAAAGGAGTTAATATGTTTGAAAAAATCTTACTAGCCGTGGACGGTTCTGAACATTCGATACGCGCCGCAAAGGAGGCAGGTGATTTAGCGCGTGCTATGAATTCACAGATTCTACGAATTATCGTTGTCTTTGATAGAATTCCCTCGTCATTAGGCGAACCTAATATGCAGCATTTGATTGACGCTCACATGCAGGAGTCCAACGCAATCCTCGAGAAAGCGCAGGAAGCCATAGGAAAAATTCCAGGAGAGATTCACACGGAACTCATCGCGGGTTCGCCAGCCGAGGTAATCATCAATGTTGCAAAAACGCGCGGTAGTACAGTGATCGTTATGGGATCTCGTGGCATGAGTACGATTGCCGAGTTGGTGTTGGGAAGCACCTCTCATAAAGTGACCAGTCATGCTCCCTGCCCGGTGCTCATTGTTCGTTAAGCTGCCGTAGACTACTGATAGGTATCCCTTGTCATCAGCTACTAAACCACAGGTTCTGAGGGTCAGAACCCAGGAAGTAGCTTCCAATCTAAATACTTGCCAATCGGGCGGTAATAGCCGCGCGCTGATAGATTCATCTGTTCCATCGCCGCGCCGATTAAACGCGGTCAAGAATTGTTTCGGATGATTCGCTCGGTGGGTCACTGTTCAATTTTCGATAATCCCTGACATTTCGATGTGAACGTCAATAAATTGGCAATTTACCTGAGATTCGCTTGTGATATTTTGTCTTTTCCGAAGACACGCAGGTACAAGCGTTGACCGCATCACCATAACAGTCGCAAGGTCATCATCTCCACGTGTTCTACCTCAAATCGATCAGCAGGGGACTCATAAGCCCTTGGTCGTGAGTTCAAATCTCACCCTCGGCACTACAAGACCATCTCAGGATGGTCTTTTTATTTTAAGTCTTATCCGATGATCAGATGGATTTTTGATTCTGGCATGGCGTTGACGACTGATGCCGCCCATTTCATTGGAAATCGCGAGACTGATCGGAAGTTCGCTCCAAGCCGCCTGGTTTCCCTTGCTCAGTTAGGGTGAACTCGAATCCAAAGGAAACGAATATATGCACTGGTCTACAAATAAGTCGGGGGAAATTTTATCTTTATAACATTAAAATAGTAAATCTATTGAAATTTATGCTAATATGTACTATAATATTGGTATAAAATCTGGTTCGTACGGACTTTCCTATGACAAATGAACGTCTTCCCCAGAAAATGGCCTCACCCCGAAAAGGAGAAAAGAACCCTAGGCTGAAAGGGCCGTCTATTGCGACTCTAGAAAACGAGGAAATCAGCGTGGGTCGGCATCTGCGTAGTATGCGTGCCTTGCGCGGACTGTCCATGCGCGCGCTTGCAGAGGCGAGCGGTTTGAACATCAATACACTCAGCATGATCGAAAACAATAAAACTTCGCCAAGCGTGAGCACCTTGCAACAATTGGCTGCAACGTTGAAGGTCCCCCTAACCTCCTTTTTTGAAGCTGAAGTTCCTCATCGAAGCGTTGTGTTTCAGAAAGCTGGACAGCGGCCTCGCGCAGGCTTTTCCTATGGCACAATGGAGGATCTTGGGGCTGGATTAACTTTGAGAGGCGGCCAACCTTTGATCGTCGTTCTGGAGTCGCGTGCCAACAGCGGTCCAACGCCGATTGTTCACACTGGTCACGAGTTCGTTTATTGTCTGGACGGACAGTTGACTTATATCATCGAGGGACAGAAATATCTTTTGGAACCAGGGGACAGTTTAATATTTGAAGCACATCTGCCGCATCGTTGGGGGAACCTTAGCCCTTCCGCCACGCGTTCCTTGCTCATTATCTGTCCCACCGATGAAAATGATCACCCTACTGAGAGACACTTTTTGTCTTAGTAGAGAATGACGCTATTGCTCGGAAAGGAGTTTCGATATGTCTACAAAAAAAGCCTTGGCAGCGGTTGTGACAGAAGCAGTTTTGCTCTTTTTCAGTTTATTCTTCGTGTGGCGGCCATTTTCAGTGTCTGCCCAATGTGGAAACCCGCAGCCATCATCGTGTATCACCTGCCATACAAAAGAATATCCTGTGACGGACAAAGGCGCATGGCACAGCATTCATGCCAGCAAAGATATCTGTGTCAATTGTCACGGCGGCAATGTCAGCACCATGGACAAGAATTTGGCTCACGAAAGTATGCTATCGCAACCGCTCAGTGATATTTACACCGACTGTCACCATTGCCATCCCGACTATATCGAGCGGGCCGTTCCATTTGCCGCTACATTGCAGATCACGCCATCCGGCTGTGCAACACCCACTCCCGTTGCTGTCAGTAATGTTTCCAGCGGCCTGCCTCCGAATGGTATTGTCATGCCATCTGGCTCAGTGAGCACCTTCTCGCCTTTTCAATCATCCCTCTTAATCCTTGGCGGGCTGGCACTCATGGTTTTCTTTTGCATTAGCGCTTGTTGGCTGGGCGAGCATCGCGTGAAAGACTGAAGCATGCAGATTCTGCAGAAAGGTGAAACGTGAAAGGAAAGCAACTTGTTTTGGCAGGTTTACTACTGATAATGGTTTGTATTATTTTCCTCCTTGCATCACTTGTCGTCGCTTCCCAGGAGCAAGTGGAATGGATGATCACCTTGATCCTCTCCGCAGAGTTCATCAGCCCTGCGCTGATTGCCTGTTTTGCGTTGACTGTCCATTTCGTTTTCAATTCACATAAATGGAGATACTTATAATGAAAATCGCTGCAATTACTGATGATGGAAAGACCATCAGCCAACACTTTGGGCGCGCTCCTTATTACGTGGTGGTCACAGTCGAGGAAGGAAAAGTCACCGACTTCGAACTGCGTGACAAACTGGGTCATGCTCAGTTCCAGGCAGAGGAAAACCGCGATGGACACCAAGAGGATGCCAATGGACGACATGGTTATGGGCCGGAAGCCGAGAATCGTCATGGCCGCATGGCAGAGGCGATTGCTGACTGTGAAGTGCTGTTATGCCGCGGCATGGGCATGGGTGCTTACGAAAGCTTGAAGGAGCGCAATATCTTCCCGGTTGTGACCGATATCGTCAACATTGACGAGGCAGTCATTGCTTATGTCAGTGGACAATTTGTTAATCATGTTGAAAAGTTGCATTAAAAGAAAGGAGTGTGAGATGTTTGTAAGAGTATTCCGCAATCGTTTTGGACAGGGGGCTGGGGAAGGACGCGGCGCGGATAAAGGGCAGGGTCGAGGCCGACGTGGTGGGAACAAACCTGGTTCAGGGCCTGGCGGCAACTGTGTTTGTCCGAAGTGTGGACACAAAGAACCACACGAGGCTGGTCAGCGTTGTATTGACCGGACTTGCCCCAAATGTGGGGCGAGGATGATCCGCGAATGAGCAAGAAACCTGATTTAGGAGTGATGAATGAAAAAAATTGCTTTTCCGACTGATGATGGTGAAACCATCAGCCGCCATCTTGGCGAAGCTCAATTCTACGTAGTTGCCATTTTGGACGACGCGGGAAATGTTACATTTGAAAAGCGCGAGAAGCCCCACCATCATCATAACCAAGAGATGCGCTCCGGAGAACAAGAAGAAGACCATACACAGCGCGGCCCTGCTCTGTTCACTCCTATTCTCGACTGTCAGATACTGATTTCAGGTGGTATGGGACAGCACGCATACGAACATGCGGTAGCGCAAGAGTTGCAGGTGATCCTTCCGGCGCAGATGAACATCACGGAAGCCCTGGATGCGTACCGCGCAGGTATGTTGGTTTCCGATATGCGGCGTGTACATAAACATTAGTTTACGTTCCGCATAAGACGAGCAGCCTTTCCAAGGCTACAGGCCCGCCCGAGATGCGGGATGAAATAATTTGCGTGCGAAAGATCGTATACAAATGAACGACACATCCATCCAGCGCTGGGGCTGGGCCTCGATTGGTATCAATATTCTTCTAGGGTTGTTGAATCTCATCGTCTCTATTGCCTCTGGCAGCCTGGCGGTAACGGCAGAGATGATACACAATCTGGTGGACTTGGCGGCTTCCGTTGCCGTGCTGATCGGGCTAAAGATCTCAGCACGTCATAGCAAAGCCTTCCCTTATGGATTATATAAGGTCGAGAATGTGGTATCCATTGGGATGGCAGGGCTCGTCTTCCTTACGGGGTATGAAATTGCGCATGAAGCGCTTTTTACCACCGCACACATCGCTACGGTTAATTTGTGGATGTTGATTGGGGTGATGGTATCGGCGATCCTTCCTTTAACCTTCAGTTACTTCGAACTGAGGGCTGGAAAGAAGGTTAATTCTCCCAGTTTGACAGCCGAAGCTTTAGAGTACCGCACCCATGTCCTGTCGTCCGGCGTTGTGTTTGCAGCTTTGCTGGGACAGTTCTTCGGTCTACACTTGGACCGTTGGGCGGCGCTGTTCGTGGTCTTCTTTACTCTCAAAACGGGTTGGAAATTACTTCGGGATGGAATGCGTGTTATTCTGGATGCTTCTCTGGACACATCTACGTTATCACAGGTTCGGGAGATTATTCAAAATGATCCGGCGGTGGTTCAAGTTAAGACTCTGATGGGACGCAATTCGGGACGTTATCGGTTCCTGGAGACTGAGGTAGGCTTGCGCGTTAACGGTCTCGAAAAAGCCCACGCAATCAGTCAACGCCTGGAGCAGATGATCAAAGATAAAGTGCCGCATGTGGAACGGGTGTTGATCCACTATGAACCCGTCGCTCCCTCTCACCTTCTTTATGCCTTTCCCCTCGCCGCGACCGATGGCAGATTAAGTGAGCATTTTGGCAAGGCGCCGCTCATGGCTCTCATCACTCTGCGATCGGCTGACAAAACGATTGAAAAGAGAGAGATGATCACCAATCCTTATCGCGAGGAAGAGAAAGCAAAGGGCATCAGGGTGGCCGAATGGCTGGTTTCGCAAAAAGTAGACCGTATCTTTCTCAAAGAAAATTTACGGGGCAAAGGCCCGGAATATGTTTTTGCGAATGCCGGAGTGGAGATCGTGACCAGTGAATTTGATACGTTGGATATGACATTGGATAAGGAATTGAGGGGTCACTCTCTGAAAGGCGCCAAGGAATGAAATATGTCTTCGGTCCGGTGCCCTCGCGTCGTTTAGGCCAATCGCTAGGCATTGACACCATTCCACTCAAGACCTGCAATTGGAATTGTGTTTATTGCCAGTTGGGGCGGACGGTGCCACTCACCAATGAACGTCGCGAATATATACTGGATGAGAATATTCTTTTCGAAGTGGAAGAGGCCTTGAAATCCAGTGCCAGAAGCGGGATGGATTGGGTGACTTTTGTTGGATCAGGGGAGCCGACTTTGCACATCTATCTTGGAGAAATAATTCGCCGCGTAAAAAAACTCACCACGCTTCCGGTGGCGGTCATCACTAATGGGTCTTTGTTATATCTGCCTGAGGTCCGGCAGGAATTGAGTGTAGTGGACGCAGTGTTGCCGACACTGGATGCAGGCACGGCTGAACTTTATCGCAAGATCAATCGCCCTCATCCGGATATTACGTTTGAGCGGCTTGTTGATGGATTGATTGCTTTTCGTAGTGAGTATCGAGGCAAGTTATGGGTTGAGGTGATGTTAGTGTGTGGGTTGAATGACTCAGCCCAAGCGCTTGAAGATATTGCGAAGATTTTACAAAGTGTCGAACCGGATGCAGTGCATATCAACCTGCCAACACGCCCGCCTTGTGAAACCTGGGTCCAGCCGCCGGATGAGGAAGGTTTGATGCGGGCAATTTCGATCTTGGGCAATATTGCTGAGGTTGTACACCCGGCAGAGGGAAGCTTTGATCTGAGTGAATATGAGAATGTGGTGGATGCAATCATTGGCACTATCACGCGCCACCCAATGCGGCAGGATGAACTTGAGAAGGCACTAAGCCGCTGGTCCCCGGAAAAAGTGCATCGAGCGCTAGCGGAATTAGAAGCAGACGGTCGGGCTCAAATCGTGGAGCGTTTGGGAGTTCGTTTTTGGAGTGCTGCGCCGGCAATATATCCTGATAACATGCACAGCCGGAGGACAATGCCTGCAAGTTGCCGTGCTCCCATAAGAAAAGAGCGAGGTGTGCAATGAGCCACAAGAGAATCTTTGAAATTCAGGCTGAGCTGTGCCGCGCGATGGGGAATCCTTTGCGGATAGAAATCGTGCATCTGTTGCGGGACAATCCGTTGACTGTCAATGACATTGCATCCTCCACGAATAACCATCAGGCTACGGTCTCGCGAAATCTAGCAATACTGCGGAACGCAGGTATTGTTACAACTCATCGCGAAGGGAACAATATCCTTTATCACGTTGCCAATCCCAAACTCGTGAGAGTATGTGACTTGATGCAGGAAGTGTTGGAGGAGCAGATCGCCCATAACACCCAATTAGTGCAAAACCTATAAGAGGAAGTTCAAACTCCCAAAGCGAGTGAAAGAGCCGCTCGTGACGAACACAAACGCTGTTCTGAATGCATTTTTACTAAGCCTGCTGGCCGGGCTGGGTACGGGGTTGGGTGGACTGATCGCGGTAATCCGTAGACCCGGCAAGCGTTCTTTTGGCTGTTTGATGGGTATTACTGCTGGGGTGATGATCACGCTGTCCTTTCTTGAATTGGTTAATGAAGCCTGGAAATTGCAAGGATATTTGACCGCTACAATTGGGTTTGCTGCGGGCGCTATCTTTATGCTTGTGATTGATGTCCTCATTCCACATGTTCGGTTTGGCGAAGTAGAAACTGCACAATATGAAAAACCGGTGGAACAGGATATGGAGCGCGGCAGGTTTATTGGAAGACACCGCCATGGTCGTCTTCGCCAAACTCATGAGGTTGTCGATCAGAAACTCTTGAAAGCCGGGATCCTGATTGCCTTGGGCATCACCATCCACAACATTCCTGAAGGAATTGCAGTAGGAGCTGGTTATATGCACTTACCCGAATTTGGCCTGTTCATTGCGATGGCTATTTTGCTTCATAACATCCCGGAGGGCATCGCCACAGCCCTGCCATTACGCGAGGGCGGCATGTGTCAATGGGATGCATTCAGGGTGGCTTTTTTTTCGGGTTTGGCGGAACCCGTTGGCGCGTTGGCCGCAGCTCTCTTTCTTAAGTCCTTTAATTTCTTGATCCCCGGCGCGCTGGCGTTTGCAGGTGGGGTAATGGTATTCATCACTCTGGATGAACTGATCCCCGCGGCTCGCGAGCATGGACATCAACACTATACAGCCATCGGCATTATCTTGGGTGCGATCTTTGTTTTCCTGTTGTCGGGATTGTTGGGAGTATGATCCTTCGAAGGAGCGCCAAACATGGAATGGTCGCCTGAATTGAAACTTGGCTGGTTCAACGGTTGGCTTATGCTCGGCGGGTTCTATCTGATCTTTGGCGCTTTCCTACTGTTTATCCCAAAGGATATTGTCGCCAAGCTTTTTTCCGTTTCTGGCTGGAGCAGGCAACAAGTCATCTTCTCCACGCTTGGAAAACCGTTCTCTCTCGCCTGCCTTGGGATACTTGTTTCCTCGCCATTGAAAATTGGACAGACTGTTTTTATTGCCGGCGGTTTCGTATTCCTGATTGGCTTCACGGGGATGATGATTGCCTTATTAAACTTTAGAAATACGCCCTCCGACCAACCCGTGACTCAGGGGCTTTACCGAATCTCTCGCAATCCGCAATGGATTTCGTTGGCAACCATGTTTTTAGGAAGCTGTGTCGCAGTCGGCTCATGGCTGGCAATTTGTCTTTTATTGATAGCGGTGATCTTTTATCATTTTCGCATTCTTGGCGAAGAGCAGGCCTGCCTGAATCGGTATGGGGAGCCCTACCAGAATTATCTGAAACGTGTGCCTCGTTATTTTATATTCTTTTAAAAAGGCGGGATATTTTTTTATGCAGTTAATATGGATAATCAGCTTTAGTTTGTTGGGGAGCGTTGGCGCGATTCTATTGGCAGGCTCATATCTTTTATTCCCTGAAAAGATTCGCCAAAATCTCATTCCCTGTTTGATCAGTTACGCGACTGGCACGCTTCTGGGTGCAGCTTTCTTGGGGCTTCTTCGGCATGCCCTTGACCATTCCCCGGCAGCCTCAGTTCTTTCTACAGTGCTGATTGGAATTCTCACCTTCTTTTTGCTTGAGAAGATTGTCATTTGGCGTCATTGTCACGATATGGAATGCGAGAAGCATGCTGTTGCAGGCCCTTTATTGTTAATTGGGGACGCATTACACAATTTAATTGATGGAATTGCAATTGCCGCAGCTTTTATTTCATCTGTCCCTATTGGTGTAACAACATCATTGGCTGTTTTTGCCCACGAATTTCCCCAGGAAGTGGGCGATTTCGCCATCCTGCTCGCTAGCGGATATTCGCGGCGTCGGGCGTTGGCATACAACATCCTGTCGAGCCTGAGCACTTTGCCCGGCGCCATTTTAGCCTATTACTTTCTGATGGTAGTCCAGACGCTTACTCCCAATATTATGGCATTCTCGGCGGCGAGCTTTATTTATATTGCGATTGCGGACTTGATACCCAATCTGCACAAACAGTCCAATTTAATACAATCAATCAGGCAGTTTGGCTTTATGCTGGCTGGTATTGGTACAATATTTTTGTTTCACCTGGAAAATTAAGCCGGATGGGAAATAACATTACTGGCGCTGCATAGAATAAGGAAGCAGGTGTCTGTAGCCACATGACGAATAATGAAATTGTAGAGAACTTTGAATGAGAATATTGAATGATGTACTATCAAATCTGACTGACGACATCCCCGTGCGCTCGGTGCTGGTCGGTGTACACTGGACGGTCGTTTGCAGCCGCCATTGCGGGATGTCAGCCACGCTGATGTCCAGTCACCCTCATGGGTTTATGCAAATCCGTGATGTTGGCTGGCTGCACGAGAAAAGCACCCGCGAATTAGCTGGATTAGCCCGTTCCGATGAACTGATGGAAGCCAGCATTGGCGTGGCTGCGATCAATTCGCTGCTGGATGTGGACGAATCGCTTGCAGTAGAGATCAACGCGTCCGAAGTGCTGATCAGCCGCGGGCGGGGAAAGAACGTCGCATTGATCGGACATTTTCCATTCATCGGGAAATTACGTCAAACGGTGAAAAAGCTCTGGGTCATCGAGCAACACCCCGCCGATGATGAATACCCTGCTGAATCGGCAAAGGATTTGTTGCCGCAGGCAGATGTTGTTGCGATTACCGGAAGCACATTGGTCAACCACACTTTGGATGGTCTTCTTGCGCTTTGCGGTCCCAGGTCCACAGTGATGCTGCTTGGTCCAAGCACGCTGCTCTCGCCTGTATTGTTTGATTATGGAGTAAACATTCTCTCTGGCACACGCGTTGTGGATGAAGCGGCAGTTCTGCGCACTGTTGGACAGGGCGCATCGTTCCGCCAAGTAGAGGGTGTGAAGTTGCTGACTCTCATGAAGGAGAAGAAATAATCTTATGGACATCGTCATGCGCCCCATCGGTATGATTCACTCACCGTTCACGGACAAAGACCAGACGCCGATCCAGGCATCGCGTTCGCAAACCGTTGGCTTCGTTGAAGTCTTCCCAGAATTCAGCGACGGGTTGACCGATATTGAAGATTTCTCCCACATCTATCTCTTGTATGCTTTCCATGAGGCGTCCGGTTATGCGTTGCGCGTGAGACCGTTCTTGGATGATCGTGAACATGGCATCTTTGCCACGCGTTATCCACAACGCCCTAACCCCCTTGGTCTTTCCATTGTCCACCTTATATCACGGCAGGAAAATAAACTCACAGTGGAAGGTGTGGACGTGCTGGACGGCACTCCTCTGCTCGATATCAAACCTTATGTGCCAGACTTCGATCTCCGCACAGAAGTGCGGACGGGTTGGTATGCGACACGGAGCAAAAAATGAAACGAACTTTCATCCTTCTTGTGATCAGTTTGTTCTTCATTCCTGCAACAAAAGTCCATGCCCAGACGCTTTTGCCAGTGGCGCATGCTGTGCTTTTTTACTCCACCACCTGTCCACATTGTCAGTATGTGATCAGCCAAACCCTGCCGCCTTTAACCGAAAAATATGGAGCGCAGCTCAAGATCATCTTTGTGGATGTAAGTCAGGCATACGGACAAACGCTTTTCATTGAAGCCTTGAAAAAATTTGGTCTCGAGGAAGGAGGTGTTCCTTTCCTGGTGTTTGACAATACCTACCTCATGGGATCGCAAGACATCCCTGAGAAATTCCCCGATATGCTTGAATCCTGCCTGTCCAACGGTGGCGCGGATTGGCCGGACATTCCCGGTCTGCGAGAAAGGTACGGCTTGGACGCTGAAACACCAAGCGCCAATGCCCCAAATCAAACGACTACGCCTCCAGCCGCACCGATAGCGGAGTCCGTTTCATCGTTTGATTGGCAGGAGCGATTTCTTCTCGACCCCACTGGAAACACATTGGCCGTTCTCGTATTGGTTGGCATGCTTGGATCCTTTGCATGGACCTTTACTGTTTTCCGAAAGGCAAAAGGCATTTCCATCGAAGATAATTGGGGATGGGTAATTCCAATATTGTGTCTTATAGGCTTTGGAATCGCCAGTTATCTGACTTATGTGGAAACTACTCAAGCAACTGCTGTGTGCGGTCCTGTGGGGGACTGCAATACCGTTCAACAAAGCGAATATGCGCGTTTGTTTGGCATCCTGCCTATCGGTGTGCTGGGAATGTTTGGATACGCGGTCATCGCCATTGCATGGTTAGTTTCCCGGTGTGCCTTCGCTCGGGTCGCTAATCTTTCAACAATACTATTGTTTGCCATGACTGTATTTGGCACGCTCTTCTCGATTTATCTTACCTTTCTTGAACCCTTTGTCATCGGTGCAACCTGTGCCTGGTGCTTGACATCCGCCTTCTTAATGACCATACTTATGGTGCTTATGGCAAAACCAGCCAAGCTGGCTTCTTTCAAACTCGCGCATCCTCGAACTTCTCGTCGTATTCATGCGCGGACTGGACTGCATCATGATTGATCTTCAAAAAATCGAGACTTTTTTGTGCGCTGCGGAAACTTTGAATTTCTCAGAGACCGCCAAACAGCTTCATCTCAGCCAGCCCACAGTAAGTCATCAGATCAAGACTCTGGAGCAGGAGTTGGGAACAATTCTTTTCGAGAGAAGCGGCTCCGGGCTTCATCTGACCGAGTCAGGTCAACTTTTGCTGCCGTGGGCGCGGCGTCTTATGCACGATTCTGCCAACCTCCAGGCCATGATGTCATCCTTGCAGGAAGTTGCGGGGGAATTGAGAATCGCATGCAGCACGACCGCTGGAAAATACGTTTTGCCTCAATTGGCTGCTCGTTTTCGCATACGGTATCCGGGCATACAGGTTCGTATCCCTGCATGTGCTTCCGAAAAAGTAGCATTGGATTTATTGGAAGGCGAAGCTCACCTGGGTGTTATGAGTCGAGAGACTGCTGATATAAATTTGGAAATGCAGGAATTCTTTCATGACACCATTAAGTTAATTGTTCCAGAGAGTCATCGCTGGGCGGCTCGTAAATCCATTGAGCCGGCAGAGCTTCTGGAAGAATCCATGATCATGCGCGAACCAACATCCGGAACACGGCGCGTGGTTCTAGAAGAGTTGGCCAAACACGATATTAGTCTGGAAGACTTAAATGTTTTTTTGGAACTTGGAAACGCCGAGGCTATCGTGCGGACTGTGGCGGATGGATATGGCGTGGCATTTGTCTCCGAACTTGCAGCCGCCTACCCGCTAGAACGTGGAAGCATTGTTGCCATTCCAGTGGAAGGCTTGACCTTACAACGAAAAATTTATATGGTTAGAAAACGAATCGGCGAACCTTACCGCCCGCGCGACGCATTCTGGAGTTTTGTACATGCACCAGAAAATGCTGATTTATTGGAATTACCAGAAAAAGGGATCTAACCAAAAACAAGCCGGAATATTATCCAGCTTGTTTTTGGCTAAATATTCGGCTTAGAACACGTAGGTTTGCGCGGCGCCTTCGACATCCATCAGGTAGGGCGGGGCCTTCTTGATCTTGATGCGCGGGTCGCGCAGGTCTTCGGGTTTGATATCCTTGTTCTCCAGCGCCAGTTCGCAGAAGACAATCTCTCCGCCGAGTTCGAGGAAGTCATTGAAGAGCTTGACGGGATTGGGCATGCCCTTGGGGGTGCCGAGTTTCTCCAGCTCGCCCTTGACCATCCAACGTGCGCCTGCCGGGCAAACGAAGATATGCACATCGTATTCCAGAGAAAGCCCGGAGGTGGAGAAGATCAACGTCGGCATGATGTTCGCCGGGGTGTCGCCATTGCAGACGACTGCCATTTTTTGCTTTGTCATGTGAAACTCCTTTTTAATGATATGGTTTGGTTTTTGGCGGCGACTTGCGTCGCGTGTTGCTTGTTTCAAGTTGTGTTTGTTCGCTTCACCTCTTGGACAATCAATCTGTGCCAGCCTTGGCTGGCTCAATCACAGGGACAGGTTTGAGTGCGTGGAAATACAACGCCACGACCCTGTAGAGGGAATGGGCAAATTTGGTAAACGGAAGCAGAAAGATCAACGTCATCGAAACCGAAACGTGGAACAGGAACATCCAGTAGCCCCAAATGGGCGCGCGGGGAAGGTACAGGGCGATCTCAACGATGAAACCTGTGATACCGCTGAACCACAACAGAGCCAGGAAGATCCAGTCGGAGGGGCGCGAGTAACTATGGGCTTTGTCCACCGCCCGCCAGCGTTTGACGAGAAGCACGGTCACGCCGTAGGTGAACAGCAACCCACCCAAAGTCCCGATCAAGCGAGGTGGATACCAAATCGGCACCGCCGCGCCCGTCGCTTTGACGCCTACGATCTCCAGCAGGTAATCCAGCGCCGTAGCAAGGACCAGGCCCAGGAACCCCCACATCGTCGCGGCGTGGATGAACCATTTGCTCAAATACCAAACTCTTCGGTTTTCCTCGATGTCACATTCTTCGCGATAACGCTTCTGTCCCAATGGTTGGACGACAACCGCATCCCAGAACGCTGTCAGCCAGTTCATGCGTGCGCCGCCGGTGATGGTCTTGATGGTGATATCGTTGGCGCGTGCCATGCGGACAACCATGTTGAAAATTGCCAGCAGGCTTGCCAGCGCGACCAGGATCATCACGACAATCCCCGCGGTGTGAATGAACTCGTAGGGGATGAAGTTGAACAGTTTCAGCGACTCGGTGGACATGGTCTCGCGCTGAGTGTACATGAACGCCCCGAAGAAGATTGCCAGCAAAACTGCGATCAAGCCGCCAACGAGCGGGACTCGACAGAACAGTCTTCCGATCCCAAGCGTGTCGTAATTGGTGATGGCATAGCAGCGCGCCGCTGCCATGATGTTGGCGGGTTCCGCCTGCTTGGGGCAGGTCTCGGAGCATTTGCCGCAGTTGTAGCACAGCCACATTTCCTTGCTGCCGAGAATCTGATCGCGCAAGCCGAGTTGCGCCATGCGGATAATCCTGCGCGGGAACTGGGAGTCGTTGGATGTCAACGAGCAGGTCGCCGTGCAGGTGCCGCAGTTGAAGCATTTCTCGATGCCCACCGCGCCGTATTTTTTGAAGTCGCGCATTAAAGTTGGGTCTACGCGGTTGGTCATGTTAATTCTCCTCCACCTTTTTGTAGAGCGGATAATCGCCGCACATGCCCGCTTCCGCCACGATACCGTATTTCTTCATGGCGGCGACGAACCATAGAACCTTATCGGCAGGAATACCCGTTGCCTGCGCCGCTTCGGGGACAGTACGCGGCTTCTCGCGGAAGAAGGCGCACAGTTCCTGCTGCATGTGTTTCTGCTCTTTGAGCAATTCCTGTGCGCGTTTGACCGACTCGGCGTGGGTTGTCCGCAGTTGCTTGAGCAATTCAGCGCGGGATAAAGTTTGAGTTGTCATGCCGTCACCTCCGTCATCGCGGGCAAGTCCATGCCGATGGCCTCGACCATCGCTTCGTATTGCGCCAGCGTCCAGCCCTGCACATTGACGGCATTGTTCGGGCAGACCGCCACGCACGCGCCGCAGCCAACGCAGTTGGCGGGTGTGATCACGGCTCGCTTGACTTCTTCCCCGTTTTCGTTGAAAGTCTGCAGGGCAATTGCGCCTTCGTAGACACACGCCTCGACGCACGCGCCCGTGCCGTTGCATTTTTCCACATCCACCGCGGCGACGAACGGAGGCAATTCCACTTTGCCGCGTCCGAGCAATGAGGCGACTTTTGCTGCCGCCGCTGAAGCTGCGCTGAGACTCTCCTGGATGTTCATCGGTCCCTGCGCAGAGCCCGCCAAAATCACACCTTTGACCGCCGTCTCGACAGGGCGCAGTTTCGGGTGGACTTCCAGCAGGAAGCGGTCATTGCCGCGCGAGATTTTCAGCATTTTGTCCAAGCCGTGCAAATCGCGCGGCATGAAGCCCACTGCCAGCACCACCAAATCCACAGGGATTTCGATCTCCTCGCCGTAGGTCAACATGTCCTTGACCTTAACCAGAACGGGATGAGAATCACCTTGCGGCGCGGGAGAGACTTCGGGAACTTCCTCGCCGTTATAGCGCAGGAAGCGCACACCGTCTTCGAGCGCGTGGCGATAATATTCCTCGTGTCCGCGCCCGTAGGTGCGGATGTCCTGATGCAGGTCGTAAATATTCAATTCTGGATATCGCTTGTGCAGGTCGGCGGTCATGTGCAAGGATGCGGTGCAGCAAACCCGCGAGCAATAATTATTGACCTGCCCATCCTCTTGCGGTTGGTGGACTCCATCCACCTGACGAGAGCCGACGCAATGGATGAGTGCCACATCACGGACTGCGCGTCCGTTCCATTGCAGAGACTTGCCATCTTTGCTCAACGCCAAGTGACGAATCAACTGCGGGAGTGTGACGACTTGCGGCAGCTCGCCAAAACCATATTCGCCTTGCGGCGGCGTGTACGGGTCGAAACCTGTGGCAACAACCACCGCGCCGACGTTCAACTCGAACGACTTCGGCTCATCCTTCAACTCAATCGGCCAGCCGTTAACATCAAAAGGTCGGCCGTCATAGTGATCCCAATCCACGGCGGGCGTGGACGAATAACAGCCTTCGTACGGGCGATAAATCACTTTGCGCTTGGTCAATCCGTAATTGAATGGATCAGGGACTTCTTGCGTGCAGGCGGACATCAAGGCTTCGGCGTTGTCGTCACTGACGCCGCGCGAATGCTGCTTTACTTGAATGGTGAAATTGCCAACGTACCCTGAAACGCCCATCACTTCCGCGCCCATAAAAATCGTGACGTTGGGATGCGCGGTGACTTTTTGGATTAGATCATGCAATAACGCGCGCGCCTCCTCTTCGGTTGGGAAAACTGTTTCGAGTTGCGCCATGCGTCCGCCGAGGAAGGGGGATTTCTCGATCAGTGTCACGCGCAAGCCCTGGCGGGCAATATCGAGTGCGGCGCGCAGACCTGCCACACCGCCGCCGATAACCAGCGCGTGTTTCTCCGCGCCCAGTCGAATCGGGTCGAGCGGCTGGAGCAATCGCGCTTTCGCCACACCCGCCGACATCAGCCGCAGGGCTTTGTCGGTGGCGGCAGTTTTGTCGTGTCCATGCACCCACGAGTCCTGCTCGCGCAAACCGACGTGGTGATACAAAAACGGGTTGAGTCCCGCGCGCGTCACCGCGCCGCGGAAGGTTTGTTCATGCAGCATCGGGGCGCAGGCACCAACCACCACGCGGTTGATGCCCAATTCCTGGATGTCCTTCTCGATCAGCGACTGTCCCGCGTCTGAACACATCGACTCGTCGGTGCGCGTGATGGTGACGTTGGGGAGTCCTTTCAGCGCTTTGGCGACGGACTCGCATTGGACCGCGCCGCTGATGTTCCCACCGCAATGACAGATGTAAACGCCGATGCGCGGTTGTTGATTCTCAGGCATACAGCGCCTCCTTCTCGACTTCCAACCTGCTTCCGTTTTCTCGAATGTATGCCGAGGCCTCCGCCGCGGCCGCGCTGGCCGAGACGATGCTATCCACGATATCCATCGGTCCGGCGGCGGTTCCGGTGACGAAAATGCCGGGGCGTCCGGTGACGCACGGGGCAGAGTCGGGGGCTGGGACGGAGATAAAACCGTCGGAACCGAGAGGCAGGCTGACGGTCGGGTGGGAAGCGGGGACAATTCCCTGCGAGAGAACGACGAGGTCAAAAGTCTGTTCGACGATTTCGCCTGTGTCCGTCATCTCCACTTTAAGAATCGGATTCTGATCGGCGTCCTCGCGGATACTTGCCACTTTTCCGCGCACGAAATTCACGCCCATCGCTTTGGCATTTTGATAAAACTGCTCGTACCCCTTGCCGAAGGTGCGGATGTCCATGTAATAGATGGTGATGTCGGCCATGGGCAGCGCGCCGTTGAGCAGCATGGCTTGTTTGATGGCATACATGCAGCAGACGCGCGAGCAGTAGGTGATGCCAAGCGTTTCGTCGCGCGAACCTGCGCATTGGACGTAGGCGATGGAACCAGGCTCCTTGCCGTCGCCGGGGCGCAGCACGCGTCCATAAGGTCCGGTGGGCGCGAGGAAACGTTCCATCATCAGCGGGTCAATGACATTGTGAAGTTTGCCCGCGCCGTATTCTTTTTTGGTGCTGACGGGAGTCAGGTCAAAGCCCGTTGCCATGATGATCGAGTCGGCTTCGATGGTGAAGGTTTCGGGCTGTTGCGAAAAATCAATCGCTTCGACGGGGCATTTCTGTTCGCATTTGCCGCACCACAGGCAGTATTCAGGATCGAGGACTGCCTTCTGCGGGACGGCGGTCGAGAACGGCACGCGGATAGCGCGGTATGCGCCGAGGTTCCTGTCGAAAGGACTCGGCACGGTGATGGGACATTCGTATTCGCATTCGCGGCAGCCCGTGCATTTGGAAATGTCCACGTAGCGCGGCTTCTGCAAAATGGAAACATCGAAGCCCGCGCCATGCTCCTGCACGGATTGGATTTCGCAATAAGTGTACAAATGAATGTTGGGATGATGTGCTACCGCCGACATCTTGGGCGTGGTGATGCAACTACAACAGTCGAGCGTGGGGAAGACTTTGCTGAGCGTGATCATTCGTCCGCCGATGCTGGGATCGCGTTCGACCAGCGCGACTTGAAAACCCTGGTCGCCCAAATCCAGCGCGGACTGCATGCCCGCGATCCCGCCGCCGATGACGAGCGCGTCCATGTGCAGGTCATCCATGCGCCGCCTCCTGGGTTACTATCGCGCTGGCATGTGCCGCGATTTCATCTTTGACAAAGCCAATGCCTTCGAGCAAATCGTTCATCTGATTGACTTCCTTCAGGAAAGGCTTGACGCAAACGGTGCAAATGGCTGCCAGGCGCAGGCGGCGGATGTCCATGCCGCGCTCTTTCATCAACTGATAGGCGCGATTGATAAGTTTGGCGGTGCCATCCGCTTCGACTTTGTAGGGACTGTCGGTACCGCTGTACATGACGATGATGCCGTCCATGCCATGCTCGAACGCCCGCAGATAAAACTCAGGCGGGAACATGACGGGCGACATAACCGGCAGGATGTATGTGTTGGGCGGATAGTCGAGGTGACTCTGACCCGTCGAGTCCGCGCCCGCATAGCCGCCCGAGAGGGTGCCAAGGATGAGGATTTTGGGTTGTTGCGATTGTGACATTGCACATCCAATCGTTTCTCTTTACTCCTCTCCCAGTTGGAGAGGGGCAGAGGCGAGGGTTTATTTCATGCGGCGGATGAACAGGCGCTCGTAGCCGTCGCCTTGCAGGACGCCGAGAAATTCATGCCCGACCTTTTCGCACCAGCGCGGCATGTCCACTTTGGTGTTAGCGTCGCCCGACCAGATTTCGAGCACCTCGCCAACTTTGACGGTGGCGATCCCCTTCTTGGCTTCCAGCAAGGGACCCGGGCAGGACATGGCGCGGGCATCCACGATTTTGGCGGCTTGGATTTCGGTTAATTCAGGGGTGGTCATATCAATCTCCTTGATTAAGTTTGTGATTCGATTGCTACAAATTGATCTTTGGGGCGGTTCACGAGAACCAGACAATTTCGCAGCAAGTCAGTGTCAGCAATGCGGTAATAGATGTTTTGACGCTCTCTACGCGATTCAAGAATATTGTTGAGTTCCATCAAACGGAGATGCTGTGAGGAGCTGGGCAGGGATGCGCCGATCGCTTCCGCAATCTCGCTGACGGTTCGTTCCTTCTCTGCCAGAAACCAGAGAATCAGAACACGTTGGGCGCTGCTGAATATTTTGCACAATGCTGCCTGGCGCTCAGCTAAATCCTGGACCTCGGGTGAAAGGGTCGGTTTCATGTTTATTTCATTACTTGCTTAATTCATATACAAATTAACTCCGAACCACGTTCTCGCCTAGTGATATTTATCACAAATGGCCTTCATATCATTGATGGATGGCCATAGAAAAAGTTGATGGCAAAATGAGATCATCGCACTTGTAACTCGCGGGATACGGGAGTGCCGAGACTTTGCCGAGGCATTAGATTTCTTCTAATGTTCTTGCGCTGCCCCAATCACAATCTCGGCCCGCATTGTTGTGCTGTTGGCAATTCCCCGTTTGTCGGATTGAGCGATTTGCATTGCAAAGAAATTGTCCGCTCAACGAAAAAACTCTGGCGCTGATGCCAGAGTTCCTTTTGATTCAACTAACCATCCAATAGGCGATTGCCCCGTCGCTGCGCCCTTGGCGATGACGTGACCGCTATAATCGGTAGGGAATGATCAGCAGCATTGTGCAGAGCATATAAACCGATGCGTATTTATACAGCCGCAAATTTGTTTTATCGGATGGCCGAAAGAGGACTGTCGCCGCGAGGAAGAGCAGGACCGCACTCAGGACGATGATCAAGGCCAGGATGCCCTCCGCCACTCCGATCCAGATCGAAGCGATGCTCATTGCCAGTGCAGCGATGATACTCGAAGTCGCGATGGTCAGGCGCGTGAATTCAGTCCCGTATGTCGAAGGAAATGTGGGCACGCCTGCGGCTTTGTAATCGTCGAAGAATTTCAGGCTGAATGTCAGCGTGTGGGTGGGAATCCAAAAGAGAATCGCCGAAGCGAGCAGGATGCCAATCGGGTCAATTCGCCCGACGGCCAGCACGCGTCCCGAGAGAATCGGCATGGCTCCTGAGACCCCGCCCCAAACGATTGACCAGCAGGTGCGTCGTTTAAGCCATATACTGTATACAACTACATCGAAGAACAACCCGGCGAAGACCACCGCTCCATAAAAAAGATTCACCAGGAGCGCCCAGCCGACTCCGATGACTGAAACAACCAGGCCAAGCCACAAAACTTCTGTTGACAGGACTTGTCCCGCGGGGGTCGGGCGCATGTGTGTCCGCTTCATCTTTGCGTCAATATCGCGGTCCCACCACATGTTGAGGATCGTCGAGCCGCTGATCGCCAGAAACAGGCTTGGGATCATTTGCAGGAAATCCTGCCATTGAATCGCGGCGTGCGCACTCAAATATCCAGCAAGACCGGTCATGAGCAATAAGCCGGTTTGCAGGGATTTGATCAAAGACCAATATGCGCGAATTTTCGATTTGAGAGCGGAGACAGGCGAACGAGTCTGAGTAGCAGCAGGCATGGACACTCCTAATGGCATGGAACAAAGTGGCTCAATTGTACCGCGCTCAAGAGTCTGATTGATAAGAAATGGGTGAGTCAGGATGAAGCAACTGTGCGCCGATTCGATTTTGCAGATGATCTCCCCGCGAATATCGAATGACTTTTATTGTCCAAAAAACAAATTCCACCAAACCTGCCAATTGGATATCTGTGTTGGCGTCGGCGTTGGATCCCGATTTTGGATTGGTGTGGCTCCCGGTTTCCCAATTGGGACAACGGGCTGGTCGCCGGGTTGGACTTCGTGTCCTTCGCCCCGCGCCCAATCCTCGACGGCGCTGTCCGAACCCGCGTACGCGACCTGGGTCTGCAGCGCGGCTTGTGTCTGCGTGACCTGCGTCGCTTGCACGCTGAGGACACCTTCCTGTTTCTTCAGCCGGTCGAGTTCCTCGACGCGGGAATTGAAATCAATGACCATCAATATCAGCACCAGGATGCCGAGGAAGATGGCCGCGCGGCGCGCGTTGATCGGGAAGCGATCCATGCCATTATCTTACCCGTTGTTTGCGAGGTTGGCAAGAATGCAACCTTCTGTTACAATCTTGCCCCGCTGAATGTAGTACCCTTCATTCAGCAAATTCCATCCGCAGATTTCTTATTCTGCGTAATCTGCCAAATTTGCGGAAAGTCCACCGCACTTTGCAGATCATCCCAACAGAAAGGGCTTGAATAAAATGAAAGTATTGCTCATCAAGGACGTTTATAAATTGGGCCGCGCCGGCGACGTAAAGAAAGTCGCAGACGGATACGGACGCAACTTCCTGCTGCCGCAAGGCTTGGCAATGTTAGCCACGCCGGGCGCGATGAAGCAGGCCGAGAAGATCAAGGGCCAGGCCGAAGTCAAGCGCGCCGCGCTGAACAGCGAGCTGAAAGATTTGGCCGATCACATCAACGGCGTCACGTTGACCTTTGCCGCCAAGGCCGGCGAAACCGGCAAATTATATGGTTCGATCACCACGCAGGATGTTGCCAGCGCGATCATGGAGCAGACCAAATACGAGGTCAAGCGCCAGCAGATTGACATGCAGCCCATCCGCGAGGTCGGCGAATTCAAAGCGCACGTCCGCCTGACAATTGACCTGATCCCTGAAATCAAGATCATTGTCCGTCGCGAGGGTGAGGCTGCTGAAGCGGAAGCGCCTGCCGAAGAATCCAAAACCGGAGAGAAACCCAAACGAACGCCGCGCGCACGCAAGAAAGTCGAAGAGGCTGAAGCAGTGCCCGCGGAAGAGGCAAAAGCCGAATAATCAAGTTCATCACCGGCTCGAAGGGGCCGGTGATGTGTTAAAATAATGCAGTATGTCCGAAACGATTGGTGAAAAACTTAAACGAGCGCGCGAAGAAAAACGGCTGACGATCGCCCAGGTCGCTGAACAGACCCGCATCCGCTCGCATTATCTTGAAGCACTCGAACGCGACGATCTTTCTTCGATTCCATCCGCGGCACAAGCGCGCGGTTTTCTGCGGAACTATTCCGACTTCCTGGGATTGAAAACGGACGCGCTGCCTGCGGATGTTCAGCCATCGGAGCGGACGCTTGCATACCAGCCTTCCGCTTCATCTTTGGATGCTTCGACCCTTCGACAAGCTCAAGGCGACGCTTCGCTCAGCACAGGTCCGCAAGCGGATCCCGTTCAAGAAGCTGCGTCTGCGCCCGAACCGGCGCGCCCCAACCTGCTGAACAGTTTGCGCGAGCGATTCGTGCGCCGCGAGGATTCAATGTCCGCCGAAGCCGCGCCCGATGAAACGGTGCCCGCTTCGAGTCCCGAACCGGAGCCGTTTGTTCCCATCCGCTACACGGAAGAATTGCCCGCCGCGCCGGAACCGCAGGTCGAAGAACCGCCCGCGGAAAAAATATCCACGCCGGTGACAAAGCCGTCCAGAAAAAAGTCCGCCGCAACAAACTCAAAGACATTGCCAATTCCAAGACGCAAATCGGCAAAGCCAAGGGCAGGAGCTTCCAAAACCGGGGACAAGCAAACGGTTGTAAAAAAAAAGATAACGCGGACGCCTCCGAAAAAAAAGAAATCTCTCCCGAAGCGCGGCTCCTTGCCGCGCAAGTTGAATTCCTCTCATCCGCACCGCCCATTGACGAAGATGAAGAAAACAAATTCGCCGAGAACCATCAAGGTGAAATCAATTCGCAAAACGTCCAGGCCGTTGAGCGGACGCAAGTCGAAACGGACCTCGGCGGCATCGTCCCCGAAGGGGAAGAAATCCCGCAAGAAGTAAATCCTGAAATTGAATTAAATCCTGCCGAAGCGACGGATGCGAAGAACGTCCGCATTCCTGGTTGGCGCGCGTGGTTGGCACAGCGATTCAAAAAAGCAGCGCATCAGCCAAAGGCGGCTGAACCGCTGCCTGCGAAGGCCGATGTTGAAACGAAGGCCGAGCCCAGCGAATTCAACGCGCAGGACTTCAACCCAATTCCAAATGAGCCATCTGTTCCAGCCCAATCATCCGCTGAAATTTTCAGCGAGATCGGCGACGAGCTTCGCAAACGCCGTGAGATGTTGAGCCTGACATACGATGAAATCGAACGGCACACGCGCGTGCGCGCGGCTTTCCAAAAAGCTTTGGAAGAAGGCGCGTTGGATGATTTGCCATCGCTTGTGCAGACGCGCGGCATCCTTGCCAATTATGCGAGCTTCCTCGATCTGGATGCGGACACGATCCTGCTGCGCTTTGCAGATGGATTGCAGGCGCGCCACCGCGAACGCCTTCTTGATAAACCAAAACGCCGGCGCGGAACAATGACGGTGAACACATCCCTGCCGCCGCTGCGAACGTTCATTGCCAGCGATTTGCTTTTTGGCGGCGGCATCGCGGTCTTGTTGATCTTGTTCGCGATCTGGGGCATCATCCGCGTTGTTGCGGTTGGCGCGGCGACAAGTCCGCAGGCGACTTCAATGCCGATTGCTCAAATCCTTGCGGAAACTCCGATCGGTGGACTGGGTGTGACCGTCATTCCCGCGGACACCGCGCAGGCATCCACTGCTTTGGCTGTTCCAGCCACGATCACGCTCCCCGCGCCCACACTGCCGCCGAACATCAATGTGAATGTCAATCTGGTCGCTGTGGAAAGCACATATCTGCGCGTAAGCGTGGATGGCAAGGTGCAATTCGAAGGACGAACAGAAGCAGGTTCGGCGTATCCGTATGAAGCCCAGAATCAAGTTGAAGTGGTCGTTGGAAATGCCGCTGCCATCAAGGTCACTTATAACGGACGCGACCTTGGCCTAATGGGCAGTTTCGGCGAAGTGGTGGACCGTATTTATGGCGCTGGCGGCATCAGCACACCCACGTCCACACCGGCGCCGACCGCGACCGCCGCGCCGAATCTAACGCCGACACCATCGGAAACGCCAACCGCCACGCCGTCAGCGACCGGCACGCCAACCCCCGGAGGATAATTTTGCCGTCCAATACGTTTCATCTGGTTTCGCTTGGCTGCGCCAAGAACACCGTCGACTCTGACTCGATGGCGCAGTTATTGTTGCGCGATGGTTATCGCGCCGTTGGGGACGCGGCCAAAGCAAAAGTTTTGATTGTCAATACTTGCGGATTTATTGGTCCCGCAAAGCAAGAGTCCATTAAAATCCTGCGTAAATTGGCGGAAAGCAAACGCGAGGGTCAAATCCTCATCGCGGCCGGATGCCTGACGCAGCGTTATGGTGCGGAGGTCGCGAAACAAGTTCCGGGTGTTGACGGCATTCTCGGCACGCGCCGCTGGATGGATATTGTCCAGGTTGTGCGCGAACTTCGCAAGGGGAGTCATCCTGAGCCGCTTTATCATCTGCCGACTGATGCCGCAACTGTCGGGACCGATGAGGCGGGTACCGTTCGAGCGAGCGTTGCCGGCGCTTCGGCTTACCTCAAGATCGCGGACGGCTGCCGCCGTCCATGTGCGTTTTGTGCGATTCCATTAATCAAAGGCACAGCCGTCAGCCGTCCCATCGAAACGATTTTGGATGAAGCGCGTCGCCTGCGCGACTCAGGCATGCGCGAATTGATTCTGATCGCACAGGATACAACCGATTACGGTCACGATCTTGGAATCAAAGATGGCCTCGCGGTGTTGTTGGAAAAACTCACCGATGCCGTGCCCGATATGGATTGGATTCGAATCATGTACGCATATCCGGGTTACGTTACGGATCGTTTGATCGAGGTCATGGCGACGCGCAAACAGGTATTGCCGTATCTCGATATGCCGCTCCAGCACGCGCATCCGAAGACGCTTTATCGAATGCGCCGCCCGTCGAATATTGAGTGGGTACATAAGACGCTTGGCAGGATGCGAAGCTCCATTCCAAACCTGACGATTCGCACAACATTCCTCGTTGGTTATCCCGGTGAAACAGATGAAGAATTTCAGGCGCTCATTGATTTTGTCAACGAGATTCGATTTGACCGCGTCGGGGCATTCCAATTTTCCTTCGAGCCGGGGACAACGTCCGAGCCGCTGGGCGATCCGGTTCCAGCGGAAGTCAAACAACACCGTTACGAACAGCTGATGGAACTTCAACAAAATATTTCGCTGCAGATTAACCAATCGTATGTCGGTAAAACTTTGGACGTGCTGGTCGAGGGTTATGACAATGGAATCTCGGTTGGCCGTTCCTATCGCGATGCGCCGGAGATTGACGGTTTGATTCTTATCGAGGATAAAGTAAAGATTGGCGACATTGTGCCCGTGAAAATCAGCGGGGCAATGGCCTATGATTTGACAGGTGTTCCAGCCAAATTCAATATTCCGATCCAAATTCCAAATCTCACAGCTAAAGAATAGAGCGCAAAGAAAAAACTTTGCGGATCTTTGTGGCAAATGAAAATTCCTCGCGCAAACTTCATCGCTTTTGTCCTTAGCATCATCGCGGTCCTGGCCGCATATCTCGTCGCGGACCGCGTCTTCAATTTCATGCCGCACATCGAAGACGAAATGGCGTATGTGTGGCAGGCACAGGTTTTGACGATTGGCAAAGTCATGCTGCCGTCGCCGCCGGACCCAAAGAGCATCCTCGTTCCGTTCGTTGTGGATTATCACGGCAATCGCTTTGGAAAGTATCCACTGGGCTGGCCCATTGTGCTGGCGCTTGGATTATTGCTTCATGCCCGCGATTGGGTCAATCCGATCCTCGGCGGCCTGGGTGTGTGGCTCACCTATCTGCTTGGGAAAAAAGTTTTCGATGAACGCGTTGGTTTGTTGGCCGCGCTGTTGACGGTCACATCTCCGTTCTTTTTGATGAATTCAGGATCACTGCTTTCGCATCCCTGGGCACTGGTTTTGAGTCTGGCTTTCGTGTTGGCGTGGCTGGATACGTTTTATTTTTCAAATCGCGAAGAGAGTAATGAAAAGAAAAATAATCTCTTCGCGCGCTTGGCGAGCTTCGCGGTTCAGCCGCCTCCAGCGTGGATGACAGTCTCCGTCGCGGGACTCAGCCTCGGCGTCCTGGCCATGACGCGACCGTTGACCGCCCTTGCTGTCGGGCTGCCGTTCTTCATTCATGGAATCTATTTGCTCTGGCGCGGCGACAAATCCACCCGCGTTCGCGTCCTGGCGATTGGCCTGCTCGCCGGTTTCGTCTCGGCTTTGGTTCCGCTGTGGCAGTTTGCTGTGACCGGCAGCGCGTTGTTGAATCCATATACGCTGTGGTGGCCGTACGACAAGATTGGTTTTGGCCCCGGCTTTGGACGCGAGCAGGGCGGGCATAGTTTATTTTGGGCATGGGTGAATCTTCAGGTTAGCTTCAAGGCGGGATGGAGCGATTTCTTTGGATGGAAAAATTTGTCATGGTTGTTCCTGCCATTTGGCATTGCCGCACTTGGACGCAATCTGCGCGCCTGGCTGGTGGCGCTGGTTTTCCCCGCGATTGTTTTACTCTACATGGCTTATTGGATCGGCTCGGATTTATACGGTCCGCGTTACTACTACGAGGGATTTTACAGCCTGACCATCGTGACCTCGGCAGGGATATTTTGGTTGGCAGAAAGTGTTGTTCGCAAGAAACGTTGGCGGCGCTGGATGCAAATCGCGGTGGCGCTCTTCTGCGCTTTTTTGATTGGGTACAACCTGACAGTTTATTTGCCCAACCGTTTGAGGGGGATGACGAATTTATATGGCATCAGCCGGGCCATGCTGGCCCCGTTTGAAATTCCGCAGGCAAAAATGCTTGCGCCCGCGCTGGTCATTGTGCATTTCCAAAAAGAGTGGACGGAATACGGCGGCCTGCTTGAGTTGCAGAACGCCGAATTGACCTCGCCTTTCATCTTTGCCCTCTCGCGCGGCCAGGAAGCAGATGCCATGCTGCCCAGTGATTATCCAAATCGCAAAATCATTTATTACTATACCGATGAATTGAACGTGCTTTACGAACAACCGAGATGAAATGAAGCGGCTGCCTTTCTAGGCAGCCGCTCTTGCAATGGCAGTGGCTAACAGAACAAGCGCTGACAGCACAAGGCTTGTCCGCATCAAGCCTGTCTCCCGACGGCGCAGGGAACTCAACTGCTCTGGGTCAAGCTTATCTTTTCGCATCAGAGCGCGCCGGATGGCGGGTAAAACATCCCACGTGTGCATGGCGCTGACCGCGATCAACGCGGCCACCAAAATGTGTTTGGATAAAATCGCCAATGACCATTGTCCGCTGACGGAGAGAAAACCGTTGTAATGAATGTTGACGCTCATCTGGAACAAGCCGGTCACAACCAACAGGCTGACGCTGAACCATCCAATCGGTTCCAGTCGTTTTTGGACCACGTCAATGAAAGCAAGCTGATCAGCAGGTTGAAGCGCGCGCGCCGCGGCAGGTAATACAAGAATGGAAATGGAAACAAGACTTCCGATCCACGTTACGGTGGCAAGCAGGTGAAGCCAGTATGTTAGCGCAATAGCCCAATCGGGAACTGCTGGCATTTCTATGGACCGGTTGTGGGTGTCGGTGGTTCTTCAGTTGGGGCTGCCGTCGCTGTTGGCGGATAGCATTGCTGGTAAGCCTGATTCGAATTCTTCGCCGCGGTCGGATCGAGAGCCGCAATGCTTGCCGCGGCCTGATATTCCTGATAGGCATCGCAAAATCTGCTTTGCGCAAACAGCTGATCGCCGTAACGCATCAACGAAATTTGATAGCGCTGCGATGCGGTCATGGTTCCATCCCACATGGATGGCCAGCCCGAGGCGACCTGTTGGAATAAGTTGGCCGACGTCTTCCAGTCAGAGCCGAAGAACGCGGCAGCTTCAATGTAAATACGCGCGCCATCGCGCATGCCATTCGCATCGCGGTCGAGCGGGGCAAACCGTTCGGCCAGCGTAAGCTGATAAATGCCGCCTTCCAGATTTCCGGCCTGGATCAAAGCCACGCCGTAATTGCGAAGGGCAAAATAATACATCCCGTCCACCTGCGATGTGTTGAAGTTCGGGTCCTGCTTTCGAAGCTGGTCCAACTCGGTGATGGCATTTGCCCAATCACCTGCGGTGATCAACTGCTGGGCGGTGTCAAAGAGTGCCTGTTCGCCGCGCAGGTCGGGAGTCGGAGTAAGAGTCGGCGTTGGGGTGTTTGTGGGAATGGCACTCTGCACAAGGACTTTTGCCAATTCAGCCTGTACGCCTGGAAAATTCGGGTTGTTCTGAATGATGAACTCGAGACGCTGTTTGGCCGTGTCATAACGGCCGAATTGTTCATCCACCAGCGCGTACTGGAATTGTTCCAACAATTGCTTGTCAATAATCTGCGATTGCGCGGCCTGCCTGTCGCCGATGCCGCTCCAGTATCCGCCCAAGCCGCCCAGGCCGAGCAAAACGATGACGCCCAGAATGCTCAAAAGAATCGGAAGCCATCGGCGCGGCTTCTTCTGCTTTGGTTGGGAAGGCTGTGCGTTGTCTTCCTGAATCGGTGTGATAGGTTGAGTATTGCCGGTGTGTTCAGACATGGCGATTATTATACTCTAGGCAGCGGCGAGACTTTCCTGGCTTTCATCCTTGCCCAACTTGAACAATAGTCGGAATTCACGCTGGACGATCAGCAGCGCGACCACCGTGCCGACTGCCATCCCGATGATTGCGGTAATCACCGCGCCGCCCGGAAGCATCAGGGCCAGGACGTAAGCCGTGACTCCGCCAAATAGAGCGGCGGCCAGCCCTTTGAGCAGCGCTCCGTTAATTCCGACCGGCTCTTTCATGCGGCGATTCAAAATTGCGAACATGATGATTGCTTCAACTGTCAAAGATAATTCGGCGACAGCGATTGCGGGCGCGCCAATCGGGCGGAAGAAAACCACCGCTGAGATTCCGATTCCAAGATAGATGATCAATCGAATAACAATCGTCGCCAATGGAATCATCGCTTCTTTGCGCGCATACAACGCACGTGCCGCAACTTCCTGGATGGCATAGCCGCACAATGTCAGCATGTAGACGCGGGCGGTGGTCGTCATCAGATTTGTGCCAGCTTCGTCGAAGTGGAACGCGGCGCGGATCAATGGATGCATTCCCGCGGCCATGATCGCTCCGGCGGGCAGAGTTAACGCGATCAAAACCTGGAGTGCCTTGTCAATTGTTTGACGGAATCCGCTCCAGTCGGCGCGCGCCGCGAATTCGGAAAGAGTTGGGAGCATCGCGGTTGCGATGGCTGTCCCAAGCAAAGTCTCTGGTACTTGCATGATCATCCAGCCATATGTCAATGATGAGATCGCGCCCGTTTGTCCAAGACGCGAAGCGAGATTGTCGCGCGCCACGAACATGAGCTGCACACCGAAAACAGTCAGCAGGCGCGGGCCGACAACTTTGAACACTTCGATGATGGCTGGATCGTTGATCCTGATGGATGGCGTCCAGCGAAAGCCGTAATGGATGAGGCCGGGAATTTGAATCGCGAGGTGCATGACCGCGCCAAGGATGACTCCATAGACCAAACCGTACACCCCGAGGCCGAACGATGGAAATGTGACCGGGCCAAACGTGTAGGGCGTTTTGGGTGCGAGAAATAACGCGCCGAAAATTTGGCCGACGTTGTAAAGAATCGGTGCGAGCGCGGGCAGAAGAAAATGTTGATTCGCTTGCAGACCTGCAATGACCAAACCGCTGATTGAAAAAATAAAAGTTGCGATGAGATCGAGCCGCATCAAATTTGCAATGACGTGTCGTTGAGCTAGATCGAAGCCGGGCGCAATCCAAAACCCAACGATTTGATCAGCGAAGATGGCGATGACGATTGCCAGCGCAGCGGTGGCTATAAAAGCCAGGTTGGCGACGCGCGAGAATAAGTCCCAGGCTTTATCGCGGTTTTCCAGTGCCAGTGTTTGCGTCAGGACTGGAATGAATGCCATTGCCAGCGCGCCGCCGGAAATCAAGGCGGCTAACAAATCCGGCAAATTATTCGCAACATTGAATGCGTCCAACTCAAAGGATAAGCTGAATGTGCGCGCGATGATGATGGCGCGGACGAAGGCTAAAACTTTATCGAGCGTGAAGAAGAATCCGAGCAGGAGCGAGATGCGCGTGAGGAATGATAATTTCTTCATGGGCGTAATTTAACCATAAATAAACCCGGATTTTGTGTCCGGGTTTATCTCTCATTGGTTTCTAATTGTGTTTGCAAATCGCACTGCAAACGAGCAGCGCCCTAAGCTTGTCGAAGGACAAGACGACCGTGACAATCTCATTTATAAAGGAGATTGCTTCGTCGCTCTCCTCGCAATGACATATTAAAAGGTTGATTTATATTGTCCGCCGTCAACAGTCAACATCACGCCGGTGAGGTACGACGCGGCGGGTGAAAGCAGGAAGACCGCCGCATTGGCAAATTCCTCCGGGCGGCCAACGCGTCCGAGGACGCTTTTTTGCGCGTCGAGCGCGAGTTCCTGTTCGAGCGTCGTGCCGTTCTTCTGCGCGCGAAAACCTGCAAGTTCGCGGATGCGGTCTGTGTCAATTGTGGCAGGCAAAATGGAATTGAAACGGATGCCCGCGCCGCCAAGTTCAAGCGCAAGGGTTTTTGTCAAGCCAACTGTTGCTGATCGTATGCTGTTCGATAAAACCAAATTTGGCAGTGGCTGTTTGACAGTGTAGGATGTCATGGTGAGTACGCTGGCCGCCGACGATTTTCGCAAATAGGGCAGGGCGGCGCGGATGAGCCGCACATGGCTCATGAAAGACAAATTGACAGCTTTTTCCCACGTCGCTTCATCGAACGAATCGAACGGGCCTGCCGGAGGTCCGCCTGCGTTGGTTACCAACACATCGAGTCCGCCAAGAAACTGGACGGCCTGCTCGACCAGTTTCGCGGGCACGGACGGATCACTTACATCTCCCGCGAGGCCCGTCACGGACGCACCGGTTTCTTCTGCAATTTTCTCCGCTGCGGTTTTGACCTTCGCCTCGTCGCGGCTATTGATCGCAACTTTGCATCCTTCTTTTGCGAGTTGTAACGCGGTGGCATACGCCAATCCGCGCGATGCGCCGATAACGAGAGCGCGTTTATCTTTTAAACCAAGATCCATTTTTTTCTCCTTCGCAGAAAGACCCTAAAGACAGCGGATGTCTTTAGGGTCTTTGTTTATTTGAACTGACTGCCTAGAAAATCGCGTCCATCAAATCCCGCTCGCGCAACATGCGGAGTTTCCAGTTGTTGATGAGCGGAACGATGTAAGGCAACATCCTCATGCTGTAATACGGCGGCAGGATCGGCACGCCAAGCAGGTCGCCGAAGCTGATTAGGACGAAGAGATGCTCCAGACTGCCGCGCGTTCGCACCAGAGTCCGCACCTGATCGTGGATCGCCATACCGTACAGAATTTCTTTGAGGCTGCGGGCAGGATTCGAAGAAGTGTTTGTCAATTGTGAACCTTATACAAACAGATTATCTGCCATGGTGGTAAGCGTTTCCAAGCCGCGTACCTCTTTCTCATACAGCGGCAGGTTGGCGCGCACCATGCCTTCGAACTTCTCCCAGACCTCGGTCATGTAGCGATCCTGCATGGCGACGCGGTTCTTGACGAAGTCCGGCGATTTGTCGTTGACCTGTTTTTTGTCAATGATCATGTTGACGATCACGCCGCCGACCGGGATGCCAAAGTCGTGGAACCAGCCGATGAAGCGGGTGATGACTGCAATCGGCAGGGCTTCCGGCAGGGTGACGAAGAAGAAAGCGGTCTGGGCGGAATCGGTCAGCATTTCGCGCGCTTTGCCCATGCGGTCGCGGAATGTGACGAGGTAATCCATCAGTGGATCTTTTTCCTTCTTCTTGGTGAAGGAAAGCAATTCACGCAGGGAGCGGGCGTCGTCGCGACTCTTGAGCATCTTGTTGACCCACAATGAATAGACTTGAGACATACCCAGCAGGCGTCGGGCATTGGCGGTCGGGGCGGTATCGAAAACATAGACATCATATTCGCCGCCCAGCATTAAGTCCACCATGTTTTCAAACATGGCCGATTCCTCAAAGGCCGGATTCATCGTAGCCGATTCGACGAACTCTTCGGCCTTGGTGGAAATATCCGCAAACTTTAGGAACCATTGTATCTTGTCACGGATTTCCTGCTTGGAACGTTCGATGGTGTCCTTGGTGTCAATTTCGTATGCCCATAGATTTGGGACACCATCAACCAAAGTTGGCTTGCCGAAAACGTTTTGTCCCAGTAATCCGCTCAAACTGTGGACCGGATTGGTAGATGCCAACATAACGCGTCTGCCCTGCTTTGCAAGCCAGATGGCCGTTGCGCCTGCCAGTGCAGTCTTGCCCACGCCGCCCTTACCGCCAAAGAACAGGTACTTCAAGCGTTGGTGGTCACCGACATATTTTTTCATGGAGGTTTCAATTGAAGTTGTCATGACATCCTCCTACTTTCCGTACATGATTTCTGCAAGTTGCTTGATCATATCCAGGCCGGTCACGTCGCGTTCCAGTTCGGGAACGTGCGCCGCGACCTGGCTGCCGAACATGGTCTTGATCTCTTCCAGATATTTGTCCTGCATCTCGATGCGGTTCTTCAAGTAGGACGGGATGTTTTGGGAGAGCAATTCGCGCGGCACAACGCGATTGACCACGTAGCCCATGATTGGCACGTTGAATTTGGCGAACAGATCCGCTGCCTTGGCCGTGTCAATCAGGATCATTTCTTCGGGAATGACGACAAAGAAGAATCCGGTCTTTTCCTTGTCAGTCAGAATACTTGACGAGGCGTTGATCCGGGTGCGGATGTATTGCAACTCGGTCAGGATTTGATCTTCTTCCGTCTCCTTCTCCCGCTTCATGCGCGAGACCATCTCCTCGTACTCGCGCATCTCCTCGCGCAATTTTGTGATCTTGTTGATCCACTCGTCGTACACTTTTGCCATACTCAAATAGTAGAGTGCATGGCCAAGCGGGACAAGATCGTAAATATAGTAATCGTACTCG
Organism: Chloroflexota bacterium; assembly: GCA_021824575.1. Lineage (GTDB taxonomy): Bacteria > Chloroflexota > Anaerolineae > Anaerolineales > Villigracilaceae > Fen-1038. Next base: position 68,518 of record JAKAKJ010000011.1, read on the forward strand.
CCGCCTATGACGATGTCCACTACCGCGTCGAAGATGGCGCTTTCCTCCATGGCAGGCTCTGCGGATGCGGCCTGAATGTATTGCTCGATCTCCTCGGGCACCTGCTCGAAACCGTACATGTCCAAAATTTTCTTGCGGATCTCATTCTGGTAATTCTTGATGTGGCTGTCGGCGTCAATCTCCTGCGCCCACAAATTGTCCATGATCTTGACCGGACCTTTTCCGAAGATATCCTTCTGGAAAATATCCGAAAGACTGGCCTGCGGGTCAACCGAAAAGACCAGCACTTTCTTTCCCTGCTTGGCCAGCCAGTAAGCTGTTGCGGCTGAGAACGTGGTTTTGCCCAGCCCGCCCTTCCCTCCGAACATGATGTAACGACGTTCGGGATGTTCCTCAAAGATTTGTTTTAGCGACATTGTCAGCTCCTAGAACATGGCATCCGAAACATCTTTTTCGCGCAGCAGCCGCCGCTTCCATGTTGCGATTTGCGGCACAACGTAAGGGAGCAGACGCAGGCTGTAATATGGCGGCAGGATCGGGATTCCGATCATATCGCCCATCGTGATCAAAATGAAAAGATGTTCCATGCTGGCGCGCGTCCGCAGGGCGTAGCGGCTCATATCGTGCGAAGCCATGCCATACAGGACTTCCTGCATGTTCCTGAAGAAACTTTTCTTCTCAGGCTGTTTGGGTTTTTCCTCGCTCATCGAAATAATCCTTTCTGTAAGTTACGCTTTAAGCGTTGCCTACTGCAGGTGATTTACAAACCATCAAGATGATAATCGTGCTCGTCACTGAACTCGCGCTGCCTGAGCACCCGGCGTTTCCAGGTTGAAATCTGCGGGACAAGATAAGGCAATAAGCGCAAACTGTAATAGGGCGGCAGGATGGGTACACCGATCATATCTCCTACCGTTGCCAGCATGAACACACTTTCAAGACTGGCGCGCATCCCCATTGCATGTTCGGCAATTTCCATTCCAAACATACCGTATAAGAATTCCCGGATGGAACTCAAAAAGCCGGTGCGCTTGTCTGTTTGAACCATATCGTTTTTCATATTATACTGGTTCTTGTGCTACGGATAAAATAACTCGAGGTGTGTGATGAACCCACAATATTTTCTGGCGTTGGCGGTAATGATTGTCATGGGTTGGTTTGCCTTCGGCATTATTTATAATTTGCGCCGCGGCGATGCGTTATTAAAGTGGATGCAGTCCGGTTTGCCGCGCATTGGCGAGAAGACAACCTTTCGCTGGCTGGGCACGTCGGTGGCGGAACTCGTGATTGCACGTGCCAAGCCGCCTTTTCGCCGTCTTGAGACGTTACTGGTCATGAAGCCGCGCGATGTTTTTTGGATGACGATCATAGCGATGATTCAGCGGCGCGACGATGTTATGATCTTCCGCGCTCAACTCAATTCGGCTCCGCTTCTGGACCTCGAGCTGGCTGACCCAAAAACCTGGAGCGGGCGCTCGTCCCTGGAGCGCGCCCGCCAACGCGGCTGGGACAGCAAACCCTATCACGATTTACAGCTGATGGCACCCAAAGGTCTGCTCGACCTCGCGGCTTCAACCGTGGATAAGCTGAATGAGCCGATGCAAAAAGTTTCGCCGCGGTATGCGCGGCTCAGTCTGCGGAAGGACATGCCGAATCTGGAAATCCACATTCCCTTCCCGGATTACAAAAAGACTGACTCAACCAATTACTTTGAAGAATTGCGCGCTTTGGCACGCGCTATTGCAGAACGCAACAATTGATCGGCTGGTAATCAATGCATTGTTTCAGGAGGAGACGCATAATTGCGTCTCCTCTTGTGATTAACGGAGGTCAATCAGCTGCAGCCGGCGCAGCTTTCTTGGCCTGACCAGTGCCTTTGGCGAAGCGCTGATACGCAACATAACCGTCCCAGCCAATGAGTATGGCAGAGACGAACAGCAGGGCAGAAATCAGGATCATCGCCCACGCGCCAGCCGCCTCAAAGCCGCCCATCGGGACGATGGTGACATAGAGGTTGCGGGCTGTGACCAGCGTGGCTGCCAGCGTTGTGATGTACATGAACAAAGTCGGCCAGAGTGCGAAGGCTGGATTCTTCTTCTGCTGTTTGAGCCAGACCGTCACAATCAGCAGGCTCAACGCCGCCATTAGCTGGTTGGCCGCGCCGAACAATTGCCACAGATAGACCCATGTGCCGGTCAGCACCAGCAAGATCGTCAACAGCATGGAGATGATGGTCGAGACGTGCATGTTCTTCAGCACGGGCAGAGCTTCACCGCCCCATTCCGAGAGCGTAACGCGCATAACGCGGAAGACCAGCTGAGTCACGGTCAGCACGATGATCATGAACGTACCAAAGCCGAGGGCTGTGCCGAACAACTTGAAGCCGTCACCGAAGATTACTGTCAGCAGGCTGCCAACTCCCGCCGCGAAGCGGCCCGCGCCGCCGCCCGATCCGGCGATGGAAACGGCAACGAGCGAAAGCAGGGCCAGCGTGTTTTCGGTGAACATCGCGCCGCCGCCCACCGGCAAGGCATCCGTCTCATATTCCAATTGGCGAGCAGTTCCAATCGAGCCGATCAAAGCATGCCAGCCGGAGATCGCGCCGCACGCAATCGTCACGAACAGCATCGGCCACAAGGGCTGCCAGGCCTTGGCGGGGTTATAGGCGAAGCCGAGTGTTGAAACGGCAGGCAGAGCAAACGTTCCGACAGATGGTTTGATGAACGGAGCCAGAATCGCACCGATGGCGCTAAAGACGATGGCCAGTAGTGTGATCCAGAATCCGATGTAGTTGACTGGTTGTGCAAATCTCCATATTGGCAATGTAGCTGCCAGATATGAGAACACTAGCAGAAACACTGCCCACAAGAGATAGGAAGGCATGGTCTTGATCAGGCCAGTGGCGGCATCATATAGGGCTGTGCTCGCCCGTTTTCCATCAGGACCCGGTACTGGAACGCGTGGATCAGCAGCAGTCGGGTCGGTGACATTGAAGAGGGCGTTGCCTCCGCTTATGCTGTCCACCGCTTTGTTGATACCAACGAAAACGCTGCTGATCGGTCCCTTTGTGAAATCAAGTTGACCTTGTGCATTCACCGCGCCGAGTGGTCCAAAGATCACAGCCGCCAGGGTCACGATCACAACAATGGCAGTGACAAGGATCAGGTCCATCTTCCATTTATAGAGCATCTGCCCGGCCAGGAAACCCATTACACCGAGCATGATGATGCCGAGCGGCACATCCGGGCGGGCAGCCATCAAAGCGGCCATGATGCCCATGAAAGCGCCGGCCACCAG
>JAKAKJ010000073.1 GCA_021824575.1 Chloroflexota bacterium
CAAGATGACAGCGAGTAGATAAAAAATCAAATCGAAATATGTATTGAACGACAGATCGTTATCATAAAAGGCATTCTTCATGCTGCTGGCAAGCAGAAGAAAGCCCGCCAGCGCAATCCATTTTGAATTGGAAATCTTTTGATATAAGGCAAAGGCCAATAGAAAGATGGCAATGTTTTGCAAAACACGCAGGGAGACAAAACCAAAACCAATTGGGTCTTGGATTTTCAAAAATTGAGAAAAACGGATAAATCCTTCCGCGATATATTCCGATAAAACGCGATATTGCCAGGGATTCGGCGCTTGACCTTGCAGGACGGCGTTATGCCTTGCCAATTGCGTGCCGTGAATAAAACTGTCCGCGCCGCCGTTGAGGCTGTCAAGTTGAAGTTTGACGGTAACAACAGCAAGGATGATTGAAAGCAGAATAATCAAAACGCGGGAGCCTGCTGCCTTTTCAACCCATTGGATGAATTTGATTCTTTTATCGAACAAAATCACGAGCAAAAACAAGAACCATGTAATAAGAATATAAATGGATAAAAACAACAACGCACTGACGCCCCACGGCGTGTCGAACTTTTTGGTCAGAGTAATTTGCTTTGGCGCATCTGGAGAAAGCTCAAAGACGCTGCGGGATTGATCCCAATAAATCGTCACGGTACCGCTCGCGGCTGGGGCTTGAAGCGTCAGCAGCATGGAATCAGTCGCCGCGCCAACCCAATGAAGCGACGCGCCCGTTCCCGGGTCCAGAATGAACGTATCGCCGGTTGACTTCCATGTTCCAACTACGCGGAACGATTGCGCGTCCAAAACATTTTTATCCATCTGCAATCGAACGTCGGACTTTGAAAAAGTAAGCGGGCGCGAATCCGCATTGACATCATATTGCACAGCCACATCCGTCCACTGCCGCAAAAGCGGGTGGATCGGATAGGCGGGCGGCGTATAAAATAACGGCAGAAATAAAAGCGGCAAAAGAAAACAAAGACTGATAACTCGCTTGCTGAAAGTTATCAGTCTTGCTTTCAAATAAAAAACGAGAAGGTAATTTGCGATTGCAAAAACAATGAATAGCACGAATGCAATCGCAAGCCTGCTCAAACTGATGACAGAAGTTTGAAGAAACAAAACAAAGGCGGCATATGCAAAACTCAATCCCGCCAGCACGCTTGAAACAATAGCGGCATGAAAGATGATGTCGCCTTCGGACTTTTGCATTAACCGTTATCTTCCTCGTTCTCCAGAATCATCACGCGATATGCCTCAGCATATTTGATCCCCTTCGCCTTGCCTGTTTCGTCAGCCCACTCATAGATCCATTTATCCACTTCGTGCGTATCAAGCTGGCTGACGTGTTTCTTCAACGCTTCGATTTTTGTTTCGATGGTCTCGCCGATGTCAACCCACGTATCGGCCCTTTCATTTTCATGGATGTATAAACGCTTGACGTTGTGCGGTTCGTACCCCGCCGCTAACAGGTCCGGGAAAATGAGCCGCGTCCCCGCTGACGGAAAGACCGCGTACGTCGCAGCTTCTGCCGCGGCGCGATGATCGGGATGATTGATGTAATCGCTGCCATAAAACCAACCTTCGGGGCTGCCCGTCAGAACAACATCCGGTTTGTATTGACGGATGAGCTTCGTCAGATCTTTTCGAAGACCGATGGTTGGAACCAATTCGCCATCTGGATAATGCAAAAAAATTGTTTCCTTTACGCCCAAAACTTTGTTCGCCGCGCGTTGTTCGCCTTCGCGTAATTCGGCTAAGACTGGTTTATAAGAGCCATCTTTTGTAGGATCATTCGAGCCCGAGTCGCCGCTGGTGATGACTACCGACACAATTTCACATCCAGCTTTTGACCATTTTGCGAGCGTCCCGCCGACTGAAAATTCCTGGTCGTCCGGGTGCGCATGGATGGACATGGCGCGCTGTGGCATATATTCTTTTTCCTCTGGCATGATTCTCTCTCCTATAAAATGATGCCGTTGATTTTACCTGCCCAGCCTTTAGAGTACAATAACGAAAGCCCCCCACCTGCCTCCCCCAAATCCTTTGGATTTGTAATGCTCCCTTCGGGAATGCTTCACGAAGGTGGCCGAAGATCAGAGGGGGCAAAAAGAAATGCTACTCATCACTATTTAGGAGAATTACTCATGCCCACCACCCTCGACGGTTCATCCCTCACGATTGAAAAACTGGTTGCAATTGCACGCAATAATGAAAAAGTGGAATTGGCGCCCGCCGCGCTGGAGCGCATAAAAATCTGCCGCGCAATGTTGGAAGAGAAACTTGCCAATAAAGAAATCATGTACGGCACGAATACGGGCATCGGGGAATTTTCGGAAAAAGTTCTCAATGATGAGCAAGTCAAGGAATTTCAGAAGTATCTTATTTACAATCATGCGGCTGGCATCGGCGATCCGCTGCCGATTGAAAATGTCCGCGCGGCGCTGGCGGGACGAATCAACGTCCATGCACATGGCAATTCAGGATGCAGACCTGTGATTACCCAAACACTGGTGGAGATGCTGAACAAAGGCGTCACACCAGTTGTTTGTCAAAAGGGATCGGTTGGTGCGAGCGGCGACCTCGCCCCGATGGCGCAAGCCGCCCTGTTGCTGATGGGCGAGGGCGAAGCTTTCTTTAACGGCGAGCGGTTACCGGGTCGAGAAGCGATGCGGCGCGCTGGAATTGAAATCCCCGGCTTGCAAGCGCGCGACGGCCTGGCAACAATTAACGGTTCGAATGTCTTGACGGCCATGTCCGCACTTCACATTTACGACATGGAACGATTTTTGAAGCAGGCTGAGATCGCGGCGGCGATGTCCATCGAAGCATTGCTTGGCAACATGAAACCGTACAACACCAAACTTCATGAACTGCGCGGCTTCAAGGGCGCGATCATGTCTGCAAAAAATATTTTGAAGGTGATCGAAGGCTCGGACTTGACGACAGGTAGGATGAAGACAAAAGTGCAGGACGCGTATTCGATGCGTTCGACGCCGCAGGTGATTGGCGCGGCACGCGATGCAATTGCGTATGCGCGCTCGCAAGTGGAGATCGAACTCAACGGCGTTGGCGATAATCCGATTTTTATTCCCGAAGACAAATTGACTCTCACCGGCGCAAACTTTCAAGGCACGCCGGTTGCCTTGCCCATGGACATGGCGGGCGCGGCCATCACAATGATCTGTGTTTTGGCAGAGCGACGACTCAACCGTTTAACTAATCCGGCTCTTTCCGCGGGACTTCCAGATTTTCTCGCGCACGAACCGGGCTTTTATTCCGGCCTGATGCTTTCGCAATACACCGCTGACCATTTGATCGTCGAGCAACGAATTTTATCTGCGCCTGCGTCGATTCAATCCATCCCCGCCGCGGCGGATCAGGAAGATTTCGTTTCGATGGGCATGAACACCGCGTTGAAGAATGGACAGATTCTCGATAATGCTTACGGCGTTTTAGGAATCGAATTCATGGCTGCCGCGCAAGCCTTGGATTTCCGCCAGTTCACGCCGGGCAAAGGAACACAAAAGGCACGTGAGGTGATTCGCAGACACGTGGAACATCTCGAAGTGGATCGTCCGCTGTATAACGATCACAACAAGATGAAAGCACTGGTGAAATCGGGAGAAATTCTAGAAGAGGTAGAAAAAGTAGTTGGGGAGTTAGGATAATATGTAGACAAACATCGCCGCTGAAACATTAGCGGCGCTTTTTTCTTGGTGGTGGCAGGGCGGTACTAAAAAAATTCTCCCTTATCATTCTGCGCGGCGGCGCGTTCATCTGGCGATGGAACCTGCAAGCGTGTCTTATCAAAAGTATTGTATAGTTGGGGAATATGGAGGCTCAAGATGCCGGAAAAACATACGAAAGGTGAAATGCACGGCTGTATCGTCTGCGGAAAGCTTTACCAGCTTTACGTGGTATATGACGCGAACGGAAAGTTCGTTGATGCAAAAGTGATGAGCGCCGGGGGCAAGCGCGTCCCAAATGCAAACCGTCCGCTTGTGGCGTGCGAGAAGCATTCGGACAAAGAGATCGAAGCCGCGGTTACGAGAGTGTACGGCGATCAAAAGCAGGATGAGGATTAAAAGTTATTTCAAAAAACATTTTGTCACTCTAAGCGCAGCGACATCGTACTCAAAGAGCAGGAGCCGCAAGAAACGCTCCCTCAGAGCGAGATGATTTGACCGGTTTACAACAATTTTACAGTCCTCTCATACTGGCATAATTTGCGAGTGATAGATTCTACTCCGATAAGGAGAAGAATCCATGAACTCAATTGCTCGCATTACGGCCATCATCTTGATCATCCTCGGAATTCTGGTCATGTTGGGTGGAATTGTAAGCGTCGGACTCGGCGCGATCCGTTCGGGGCAACGCGCATTATCCGCCGCGCCGGCACGCCCGGCAGCCAGATTAGGCGGCCTGCTCAGCGGAATTGGACTCGCCATCTTTCTTTTCGTTCAAGGTATGATCGTCATCGCAGGCGGCGAAGGTTTGTATCTGCTGGCTGATTTGACACGGAAGACGCCATCCGCTTAGCGGGGAATCGATCTGCAAACGAATCCTCCGCGGCTTCGATTCCATAAATCAACAGGCATCAAAATTTTTGGAGGCAAATATGTTTCGGACTTTACGAACCGCCATGCGAGATACTCCCCTTAGCGCCGCACAGATCGAAGTACTGGCAAAGGCCAATCAAATGGCATCCGCTGGAAATGCCGCGGGAGCCGCGCCTCTCTTCGCAGAAGTGGCGCACGAGCTCGACGCGCCGCGTCCGCGCCGGGCAGCCAATCTGCACGCCCGCGCTGCTCACGCATACGCGGACGCAGGCCGTCCGCAGCTGGCATTGGAGCAAGCCCGCGCCGCGCTGAATCTGTTCATCCAATATCAGATGGCAGACCGAACGCCGGTCTTCTACGCCAACATCACTCGCAAGTTCAACAACAAAGGCATGACCGGCGCGGCGACCGCGATTCAAAATGAGTTTGGCGGCAAGGTTGGTTCGCTGCCGGTGCCATCGCAAGCCCCAGCCAGACCCGCGGCAAAACGCGGCGTCCTGCCAACCAATTGCCCAAAGTGCGGCGGGCCGATTCACAGCGACAGCATTTCGTGGGTGGACAACCAAACTGTCGAATGCGAATATTGCGGCGCGCTGATTCGCTCGACGCCGAATAGATAGCCCGTCGTTTCTTCGAGTCAATCATCAATAAAAATGCCGTCACCTTCGACGGCATTTTTATTTTCGATCTATGTCGTTGCGAGCGCCGGAGGCGCGTGGCGCTTTGGCTCCACTCCCCGCAATGACACACTTTTTTTGTTGCGCTATCAATCAATCCTTTATAATTGCAGGTAACTTTCTGGAATATCAATGTATAAAAAACAATTCTCCGCCAAAACGATTCCGCTTGCATTTTTTCTCGTTGCATTCATCTCCTACGGACTTTTGATTCCGTGGACCGGTTTTTACTGGGATGATTGGCCTTTCGCATGGATCACAAAATTTCTCGGACCCGCCGCGTTCATCCCGGCCTTTCGCGGCTTTCGTCCATTCCTCGGACCGATCTTCTTCGTCACGACCAGTTTGATTCCGCTGAACCCGACGCTGTGGCAAATCTTCGCGTTGGTCATCCGCTTCGCCGCGGGACTTTCGGCCTGGTTCGCGTTAAATCAAGTTTGGCCAAATCATAAACGGCAAACCCTCGCCGCCGCGTTCCTGATGCTCGTCTTTCCCGGTTACAGCCAGACCTGGGTCGCGCTCACACACATCAATCAGGAATGGATTCCGTTCATCTTTTATCTGCTCTCGATTGGCTTATCCATCCGCGCCATCCGCAACGCTGACAAATCTCTTCTGAGCACAATTCTCGCACTGATATTTTTGGTCATCGGATTATTCCCCACCGAATATTTCTTCGGCATGGAACCGTTGAGGTTTTTGTTCATCTGGATCGTCATTGCAGAATCAACAAAAGGATTCTGGCCGCGCGTGACCCAGACTTTGAAACGCAGCTGGCCTTATCTGCTCATCTGGCTCGCGGACGCGGCATGGCTGGCCTATTACTATAAATCCGGCGCATATATTTCATACGGCATCGCGGCTTCGCAGCGATTGCCATCCATCAAAGATGCGGTCATAGCTGTCGGCGACGTTTTATGGAAAGCCGGTTTATATACGTGGTTCCAAATTCTTGTCTTGTCTTTTCAATCCATCAGCGCGCCGACAACGCTTTTATCTCTCGCCTTGATTGTGATCTGTTTTGCATTGCTGATATTTTATTTTTCAAAACTTGAATTGCCCCCCTCACCCTTTTCTCCCTTTCCCTTTGGGAGAGGGGTTGGGGGTGAGGGCGACACATTCGCCATTTCCGCGATTCTGATTGGCCTGATCGGCATTTTATTGGGGCGCATTCCGTCCTTCGCGGCCGGTCTTCCGCTCACGCTTCAATCCAGCTACGACCGTTTCATGATTTCAATGATGCTGGGCGGAAGTTTATTCGTTGTCGGGCTGGTTGAATTCTTGATTCGTCATGAACGCGTCAAATTATTTGCATTTGCTTTTCTCATCGCGCTGGGTATCGGCCAGCAATTTTTCAATGCCAATATCTTCCGCCGCGACTGGCAGCGCCAGCAGGATATTTACTGGCAAGTGGCATGGCGCATCCCCGCCCTCAAACCAGACACAGCCATCCTAACGGATTTCGTCCCGATTGATTACGAGACCGATCTTTCCTTCACCGCCCCCATCAATTGGATTTATGCGCCGGATGTCAAACCGCCGGACTTGCCGTACGCGATGATCTACGTCAACAAACGGTTGGGCGGCTCGACTCTTTCGGACCTCGAGCCGGATACCGTTATTCAACTTCCCTACCGCACCCTGACGTTTCACGGCAACACCTCGCAATCCATCGCGATCTACGCTCCGCAGAACGGATGCTTGCGCGTGTTCGACCCGTCATTCGATGATGCAGAAACCTACAATAAGTTTCCCGACTCATTGAAATCCCTCGTTCCATTCTCTGACCCATCGCGGATTATCACAAGCGCGCCAGAACCATCCCTGCCAAATCCACCCTTCGCTTCTGAACCGAATCATACCTGGTGTTATTTCTATGAAAAGGCGGAATTGGCGCGTCAAAGCCGCGACTGGAATCAAATCGCGCAGTTGGGAAGGGAGGCCAAACAGCAAGGCTTCTCGTCACAGGACCCGTTCGAATGGCTGCCCTTCATCGAAGCGGACGCGCACACCGGAGATTTGAATTTCGCCAAACAATTAACACAACAAGCCTGGAATGAGCAGCCGAAAATCCGCGCGGGCTTGTGTCAGCTTTGGAAACGGGTGCAGGCTGACGGTCCGAATGAGGCACAGAGTTTTGCGTCGAATCTATTGAATACTTTGGGCTGCGGTCAATAATGACCTATGTTTAGCTTGACGCGCTAAACGGTATATGCTACCATCCTATCTTGAGTAAACACAAGAGGAGATCGTCATGGACAAAAAACTTAGCGTGAGGCTGGCCACTATTCTGATGCTTGTTACTGTTTTAGTTTCAGCCTGCACACAATCCTATTCGCAACTACCTGCCACAACAGCTACTCTCATTTCGACGAGTCAATTTGTGTCGCCGTTCCCGACAGGCCAGGACCCCATGCAAATCGTCGCGGAACTTGGAACGGCTACTGCGATTGCAAAGACCGCCGAAGCGAGCGGAACCATCCTGCCATCCGAGACGCCCGGCGGACCGACAGATACACCATCCACTTCAGGCGGCACAGCCATCACGCCTGAGACGGGCACCACGTCAACACCCATCGCCATTGTTTCGGTAACCCCCCAACCGGCAACTGTGACCGTTGGCGGGGCAACCGTGACGCCGGCAACAACAGTTGTGGTGCCGACCATTTCCGGCGGGCTTCCGACAACGTACACGCTGCAGGCTGGCGAATGGCCTTTCTGTATCGCCCGCCGCTTTAACGTTGATCCTGGTGAATTAGCGTCACTCAACGGATTGATAGACAGCCAAATCGTCCAGCCAGGTTTGGTTCTGCAAATCCCGCAGACAGGCGATCCCTTCCCCGGAACGCGCGCATGGCATAATCATCCCGCTACGTACACCGTATCCGGCAACAACGATACGACGATCTACGGCGTAGCCTGTTATTACGGAGACATTGATCCGGCAGCAATTGCCCAAGCAAATAATTTGCCGATCAATTCGACGCTGACAGTTGGACAACAATTGACGATCCCGTAAAAGGAGTTTGATTTCGCATCCACAGCCCAGGCAAAAATCGCCTGGGCTTTATTCTCCCCTCACCCTGACCTTCTCCCTGCTCCCTGTTTCATGAGGAGACGGACAAAGGGTGAGGGAATTTAACAGGAGAAATCATGCCATTCGAATTATTGAAATCTGAACCCGTATTTCAAGGACGCGCATTCAAGATCCGGCGTGATTATTTGAAGACCCCGGATGGCCGCGAAACAAAATATGAAATTGTAGAACACGGCGGCTCGGTCATCATCATCCCGATTGATGAACATGGCAATTTATTATTCGTTCGACAATATCGCCACGCGGCGGGCATGGACTTGTTGGAGTTGCCTGCGGGCACACGCGATGGAAACGAGCCGCATGAAGCTTGCGCGGCGCGCGAAATCCGCGAAGAAACCGGGATGGCCGCGGGCAAACTTGAACACATCGGAGATTTTTATCTCGCACCCGGTTATTCAACCGAATTCATGGCTGTGTTTCTCGCAGCGGATTTGAATCACGATCCGCTCGAAGCTGATGCGGACGAATTTTTGCAGGTTGAGAAAATCCCAATTAGAAAGGCAATCGAGATGGCAGAACAGGGAGAAATGCCAGACGCAAAAACATTGGCAGCATTGTTTCTGGCAAGACGACATTTGGAAAAATACCTGTGATATGAACCTTGCGAAGTTTATTCTCTTCGCAAGGTTTTTTTATTTCAAGACCAATCATCACAAATTCATCCCATTTTTGTCCGAAATATGACAACCCGCACGGGGAATTAAGTCATAAATAACTAACGTCGCATCACATGGGAGGATACACTTGAGACTGGAGAGACATTCTCGGGCACAATGCCCGTTTTCAAAGGAGTCAGTTCAATGAAAAGCAACATTATTACGGTTGACGGCAACGAAGCCGCGGCTTCCGTTGCGCATCGCTTGAATGAAGTCATCGCGATTTATCCAATCACGCCTTCTTCACCGATGGGCGAACATGCGGATGCATGGTCTGCCAAGCATCAAAAGAATCTATGGGGAACCGTTCCGCTCGTGATTGAGATGCAATCCGAAGGCGGCGCGGCAGGCGCGGTGCATGGCGCTCTTCAAGCCGGCGCGTTGACCACCACCTTCACCGCCTCGCAGGGTCTCCTGCTCATGATCCCGAACATGTATAAGATCGCGGGCGAATTGACCAGCACGGTCTTTCATGTTGCAGCGCGCTCCATCGCTGCACAGGCGCTTTCCATTTTTGGCGATCATCAGGATGTGATGGCTGTCCGGCAAACGGGTTTTGCCTTGCTGGCGTCCGGTTCGGTACAGGAAGTCCATGACTTCGCTGCCATCGCGCAGGCTGCCACACTCAAAGCCCGCGTGCCGTTCGTACATTTCTTCGATGGCTTCCGCACGTCGCATGAAGTGGCCAAGATTTTCCAGCTTTCGGATGAAGAGCTTCGCTCGCTCGTGGATGATGAGCTGATCCGCGCTCATCGGGCGCGCGGCCTCTCGCCGGAGCATCCGTTCATCCGCGGCACCGCGCAGAATCCGGATGTTTACTTTCAGGCGCGCGAGACGGTCAACCCGTTCTACAAAGCGACGCCCGCCATCGTGCAGGAAGTGATGGACAAGTTCGCCAAGATCACCGGACGTCAATATCATCTCTTCGATTACGTCGGTCATCCCGAAGCCGAACGCGTTGTGATCCTGATGGGTTCCGGCGGCGAGACAGCTGAAGCCACAGCCAAATTCCTTGCGGATCAAGGCGAAAAGGTCGCGGCGATTCGCGTCAGGCTGTATCGCCCATTCCCAACGGAAGAATTCATCAAAGCTTTGCCAAAATCCGTAAAAAGCATCGCGGTTCTCGACCGCACCAAAGAGCCGGGGTCGGCTGGCGAACCGCTTTATCTGGATATTGTCAATGCATTGGCCGAAAATGGCCGCGCCGACATCAAGGTCATTGGCGGACGCTACGGTCTTTCGTCCAAGGAATTCACACCAGCCATGGTCAAAGCCACGTTGGATGAATTGAAGAAACCCGAGCCAAAGAATCATTTCACGGTTGGCATTACAGATGACGTCAGCCACACAAGTCTCGATGTGGACACGTCCTTCTCCATCGAACCGGAAGAAACTGTCCGCTGCATGTTCTTTGGCCTCGGCTCAGACGGAACCGTCGGCGCGAACAAGAACTCGATCAAGATCATCGGCGAAGAGACGGATAATTTCGCACAAGGCTACTTCGTTTACGACTCGAAGAAATCCGGCACGGTGACGACTTCACACCTGCGCTTTGGTTCCACGCCAATCCATGCGCCGTATTTGATCGAAGCCAACCAAGCCAACTTCCTGGCCTGCCATCAATTCAATTTCCTGGAGCAGTTTGACATGCTCAAATATGCCAAACCGGGCGGTGTGTTCCTGCTCAACAGCTTGTACGGGCCGGATGAAGTTTGGGACAAACTGCCGCGCGAAGTCCAGCAGGCCATCGTTGACAAGAAATTGAAATTCTATGTCATCAACGGTTATGAGGTGGCTGAAAAAACCGGCATGGGAAGCCGCGTCAACACGATCATGCAGACGGCATTCTTCGCCATCAGTGGCATCCTGCCGCGCGAAGCGGCGATCGCCGAAATCAAACATGCCATCGAGAAGACCTATGGCAAACGCGGCGAAGCCGTCGTGAAGATGAACTTCGATGCCGTGGATGCAACCATCGAGAATCTTTTCGAGGTCAAAGTTCCAGCCGCGGTAACGTCAAAGATCACGCGCCGGTCTCCGGTCCCGAATGAGGCGCCCGAATTTGTCCGCAACGTGATCGGTCAAATGCTCGTGTTCGATGGCAACAACGTCCCTGTCAGCGCGCTGCCTGTGGACGGCACATTCCCGTCCGCGACCACGCAATGGGAAAAGCGCAACCTGGCGCTCGAAATCCCGGTCTGGGAATCTGACTTGTGCATTCAGTGCGGCAAGTGCATCATGGTCTGCCCCCACGCGGTGATACGCCAAAAAATTTACGATGAAAAATTGCTGGATGGCGCGCCAGCGACGTTCAAGCACATGCCATCCAAGTTCAAAGAGTTCTCACAGGGCATGGCATACACCGTGCAGGTCGCGCCGGAAGATTGCACCGGCTGCACGTTATGCGTGGACGTTTGCCCCGCCAAGGATAAGAGTCAGGCCGGGCGCAAAGCTCTGAACATGGCTCCGCAGCCGCCCTTGCGCGAGAGCGAAAGCAAGAATTGGGACTTCTTCATGAAGATCCCCGACCTGGATCGTAAGTTGATCAATCCATCCACGATCAAGAATTCGCAACTACTTCGCCCATTGTTTGAATTCAGCGGCGCCTGCTCCGGATGCGGCGAAACGCCTTATATAAAGCTGGTTTCGCAATTGTTCGGCGACCGCGCCATCGTTGCCAATGCCACTGGTTGCTCCTCGATCTATGGCGCAAACCTGCCCACCACGCCGTGGTCGGTGGATTCCAAAGGACGCGGCCCGGCATGGTCGAATTCGCTGTTCGAAGATAATGCCGAGTTCGGATTGGGCATGCGCCTGACAGTTGACAAGCAAAACGAGTATGCGCGTGAACTGTTGCAAAATGAAGAAATTGCAAAGGCTCTCGGCACGGATCTGGTCAATGCCCTGTTGAATGCAGACCAATCTCACGAAGCTGGAATCGAGGAACAACGTGACCGCGTCTCAGAAGTCAAAGCGAAACTCGCGGGATCAAAAGACGCGCGCGCCAAAGATTTGATCAGCATTGCCGACAGCCTCGTCAAGAAATCAGTCTGGATCATCGGCGGAGATGGCTGGGCATACGACATCGGCTACGGCGGCCTCGACCACGTACTGGCCAGCGGGCGCAACGTCAACGTGTTGGTGCTCGACACCGAGGTTTATTCCAACACCGGCGGGCAGGCATCGAAGTCCACGCCGCGCGCGGCTGTTGCGAAATTTGCCATGAGCGGCAAAGGATTACCGAAGAAAGACCTCGGCCTGATCGCGATGGCATATGGCTATGTCTATGTCGCCCGCGTCGCAATGGGATACAACGATCAGCAAACGCTCAGGGCGTTCCTCGAAGCCGAATCATACGACGGGCCGTCGCTCATCATCGCGTACAGTCACTGTATCGAACAAGGCATTGATACATCACTTGGACTCCAACAGCAAAAGCTCGCCGTCCAATCGGGCGCGTGGCCGGTTTATCGCTACGATCCGAGATTGGCACAGCAGGGCAAGAATCCGCTCATCATCGAGAGCAAAGAGCCGAGTATTCCGGTTTCGCAGTATGCATACAACGAGACACGTTACAAAATGCTGACCTTGACGGATGAGGCCCGCGCTGAAGAATTGATGCGCGAGGCCCAGCATGATGCCAAGTCACGCTGGACGCTGTATCAGCAAATGGCCGCCATCCATTACGATGCGGATGGAAACGGCAACGGGCATCACGACTAAATCATACACGAACAATGACCGGGCAAATCGAGCCTGGTCATTGTTCCTTAACCGCTCGAAAAGGAAAACACATGATTGACCTTTCAACAACTTATCTCGGTTTGAAGCTAAAGAATCCGCTTGTCGCCTCCGCTTCGCCGCTCTCTAAAAAAATCGAGCAAGTCAGGCACATGGAAGAGGCCGGCATCGCCGCGGTTGTCATGTATTCGTTGTTCGAGGAACAAATCATTCATGAGAGCCTTGAGCTTGACCACTACCTCACGCGTAGCGCTGATGCGTTTGCTGAAGCCCTTACCTATTTGCCCGACATTGGCCCTTACAATCTGCTCCCGGACAAATATGTCGAAAACGTTGAAAAGTTAAAGAAGGCAGTCAACATCCCGGTGATTGGAAGCCTGAATGGCGTTTCAAAAGGCGGATGGATTCGCTACGCCCGCCGCATCCAGGAAGCCGGAGCGGACGCGCTCGAGTTGAATCTTTATTTTATCCCCACCGACCCAGCCATTTCCGCACAGGAACTTGAAGATACACAAATTGATCTCGTTGCAAATGTAAAATCTTCGATCAAGATTCCATTGGCCGTGAAATTAAGTCCGTTCTACACATCGCTGCCCCACTTTGTAAAACGTCTCGCCGCTGCAGGGGCGGATGGATTAGTACTTTTCAATCGGTTCTATCAACCTGATTTCGATATCGAGGAATTGAACATTGCCCACACGCTGGATCTCAGTACACCAGCAGAATTACGATTGCCCCTCCGCTGGATCGCCCTGCTTCACGGCCATGTCCATGTTGATTTTGCACTGACCAGCGGCGTCCATTCTGCAAATGAAGTTATAAAAGCCATGATGGCTGGGGCTAAAGTTTCGATGATGGCATCCAAACTTCTGGATAGTGGAATTGGTGCGGTGTCAAATACAATTTCCGAATTGAAGAACTGGATGGAGGAACGCGAATATACATCCATCCAGCAAATGCAGGGCAGCATGAGCCAAAAAGCTGTTGCAGAGCCTTCTGCTTTTGAGCGGGCAAATTACATGAAAGTATTAAGTTCATTCCGCGATTTGCCCTGATCAAATAATGCACAAAACAAAAAGTCCTTCTTGATGAAGGACTTTTTAATAATTCCAAGCGAGATGGCTATTCCTCAACCGGAGCGGGAGCATTCTTCCGTTGACGAAACGTAATGCGGCCGCGGCTCAGATCATAAGGCGACATTTCCACGGCAACATGGTCTCCCAACAAAATGCGGATATAGTACTTTCGCATCTTGCCCGAAAGATACGCCAACACTTCGTGGCCGTTATCCAGCCTTACACGAAATTGTGTCCCTGGCAAGGCCTCGACCACGACTCCTTCTGCTCGAATTTTATCTTCTTCTTTCGCCATACACGCCTCCGATCAACTTTCTTATTCGATCTCCCTTGTAAAGGAGCGCCGCTTGATGCGACGAATGGCTTTCTTCTTTTCCATCCGGCGCTGTTCGCTCTTTGAAACATACCAGCGCTTGCGTCGGACGGTGCTTAGGACTCCGCTCTTGACAACCTTCTTGCGGAAACGCTTGAGCAACGAATCCTGCGACTCGCCGCCACGTAAAACCACTACAGCCATGCGCGATCACCTCCTTTCACAAGCAGATCGGCCAAGAAAAAACCCTCGGCCATAAACGGATTCGGCTGAGGGCTGTGTTTACATCGAAACGGACAAAATGACCTTGCGATCAAATAAGCGCTTCACACTCCTCGTAATGTCAATGATGGGACAAAGGATCCCTCAACCGGACGAACGGGCAACATTATACACGATTCAATTAAGACTGAACAGGTTTTCAGTCGAACATTAAAAGAAAAGCCCCTTGGCAATGACCTACTCTCCCGGGAGGTCGCCCTCCAAGTACCATCGGCGCTGACGAGCTTAACTTCCGGGTTCGGGATGGGACCGGGTGTACCCTCGCCGCTCAAATCACCAAGGGACGTTTTCACAACGTTGTCACTGAATAGCAAATGAATATGATGTAGGTGAGACGAGATTGCTTCAACGGAAGAACACCGCCTGGCAATAACATCTTGAAAAGTACCAAGTTCTCCGCACCACGGGATTAAGCCCTCGACCATTAGTACAGTTTAGCTTAACACATTACTGCGCTTACACTTACTGCCTATATAGCAGGTAGTCTACCTGCGGTCTTACTCCCTTATGGGAATACAGGGATCTAATCTTAGGGCGAGTTTCCCACTTAGATGCTTTCAGCGGTTATCTCTGCCAGACATAGCTACCCAGCAATGCTCCTGGCGGAACAACTGGCACACCAGAGGTCTGTCCACTCCGGTCCTCTCGTACTAGGAGCAGCTCCCTTCAAATCCCTTGCGCCCACAGCGGATAGAGACCGACCTGTCTCACGACGGTCTGAACCCAGCTCGCGTACCGCTTTAACGGGCGAACAGCCCGACCCTTGGGACCTTGTCCAGCCCCAGGATGCGATGAGCCGACATCGAGGTGCCGAGCGAAGTCGTCGATATGAACTCTTGGACTTCACCAGCCTGTTATCCCCGGGGTAGCTTTTATCCGGTAAGCCACGACCCTTCCACGCGGTATCGTGGGATCACTAAGCCCGACTTTCGTCTCTGCTCGACGCGTTGGTCTTGCAGTCAAGCTCCCTTATGCCTTTACACTCTGTGGTGGGTTTCCATTCCACCTGAGGGAACCTTTGGGCGCCTCCGTTACCTTTTAGGAGGCGACCGCCCCAGTCAAACTGCCCACCTGGCACGGTCCCCCGCCCGGATTACGGTGCGGGGTTAGAATCTAAATATCATCAGGGTGGTATTTCACTGATGGCTCCACCGAGGCTAGCGCCCCAGCTTCAAAGCCTCCCACCTATGCTACACAGACGATACCCAAATGCAATGCCAAGTTGCAGTAAAGCTCCACGGGGTCTTTTTGTCCTGCTGCGGGTAGGCCGCATCTTCACAGCCATTTCAATTTCACCGGGTCCTTCGTTGAGACAGTGCTCTGATCGTTACGCGGTTCGTGCGGGTCGGAACTTACCCGACAAGGAATTTCGCTCGGAACATCTCACTCTGTTTCCAGAGGAGCCGGACTTTATCTTTCTCGTCCTGTATTCATTTCAGAAGCGATTTGACGGATCTTTTCGATCCCATCAAGGGTCAGATGCTCGTTTCTTTCCATCATCAACAAGATTTTTCTGAACTTCAAGAAATCGAGGCGTTTTCGGGTTTTCAAAGGATGTTTTTCGAAGAACGGCACAATCCGTTCCCGGAGGTGGTCAGCACCTCTCACACGATAAGCCATGCGGTCACCGTGATTTTGCCGCACCACACCGCACCCAAAAAAATGTTTCAGGGAAAATAACAGTTGCACATCACGTTTGTGCTGGACAACCGTAAACTCAGGTAATACCTGATACCCTGCCGTCATTTCAGGATGAGCGTTGATGCCAACAAAAAAACAACCTTCTCCATCCACGAACCCAACAACCCATTGCGCTTCCAATCTCGAAACAGTCGAGGTCGAACGTGAAGTCTCTGAGGGTTCTTCCAATATTTCTCTATCCATTCTGGAAGCCTTCCCTGCGGATTGTCCCCGTGTCCAGCGGATTTTTACTGCCGTATTTCATTACGACGAGTACCGCCTGGCTGTTGAGGACTTTCCCGCATATAGTTCGATTTTACTAGGGCTAGCAAATGTTAACCTTAGGACCGTTATAGTTACGGCCGCCGTTCACCGGGGCTTCGGTTCAAAGCTTCGCTTGCGCTAACCTCTCTCCTTAACCTTCCGGCACTGGGCACGCGTCAGCCCCTATACATCGCCTTACGGCTTAGCAGAGACCTGTGATTTTGTTAATCAGTCGCCAGAGCCATTTCACTGCGACCCTCCAAAGCTTGCACCTCAGAGGGTACCCCTTCTCCCGAAGTTACGGGGTCATGTTGCCTAGTTCCTTAACGAAGGTTCTCCCGTTCGCCTTGGTATATTCTACCCATCTACCAGTGTCGGTTTGCGGTACGGGCGCTCAAAAGTTATGCTTAGAGACTTTTCTCGGCAACAAAACTCAGCCACTTATGCCTTACGGCTCGCTCCTGCCTCGACTCAACCGGCGGATTTTCCTACCAGTCTCAACGTCTTGACAGATCGCACCTGAATCCAATAACAGGCTGGCCTATCTCGTTGCGTCCTCCCATCGCACTAATGAGCGGTTCCGGAATGTTGACCGGATGTCCATCACCTACGCCTCTCGGCCTCGGCTAAGGACCCGACTAACCCGACGCGGAATGACCTGGCGTCGGAAACCTTAGATATACGGCGAACACGGTTCTCACGTGTTTGTACGCTACTCATGCCTGCATTCTCACTTCTGTCCGCTCCAGTCGCCCTTATCGATCGACCTTCACTGCTGACAGAACGCTCCCCTACCGATCCTTGCGGATCCCATGGCTTCGGTACTATGCTTAGCCCCGTTAAGTTTTCCGCGCAAGGTCACTAGACCAGTAAGCTGTTACGCACTTTTTAAAGGGTGGCTGCTTCTGAGCCAACCTCCTGGTTGTTCGAGTAACCTCACCTCGTTTCCCACTTAGCATAGATTTTAGGACCTTAGCCGATGATCTGGGCTGTTTCCCTTTCGACCCCGAAACTCATCTCCCGGAGTCCGACTGCCATGCTC
>JAKAKJ010000054.1 GCA_021824575.1 Chloroflexota bacterium
CGACCGTTCCGCATTTTTATGTTTCGCACGAATACAAAATGGACGCGCTCATGGCGTTACGCAAACAGGTCAACGAATATTTATCCGACGATCAAAAAATTTCGGTTAACGATTTCATCGTCAAAGCTGCTGCATTGACTCTGCGTGAATTCCCCAATTTGAATTCAGCTTTGCAAGGCGACAAAGTATTGCGCCACGGCGCGGTCAACGTCGGCGTGGCGGTGGCGGTGGCTGGCGGCTTGATGACCGTCGTCAACAAGGATACAGATCAAAAAACCCTGCGACAGATTTCTGCTGAAGTCAAGGCGATGGCTGCACGTGCACGGGATGGCAAAGTCAAACCGGACGATATCGAAGGCTCGACGTTTTCTGTTTCCAATCTTGGTATGTTCGATGTTGAAAACTTTATCGCCATCATCAATCCGCCCGAAGCAGCGATTTTAGCGGTTGGTTCTGCAAAAGAAGTGCCGGTTGTTGTAGGGGCGGATGGTCATCCGCCCGAACTTGGAATCGGTTGGAGAATGAAAGCTACCATCTCCGTTGATCATCGCGTCAGCGATGGGGCAGAGGCTGCGCAATTCATGCAGGCACTGGCAAAATATTTGGAAGAGCCGTTGAGATTGTTGGTATAAAAAAGTAGGTCACGCTTCAAGCGTGACCTACTTTTATTACCGAGGTTGTTAGAAACCAAACCGATGGGCGGTCACCCAAAATATTGCCATAAAGATTTGTATGCGGTAAATGACTTGCTTGTGCCAGAAGACAGATTGCTGGCTAATTCCGTAATATACGCGTGTCCACCAATCAGAGGGCGGAATCAATATCTGCCAAATGAATTTTAGATAGCCAATTTGTTTCCATTGTCGAATGCTTTGATGAGGCCAGCCCGGAGGATATTGGCCGAGTCCTTTTGGCGGCGGGATTTTTCTGATCGGAATGATTTTTGCAAGATGTTCGGGCGGCGGCGTGAAACTGTAGAAAACTTCGAGTTGATAAATCATTTCCGGATGAGTTTGCCGCAAGAGTTCCCAGTCAAGCTCTTCGGCGTGATGCTCGACGAGACTGGTGATGTCCGCGATCCATTTGAATTGCGCGGGTTTGCCCGGGTTGCCAATGAATAGATGCTTTGTGAAGTGCCTCGTTAAATAAAGGAATGTCTCCGTTGGCCCCGACGTGTAAATAATGCCGCCATTTATTTTTATGGCTTGAGGCTGCGAATCGAGTCCTGCGAATTCGGGGTCGGGATTGTTGCCTTTTTCGTATTTTACTTCGGGGTCGTAATGATGCAATTCGATGTGCGCCAGGATGCCCTCGCGAAGCGCAGTTGCGGTCGCTGATTTCTGTAAACTTTTGGATGCATGAGGAAACTGGATATCAAATTTCGCATCTTCCAACAAATGCACAGCGGGGAGGAAATCTTCCTTTTTCAACAGCAAATCAATGTCGCTCACCGGGCGCAAAGCCGGGTCAGGATAGTATTGATAAGCCAGCGCCAATCCTTTGAGCAAAAGCGGCTGGATACCAGCCTCGTTGAATAACGCGATGATTTCCATCAACACGCGCTCATGGATTTGGTTATATGCGCGGCTTCGCAGGTAAAGCGCTTTGAGCGTTTGTTCCGTATTCTTTGGGATCGTGAATCCTGATTTTTGGATGTGGTGCCATAACAAGGGCGCCATCCCGTGCAATTCAGCTTGAGCTGGCAATTCGTCCCATGTATTGAAGTTGCTGAGTTGGTGAATCAACTCACTATAAAAAGCGGCGTGTCCATCCGCGCGGGCGCATAAAGCCAGCAAGCGATGGATTTGGTCTAGCCCTGTTGAATCGTCTTTTGGATCCATGCGCTGGCGGTCTCGATATTGGAATACGTGAGGGTGTATGCATTCACACGGCGCGCCAGGTGAGACGCGGCGTCCATGCCGTAGTCGGGAAAATTTCGGGCGTTGACCAAATGCTGGAGAAGGCGGAACAAGGTTTCGGCACGCGTGAGGCGTTCGATTCGAAATGCCGCGTCCGGCTCATAGCGTGGAAAAATGATAAGGCGCGGTGCAGCCGTCGCTTTAGTCCCATCCGGATTTAAGAGCGAGGGTTCGATCCAGACGCTGTTATCAGCGAAGCGGAGAAAGCCTTCCGCGTCCTGATTTTTCAGCCATCGCTTCCAGATAAACGATGAGCCGGGTTTCAGCACAATAGAACGACAAAAACCATTGACACTTTCGCTACCCATTGGCAGGGAGATGACTTCATCGGTCATGTACGCCATTCCAAGAGCCGTGAGCCAGGCGGCGAGCGACGATTTACCGCTGGCAGTTTTGCCGCAGAGAATCACGGCCTGCCCCTGATGCGCGAGCGCGGCAGCATGAAAAATGAGTTCAGTCTTCGACGCTCCATTCAATCTGAGCAGCGCATCCTGCATCAATTGCCGTAAAGCGGATTCAAAGTCACAATTGGAAAATAAATCAGCGCTGCCCATGCGCGCGGAAAAATTATCTCCGGCATCTGCGGAGACTTCATAATTGGCAACAACAGGTAAATCTGCGCCTATGCAATTTTTGAAATGGATCGTCAAGGACTTTAGAATTTCCAGATCATCTGAATTGAAGCGAACTGCATTGCCTGCAAACTGAACCAACAGACTGTCGGCTGTCATTTAGCCTCAGCCGCCATCCAGTGCGCCTTGTGCGCGGAGTCTTTGAATCGTTTCAGGCACATCCTTTGCGATCTGGTCGCGCGAATCGGGATAGGCGCTGCTCAGGATTTTAACAATATCCTGTTCGGAGTTGTTGCCATCACACAATTGCCAGATCAGTGCGGCGGTCTCATTGGCGTGAATGATGATATTCTTCGCGGGATGCAATAGCACAGTTTCCCCATCCATTTGCTCGATGAGGAAACCGGCGCATTGTTTGGGGATTCGTATAAGAGCACTCATTTGGTGAAAATTAAGACAAGGGTGTGTGTTTCGACTTGGTTCACGGACAAGTTGCGCCGATATGCTGATGTTTGCGCGGCGGGTTGCAAGTTCTTATGGGATACTATAATTCCAAGGAAAGAATTGTAAACAAACTCCAACTCCATTTACCGAGCTACCGAAGTCCCACTGAATTTCCACTTCGCCCAAGGAAGTGCCGAAACTGGGTGTTGTAGATATTTGAAATAGAATGGATGCCACACCACTGCCATTGGTCACAACTGTCCCAGACGATGGAGAAGGGGAATCGAGGATGGCTGTACCCAGGGTTGGCAACAGACTGATGGAATAATCCATACTTATCCCGGGGTCGGGCGGGTTGATGCCTACGGAAGAGATCGCATTAAA
>JAKAKJ010000021.1 GCA_021824575.1 Chloroflexota bacterium
CTGGCGCAAGTTACATCTGGGGGCCAATCCAGAGAGCGGAGAAATCCAGGCTGTGCTCTTGACGGAAAACAGCCTCAGCGATGACGAAGTTGTGAAATCGTTGTTGGAACAGATCGAACAGTAGTATCTTTATTGGTCTATGGGGTAACAAGAGGCAGCAGGGGCGAAATGGCTGGGAATACCTCACATTGGGCTCAATAACTAATAGATAGGCTCAATATATATTTTACTGGGCTCAATATATCTTAAAACCTACAGCAGGGGAGAGCTTGACAAGTAACGAATTTCTCTTATAATCCTATTGATTAGGATAAGTATTATTATCAAAAGCATACTGTAAACTGGAAAGCCCTTTGTATAATCCGATATGACCACCATCCGCGAAACTATTTTGAATTATCTTGAAACTGTACAACTTGCGCGCAGTCAGCACACGGCACGCACGTATACAAACGCACTCAATATTTTCCAACAGGTCTTGCGGAAACACAAACTTGATCCAGATGACTCCCCTGTTGAATCGCTCAAAGAGGATGCCATTGCCTGGTTTGCCGCATATCTGAAAGATTACTCACCCGCCTCTGAGCAAGTCTATTTGCAAGCTGCCACAGGCTTCTACGAGTTCCTCGCCGCTGGACAATTGGCTGATATCAACTTGCCGCGTATTCGCTTGCTGATACGCCAGCGCGCGCGTCGTCCCGGAATCCGCCTGCCGCAATTTCCTGCAAATGAAATTGAACGCGTGCTGGATTTTGTGAGCGATCCTTCTTCGATGCCTGCCAATGATGAGACGGAACACCTACGCGCAATGCGTGACCGCGCCTTTTTACTTACTTTGGCGGATACCGGCTTGCGCGTTCACGAAGCCTGCAAACTTCGACGCGGCGACATTGACTGGAATGAAGGCCGGGCGGTCGTCATTGGGAAAGGCGATAAACAAGCCGTTGTCCGGTTCTCGACGCGTTCGATGAAAGCACTCAAGGATTATTTGTCGGTCCGGGCCGTGTTGGATGGCGGCTCAGGCAAACCGCTACCGTCCCTGCCCCTCTTTGCCCGTCACGATAAAGGTGCGGGGAAAAAGATAAAACCAATTACTACAGCAACAGGTCGTAACATTGTCAGCGAGCGTGTCAAACAGGCTTTGGGCGATGAAGCTGAAGGTCGTATCACTCCCCATTCATTCAGGCATTATTTTGTCACCACCGTTTTGCGCGGATCGGGAAATCTCAAATTGGCGCAGGAATTAGCGCGCCACGCGAATATTCAAGTCACACAGCGATACGCACACTTATCGGATGATGAATTGGATAAAGGGTATTACGAAATCTTCGAACAGGATAAAACAAAAGATAAAGACTGATCAAAAAATCGGCTTTTACACGAACATCCCCTGCCCTGCCGTTAAAGGCAGCCCTCAGGGTTTATCCTGTGCACTTACCAAAGGAACTTCAATCTCTTTCAATAGTTTTTGCATAATCCCAGCGGTCGTCTCGCCGCTGAACGCAATCTCGGGGTTCGCAATCATTCGATGAGCCAGGCAAGGCACTGCCACCCGCTTGACATCGTCGGGGATCACAAAATCGCGCCCATGTAAAGCTGCATAAGCTTGAGCCGTACGGAACAGCGCCAGTGTGCCCCGCGGGCTTGCGCCCAATGTCAGCGCTGGATGATTTCGCGTGGATTGGATCAGGTTAAGAATATACCGGCGCATGCTTTCGGCTACATACACGCGTCGAATTTGATCCTGAAGTTCAGATAATCGCTTTCCATCCGCGGTTTGCGACAATGAATTAATCGGGTGCGCCATCTGCTGCATCTGCATCATCGCATCCTCGTTGGCAAAATCCGGGTATCCAATACTTAATCGCAAAAGAAAACGATCAAGTTGAGCTTCAGGGAGCGGAAATGTGCCTTCGAACTCGATTGGATTTTGAGTCGCCAGCACGATAAAGGGTTTCGGCAAAGGGTAGCTTATTCCATCAACTGTCACCTGGCCTTCGCCCATGGCCTCCAGTAAAGCGCTTTGCGTGCGCGGCGTCGCTCGATTGATCTCGTCAGCCAGCAGGATATTGCTGAAAGCGGGGCCGGGCCTGAATTCGAATTCCCTGTTTTTCTGGTTGAATACTGAGACGCCGGTAACATCGTTTGGCAGCAGGTCGGGCGTGCACTGCACCCGCTTGAAGTCCAGACCTATGGTGATCGCAATTGCGCGCGCCAGCATGGTCTTGCCAATGCCGGGCACATCTTCAATCAATACATGTCCATCGCACAATAGCGCCATCAGGACCAGTTCGATGGTCGAGCGCTTTCCAACAATCACTTTCTCGACGTTGGTGATCACCGCTTTGGCAAAATCCTGAACTTCGCTGACATTTCTGTCTTTGTTCTTTTCATCCAACATCATTCCAGGCCCAGCCTCCTGTTCTATTTTGTTCTGGCATAAGCAATAAATGAATTTCGTAATTTCAAAATCAAGAGCAGAAAGAACTGCCATCGCAGTTTTTTCCACTGGCGTAAAACTCGAGTGTCCATTTGCGGCGGCAGGCGATAATTGACACGCACAACACCCTCAATAATCATGTGGACATCGGTGATCACGCGCTGCCCAAAGGATGCGTCAACGCCTTCGACAATCAAGCGATTCAAAGAGTTGCCAAAGGCAGCGGAAAATTCATAGGGAGTATCGCTTGAGTCCAAAGGCACAGACAGGTATTTTCCATAACACCGTATTCGCCGATAAATTTCAGCAGCAGCCATTTGCGCCGAAAGCTGCCGCAGTCGGAAATTGTCAACGAACATCACCGCGC
Organism: Chloroflexota bacterium; assembly: GCA_021824575.1. GTDB lineage: Bacteria > Chloroflexota > Anaerolineae > Anaerolineales > Villigracilaceae > Fen-1038. Next base: position 2,808 of record JAKAKJ010000021.1, read on the forward strand.
AGCCGACGATTCCAGCCAAAGCGAAGCCGGCAGGAAGGAGGAGCCATAACCGGGCCAAGAAAGCAGATCGAGACGGCACAGTGCCAGGCGGGCCCGGGGTTGTTGCGTTTCCGGCTGCCGCTGTCGCCTCCGATCTTTCCAATGCAGGTCGGGATGCAGTCGGCTCAAATGGAACCCATCCGATGTTTGGAAAATATATTTCGACCCACGAATGGGCATCCGCTTCCGTAACGATAAAACGCTTCGAGTTGAGATTATAAGTGCCGGTGGCGTAACCGATTGCGAGACGTGCCGGAATTCCTGCCGCCCGTGCCAACACAACCATGGACGAAGCATAATAATCGCAATAGCCTTTCTGCAAATCAAAAAGGAAATAATCAACAATATCTTGATTCGAGGGTGGAGGAGGCACGTCGAGCGTATATGGAAAAGTGCGTAGATAGCTTTCGATGGCGAACGCCCGGTCAAAGGGTGTGGATTCAGATGCCGTCAATTTAATGGCTAATGCTTTGACGCGTTCAGGAACTTCCGCAGGAAGGCCAAGAAAATGCTCCCTCACCCACGCGGGATACGCTTGTCCCGCATTCCGCAATGTCTGCTCATCTGCAACCGGGATGAGTGACCAGGCTGCGTAAGGGCCTGAACTTCCAGCCTGAATGCCGAAGAGGTCTCCATCAGATCGCCACGCAGCTTCGCTCTGGATATTGAAAGCCGTTGGCTCACCGGCGTAATAAACCGTCCTGCCCAAATCTTCCACCGGGCGCACATCCTGTTGGATAAGAACATGATCGGGCGCGGACACTGTCGGCAAAGACGCGTCGGCCTGATATGTCTGTTGCGTTGTCTCACTTGTGCTCCAGCCGTGGCCCGTATAAACATCGTACGTGAAGCCGCGCCAATATAACGGCAGTGGTTGTCCGCCCTGTGCGATGGCAGACAGATTGGCAACTGCCACCGTCATTACCACACGCCCCGACAGTTCCGGCCCAGAGTTGATGAGGCGCTCGCGCGGCAACCCCGGACTGCGCGCCGTTTGAAATATGTCCACAGCGGGTGTCCCGCCGGGAAGGACGCCAAGCGACTCCGCCAGATTGCCGGGTTGGTTTTGGGCAGGCTTCCTAAGCTCAGATATCCAATCTCTAATTCGTTGGACCGATAGCGATGGCAGAAAATATGCGAGGAAGACGATGGCGAGCATGGCAAGAAACGCTGCATTGAAAATCTGGCGTCCTTTTTCTGCAGGATAAGCGACAGCTGCCTTAATCCAATTTTGCTGACGCCGTTCGTGTTGAACTATTGCAAGGAGCAGTAGCACCGCGCCCAGCATGATGTATAGAACCGCAGTCATGCGCTGACCGTAGGCGAGAATTCCCAGGCTCAATGACAGCCCAGGCAACACAGCCACCAACGCATTTCTGCGCGCTTCGATCACCCAGCCTGTCCACGCCGATACAATCCATACCGGCGCGTTCCAGAGAAGCGCAGCCGCTACCGGATCAAAAGCCGGGCGGCCCGACATGATCACAATTGTCCAAGTCTGAACTCGTTTCAGGATAATACCTGCCGAAATAATTAACTCCTGTATCGAACGAATCAGCAAACCCGGATCAATTGTTTCATTTTTATGGAGCGATAAGGCATCGAGCAGCAAGCGAATTAGTTCTGCAAATACCGCAATCACCCTCCCAGCCAGACCCCCTGGAAAGAGGAGAATATAAAGCAATCCGACTGCGATCACGATCCATGTTGTTTTCAGGGCTGATTGCTGGAGCAAGGCCAATGTCCATCCCAGAAGCAGGCCGAAGAACAAACTTTGCCAAAGCAAAGCCCAATCGGGCCCTCGAAGCGTGAGCGATATCCCGGCGATGGCAGACGTGAGAAAGATCAGGAGAAGCCCAAAGACTGCAAGCTTCTCGGGCTTTCGGATTTCTCCAAACAAGCCCGCCAGTCCGAGGCTCAATCTATTCGCTGCCAAGACGATCTTCCTTGTTCCATGTAACGCTGCTGTCTTCCAAGATCAGCCGGCGTTTTTTGCACGCGCCTGCTAGTGGATAAGTAAGCCTCCTTCAGCAGGGTTCCGGGCATCCGCGCATACGGAATCCCAAAATGCGTCAGGACGGCTGTCACTTTATTTTGATCTGTACTACCGCCAAAATCAATGGGGTCAACCAACAGAACCATTACATTTCTCTGTTGATGCTGCCGCCGGATGCAACCCACCCAAGCCGGATCAGTTGTGGAAGTGATAATGATCCATGTTGCTCTGTGAGTTGGCGGTTTCAATGACACTAAAGATGTCAGCGAACTTTTGCCTGTCTCGGCCTCGGACAAAGCGCGCAGCAATTGCCAGCGATGAAGCGAGTCGGAGCGCGGCTCCAACCAAACCAACTTTGGCCCGGCCAGCGCCAAACCCACGCGGCGATACTCCCTAAATCCGCGAGCGGCGAGAGAAGCTGCCAGTACGATGGAAAGCTCAAGCGTGGAATCCTGGCCGACTCCGGTTTGAGCGGCTTCTTCCAAGTCAACAAAAATCTGCCAATCATCGGATGCTGCAGACTCCAGCTGTCTCACAATCAAGGTGTCATTATGAGCCGAGGCGGGCCAGTGAATCCGCTTGAGACTATCACCCGGAACATAGTTACGCACGCCTGAGTCGCTGATCTCCCGTTCAATGGCGTGACGTTGCCGCTGGCGATCCCCTGCCCAGCCACTGGGGGCAATCGTAAGATTTTGCAAAGGCAGTTGAGGCGGCGTAATGAGAATTGTGTTCGAGTGTTGATCGTAAAGGGTCAGAGTATAAATGCCAAACGGATCGCCGGTTCGGAGACGCGTTGGCCCAAGCGTATAAAGTCCGCGCTTTTTAAAGAGATGAATGGGGTGCCGCCGCCGGGAAGCCTGCGATCCTACGTCAGAAACCAGACGAACCGGATCAACCAAACGATCCGATTCGTCTGCGATTTCAATCCAAACAACCGGAAACCTGCTCTTATTTTTCAGCTCGAGCAATTCAGGCACAGAGTCACCCGCGGCTGCCCAGGCCAGATGTATCTTCCGGTTGACGCTCAAACCGCGTTTCAACGAATAAACCCATAACGCGGCAAGAAGCCATGCGCCTCCGGAACCGATAAAAAACACAAGCCAGCCGCGATAGCCTGTAAACAAGTACAGCGCGGCGAAAATTACAACCAAAACAGGCAGCAGCCACGCGTTGAGTTTAATCCCGGCCTTGAAATCAGTTTCCCTGGAGCGCCTGTTGTTCACATCCTATTTCAAAAGATCTTCCGCATAATGGCAGGCAACGAAATGCCCCGGGCGGATTTCACGCAGAGTCGGTTCCTCAACCGAACAGTTCGGGCGCGCAATGGGACAGCGCGGGTGGAAGTGGCAGCCCGGAGGCGGATTGATGGCATTCGGAATCTCGCCAGCCGGCATTGGCTCCGAACGTCGGTGCCGCGGGTCGGGAACCGGAACGGCTTCTAAAAGAGCGCGCGTGTACGGGTGCGCGGAATGATCATACACTTCCGCCAATTGACCAACTTCACACAGCTTGCCCAAATACATAATGGCAATTCGATCGCAGACATATTTGGCAGTTGCCAAATCATGCGTGATGAACAAATAAGTGAGATCGAACTCTTCCTTTAGTCGCATCATGAGGTCGAGCAGGAGCGCACGCACCGAAACGTCGGCCATCGCAATAGGCTCATCTGCAACAATGAGTTCGGGATGCGTCACCAACGCGCGGGCCAAAACGACCCGCTGCCGCTGTCCCCCTGAAATCTGATGCGGGAATAGATCATAAAAAGCTTCAGGCGGATTCATCCCGACCGCGCTCAGGATTTCAAGCACCCGTTCCCGCCGTTCCGCCGGTGATAAATCAGACAGATGAATTTGAGCAGGATGTTCAATGGCCTGGCCGATGGTCATTCTTGGATTCAAGGACGCCAGCGGGTCTTGAAAAACGATCTGCATGCGCGAACGCATCCGGCGCATCTCTTCGGACGACAGGCTCTCGAGGTCAATGCCGTCGAAGATCACGCGTCCCGAAGTCGGATCGAGCAAACGCAGGACCAGCCGTCCAACCGTGGACTTTCCAGAGCCGCTCTCCCCTGCCAATCCGAATACTTCGCCCTTGCGAATGGAAAAGCTGACGCCATCCACGGCTTTCACAGCCGGGATGTTTCCGTGATTCAAGAGGCTGGCAAACAAGCCGCCTGAAATCGGAAAGTGCTTGCGTACCTGTTCAACCCGCACCAACTCTTTATCTTCCAAGAGGTTTGATCTAGCCATTGCGGGCCTCCTGCTTTACAGCAACATCTCGATACAACCAACAGGAGGCAAGATGATCGTTTTCGACAGCATCAAGACTCGGTTCTTCCACCGAGCAAATGCCCATTGCAAAAGGACAACGCGGGTGGAACCGGCAGCCTTTGGGAGGGTGCAAAAGACTTGGCGGCGCTCCATCCATCTTATAAAGTTCGCCGCCATCCAGCTTGATATTGGGCACTGATCGCAACAAACCCTGTGTGTAAGGATGTTTTGGGTCGGCAAAAACATCGCGAACGTCACCGACTTCCACCATCCGGGCTGCATACATGACTGCCACCCGGTCCGCGACTTCAGCGACAACGCCGATGTTATGCGTGATGAGCAAAATGGTTAATCCAAATTCCTTCTGCAATTCTCTGAGAAGGTCAAGGAACTTTGCCTCGACAATCACATCCAATGAAGTTGTGGGTTCGTCGGCGATAACCAATTTGGCGCGCAATGCCAGCGCCAAAGAGATCATGACGCGCTGGCGCATCCCGCCCGACATCTGGTGCGGGTATTCGTTCAACCGCTCGCGCCGGATTCCGAGCCGTTCAACCAATTCCTCAGCCCTTGTCCGCGCCGCGGCCGCGGAAGTCTCCGGCTCGTGCGTGTGAATCGTTTCAGTCAAATGATCAAGAATTTTTTGCACTGGGTTAAGCGATGTCATCGGGTCCTGAAAAACCATTCCGATTTCAGCGCCGCGCACATCGGGCATCTCGCGATCCGACAAAGTCATCAAGTCTCGCCCATCGAACCATAATTCGCCATTGGTAATTCGGGCTGGACCTGTGTGCAGGCGCATCAACGCCTTGCCTAAAGTTGATTTGCCGCAGCCGGATTCACCCACGAGACCAAGAATCTCTCCGCGACGTATATCGAGAGAAACATTGTCAACTGCCTGCACAGAACCCGCACGCGTGCGATACTCGACAGTTAGATTCCGTATCGAATAAAGAATATCTTCAGTCATTAGCGTTCCCTTAATTTCGGGTTGAAGATTTCCATCAGCCCCTCGCCCATTAACGTAAACGCCAGCACAACCAGCATGATGGCCAGGCCCGGGAATGTGATCATCCACCACGCTGTCTGGATGAAGCGCTGGCCGCGGGCCACATCAATTCCCCAGTCTGCCAAAGTGGGCGGCAGTCCCAGGCCGAGGAACGAAAGGCCGGCTCCAGTCAGGATGGCATCCGCCACATTGACCGAAAAGATGATTGCCACTGAAGGGATCACATTCGGAAAAATATACCGGCGCAGAATCTCCAGCTGACGGGCCCCGATGCTCCGAGCGGCCTCGATGTATACTTCCTCTTTGACAGAAAGGGTCTGCCCGCGCACGATACGATAATAGGTGGGAATATAAAGCACAGAAATGGCGACGATAATGTTGAACATGCTCGGTCCCAGCACGGCAGTGATGGCGATGGCCAGGATTAAGCCAGGGAAGGCATACAAGCTGTCCATCAGCAGACTCAGCAGCCGGTCGAACGTTCCGCCGGCAAATCCGGCAAGTAATCCCAACGGCACGCCCAACAGCAACGATATGATCGAGGAACTGAATCCAATGATGAGGGCAATGCGGGTCCCCCACAACAGGCGGCTAAAGACATCCTGGCCGATATCGTTGGTACCCATAAGGAATCCGCCAGCAGTTGCTGCCGTTCCGGAAACAGGCGCAGCCTCCCGCAGGGTCGGAAATTGGGCTTTGACTTTATTGAATTCCGTTGTTTGGACAACGGCCGCTTTGTCTTTTCCATCCACAACAGCCTGCAAAGTTTCTTCAAGACTTGCATAGCGATCAATGATGGGCCGCAAACGTAGGCCGCCGGGTTGATTCTTGATTACCTCATCAATTTTTTGAGATTCCTCGTTCAGCGCCCCGGCGGTTGGGAGCCCCTGTTCAACGGCCACAGTTGGGCGGTCGGCGCTTTCGGGCACCGCCAGGTCTTGAAGTTTATTAACCGTCGAGGACTGGGGCACAATAAGCACCGGAAGATCCACACTGGCACCCGGCGCCAGAAAACTTGGCCCCACCAAAGCATCGGGAGAATAGGGAGCGAATAATCCAGGGAAAAGCGCTATGATGATAAAGACCACCACAGCCACGGTTGATATGGTGACAAACCACCAGTCGGCTCCGTACCAGTGACGGGCTGTCAGGATGCGGCGGACAAAGCCAATCCTTTTGAGTTCCACCTCCCAAGTGGCGCCTTCGGGAAGGGCCTCGGAAGGTCGTTCTTTAGTTTTTGCCACGGTTCAGTACCTCACGCGGGGATCAACGAGCGAGTAGATAACATCCACTGCCAGACTGATCAAAGCAACCAGCATGGCGAAGACAGTGATGACACTTTGCACGGCGGTGTAATCTCGAGCAGAGATGCGTTCCACGAGGTAGCTGCCCATGCCTGGCCAGGAAAAGACCGTTTCAGTCAGAACGGCCCCGGCCAACAGGATGGCTACTTGCAACCCAATCAAGGTAATGACCGGGATCATGGCATTCTTCAAGGCGTGTCCATAGATCAGGACACGTTCGCGTATACCGCGCGCCCGGGCCGCCGCAATATAATCAGCCTGCATTGTCTCAATGACATTGATGCGCGTCATACGGACAAATACACCGGACAGGATGAGTCCCAGCGTGAGTGTCGGCAAGATCAGGTGCTGCAACACCGAGAAAAATGCGGGCCAGTTCCCAGTCAGTAATGCATCAAGGCTGTAAATGTTGGTGATTGTTTTGAGGCTCGTGCCAATAACAGCGTCAATACGGCCTGAGATCGGAAGCCACCTGAGCCGCACGCCAAAAAATAGCTGCAGAACCAGGCCAAACCAGAAAATCGGGAGGGAATAAATAACCACCGAATAAATTCGAAGGGAAAAATCGAGGGCGCGTTTGCGTTTGGCCGCTGCCAAAGCGCCGCCATACACTCCAACCAACAGCGCCAAGATCGAAGCTGGGACAATCAATTCCAGTGTAGCCGGGAAGCGCTCGCTCATCTCGTCAACGATTGGACGATGCCCGCCAACGAGCGAATTGCCGAACCGTAAAGTGACCATGCTCCACAGGAATCGACCATACTGCACTATGAGCGGATCGTTAAGCCCAAGTTGCGTGCGGATGCTCTGGATCATTTCTGGAGTGCCTTTGGGGCCCAACGCCGAAGACACTGGGTCACCAGGCAGGATGCGCAGTATGAAAAAGACCATGGTGGCCAAGATGAAGATCATCGGCAGGGTCAGCACGATGCGGGTGAGAATATAACGGCGTAATCCCGTCGAGCCGCGCACGAAAACATACGCCAATAGAAGCAGGGACGGAATGCCGATAATAAGGGCAATGATTGCAATTGGGGACACGTTTTTTGCCGCGTGGAATTTGTGTTGGGGGCGGGATTGCGCCCGCCCCCAATTGAGGATGGTTAGTTACTGGCTTTTCTTGCTAAGCACTGAGTAGTTGAACAGGATGTTCGGCCCGATGTTCAAGGTATCAGGTGAAGCAATGGAAGACATGCCTGAGATGTAGTTCTGGTACACCACATGCTCTGCCGAGAAGAAGATCGGCACGGTGACCACGAGATCGGCATAGATATCCTGCGCCTGTTTGTACAGTTCAGCGCGCTTGGTTTGGTCGGTTTCGGTGTCAGCTTGCTGGAGTAGCGCAACCAGCTGCTTGGCTTTATCGTTGATCGGCGTGCCTGTATCACTGCCTGTGGCAGGGATGGTGACATTGGTGCCTTCGCCGCGGTTATAGACGAACGGGTCCAGATAGTTGGACGGATCCGGATAATCGAAGAACCAACCCAGAACGCCGGCACCATAAGCCTTGCCGCCCGTCAGTGCGGGCACGTAGGTACTCCACTCCTGGGCTTGCAGGGTCACTTGGATTTCGCCAGTGGCCTCGAGCTGCGTCTTGATGACCTGCATCCAAGCCGCGGTTGAAGCGCCGTAATGCTCGGGCGGATACCACATCTCAATCTTCAACGGATTCGTGGCCGAATATCCAGAGGCTTCCAAGTACTTCTTGGCCTGATCAAGATTCGGCGCGGAATACATCGTGTCGAAGGATTGGCTTGCGCCTAGGAATCCGGGCGGAACCTGGGAATAGAGCGGGCTGACCTGGCCACCATAAACGGTATCGGCGATCGCGTTGCGGTCAATTGCAGAAGCAATTGCCTTGTCAACGTTCGGATCATCGAACGGCTTCATCGTATGGTTCAGAACCAGGAATTGGATGCGTCCGCCATTGATCGTCCCGATCTTAAGCGAGCTGACATTCTTGAGCTGGGTTAACTGATCCGGGGAGAGCAAACGCCAGGCTACATCAATTTCGCCGCTTTGGACGGCCAAGGCCATCGTGTTGGGATCAGAGAAAAAGCGCACAATAACCTGCTTGACTTGCGGCTTCATATCGCCTGTGTAGTAGGGATTAGGCTCGAAGACCATCTGCTCGTCCGGGTTGTACTGGGACACGTACCAGGGACCTACGCCGTAGATTGGGGCAGTTGGGAATAGATTGCACGCATCGGCCTTGAAGATGTTCGGATCAGAAGCCACGTACGGAGCGCCGGCCAGAATTTGCGGGAAGAAAGCGATCTTGCTCTTCAATTTAAACACGATCGTTTTATCATCCGGGGCGGTAATGCTTTGGACATACGGGACCGCCAGGGAGTCGGCCACATCATTCGGGCATTTGGGACCGATGGTAAGCAGGCGGTTCAGCTGGGCGGCATAGACGGTGGCGGTCAAAGGCGTACCATCGCCGAATTTGATTCCATCCTTCAAGGTGAAGGTATAGGTTAAGCCGTCAGGGGAAATAGTTCCCAGGTCGGTCGCCAAACCAGGTTCCAGATTGGTAGTCCCGGGAACCCATCTTATCAGCCCCTCACTGATGTTATAGAGAACTTCCCAGTCACGGATTGCATACGCGTCGGCTGAGTCGAGACTGGCAACCTTATCCGTTGTGCCAATGATGATGGTGTCCGGATTTGAAGCCGCAGTTGTGGCGGCAGCGGTAGGTGCGGCGGCAGGTGCCTGAGTTGCTGCAGGTGCTTGGGTGGCTGGCGCTTGAGTTGGCGCCGCGGTTGGCGTTGGAGCGGGACCGCAAGCACCCAATAGAACACTTGCGACTAAGACCACGCTGGCCAATACGAACCATTTTTGGTGCTTCATAAGTTTCTCCTCCAAACAAACTAATTTTGTAACATGCTAATTGCGCCGACTAACTAGCAAGTATTGAATCCTTTCTCTCACCTCCTTTCGCATGGTTGGTTTTTTGTCTTATTCTAAAACAATGAGAAAGCAATAATATCATATTATCGAAAATTAATGTATTAACGAACGACGAAGCCCTATTTGAAAAAATTCCTTGACACCTTTTCAAGACCCATGATAAACTCACCTCCGTGATTATAAAATCTTAAGGAAAGGAGGCGCACTCATGAATCGCACATTCACCACCATTTTTGTTCCAGAAGCTTCGGGTAATTTAAACCCTCCTCGGAGTGCGCCTGCCGCAGGTCCCGCGTTAGCGGGATGACCGTCTCTAAGGTCAAACTGTTTCTTCAGTTTCACAGCCACGGTTGCGCTCCGCACCGTGGCTTTTTTGTCGCTATTTATCAAGGATCGAATTATGACTGCCATTACCCCCTCATCAAAATATTTTGACTTTCGCAACGCGCTGACGAAGAATCGCATCTCTGGCTTGTGGCGCATGATGTCGGACTTCCGCCTGCCATACATTGGCGCGACAGCCGCGTTGGCGGTTTCGGCGACCGCAAAAACATGCACGTATCTTCTGCTGGGTTATTTTGCGGATAAAGTCCTTACTCAAAAGATTTACATTGCCGGGACGTTGAATGATACGCTCGCATTGATCGGACTTGGATTTGTCTCCCTAGCCGCAATCGAAGGCTCCTTCTCGTATCTTTCCGGACGGTTGGCGGCGTATACCGCCGAAGGCATCACGCGGCGTCTGAGAGACTTCCTCTTCGATCATATCCAGCGCTTGAGCTTCTCCTATCACAGTCAAACGCCGACGGGCGATCTGATCGAGCGCGTCACATCTGACGTGGATGCATTGCGGCGATTCTTCAGCGAACAGGCAATTGGCATGGGCCGCATTGTCATCCTGTTCACGATCAACTGGATTGCCATCCACCAGCTGAATGCCACATTGGGCTGGATTTCCATTGTGGTCATCCCGTTCATTCTGGCGGTTTCACTTTGGTTCTTCAAGCAATTGACGAAACGCTATGAAGACTATCAGGCCCAGGAAGCGATTCTCTCCACCACCCTGCAGGAAAACCTGACCGGTGTACGCGTGGTCAAAGCCTTCGGCCGCCAGGGTTACGAGATGGGCAAGTTCGAAAAAGACAACTGGGGCAAGTTCCTGAAAGGGAAGCTCCTGCTGCTCATGCAGTCGCTTTTCTGGCCGCTTTCCGATGTGGTGCTTGGATTCCAGATGCTGTTCGGATTTGTCTTTGCGGCCTTGATGGCGATCCGCGGTGAGATTACGATCGGTGATTACCTGGTTTATGTTGGCCTGGTGGGCTGGCTCATTTGGCCCATTCGAAATCTTGGACGAATGATCGTGCAGACTTCGACGGGCATGGTTTCGTATGCCCGCCTGATGGAGATCGTCAAACAGGCGCGTGAGCCATTGACCGAAGGCCGCGTCCAGCCCAATGGTCCAGTACGAGGCGATATCGTCTTCGAGAACGTCTCGTTCATTTACTCGGATGGCAAGAATGAAGTGCTGAAAAACATTTCCTTTCACATCAGACCGGGACAATCCATTGCACTGCTCGGCTCGACCGGTTCAGGCAAAACATCACTGGTCAATCTCCTGCCACGTTTTCACGATTACACAAGCGGACGGATTTTGCTGGATGACATCGAATTGAAGGATTATCCACGCGAATATTTGCGTAAGCAAATAGGCATTGTGCAGCAGGAGCCATTCCTGTTCAGCCGTTCGATCCGCGAGAATATCATGTATGGCGTTGTTCGCAGTGTGTCGAATGAAGAGATTGAGCGCGCCGCAAAAGCCGCCGCAATTCATGATGTGATTTTGGGCTTTCCCGATGGCTACAACACACTGGTCGGCGAAAAAGGCGTGACGCTGAGCGGCGGCCAGAAGCAGCGTGTGACGATTGCGCGAACGCTTTTGAAAAACCCGCGTATTTTGATCCTCGACGACTCGACTTCATCGGTTGATACGGAGACAGAAGCTGAAATCCGCTCCGCATTGTATGACTTGATGGAAGACCGCACAACATTCATCATCGCGCATCGCATTCAATCCGTGATGACCGCCGATCTGATCCTGGTGCTCGATAAAGGCGAAGTGATTCAAATGGGCACGCATGAAGATTTGGTGGTCCAGAACGATGGGATGTATCGGCAAATCTACGACATCCAAACGCGGATTGACGAAGAATTGGAAATTGAAATTGAAAGAGCGAATTAGGCTTACTACAGAGATACGGAGAACACGGAGAAAATAACTGCCGGGTGCGCTAAGAGCGCAAAGAGAATTAAATGCCTTTTCCTGGCGATCCTTGTGTGCTTCGTGGTTCGAAAAGAATCTTTGTGTCTCGGTGGTGAAAAAGGATTTAGATTATGTCTGACGAACTTATCGAACTCGAAGAAGAAGAATATACATCCCAACTGACTACGCCGGTGTTCAAACGCATCGTCGGATTGATGAGGCCGCATTGGAAATGGGTCGTTGGCTTTTTCATCACCATCGCGCTGACGTCCTCCACGGATGCTTATTTCACGTTCCTCAACAAAGGATTCGTGGATCAAGGCATCAGCATGCAAGACAGCGCAGCATTGATGCACTTGGCAACCATTTACGGCTCGATCATATTATTTCAGGCTGTCACCGTATTCACGTTTGTGTACCTGGCTGGCGTTTTGGGCGAACGGATCCAATACGACCTGCGCCGAATGATGTTCAATCATTTACAGGAACTCTCGCTTTCGTACTACGCACAGAACGCGGTCGGACGCTTAATCGCGCGCGTCACATCGGATAGCGGACGCGTTGCCGACCTGATGACGTGGGGTGTGGTGGATACCACCTGGGCGTTCATGAATATCACCACCTCGCTGATCTTCATGGCGATCATCAATTGGAAACTGGCATTGATCGTGTCAGTCATCATACCGATCATGATAGCGATCGCCGTGCAATTCCGCAAAAAGATTCTGGTGGAATTCCGCAACAGCCGCCGCGCCAACTCGAAGATCACAGGCGCATACAATGAAAACATTCAAGGCGTGCGCGTGGTCAAGGCGCTGGGACGCGAAGACGAGAATCTCAAAGAGTTCCAGGCGCTGACCGGGACGATGTATCACGCGTCGTATCGCGCTGCATGGCTCTCGGCGCTCTTCCTCCCCACCGTGCAGATCATCGCGGCGGTGGCGCTGGGCGTCATCGTTTGGTACAGCGGTGATCAAATCACAGTCGGCTTGATGACGATTGGCGGCATCAATGCCTTCGTCTCGTATCTCACGTTCATGATGTGGCCGGTGCAGGATTTGGCGCGCGTCTATGCGGAAATGCAGCACTCCATCGCGTCGGCGGAGAGAATCTTCAAGTTGATTGATACGCCGCCAGAAGTCCATGATAGACCCGGCGCGGTTCCCGCGTCGACGTTGATGGGCAGGATCGAATTCGATCATGTTCACTTCTACTACGAAGACCGCAAACCTGTCCTGACAGATTTCACGCTGACCGTGAATCCCGGCGAGACCATTGCACTAGTCGGGCCGACTGGTGGTGGCAAAACTACAATTGTGAATTTGCTTTGTCGTTTTTATGAACCGTGTGAAGGAAAGATTTATGTTGGCGGTAATGACTATACGCAATATACACTGGAGTCGATCCACTCAAGAATTGGCATCGTTCTGCAAACGCCGCATTTGTTTTCCGGAACCGTGCGCGACAACATCCGCTATGGACGGCTGAACGCGACCGACGAGGAGATCGTTAACGCCGCCAGGATCGCGGGCGCGCACGACTTCATAACCACACTCGAAAAGAGTTATGACCAGAATGTGGGAGAAGGCGGTAACCTGCTCTCTGTTGGACAGAAACAGTTGATCTCGCTGGCGCGCGCAGTGCTGGCTAAACCCGAACTATTCATCATGGACGAAGCAACCTCCTCGGTGGATACGTTGACCGAAGCTCTGATCCAGCGCGGCATGGAAGCGTTGATGAAAGGCCGCACATCGTTCGTCATCGCACATCGTCTGTCCACAATTCGAAAAGCAAACCGTATCGTCGTCATCGAAGATGGACGAATCGTTGAGCAAGGCACGCACGCTGAATTGCTCCGTACACGCGGACATTACTACAAGCTTTACACTCAGCAGTTCCGCCGCGAGTTGGAAGTGCAGTACGGCGTCGTCGAGCAGACTTCCGAGGTCCCGGACGATGTGGTGGTGGCAGATTAAGTTTAGAGAACAGAAAAAAAACAGTTGCCCGACGAAGATCTTCCGTTGGGCAACTGTTTTATCCATCGCAAGCCGCAATCAGCTTCTCCGCATATTCCAGGAACACTGCCAAAGAAACGCAAGGGACGGCGAAAGCAAATCTTCTGTTCAGATCAAAAGCACATCCACCATCTCACCCGCACTCAAACCTGTGGCATCCGGCGGGATGCGAAGCAGTCCATCCGCAGCGGCAAGAGTAAAGATCAGGTTACTCTTTCCAAATATTGGTTCCGCCTGCCAGGTTTCCCTTCCCCCTTCTCCCCATTCCGCTCGCAGAGAAGGGTCAAGAGATAAGGGGATGGGGATGAGCCTCACTGCAATCCAATCTTCTCGTCCCGCTTGCGATGGAAGATTCACTGTCAAGCGCGCCGTCACGGTTGGACGCGGGCGCGGTATTTCGCCGAGCAGTTTTTCGATCACAGGAACAAGAAACAAATGTCCATTCACCAGTGCACTGACGGGGTTGCCGGGCAATCCAATCACGGCCTTGCCATCGCACACGCCCAAGATTGTCGGCTTGCCAGGGCGCGTGTTGACTCCATGAACAAGCACGCCGGGTGCGCCCATTGAATTGATCACATCGGCAGTCATATCGCGTGTGCTGGCCGACGAACCAGCGGTAATCACAACTACATCACATTCAGATAACGCACGCGCCGCGGTTTTCTGCAGCGCGTCGAATTGATCCCGGACGATGCCATACAAAACCACTTCCCCGCCGGTTTTTGTCACGAGCGAAGACAGTGTGTACGCGTTCACATCCCGTACCTGGCCGGGGCGCGGTGATTGACCTGGTGCAATCACTTCATCGCCTGAGGAGATAAGTCCAATACGTGTTTTATTGGCTACGCGCAACTGGGTGATGCCCAACGCCATCAGCCCGCCAATTTCAGCAGCTCGCAGTCGGACCCCGCGCGGGATAACCGTCTGGCCCGCGATCACATCCTCGCCAACACGGATCACGTTCTCGCCCTCCGCGACCGTACGCATGATTTCAATTTCGATATTTGTAGGGGCGGAGCGCCGCTCCGCCCCTACCGTGTTTTGTGTGTATTCCAACATCACGACTGCGTCTGCGTTATTAGGCAACATGCCGCCGGTGTGGATCAACGCACATTGACCGGGTTGCAAATCAAACGCGGGCGCATTGCCCATCGGAACTTCGCCAACCAGATTCAAATACGCGGGCAGTGAATCAGACGCGCCAAATGTGTCGCGAGCACGGACGGCATAACCGTCAACCGTCGAGCGCGGAAACTCCGGCAGCGGATGCGGTGCAACGACATCTTCCGCGGCGACGCGGTCAAGAGCGTGGATCGTATCAATTAATTCGGAGTTCGCTTTTGGCCCCGGAAGATGCGAAAGCAAAAGCGAGCGGGCTTCGTCCGGCGGGAGAAGTCGAAGAAATTCGGGCATGGGTTAAAAGTCTGACAAGTCGAATAATCTGAAAAGCCCTGCAAGTCCAAGGTCGTTCAGCGCAGCCAAAAAGCCAGTGTCAAAAAATACGCGGTCAGGCCAAAGAGCGCAAACGCATTTGCAGTAAGCAAAGTCCAGAGAGGCCGCGCTCCGAGCGCAATATTGCGAAGGAAGTAGATTTGAAGAAGACCAAAGGGAAGAGTCAAAAATACAGGCCAAAGCAAAGCCAGCGAATATCCGAGAAGCGGACCGGCGCCGAAAAGAACATAAGAGAGGATGACCAGCCCGTGATGAAGCGGAACCGCGCGCTCCCATCCGAGGCGGGACAAGAGCGTGGAGCGTTCGTATTTGATATCGTCAGAGAAGGTTACAAAATCCAGTGTAAGAAATACAGCAACCGCCAGCAATGTGAGTGGGACGGCAACGACCGTCATTATTTGATGATAATTGCCGAACTGCAAAAGGAAGGCCACCGACGGAATCAAATACGCGAGGTGGATCGAAACCAGAAATTCACCAAACCCTTTATCAAACAACCGTAGGGGCGGAACCGCATAGACGATGACGGTCAACAGTGACAGTCCAAGGAAAAACAATGCCGGCGGCGGCAGGTGGTTATCGCGATATAAAAGGAAAGCAATCACCGCATCGGCAGCCAATGCCCCAATGGAAACATTCAGCGCCGCGTCGCGAATGGATTTTCGCTCCGCGATGGATTCGCCCTGAACAATCGACTCGTTCGCCGGGCGGAAAACTTCCGCCAGCAGACTCATGCTCAACTGGGCAAGGCAAGCACCAATTAATCCGAGCCAGAAGACAGCTGGTATTTGCGGCTTGCCCAAAAACCGCGCAATTCCAGAGCCGAGAACATAGGTCAGCGCGGCAAGCAAAAGATAAATGGGACGGGAAAGTCGAAGGATTGTGATTAGTCGCTGCATAATTTTTATTCGCGGTACTCCGCCAAAAAATCTTCCAAGTGGGCAACGCCTTCGGGCAGATTCCTGCGCCCAAGCCCGAGGCGGAAATGACTGCCAGCATCATCATACATCGAACCCGGCAATAATAATACACCCGCTTTGCGGACAAGTTCATCACAGAATGAGCCCACGTCGCCGCCCAGGAAACGCGGGAAAGCCATCGAACCGGCACGCGGTCGAATCCAGGCAAAACGATTTGCATGACGCTCGAAAAATCCGTCCATCACCGAGAGGTTGCGCTGGATGATGCCGACATTTCGCTCAACAAGTTTCTGGCGATGGCGTAAAGCCAGTTCCGCCAAAAACTCGCTCGGCGCGGAATTGCAAATCGTTGTGTAATCCTTGAGTGCGGCCATGCGCGCATGAACTTCCGTGTTGCGCGTGGCAATCCATCCAATTCGCAGACCGGCCAGCCCGTATGTTTTGGACATCACGCCCAGCGATACCGCATATTCGCCCAGATCGCATCCCGCAGGCAAACGGTCAGCGGGATCGTATTCCGACTCGCGGTAGACTTCATCGCAAAGCAACAAGATATTCCGCTCTGCCGCGATTTGATGTAGCGCGCGGAAATCTGACCTGGCCATCAAATAACCGGTCGGATTATGCGGCGTATTGACAACGATCAATTTTGTATCTGGCCGAAGCAATTTGCGAAGATCGTCCAAATCCAAAGCCCAGCCATTTTCTTCATGCGCCTTCCAGAGAGTCACATCGCAGCCGATTGAACGCGCAACATCCGTTAAGGATTGATAACAGGGCCAATGTGCGATGACATGATCGCTGGATTGCAAAACAGCCTGCATAAACAAAAAGATGGCTTCCTCTGCCCCGGTGTGGACGAGTACATTCTCCGGCTGGATGGTTTGATACAAACCGCAAATTGCCTGTCGCAACATCGGGCTTCCCCGCGACTCGGTGTATCCAAGCCAGACTTGTTGAAATTTTTCCACCGCGTCCGGCTCGAAAGCCAGCAAATCAGAAATGGTCATTGCTTCGCAATCTGAACTGCAAAGCAGATATTTCGTGTTGAATTCGTATTTGGCAAAATAGCGTTCAAGTTTGAAAGCTGGAAGCTGCATGAAAACCTTTCATCACAGATAAACACAGATGAACGCAGATTCTTTTCTTATCCATTCATTCCGGCTCATCCGTGCGTCACTTCAACACCCGTTTCAGATCACGATAATGCATTTGGTTGTGGATGTAAACCATCTTGATCATTTCACGCAGGGTCGTTGTGCCAAGAAATGGATGCCGTCCGGTTCTCTCCAGATCAGAATCATTGATTCCCAAAACCCATTGGATCATGTCAATTCGCACGGACTTGAATTGTTCCAGCAATTCGCGCGTCGTTAATTCCGCCGTCTTCTCCTGCTGCCGGGCGTTGTAACGGTCAATCGAAAAATCTTCCGAAACGCCATTGCCGGTTTGGCGGATTTGCTCGAATAATTTCACGAAAGCGCGTTCGGCGGTAACGAGGTGCGCCAAAATATTGCGGATCGTCCACACAGAGCCTTCGGTGTAGACTTCGGTCTTCCACTGCTCATCGGTCAATCCGGCAAAGAAACCGGATAGTTTCTCGCCTTCCGAGTTCAATTTCCCGGCCAACTCGACAGTCTCGGTCATCTGCTCCTCCTAAGGTTGGATCCGCGCATAATTGATGGACTTCTTTCCGGACCCGGGCCAATAATAATTTTTCATCGTCGAAATATCATGGACGATCTTTGCGCTATCGGGGAAATCAGGACGCACATAATAATAATGTGTCTCATACGGGCTGTCGCCGAACGAGGCGGCAAGAATATAGCCGTGACTCTGAGCGTAATCCATCAGCGTGATCGTCATGCGGAACCATTGCTGCGAAAGATTCTTGGGAATCAACTTCGGCGGAACCAGTGGGGAAAAATACGCGTGAAAGGCAATCACATCCGGTTTGTACTGATCGAGATATTGCGCGGTGATCTCGCCGTGATGCGCGATCCATTCATCGTTCAGTCCCCACGTATCAATCGCCGTCCAATTCGAGTAGAAAGGCAAAAGCCCCGCCTCGCTGGTCGCGATTACATAACCTTTTCCTTGATAATCCGACAACATCTGCGCCATGTTATAGCGGCCATCCGCCTCGTACGCGACGCTGCATGAAAGCTGCGCGCTGGTAAGCAGACAATTCTGCGATGCGGAATAGCGGACGAAACCATACGCGATTGCCAGCGCGGCGAGTATCCACACGCCTCGCGCCCAGACTTGCGGCGGCTGAGGCCACGAAAAGCCAATCTCGCGCTCGATGCCTTCCACAAGCGGATACCATGAGATCATTACCAGCGGCCAAAGCGCATACTGAAAACGTCCGCCAAAATTGGTTTGATTATCAATCAAAACAAACGCTGCAGCAAACACAACCAATGGAATCAAAAACGCAATCGTCAAGCGGATCGTCTTCTTCGAGCGGAATCCCAGCAGGAACGCCAGCATGAACGGTCCGCCAAAACGGAAGAGATAACTAAATGATTCCCAAAACGAATCCGAATGCAGAAGGCCGCCGCTTTTCACATAAAACGGATTCGGTAATGGATAGCCGAAGTAATTCCAGCGCCACAGGAAATACGCGCCGCCGAGAATCAAAAACACGGCACCAAAAACCGAAATCGTTTTTGCGGATTCGCTCCAGCCTTTAACGACCATGATCGCGACCAACATCAGTCCCGCGAGGATCACGCCTTCAGGGCGCGTGAGTCCGGTGAATAAACCCGCAAACGCAAATAACAGGGAAAGCCAAAGCGGAGGATTTTCTTTTTTGATCAGGAGCAGGCCAAAGGTCCAGGTAAGAGCGGCGAGGAATGCAAAGAACGGCGTCCCGAAGAAAGCCGCAACATAGGAGAGTCCCGTCCCAACCGCGAGATAAAGCGCAGTCACGAACGAGATGACAATGTTGGCTTTCCAAATTTTTCGATTGACCCAGTAAACGAGGAGGACCGTCAAAATGTGCGACGCAAAGCCGATGGCACGCACAGAGCGTCCAACTGGCATTCCGATTTTGATCAGCGCCGCGGAAGCAGCCATGAAAAGGAAGTCGGTCGCGCCGTCCACCGGATGTTCGCCGATGTTCCAGACGATGCCATAACCGTGAGCGAGATGGTCGGCGTAGCGCATGAGCATCGCCGCGTCTTCGAATGGCGGGGCGCTGAAGTCAACGTAACGCGCCGCGTAGAGCAGGACAGCCGCGAGCAATAATAACGCCGCAAACCAATCGGCGTAACGTTTTACAAAGGTCATGGCTTTATCCAAGCAGGGAATATCCCCCGTCAATCATGAGGGTTTGTCCGGTGACGTATTGATTATCGAGAAGAAAATCGAGGGCAGATGCTATTTCCTCCACCGTTGCGGCGCGCTTCAACGGCAGGCGCTCGATCAAACGATTCCATTCTTCGGACGAAACCAGGTCAGATTGCAGGACAAGCCCCGGTGCGACCGCGTTGACCCGGATGGAAGGCGCAAAAGCGCGCGCAAGTATTTTCGTCAACGTCTCCAAGCCGGATTTGCTGACCGAGTAGGATGGATAACGGCCCCAGCTTTTGTGCGCGCCCACGTCTGTGACGTTGACGATCAGCCCGCCTTCTGTCATTCGCCTGGCCGCTTCCTGCGCCAGCAGAAACGGCGCGCGTAAATTTAGATTGAGCGCCGCGTCCCAATCTTTGAGAGAAAGTGTGCGCGCATCACCCACTGTCATGATCGCCGCCGAATTGACCAGCACCTTCAGCGGATGAGGAATCTTATCCACGTATTCGAATAATGAAACGATTTTTTGGGGATCAGTCAGGTCAGCCTGCGAAAGATAAACAGGAACATCCAATGTCCGAATCTCAGTCGCCGTGCGGGATGCCTGCACCTCGGAAGTGCGATAATGCAAAAGGATGGCATATCCTTTGCGCGCCAACGCCAGCACAAAGGCTTTTCCAAGCCGGTGCGCCGCACCGGTGACCAAAGCTAAAGGCCGCTGTTCAGGCATGACATGGTTTTACCACAAATTTGCTTTTATACAAATTCGAAACACGGCTTCGCAAAATAAAAATGCGGCGACTCGCGCCGCCGCATTTTTCAAATCGAATGTGAAGCTTGGAGACTTTGCGCTCCGCCTAACCACGGAAGAAATTTGAAATAAAGAACCAAACGTTTGCCGGGCGTTCGGCTAATCGGCGCATGAAATACGGATACCAGTGTGTCCCGAACGGAACATAGACGCGCACCTGATAACCTTCTCTGACAAGTTGCTCCTGCAAATCGCGGCGGATGCCATACAGCATTTGAAACTCCATCGCGTCTTTCGGCAGGCCGACTTTCAATGCATACTGCTTCGCAAATTCGATCCGGTCGGGATCGTGTGTACCAATGGCCGGGATGGGCGGAAAACGGCCGTCGTCGCTGATCTTCGGGGAACCCGCGGCCAGCGCTGCGTCAATCATGATCTTGGTCAACAAATCATAATTGGCATCCACATCGGCTTTCTTGGGAAAGGCTTTATCCGCCGGCTCCTGATATGCACCCTTAACGAGCCGGATCGGCGTTTTGTCTTCGAGCAATTTGCGCGCGTCGGCTTCCGAGCGATAGAGATATGATTGCAAAACCATGCCGAGGTTGTTGTAACCGCTTTGGCGCATTTGGCAATAAAGGTTGATCGTCTTATCGGTATAAGGCGTATCTTCCATGTCAACGCGGACGAAGTTGCCCGTATCTCTTGCGCGGGCGACAATCCGCTCGAGGTTTTGCGCGCACAGCCTCTCGTCCAAGCCCAGACCGATCTGGGTCAGCTTAATCGAAACGTTGGCGCGCACATCCGAATTCTTGATCTGGTCGAGAGTTGCCAGAATTTCATTGGTTGCATCTGAAGCTTCTTCAGGCTTGCTGGTGTGTTCCCCTAAATGATCGAGTGTGACATTGATGCCTTTTGCGTTGAGTTCCTTGATTGCGCGGATGGCATCTTCGATTTTAGTCCCCGCTACAAAACGGGACGCGGTGCGCCAGGCGAACTTCCAACCGGTGACCATATTCTGCGCCCAAGCTGCTTTGGAAAGGTAGATCAGGAAGGAGCGAAGCATAGATTCTCTTTCTTGCCCTGCAAAGTGCTGCGAAGTAATCAAAGCAAATTCTTGTTCCCTGCCGAACACAGGCATGAAATCAAGTTTAGAGATTGATTAGGACGCAGCAAAAAAGGCTAATGCTATTCTAGCACAGGTGCCATAATTGCTTGTGTTATACTTTTTAGCGACGAAAGTCATGATTCGCGAAGCACCCTATGGGTTCGGAGGTACCGTGAGAAACCGCAACACCAATATTTTCCTGCGGGGGACAGCGATCTTTCTGCTCATTATTGCAATCATGTTGGTCATCTTCTCGCTGGTGACATACAGCCGCCAGCGAGACAGCTATCCTGCAGGCATGACGATTGGCGGCGTTCCAGTGGGCGGACTTGATCCGCAGGCGGCATCCGAGCGTCTGCTTCAAGTTTATAGCACGCCGGTTGAGATTCAATATAACGGAGGAATTATCCAGGCGGACCCGACTCAGATCGGCTTCCAAATTGACGTTGAGTCGATGCTTGCCGCGGCAGATCTGACCCGGACCGGCGGCGCGTTTTGGGGCGGATTCTGGGACTATCTTTGGAATCAAGATCCGACGCCGGCCCCCGTACCCTTGCGCGCCACCATTGCGGAAGATCGTCTGCGGGCATTTCTGGCACAGATTGCCCTTCGTTACGATCAGCCTGCGCTACCAGCCCAACCAATCCCGGGCACACCCAACTTCTCGCCCGGGCAGCCCGGTCAAACGCTGGACATTGACCGAGCGGTACCGCTGGTCGAGGCCGCACTTCAATCGCCAACAAACCGCATCGTAACGCTGGTGTCCAAGCAAGGCTCGGTCGCGCGCCCGTCCATGCAAGACCTTGAAATCCTGCTCAAGCAAATCATCCAGACTTCCGGTTTCGACGGTTTGATCGGTCTCTATATGGTTGATCTCCAGAATGGGCAGGACATCCATTTTGCGATCAATCAGGGCCAGGAAATTTCCGTCAATCCTGATGTGGCTTTCACCGCCGCCAGCACAATCAAAATCCCGATACTGGTTTCGTATTTCATCAAGAACGGCGACATTCCCATTGACGCCACGACCAACACCGACATTCTCAACATGATCAAACTATCGAGCAACGATCAGTCAGACGCGTTCATGGCCAGCCTGAACCCGGATACCGGCCCGTTGATCGTCTCGGCCAACATGAAGAAACTCGGTCTGGAAAACACTTTTATCGCGGGCTATTACAAGCTCGGCTCGCCATTGCTCGAAAGATTCAGCACGCCTGCCAACCAGCGTACAGATGTCTCAACGGAACCCGATCCGTACAACCAAACCACGCCTTCCGATATGGGCATGTTGCTCGAGGACATGTATCAGTGCGCGCAAACGGGCGGCGGCGCGCTGGTTGCCGCGTTTCCGGGCAAAATCAATCAAGCCGTTTGCAAGGAAATGATCAACTACCTGACGCAGGACAACATCGGTGTGCTGATTCAGGGCGATTTGCCGGGCGGCACGGTAATCGCACACAAGCACGGATGGGTTACGGATCCGGCGACCGGTCTGGATCACGATTGGAGCGACGCTGCCATCGTCTATACGCCGGGCGGGAACTTTGTGCTGACGATTTATTCTTTTCATCCTGTTCAACTGGTTTTTGATCCGATCAACAAATTGTTTGCCAGCCTTGCACGCGCCGTTTACAATTATTACAACCTCCCCGCGCAATAGGATGAACGCATAAACCGGGAGGCAGTTTAAACAAAATCGCGAAAGGTGAACACGGCCAAAATGTTGGGATCACTCACCGGTCAACTGATAAAGTGCGAATGCTGCCCGCGTAATTGCGGTGTAAACCGCATCGAAGGAAAGCTCGCGGTCTGCAAAATCGGCGCGGAGATTCGGATTTCTCACGCCGGGCTGCATTTCGGCGAAGAGCCACCTATCTCAGGCGCAAAAGGCTCGGGGACTATTTTCTTCGCGGGATGCAATCTGCGCTGTGTGTTCTGCCAGAACTATCAGATTAGCCAGGAGTTTCAGCGATACTCGACTAAAACTTTGACAGTTGACGAACTTGCGGACGAAATGCTGCGGCTTCAGTCCATCGGCGCGCACAACATTAATTTCGTTTCGCCGTCTCACATGATTTTTCAGATGGCCGACGCGATTGTTGTGGCGAAGAAAAAAGGGCTGACTATTCCAGTTGTATACAACACGAACGGATACGATTCAGTGGATGCGCTTCGGCAAATCCGCGGCTTGGTGGATATTTATCTTCCGGATATCAAATACATGGACAACGCCCTCGGCAAACGGTATTCAGCGGTTCTTGATTACGCGGAAGTGATTCCCGGCGTTCTAAAGGAAATGCTGGATCAAGTCGGTCATTTGCAATTGGATGATGACGGCATTGCCACACGCGGACTGTTGGTTCGGCATCTCGTGTTGCCGGGCCGGCTCGATAACAGTAAAAGATGTCTCCGCTTTCTAGCGGATTTATCACCGGATGTTTTTGTCAGTATCATGTCACAATATTCGCCTCAGCATAAAGCTGGCAAGTATCCAGAAATCAATCGGACGCTGACAGAAGCAGAGTACGATGAGATCACAGAGTACGCTCTCGATCTGGGTCTTGAGAACGCTTTCGTTCAAGAACTTGAAAGTCAAACACAGTGCCTGCCTGACTTTGAGCAGGAAAGTCCATTCAATTTCACTTAATACAAAACGAAGCGCCGTCTTTCGACGGCGCTTCGTTTTGTGGTTCATCAGCTTATGCTACCGCAATACTTTTATCCAAATACACATCTTGAATCGTATTCAATAGTTTTACACCTTCCGCCATCGGACGCTGGAAGGCTTTGCGACCGGAGATCAACCCCATGCCGCCGGCGCGCTTGTTAATCACCGCGGTGGCCGCCGCTTCGGCAAAATCGTTGTCGCCGGACGCGCCGCCGCTATTGATGAGTCCGATGCGCCCCATGTAGCAATTCGCCACTTGATAGCGGACCAAATCAATCGGATGGTCGCTGGTCAATTCGCTATAGATACGCTTATCATATTTGCCATACGAAACACCGTCCGCGTTCAGAGCGATATAACCGCCGTTGTTTTCCGCCATCTTCTGTTTGATGATGTCGGCTTCAATCGTCACACCGATATGATTCGCCTGCCCTGTCAGGTCAGCGGACACATGATAATCCTTGTCCTTCTTGAATGCCTTATTGCGCGTGTAGCACCACAGCACAGTCGCCATTCCAAGTTCATGCGCGAGCGCAAATGCCTGTGCGATTTCAATCAGCTCGCGATGGGAATCGTCCGAGCCAAAGTAAATCGTCGCGCCGACCGCGGCCGCGCCCATCTCGTAAGCTTCCTTGACCGTGCCGAACAAAATCTGCTCGAAGTTGTTGGGATACGTCATCAGTTCGTTATGATTGATCTTCACAATGAATGGGATTTTGTGTGCGTACCTGCGGGCAATAATGCCCAGCACGCCGAACGTCGAAGCGACCGCGTTGCACCCGCCTTCAATGGCGAGCCTGACAATGTTCTCCGGGTCGAAATAATCCGGATTTTTAGCAAAGCTCGCGCCGCCCGAGTGTTCGATGCCCTGATCAACCGGCAGGATGGAAAGATAGCCCGTCCCGCCGAGCCGTCCGTTGCGGTACATCCGCGCCAGATTTTCGAGCACGCGGTTGCTGCGATCGGAGTGCCCAAAAATGCGATCCACGAAATCAGGGCCGGGCAGATGCAGACGTTCTTTTGGGATCTTGGGCGAACTGAAGCCAAGCAAGGATTCGGCCTTGTCGCCCAATAAGGATTGAATATTGTTCATTTCTTGAACTTTGGTCACCATTGCATTTCTCCTTGCCCAACGCTGCGTATTTTACGCGTGTCGAGCGGTTTAGTATCCATTTCTTTGAGCAAAAGGAGGCTGCTCGAAATAGGAAATTTGTCTTTCTTGATTATAACCAGAAACTACGGCATAATGAGTCTGTGCTACTTAATCCCACGGAATTCGTAAATGTTCGCAGGAGGCTCAAATGACTGACATGTATCAAAACGTTAGCGGCCAGATGGACCCGTTCAAAAAACTGGCATCGTACATTCCCGGCTTTGGCGGATATGTTGAACGGCAAAACCGCCGTGACGCCGATAAGCTTGTGCGCGACACGATCGCTCGCCGCTTCGATGAATTGATCAAGCGCGCGTCCGCTTTGCAAACCGATCTGGTCAGCGCGGGCAAACTCGAATCGGTCGGTGAAATGGAAAAGGCCGTCACTCAAATGCGGACCTTCATGGACAAGGTCAGCACGGCAGCGCGCGGTTATTCCGGTTTGTTCGACGCGGTCAAAATCAACGAGAAGGAATTGGAACAACTATATAATTTCGATTTGGCATTCTTCGATCTTGCAGACCAAATCGGCCACGGGCTGGACAACATCGAAGCCAGCATGGGTGATGACGCCGCCCTGCCCGCCGCCATCCGCAACATCACGACGCTCGGACGTCAGGCCGTGGACACATTCAACAGGCGCGCTGAGGCGTTCACCGGCAGCGGAAAGTAACGCCATTACGGGAGTGCAGCGGCGAAGCAATCTCCTCTTTCACATGGGGATTGCTTCGCTTCGCTCACAATGACATAAAAACAGGCACAGACAACTTTGCAAAGGCTCTGTGCCTTTTTTTGTTTTTGTGGTAAAAAAATGGCATGTGGCAAACATACATAAATGCAACATCCACAGATGAAGTCCTCAAAGCCTTGAACGAAAAAGGCGAACGCGCCCGTGTTGTCGCGGGCGCGACTGATTTGATCCTCGAACTCGAGCGCGGCGTCCGCAAAGGAATTGACACGCTTGTTGATGTAACGCGCATTCCCAGCCTCGACAAAATCCATTTGGACGAAGATGACATTATCCATCTTGGTCCGCTCGTAACGCACAACCATTGCGCTGCATCCGATTTAATCCGCAAACGCGCATACCCATTGGCTCGCGCGGCATGGGAAGTCGGCGCGCCGCAAATCCGCAACCGCGGCACGATTGCGGGCAACCTGATTACAGCCTCCCCCGCCAACGACACCATCACTCCGCTCGTTGCATTGAACGCGTCGGTCACACTTGCATCGGTGCGCGGTGAACGCAAAGTTGCGTTGAAAGATTTTTACACTGGCGTCCGCAAGACAGTGATGCAGCCGGACGAAATGCTCGTTGACATTTCCTTCCCGGCGATGACCAGAGACCAGCGCGGGACATTTATCAAACTGGCACTGCGCCGCGCACAAGCCATCTCGCTCGTCAACGTCGCTCTGGTCTTGACGTTGAAAGCGGGCACCGTTAAATCAGCCTCGATCACGCTTGGGGCCGTCGCGCCAACCATCATCCACGCGCCCGAAGCGGAGGTATATCTCGTCGGGAAAAAACTCACCGACGATGTCATCGCACAAGCGGCTCAATTAACAATGAACGCCAGTAAGCCAATTGACGATGTCCGCAGTTCCGCCGCATATCGCAAGCAAATGGTAAAGGTCATCACATCACGCGGATTGAAATCCCTGCGCGATAAAACTGAACGCGATGGTTTTCCAGAGAAACCAGTTTTGCTTTGGGGCAGGCAGAATGCAGAAAGCAGAACACAGAAGTTCAGCCAAACCGCGTCTGCTTCAATTGAAACAACCATCAACGGAAAAAAGCATACGTTTACTTCCGGCCATGATAAGACTTTGCTGAGACTCTTGCGCGAGGAGGGAATGTTGACCGGGACAAAGGAAGGCTGCGCCGAAGGCGAATGCGGAGCCTGCACGGTTTTTCTGGACGGTAAAGCCGTCATGTCCTGCCTCGTCCCCGCGCCGCGCGCCCACAACGCCGAAATTGTCACCGTCGAAGGGTTGTCGAACGGCGATCAACTTCATCCGGTGCAGCAAGCCTTCGTCCAGGATGGCGCGGTGCAGTGCGGATATTGCACGCCCGGTTTCATTATGTCTGCCGCAAAACTACTGGAAGAGAATCCGCATCCAACAAAAGATGAAATTGAGCAGGCCATCACAGGCAACTTGTGCCGCTGCACCGGTTACTACAAGATTGTTCAGGCAATCGAAGACGCCGTGACGATCAAGGCATGACATGCGATGACGAAATATAGTTCCTACCACCAGCGCAGAGCAGAGCCGGAACCCGAGCGTTCCCATCCCGTTTGGCGCGGCATCGGCTGTTTGATGATCGCGATCGTGCCAGTCATCTCTTATGGCCTCGCGGTTCTCACGGCCAGCTTCGCCTTCGCGCAGAATTGGCCATTGCCATCTCAATTGCTTGGTCGTCCCGTCACACCATCTTTTCTTTGGAGTCTCCCTGGGCTGGTCCCCATCCTTGCCGCAATCGAGAGCATGAACAATCTTTATCTTCTGCTTGCGCTTACATTTGTTTACATTGTTATACTTGGCGCTATAATTTCATTCGGATACGCGCTTGTGTATCAAATTGCCGGTCCCCCGCGGCTTGGTCCGCTGGATGTGGAACGGCCCAATATAAAAGTCAAAAGATACAAACGATGATGAAAAAAGCGTGACGTCCATGGACGTCACGCTTTTGATTTAATCAACAGCAGGCGACTCGTCTTCTTCGTCATCTTCGATAGATTCCTCCGGCTCCGGTTCTTCCGTCTCCGGCCACTCAGACTCTTCCTCGGCGCCTTCGCCTTTTTCCTCGGCTTCTGATTCACCTGCTTCCGCTTCGCCCTCCTCTTCGGCCTCGCCTTCCTCGCCGCCTTCTTTCCCTTCTGATTCTTTTTCCTCTTCGCCTTCAGCAGACTCCCCCTCCTCGTTCTCAGGCTCTTCAGATTCAGATTCTTCCTCCTCTGACTCTTTTTCCTCATCCTCTCCCTTCTCGGATTCTTCGGATTCATCCTCTTCGGGTTCGCTCTCTTCCTCATCCTCCTCTTTTTCTTCTTTCCCCTCGCCCTCTTCCTCCTCATCCTCTTCGGATTCCGATTCTTCTTCCTCCGGTTCGTTTTCTTCTTTTTCGCCTGCTTCCTCGTCTTCTGCCTCAGATTCTTCCTCTTCCTCGCCGCCCTCTTCCTGTTCGCCCTCCGCAACTTCCGTTGCTTCAGTGTCCTTGAATCCATGTTCAGATTTGGCCTCGCCCGCTTCTTCCGCGCCGCCTTCGCCCTCATCGGCAGCATCATCGGAATCCGTTTCCTGGCTGGTGTCTTTCACACCGCGTTCCGCCCACGCCGAGACTACATAATCATGCACGTCCGGCATCTCATCGTGAAGCGCCTCCATGAATCCAGAATAATCGCGGTAGATGCTTCGATCCTCCGGTTGGCCGCGACTCAGTTCTTCGTGGACAGCGCCCAGCATCGCAAGCGCCTCCTCGGATGAAAGATCGCGCGCATCCAACCGTGACTGGAGATAATCCAATATCCCCTTGGCGCCAGAATCTTTAAACAGGTCGTTGGAAAAAGGCATAAGAACCTCGTAAAGTAAAACCCAATATACTCTAGACCACTCAAAAGGGCAATCATAAGAAGTTGTATAATACAAACAAGATTAACAAAAACCAACGGAGATTTCCATGCCAGCAATTGGACAATCCATTCCGCGCGTGGATGCGCGCGATAAAGTCACCGGAAAGGCGCAGTATTCAGGCGACCTTTCCATGAGGGGCATGTTGCACATGAAGATTCTGTTTGCCGAACGCCCACATGCCTGCATCAAAAATATCAGGACCGGCAAGGCGGAGGCCGCGCCTGGCGTGGTTGCGGTGTTTACAGGCAAAGATGTCCCGGTCAACGAATACGGATTGCAGATTCCCGACCAGCCCGTTCTATGCGGACCGGGTTCGTCAAAACCTTATACAGACATTGTTCGATTTGTCGGCGATCAAGTCGCGGTTGTCGTGGCACACAGCGAAGCCGAAGCGCAGGCCGCCCTTAAGTTAATCGAGGTTGATTATGAAGATCTGCCGGTATTAAGCGATCCAATCGAAGCGATGAAACCCGGCGCACCGCTTCTTCATCCTGACCGAGGCGATTCGAATGTCTGTGTGCATTACAAGATCCGCAAAGGAAACATCGAAGAAGGTTTTGCCAAAGCGGATGTTATTGTTGAGGGCGAATACCGCACCCCCGCGCAGGAACACGCATATCTCCAACCCGAAGCCGGGCTTTCTTACGTTGACGAGGAGGGCCGCATCACCGTTGCCTGTGGCGGTCAATGGACAAACGCGGATCGGGATTCCATCGCGCACGCGCTCAACCTGCCGGAAGAACGCATCCGCGTCATCTACCCTGAAATCGGCGGCGCGTTTGGCGGGCGCGAAGATTTGTCGGTGCAGATTGTGCTGGCCCTCGCCACATGGAAACTTCAGCGGCCGGTCAAAATTATTTGGAGCCGCCGCGAATCCATCATCGGACATTCCAAACGGCATCCGGTCACTTTACGCGCAAAATGGGGCGCAACAAAGGACGGCATGTTAGTCGCCGCGGAAAGCGAAATCATCGGCGATGGCGGCGCGTACATGTACACATCCAACAAGGTTTTGGGCAATGCAACCATCACATCCACCGGTCCATATTTCATCCCAAATGTAAAAACGGATGTATACGGCGTTTACACAAACAATGTGCCAGGCGCGGCATTCCGCGGATTCGGTGCGCCACAGGCATTGTTCATGGCAGAAGGCCAGATGAATAAGATCGCTGAAAAACTGGGCATGGACCCGGTTGAGATTCGGTTGAAGAACGCCCTCCGCGAAGGATTAACCTTAGGGGTTGG
Organism: Chloroflexota bacterium; assembly: GCA_021824575.1. Lineage (GTDB taxonomy): Bacteria > Chloroflexota > Anaerolineae > Anaerolineales > Villigracilaceae > Fen-1038. The sequence goes on from JAKAKJ010000021.1 coordinate 32,853, forward strand.
CACGCCGCTTCCAAATCCGGTGAGTATCTCGAAGGTTATCGAAGCCGCGGCCAAGAAATCAAACTGGACACCGATCAATAAATCCCCAACAGTCACGCGTCGTCAATCCGCATTGGTTCGCGGACGCGGTTTCGCAGCGGGATTCAAGAATGTCGGCTTTTCGTTTGGCTATCAGGAAAATAGCTGGGCCAAAGTGGAAATCCACGGCAACGGCAATATCGAACGCGTGATCGTACATCATGCCGGCGCGGAAGTTGGACAAGGCACGCACACCGTGATGGCGCAAATGGCGGCGGAGGTTGTGGGCATCAACCCATCCAAAGTAAAAGTAATTCCATCTGACTCTGCGGCGCAAGGCAACCCCGGTTCATCATCCGCATCACGCATGACATTCATGGCAGGCAACGCCATCAAAGGGGCCGCAGAAGCAGCGTTGAAAAAATGGAAGGCGGAAGAAAGACCAGCCATTGCCGAATATACATATCTCGCGCCGAAGACAACTCACATGGATCACGAGACCGGTTATTCCTATCCAAACTTTTCGTACGCATATTCCGCCGAAGCCGTGGAAGTGGAAGTGGATACCGAAACCGGTCACGTCCGACTTGCGAAAGTTGTCGTGGCCGATGATGTTGGCAAGGCGATCAATCCCAATCTCGTGGTTGGACAGATCGAGGGCGCAGTTGTGCAAGCGCAGGGCTACGCCATCACAGAAGATTTCAAAACAAAAGACGGCCGCGTGCTGACCGATCAACTCAGCACATACCTGCTTCCAACAATTTTGGATATTCCCGAAAAAGTTGAATCCGTAATCGTTGAAGTTGCGGAGCCAAATGGTCCATGGGGCGCACGCGGCCTCGGCGAGATTCCATTTCTGCCGCTGGCTCCGGCCATCGCCGCCGCGATTCACGACGCAACCGGCGTTTGGATCAATGAATTTCCGTTCACGCCCGAACGCGTTCTGCGCGCATTGGGCAAAATCTAAAATCCAACCGCAGGGACACGGCGGCGCCGTGTCCCTGCCAGATTAAATTATGGGCTTTCCTTACCGCGGTGAACTACAGGAATTGAACGACAAGACACGCCGACAAATCGGCGGCACATTTATCCAACTTTCCGATGGATATACACACTATGAATTAGGCGGGCCCGCTGACGGAAAAGGTGTTGCCCTCGTTCATGGATTCTCCGTGCCTTATTTCATTTGGGACCCCACCTTCAACGCGCTGACTTCATCCGGATTCCGCGTTTTGCGATATGACCTGTTTGGACGCGGCTTCTCCGACCGGCCGCGAACAAAATACAATCTTGATTTGTTCATTCGCCAATTGCATGAGCTATTGGATAAGCTTGGTATCCAACAGGTTTTTGTAATCGGGCTTTCCATGGGCGGAGCCATCTCATCCGGCTTCGCGGTGAAATATCCCGAACGCGTTCTCAAGCTGGCTTTGATTGACCCAATTGGAACGCAGCCAATGCCGCTTTCATGGATTTATAAAGCCGCGATCCTGCCCGGCGTCAGCGAGTTGATTCTCGAACTGGCTGGAACTGAGAAGATGGTCAAAGCCGTCGCGTCCGACTTCTTCGATCCGGCGCACGTGGAAATGTTCCAGAAACAATATCGTCCGCAGATGCAATATCGCGGTTTCAAGCGCGCGATCTTATCCACGCTTCGAAATAAGACCGTGAATGGCTTCCCGGAGATTTATAATCAATTGGGAAAATTAACAATGCCCGTTTTGCTCTTTTGGGGGCGGCGCGACCAGACTGTGCCGTTCGAACAAAGCAAATCAATTCTGGCCGCAGTCCCGCGCACGGAATTTCACGCAATCGAAGATACGGGCCACATTCCGCATTATGAAAAGCCGGAGATTGTCAATCCGATACTGATTCAATTCCTGAACAAATAGGGCAAACGGAAAATCTCCTTTGGTTCGCGCTTCGGCCGTCAAATACACATAAAATCCGCAAAACGATTCCTGTATAATTGATGACATGATACAGAAATTCCGCTCGGTGATTCTCGGGCACAAATACAAGGCAGGCGTGTTCATTTTGCTCTCTGCCGCTTCGCTGGTTTGCATAACCCTGTCGGCCTCGCGCGTGCTTTACAGCGGCGGGTCGTTTCGTTATGTCGGCCTGGTCTGGAATCTGTTCCTGGCGTGGATTCCTTTCGTGCTGGCTTTTCTAGCTTATATCCTTTCGTGGCGGCGCGCTTTGGTCTTCATCGCAATTCCGGCATTTGCCTTCCTGTGGCTGATATTCTTCCCAAATGCGCCCTATATCCTGACCGATCTCCAGCATCTCAGCCAAGGATCAGGCGCTGTGCCAGTTTGGTACGATGTCATCATGCTCATCTGGTTTTCATGGACGGGTATGTTGCTTGGCATTGTGTCTCTAAACTTAATGCAGGAAATCATCAAGCGTGAATTCAACCGCCTGTTTGGCTGGATTTTTGTTCTGGGAGTGGCGGGATTGAGCAGTGCCGGCGTTTATGTCGGACGATTCATCCGGCTCAACAGTTGGGATATCCTCCAAAACCCGGGGCAGACCGCGACCAACATCTGGGATTGGCTGTCCGACCCAAGCCTTAGGTCGGTTGGATTCATCGCACTTTATACTCTCTTCTTCATTTTTGTCTATCTGACGATCTACGCGTTCGGACATATTCTGCAAGAACAACCAAGGAAAAACCAATGACAGCCACAATCGTTATCCGCGGCGGCGGAGACCTCGCAAGCGGCGTCGCGCTCCGACTGCACCGCGTAGGTCTGCAAGTTATCATCATCGAATTGCCTCAGCCGCTCGCAGTCCGGCGCACCGTTTCGTTTGCAGAAGCAGTCTACGAGGGTCGGATCACAGTCGAAGATGTGACCGCGCGCCTCGTCTCTGCCGATCAATATCAGGTCGCAATGGAAGCAGGCGAGATTCCCGTTGTTATTGACCCTGATGCCAACATCCTGAAAAATCCGCTCCTGATCAGCCCGCATTCCGTGATTGTCGTGGACGGGCGTATGCTCAAGCGGACACCCGATCCGCTTCCGCTCAAACCGCTGATGCACATCGGACTCGGCCCTGGCTTTATTGCAGGCGAAGATTGCGACGCGGTGATCGAAACCCAGCGCGGACATACAATGGGCCGCGTGATCTGGGAAGGCTCGACGCACGTCGATTCATCCAAACCCGAAGGCGACCCCCGACGCGTATTGCGCGCTCCGCGCGACGGCGTTTTGAAATCCGACGCGAAGATTGGCGACCATTTTGAATTAGGCCAGCCCGTTGCGACGATTAATGGCGATATCATCGCCGCGCCGTTCGCGGGAGTTCTGCGCGGTTTGCTGCGTCCGGGTTTGAGCGCCGCAAAGGGTCTAAAGATTGGCGACCTCGACGCACGCGACGATCCGAATTTGTGCGAACTTGTCTCGGACAAGGCTTTGGCCATTGGCGGAGCCGTTCTCGAAGCTTTGCTCGTGCGTCCCGAAGTCAAAGAAATATTGTGGGAATAGCGCGACGATTCAATAAATTGCCGTGCTATAATGACTTTATGGCAACTCCGCTACCTTCGCAACAGAGCGCACCACCAACTCCTACGCCGCTGACGCCGGAACAAATTGCCGCCCGTGCCGCGCAGGAAAAACAAATGAGGGCAATCATTGCTTCGGTTGTTGCAATTGCCGTCATTGTTTTGGCATTATTGATCACCGGCATCTACTTTCTCATGCGCCCGCAGACCCCGGCGGATGAAGTCAGCCGGATACGCGACGTTTTCATCATCGTCGTTGGGCTGGAAACACTGGTCATTGGCGCGGCGCTTGTCATCCTCCTGATCCAACTCGCCAGCCTGATCAACTTGCTGCAGAATGAAGTCCGCCCCATCTTGCAGGCCACGAGCGAAACCGTCAACACGCTGCGCGGCACCGCGCTCTTCCTCGAAGAAAGCGTTGTTGAGCCAGTGATAAAACTCAACAGTTATCTGGCAAGCCTGCAACGTGTGTTAGAATTAATGGGAATCAAACGCAAATAACCGAAAGGAGAAAATCCTATGGCTTCCGATCATGATGAATTTGGCGCATTTCTCGTTGGCTTCATTGTCGGCGGTTTGACCGGCGCAGTCGTATCCCTTTTATTCGCTCCCCAAAGCGGCGAGGAAACCCGCGCTTTGATCCGCGACAAGAGCATCGAACTGCGCGACGCGGCATCGCAATCCGCTGAAGAGGCAGTGGCGCGCGCCGAGGCCGCGGCTGCCGAAGCACGCGCGCGAGCCGACGAATTGGCAAAAGTTGCCCGCGCTCGCGCAGATGAACTGGCCAAAGAAGTTCGTACCCGCGGCGATGAGCTTGCCAAAGAAGTTCGTGCCCGCGGCGAAAGTGCGTTGGATGCGGTCCGCAAGCCGGCCGCGAAGAAATCCGGCGGCGAAACGCCGACAACTTCTTCGTAATCCAGATAATGACGCAAACAAGGGTTTGACCAAATCAGTCAAACCCTTGTTTTGTTTTTGATCCCATGAATCCCGTCACGCGCTTCATGCGTTTTTTCTTTTACCACTTTTATCACACCTTCGCCTGGGCATACGATTTCGTCGCGGCGCTTGTTTCGATTGGAAGATGGAACGACTGGATCAAAGTCTCGCTGCCTTTCGTTCAAGGCGTCCGAATTCTTGAGATCGGATACGGCACCGGGCAATTGCAAGCCGCCCTGAGAGAAGCATCACCTTCGCTCGGGCCGGACCCAAAGCGGCTCATCGTTGGAATAGACGAATCCACACAGATGGCGAATCTCGCCAAACGACGGCTGCGAAACATCGGCTTCGATCAATTTAATTTGACGCGCGGCCTTGCCCAGTCTCTCCCCTTCCCGGCGCAGACGTTCGATACGGTTGTATCAACTTTTCCATCCGAATACATCTTTGACTCGCGCACGCTCTCAGACGTGATGCGAATTCTCGATGCCGGGGGCCGCTTCATCGTCCTGCCCGCCGCGTGGATTGTCGGACAGAAAATTCGAGACCGGCTGGCAAGCTGGCTTTTTCGAGTCACCGGCGAAACGCCGCGCAATCTTCGCAAGACCATCGCCAACCGCGCTGTTGTCCCGCTCAGGAGCGCCGGATTCGATGTCGAGGTTCAGGAACTGGAACTCCGCTCGAGCCTTGTGATGATTATCGTGGCGACAAAATAATCAGCGTCTCGAACTTCGCATTTTTTGACGGACGATTGCAGAACGAAAGACAAGATCGAAAAAGCCGCGGTATCCATCTTTATCGTATAAGATCATGTAATCAGCGGGGCCGTATTCCTCGGGCTTGAACATGATCCCGCCGTTTGGATTGATCTCGAGGATGAACAATTCACCTTTCTCGTTCATGCGAATATCACAGCGGCCATATCCAATTCCGCCCATGGCGAGATACATCCGGCGGCTGATCTCATGCAGCCGGGAAACCAATGCGGGATCAGTAACCTGCTTGAAATCGAAAGGCACATCGTAATTCCACTTTACATCCGTGTGCCAGAATTCCTCGCCGGGAGGGAAAACCAGCTCTGCAGGTGGATATGCGATGGGGTTATTAAAATCATCAGGATCATCCACAATCAAAACATTGAATTCCTTGCCTACGATAAATTCTTCCATCCGCGCCGCACCGAACTCCGAGCATACGCGCTGGATTTGTTTGGGCAATTGTTCGGGCGTGTCAACGCGCGATTCGCGGAACATGCCCGTGCTGCCATAACTCTTCGGATGTTTAACCATGATGGGATAACGTAGATTCTTCACCAGCCGTTCGGCTTCCTCCACGCTTGTTACGTGATATCCCCTGGCAAAGCCGATCCCATTCGCGTCTGCGGCGGCTTGCATCTCCTCCCGCGTTGGATCGAAAAATTTCGAATCAGCACCAGTAAAAGGGAGATTGAGAAGCTCGAGGCCTCTGATGACTTCTATTCCCTGATAGCCCACATCATCTTCATCGTCATCTTCGTAGCCCTCGCATATATTCAAATAAACATCGAACTCATTTCGTTCAGCCAAAGAACGTAATACATCCATAACGGGCGCGGTCATGGTGATCATTTCCCAATCATAGTCTTTCAGGAACGGAGACGGATCGAAGTCTGTGATTTCCTCATCGGATAGAACACAAACGCGCATGAAAACCTCTCACGAGTGGAATATTGCTGTATTATCACACAAACTATGGTAGATTCAATGGCAGAGAAAGGGATAACGTGCTGAAAAAACTTCGCGAACCCGTCAACGGCCTGACGCATTTCTTTGCCGCGATTTTCGCCGCTGTGGGACTCATTGTCCTGATCGTGTTGGGATGGAAAAGTACTCTCAAAGAAATATCGCTCAGCGTCTACGGGGCAAGTCTTGTCCTGTTGTTTGCGGCGAGCGCTGCGTACCACATGGTCAAGGCCAAGCCAAAAATCATCGAGAGTCTTCGCAAGCTCGATCATTCGGCAATCTATCTGCTCATCGCCGGGACGTATACTCCATTTTGCGTTGTAATGTTCAAAGGCTTTTGGCAATGGGGGTTGCTCGCCATCATCTGGTCACTGGCAATAATTGGGATCATCGTAAAAATGTTCGTCATCAGGGCTCCGCGCTGGCTGACAGCTGGCGTTTACGTCGTGATGGGATGGCTTTGCATTGCCGCAATTGGCGAGATGTTGAAAGTCCTGCCGGCTGGCGCATTGGCATGGCTCATTGCAGGCGGTGTGATTTATACATTAGGCGCAATCATATACATCACCAAAACGCTGGACTTCCTCCCCGGCAAATTTGGCTTTCATGAAGTGTGGCACATCTTTGTGATTCTGGGTGCGCTGGCGCATTTTATCGCCATTGCCGCGTACGTCGCACCGCATACCCTATAACACATAAACATCCATCGTCGAAATTGATCCAGCCGCGCCCCTTGACGAGGCTTTTGTTTCCTATTAAAATATTTAGGCTAGACTAATTTTTGTTTTAGGCACATACCAGACCTAATTCACAATGGAAACAGAAGCAGACTGCGATGAAAAAAACAAACGTATCGCGCGTTATTGCGCTTGAAGAAGCATTCTTGTATCCGAAAATTTTTGATTTATATCCGTCGGATTTACAACAACGGCTGAGTCCTGTCAAAGAAAAACTTCTTGATGTTGGCCCTGAGCGGATAAAACGCATGGATGCCGCCGGGATAGACATGCAAGTTCTCTCACATGCACAGCCGGGCATTGAAGTGCTGGAAGATGCGGCAACAGCAGTTCAATTGTCGAAAGAAATTAATGATTGGCTGGGCAATATGGTTCAAAAATACCCTTCTCGACTTGCTGGATTTGCGACCCTTCCAACGCAATCGCCCAAAGATGCAGCGGACGAACTTGAACGAACCGTCAAACAGTATGGATTTAAGGGAGCGCTCATCAATGGCCACACAAATGGACGTTATTTAGATCATGAATCATTTTATGTTTTACTGAAGATGGCTGAATTTCTTGATGTTCCTATTTACATTCACCCCACTGACCCACCCAGGGAAATTTCGGAAACATATTATCAAAATTCCACCACTTTGATAACAGGCTGGGCCTGGTCAGTTGAAACAGCCACGCACTTGTTGCGGATGATCGTGGGAGGAGTTTTCGATAGACATCCGAAGCTAAAAATTATAATAGGGCACATGGGCGAACTGATTCCATTCTGCTATTCAAGGTTGAGCGTTGCCCTTAGCCTCGGGGAGTGGATGCTGGCGGCGCAAGACACTCAAACAACCGGCTCTCACCCCACGAACCGCATGGAAAAAAGTTTTGACTATTATATGAAAGAAAATGTCTATGTCACAACAAGTGGAGTTTTTGACCAATCAGTGTTTGCCTGCGCGCTTGATTTTCTAGGAATAGATAATCTATTGTTCTCCGTTGACGATCCTTACAGAGACAACTTTGAAGCAATGGAATTCCTAGGCGCTTGCAATCTATCTGCGCGAGACAAAGAAAAATTAGCGTTTGAAAATGCGGCACAACTCCTCAAGATTTCTACCTTTGACAGCGCAAAGGTCAATGCTTTTCAATCGTCCATTCAAAGGAATAGATTTTCTCCAAATGCATTCAGGGCTAGAATGAAATCCAAAATCGGAAGAGCGATGCTGTCATTTCTAGTGAAATAAAATGCTTTTGCGCTCCTGAAATTGCCTTACGCCGGCAACTGAATATCAAGGATGAAACAACATGATGGCAGAATTGTTAACTGATTCTATCCAGGACTATCTCAAGCTCATTTACGAGCTGACGGAAAGCGGCAAAACTGCCAGCACCACCGCCCTGGCAGCTCGTCTCGGCGTTGCGCCCGCGTCTGTGACCGGCATGGTGCAAAAACTTTCGATGATCAAGCCCGCGTTGGTCTCCTACAAAAAGCACCAGGGCGTCACATTGACATCCGCGGGCAAGCGTGCTGCCCTCGAAGTGATTCGCCATCATCGCCTCATCGAAGCGTGGCTGGTCCAGACCCTTGGATATTCGTGGGATGAGGTACACAACGAAGCCGATAAGCTCGAGCATGCGATCTCCGAAGAATTCGAAATGCGGATTGCGGCAGTTCTTGGAAACCCCGAACGCGACCCTCACGGAGAACCAATTCCGAGCGCGGAATTGATTATGCCAAAGGATGATAGCATTTCACTTTCGTCGCTTCAGCCAAACCAGGAAGCCACCGTGCGCCGAGTCCGCTCGCAAGACACGGAGTTGCTGCGTCATCTCGATGAACTGGGATTGACCCCAGGTGCGCACGTGAAAGCACTCGAAGTATCACGCTTCGATCAGGTTATGCGGCTGCAGGTTCGAGGGCGGAAGGAAGCGTCCGCTCTTGGGCGAACAGTAACAGATCAGGTATTTGTCGAAATCCCGGAATAATCAAATGACTATGAAAGAATCCATATCCACCGTAACAGATCAATCAACCGTGAATTCAGCCAAAGATGTGCTCTCGGGCCGGAGCAGGAAGGGATGGTTTGCGCGCCTGCTGCCTTTCCTTGGACCCGCGTTCATCGCCAGCGTTGCCTACATGGACCCAGGAAATTTCGCAACGAACATTCAAGGCGGCGCGAAATTTGGATATGAATTATTGTGGGTGATCCTTGGGAGCAATTTAATGGCAATGCTGCTTCAATCATTGTCCGCAAAACTCGGCATTGCCACTGGACAAAATCTTGCTGAGCATTGCCGCAATCAATTTTCGCGTCGAACCGTAATCGGCATGTGGGTCATTGGCGAAGTGGTCGCGATGGCGACTGATCTGGCTGAATTCCTTGGTGCGGCACTGGGATTCAATTTACTGTTTGGCATTCCATTGTGGCTCGCGGGTCTGTTGACCGCCGTCGTCACATTTCTGATCCTCGGCCTCGAGCGGTACGGTTTCCGCCCGCTCGAAGCGGTCATCGCTGCTCTGATTGCGATAATTGCCATTAGTTATCTTGTTGAAACAATCCTTGTGCGTCCTGATGCGGCGACAGTCTTTTACTATACATTTGTCCCGCATTTCTCTGGCACGGAAAGCGTGCTGCTCGCCACCGGCATTCTCGGAGCGACGGTCATGCCGCATGCTCTATATTTGCACTCAGCATTGACTCAGGGCCGTATCGTGACCGACAATCCGAAACAGCAACGGCGCCTGTTCCATTTTGAGTTGATTGACGTTTTCATTGCGATGGGGATTGCCAGTACGATCAATGCCGCCATGCTCATCATGGCCGCCGCAACATTCTTCAACCGCGGATTGACAGCGGTCGGCACCATCGAAGAAGCGCACCGTACATTGGAACCCTTGCTGGGTTCTGCCGCTTCGTGGGTTTTTGCGATTGCCCTACTTGCCTCCGGGCTTTCATCGTCCTCTGTTGGCACGATGGCAGGACAGGTTATCATGCAAGGCTTCCTGCATCGGCACATTCAGCCATGGGTACGCCGCGTGGTTACAATGTTCCCGTCGTTGATTGTGATCTTCCTGGGTTTTGATCCGACCCGCACATTGGTGCTCAGTCAGGTTGCGCTTTCATTTGGACTGCCTTTCGCCATTATTCCGCTCGTGATGTTTACCAGCAGACGTGATATTATGGGACCACTCGTCAACAGACGCATCACGACTATTGCTGCCAGCATCATTGCAGCCCTCATTATTGCCCTGAATCTCTTCCTGCTCTATCAACTATTATTCACCGGTGGATAAGCCTATGTTCAAACATATCCTCGTCCCTCTCGATGGTTCAAATCTGTCAGAAGCCTCGCTGGCTCCTGCCGCTTTTTTGGCAGAACGTCTCAATTCGCCGGTGACACTCCTCCATGTCATCGAACAGGATGCACCGAGCGAGGTACATAAAGAGCGGCACCTCACCACCCCCGAGGATGCTGAAACGTATCTGAAAGATGCCGCGCAGCGCGCCTTTCCGCCCAATGTCAGAGTCGAGACGCATGTGCACACAGCGCCGGTTTCTGATGTAGCACAAAGCATTGTGGAGCACGCCGCAACTGAATTTCAGCCCGATCTCATCGTCACCTGTACTCACGGACGAAGCGGTGTGCATGACGTTCTTTTCGGAAGCATCGCCCAGCAAATTGTCGCACAGGGACAAACACCGTTGCTGCTGATCAAACCGGGAGGGACTCGCTTCAAACTGGACAAGATATTGATTCCGCTCGACCCGGACTCAATGCACGACGACAGCCTTTCCATATCAAAATCATTCGCCAGGAACTTTGATTGCGAGCTTCATCTATTGAGTGTCATCCCCACTTTTTCAACACTGGCGGGCGCGCAGGCAGCCGCCGGGAATCTAATGCCTGTCACCACCCAAGCATTTCTCGATATGAAGGAAGAAAATGCCGGCAGGGATCTTCAGACTCATCTCGATGAGTTTCATAAGGATGCTTTGAAGGCATCCGCTGAAGTTGTGCGCGGTGACCCTGCATCCGTCATTGTCAAAATCGCGGAACAGTCAGAAGCAGATATGCTTATTTTGAGTACGCATCGCAGAGCAGGCATGGGTGCGTTCTGGGCGCGCAGCGTCGCGCCGAAAGTCGCACAGCGAACGAAGACGCCGCTTTTGTTGATACCACTTTAGATGATCATTTATAACGATGACACAACCTGACAAAATCAGCTGGGACGAGGCCCTCAGCACGGGAGAATCCAGCCTTGATAACCAGCACAAGGTTCTGATTGCCATTTTCAACGATCTGGCAGGCATGATCGAAAGCAGTCCAAGCAGAGACAGTGTTGCCAAAATTCTGTTGGCATTGAAGCATTATGCGGAATGGCATTTTTCCTGCGAAGAAGATTGCATGGAGAAATACAGCTGTCCCATAGCGGGCAACAACAAGAAGGCCCATGCCATTTTCACGCAAAGACTTGAAAATTACGAGCGGGAATTTGCCAGCGCTGGCAGCGTAAGAGAGTTCGCGCTTCATGTGCACAACGATCTTGCGCGGTGGATTTACGTCCACATTCTGGAAGTGGATACCAAGCTATATCACAGCATCCATTCGACTCCATTTCCAAAAGATGTTGGTCAAAAATAGCCCCCGCAACTTGACATCGCAAGGAGGATGTTTTGAACATAAAGGATCAAGCAAAATTTATCAGCGGACTGAAAGAAGCCTTGCGAAAAGAACGGGCGAGTCGAAGAATTTATTACGCGCTTGCCCAACGCGAATCAAATGAAGCGCGCCGAAAAGCTTTGATCGGCCTGGCGGAGACGGAGGCGGGTCACGCCACGCGATGGAGTGCGCGTCTCAAAGAACTTGGTGCGGATGTTCCCTCCGATCGCGACACATTACGCGATCGGATTTGGCGCTGGGTGCTGATCCAAAGTGGAACAGACAATGCGTTGAAACGCATCGAAAGCGCCGAGGATTCGGATACAGAAATGTACGAGGCATTGGCGCAACTTGCGCCCAACGATACAGTTCAATCGGAAATCCATTCAGTCCTACACGATGAAACGGTTCACGGCGGCGCGATGCAAAAAACAAGCGCCGCGACAAACGCCCCTCTCGGCCCACAGACAATGCTGGATACCATCCTTCATCGTGAAAGTTGGCATCGCCGAGGCGGCGGTTGGATCGGCCAAGCCATTTATGGAGCGAATGATGGACTGGGTTCTGTCTTTGGAATCGTTTCTGGAGTTGCGGGCGCAACTGCAGGCGGTCCGGCCGTTTTGATTGCAGGGTTGGCCGGTATGTTGGCATCAGCTCTATCCATGGGTTCCGGAGCGTATCTTGCGACTAAAGCTGAACGCGAGGTTCAGGAAGCTGAGATTCGACGCGAACGTCAGGAGCTTGAAATACACCCTGAAGAGGAAGAGGAAGAACTGGCACTTTTCTATCAGCTCAAAGGTGTGCCGGAAGATGAAGCAAAAACACTGGCTGCGCGTTTGATCGCGCAACCGGAGTCTGCGCTCAAGACTTTGGGAAGTGAAGAGCTTGGTTTATCCGAGCAATCCTTCCCAAATCCGTGGGTTGCTGCGTTGTCAGCAACACTGTCAACCGCCACTGGCGCCTTCATTCCAATCGTGCCATTTTTCTTCACCGAGGGTTATCCGGCAATCATTGCATCCTTTGCCATCAGCACATTAGCGCATTTCATAATCGGCGCGGCAAAAACAGTTGTAACGGGATTAAGTCCATGGAAAAGCGGCGCAGAAATGACCATCGTTGGTCTTGGCGAGGCTCTCATTACATACGGATTGGGACTCGTATTTGGCCCGGTTGTAAAACAATAAAGGTGTAATATCAAAAAGGCCTGGACGCTTTCGCTATCCAGACCTTTTTGCTTCATGGGCTTGCAATTAAGGATTTGCTTGTCCCCAGCGCCCGCCCCGCATCATTCCGGACCCAATCGGTTGGCCGGTTCCATTGCACGGACCAACGCCTGCGCCCATTCCGTAACCGAATCCGCCCCGGCCAAAACCACGCGACTTCATCCATGTGGACTGGTCAGCGGTGATGACACCCGCAGCCACAGCCGCGTCCAAAGCCTTTGAACGCGCGTCCGCCAAAAGCGTCGGAATCTGATCCGCTGCGATTCCCTGCGAGAGGGCGATCTGGTAAACAGTCTCGCCATTCGTAAGGCGGGACTCCAGCACGTCGGGCGTCAGCTTTAAAGCATCAGCATAGGCCTTGATGATGTAATCGTGCAGCGGGCCTTCGCCGCTGGAGATCATCGGGCCACGTCCCCCGCCAAAGCCCTGAGCGGCAGCCGCACCCACACCCACTACGCTCAGCGCAGCCAATAACAATACAACGATCAATAGGGTTTTCTTCATGTTCATACTCCTTTACGATTTTCAGCAAAATCTTCCTGCTGATATGCGTAAAGAATACTGCGCAAGTGTAAAGAATTTGTGAAGAGCGGTCAAAGGTTTTGAAAAGAAAAAATTGTCAATCCAATTCGCCGCAGATAAACGCGTTCGTGGTTGGAACTCTTCAAGAAACAGCCTCTTGGTCGATTCGGGACGCCAGCCCAACACTGACCGCTGCCTATTCATCCCCTGCCAACAATTTGATTCGCTCCCACGGTTTCAAGTCTGCTTCATCCGCGAGTATCGCTTTCAGTTCATACATTTCATCACGGAGTGCAGCAGCCTTCTCGAACTCGAGATTCTTCGCGGCTTCTTTCATCTGCTTTTCCATCTCGTGGATGATCTTCTCCAATTCGCCACGCGAAGTTTTATCGTGTTTCGTGCGATACGCGGCCTTCCCCTCGCCGACAGCCATCGCCCGTTCTTTGCCTTCACCTGACAATTGATCGGTCAAATCGCGGATCGCCTTGTGAATACTGACCGGCGTGATGTCATGATCCTGGTTATATTTGATTTGCTTGGCGCGGCGGCGATTCGTTTCAGTAATGGCGGCGTTCATCGAGTCGGTGATGTGATCTGCGTACATGATGACACGCCCATTCACATGACGGGCTGCCCGGCCAATGGTCTGGATCAGAGCCGTTTCGGAGCGAAGGAAACCTTCCTTATCCGCGTCCAAAATCGCAACGAGTGAAACTTCCGGCAAATCGAGTCCTTCGCGCAGAAGATTGATTCCAACGATCACATCGAAGACGCCAAGCCGCAAATCGCGCAGGATGCCGACACGTTCGAGCGTTTCCACTTCCGAATGCAAATAATGGACTTTGATTCCAAGCTCCATCAGGTAATCAGACAAATCTTCGGCCATGCGTTTCGTTAAGGTTGTGACGAGAACGCGTTCGCCTCGTTCGACGCGCTGACGGATCTCGCCAATCAAGTTATCCACCTGCCCGGCAATCGGTCGAACTTCCACTTCAGGATCAACCAAACCTGTCGGGCGGATGATCTGTTCCGCAACTTGCTCGGCACGTCCCATTTCGTATGGCCCCGGTGTGGCAGACATGTAGATCGTGTATCCCATGCGCTGTTCGAACTCATCGAACTTGAGCGGACGATTATCCACTGCACTTGGCAACCGGAAGCCATATTCGACCAGAGTCTCTTTGCGCGAACGATCGCCGTTGTACATGCCGCGGATTTGCGGAACAGTCATGTGACTCTCATCAATGACAAGCAAATATTCGCTCGGCAAAAAGTCAATCATTGTCCACGGGTGCGTGCCCGGTGCGCGGCGATCCAAATGACGCGAATAATTTTCGATGCCAGAGCAATAACCGACTTCTTTCAGCATTTCAAGATCATAACGCGTCCGCTGTTCGATTCGCTGCGCCTCGATCAATTTGCCCTCGGACTTGAACAACGCCATCCGTTCTTCAAGTTCTTTCTCAATATCAGCGATGGCGTCCTTCATGCGATCTGTGTCGGTGAGATATTGCTTGGCTGGGTAAATCGAAATTTCTTTTGGCTCGTCAAAAACTTCACCGGTCAATGGATTGAACTGTATCATTCGCTCCACTTCATCGCCGAAGAACGTGATGCGGAATCCGCGCTTGTCTTCATACGCCGGGATGATCTCCAGCGTATCGCCCCGCACGCGAAATGTGCCAGGGCGCAGTTCCATGTCGTTGCGCTGATATTGCGATTCGATCAGCTGTCGTATCAGCGCGTTGCGCCGATACAACTGTCCGATCTGCAAAACAACCGTTCCCTTGCCAAATTCTTCAGGACTTCCCAAACCGTAAATGCAGGACACAGACGCAACAACAATCACATCTTTTCGGGAAACCAGTGAAGTCGTTGCCGCCAGCCGCAGACGCTCGATTTCCTCGTTGATCTCTGTTTCTTTCTCGATATAAAGATCATGCCGTGGAACATAAGCCTCCGGCTGGTAGTAATCATAATAAGAAACAAAATACTCGACCGCATTTTCAGGAAAGAACTCTTTGAACTCAGCATAAAGCTGCGCGGCGAGGGTTTTGTTGTGCGCCATGACGAGGGCGGGCATCTGCAATTGTTCGATGATGGATGCAACAGTAAATGTTTTACCCGTCGCTGTCGCGCCGAGCAAAACCTGGTTCTTCATTCCCTTGCGGACGCCATCTACAAGCTGGGCAATCGCTTCGGGTTGGTCACCAGTCGGTTGAAATGGAGCGTGAAGCTTAAAGGTCATCGGAGCTCTTTTCTGTAAAGAACGTGCGTTCTATTATATCACCCCATTCGCAAATGATACGGCACGTCAATTACCACGCGCTCCAAACCCGATTTGCGGCGTCCATAAAGAAAAGCGGCCTTCAACAGCAACGCGGTTTGATTATGAAGCAGGTTTTGCCACCAACTGGTTGTGACAAATTCAGGCAGCACGACCACAGCCAACTGCCCGTCGTTTTGTTCCGTATCGGTCTTGTCCAGATATTCCAGCAGCGGACCAATTAATGAACGATACGGCGACGGGACAATGACCAGCGGAATATCCGGCCACCATTCCTTCCACTCTTCGCTCACGCGAGGCCCGGAGCCGGGCTCCATTTCGACGTAGACGGCAGTCACATGGGCCGAGATGGACTGTGCGAATCTCACCGCGTTGACCATGCCGCGATGCACGCCCGAAATTGGAATCACAATCCGAGCCGGGCTGACCGGCCGCAGCGAAGGAGGTAACCCATGCAATGAAAGCTGCTCGCGCACTTCCTGATAATGCAGGCGAATCCGGTGAAACGCCAATACCATAAGCGGAATCAGCAGGATTGTAATCCATGCGCCGCCCGTGAATTTGCTGATTGCCACAACGATCAGCGTTGTTCCGGTTGCCAGCGCACCGAGACCATTGATAAAGGATTTCCATGTCCAGCCGCGGCCATGCTCCTTCAGCCAGTGCAAAACCATGCCGGATTGCGAAAGCGTAAACGCCAAAAATGCACCAACCGCAAACAGCGGGACGAGCAAATGCGAATCGCCTTCGAATAAAATGATGAGCGCGGCTGTTCCTCCGCTTAACAAAACAACGCCATTTGTAAACGCCAGCCGATCACCCAGGCTGCTCAATTGACGCGGCAGGAAGCCATCCTGTGCGAGAATCGCCGCCAGGCGCGGGAAGCCTGCAAAACTTGTATTCGCCGCGACGGTCAAGATGGCAAGCGTGGCAAATTGAATAATAAAATAAAACGGGCCTGTCCCAATCAACCGCCGCGCGAGCGCGGAAAGAATCGTCTCTTGCGGCCCGGCAGTGACAACAAAGAAACGCGTCAACGCAATCGTGCCGAGAAAAAGAGTCGCCATCAGAAATGCCATAATCAGCAATGTCCGGCCGGCGTTTTTTGATTCCGGAGATTCAAAAGCGGGAACGCCATTGCTGATGGCTTCGACGCCAGTCAGTGCGGTGCTGCCAGTTGAAAAGGCATGAAGGATTAGGAAAAGCGTCAATGGTTGAAGAACAGGAATGGAAACGGCATTCAGCGGAGTCGGGCCCTCAATAAAAAGCCGGACGAGTCCTATAACAATCATGATGAGATAGGTGATAATAAAAAAATAGACGGGAACCGCCATGGCTGTCCCCGTCTCCTGCAGTCCGCGCAGGTTGAGCAGAGTAATGACCAGTAGAAGAAAAAGCGCAATGATGACGCGGTACGGCCAAAGTCCCGGAAACGCCGAAGCGATGGCCGCCACACCCGCTGTCAGGCTGACCGCCGCGTTCAGCAGATAATCTATCAACAAAGCGGCCGCCGCGATCAGTCCGGGAATCGTCCCAAGATTCGAACGCGCAACGATATACGATCCGCCGCCGTTTGGGTATGCATGAATGGTTTGAAAATAGGACAACGCAACAATCGCAAGCAGACTTCCAATCGCGATGCTGATCGGCCACGCATAAGCGAGTCCCGCTGTGCCAGCCACAACCAAACCCAGATAAATTTCCTGGTTGGCATACGCAATGGACGCCAACGCATCAGGCGAGAACGCTGCCAGCGCACGCAATTTATTCAAACGCTTATGCCCGGCAGAGATCGTTGGTAAAGCCGGACCAATAATCCAATCTTTTAGATGAGTAAGCATAAATCTCTCCTCGTGAATCCAGCACGATTATAAACTCAATAACCTGCTATACTTTTCAAAGAAAGGCAAAAGAGAATCTATGAGTGCAAAGCAAATTACCATGCAACCCAACAAACGAATCGCACTGGTGGCTCACGATAACAAGAAACAGGATTTGGTCGAATGGGCCAAGTTCAACCGGGACCTGCTCGCGCATCATGAAGTATTTGCCACCGGCACAACGGGCGAGATGCTCGAACGCGAACTTGGCTTTGAGATCATCAAACTGCAAAGCGGGCCTTTGGGCGGCGACCAGCAAATCGGCGCAATGATCGTGGATGATACGATCAACTTCCTGATCTTTTTCTGGGACCCGCTCGAGCCAATGCCGCACGACCCGGACGTCAAGGCGCTTCTCCGAATGGCCGCAGTCTGGAACATCCCGATTGCCTGTAACCGCGCCTCCGCGGATTTTATGATTTCATCTCCGCTGATGGACAGCGAATACAATCGCCTTGTCCCAGATTATGATGGCTACCGGAAACGGAAGATTCCTGTGCCTGAGGCAATGCATAAAAGTGCAAAAGCTTCCGAGTCAAAATGAATGTCACACCGCGCCGAAGATTTTAAACCGCGAAGACTGCCGAGATCGCGAAGAAAATATAAAAGGCTTTGCGCCCTTCGCACACTTCGCGGCTTGATCCAGTGTCCACCTTGGATAAATACAGGTAATCACAATGAACATCACCCAAACTTTATACACCTCCACGCGCGCGGAATGGCGGAAGTGGTTGAAGAAGAACTACAAAACAGAAAAAGAAATCTGGCTGGTGTATTACAAGAAGTCCAGCGGAAAGCCGCGCATCGAATATAATGCCGCAGTGGAAGAAGCCTTATGCTTTGGCTGGATAGACAGCAACGTCAAGAAGATAGATGAAGAAAGCCACGCCCAGCGATTCTCGCCGCGGAAACCAAAAAGCAGTTACTCACAGGCAAACAAGGAAAGATTGCGAAAACTTGTTACCGAGGGCAAAGTGATGAAGGATGTGCTCACTACTCTCGGCAATATTTCAGAAGAGAAGTTCAAAATCCCTGCCGATATTTTAAAAGCCATAAAGGCCAATAAAACAGCTTGGAAGAATTTCAAAAACTTCTCTGAAACCTATAAACGAATTAGAATTGCTTTTATTGATGGAGCAAGGAAGCGACCTGAAGAATTCAAAAAGCGATTGAATAATTTTATCAAGATGACAGAGAAGAATAAACAGTTTGGATTTGGTGGAATCGAGAAATATTATTGAATAAGCAGAAGGCAGTTTGCCATGCATCATAATCGTGAGGAAGTTATCAAACGCGCCACCCACGAGTTTAAGCTCCTTGATCATCTCGTTGCAAACTTGACAAATCAGGATTGGAAGCGACGCGTGCCCCGGCCTGAAACCAAAGATCCTTGGACTGCGAAGGATGCACTGGCTCATATCACACACTTTAAGGCAAATATTATCCGCTCCATCAAAGGACAACGCAAACCGCCCGAGGAGCGCGGGCTGAACATAACCGAAGAAAATCATGTCATCTACATGCGCTGGCGGAATCGCCCACCGCAGGAAGTCCTTGCCTGGCACAGACAAGTTCAGAAGGATTTGCTTGCGGCACTGAGAGCCGCGCCCGATGAATGGTTCACCGGCAGGGATCGCAGACCGGAATGGCCTTATGATCTTGATGCTCATTCTGCATATCACCGAATTAAAGATATTGAGCAGGCGCTGGCGGTGACAGCCCGCAAAACCAGTCGCAAGAATCCTAAAGGCAACTGAATTATTTCACCAAGATGACGAAGAAGAACAAGCAGCTTGGGTTTAAAGGGATTGACTTGATTTTATTTTGCCACTAACTCCAGCACCGCCAACAACCTCTCCATCCAATCCACATCTTTTGCAAACGTACACCAATAAGCTCCCTTGCCGCCGCGCACATCGGGACCAAGGTCGCGCAGACGTTTCCCTTCGCCGCCATCCGGCGCGGACGGATAACGCAAAACAATCTGACCTGTCTCCCAACCCACAGAGGCCAAACCCGCTTTCTCCGCGCGCAGTTTTATCCGCATTTGATAAAACAGGTTCTCGGTCATTTCCGGCAATTTGCCAAAGCGGTCATTGAATTCACTTGCCAGAGCTTCAATTTCGGATTCGTCGCGCAGGTCCGCGATGCGGCGATATAAACGCAGACGCAAATCCTGGTCAGCAATGTAATCGGCGGGGATGCCAACAGCCAGAGGCAAATCAACATTGACAGGCATGCTCATCGGTTGAAGAGTTTGAAGGTTTGAAGGTTGGAAAGCTGGAAAGTTAACTCGCGAGCCCGCCAACTTGTCAACGTAGCGCAAGCGCCGAACAGCATCCGCGAGCAATCGAGTATATAAATGGAAACCGACAGCTTGAATGTGTCCGTGTTGGTGCGTGCCGAGCAATTCGCCGGCGCCGCGGATTTCCAGGTCGCGCATCGCAATCGAATAGCCGGCGCCAAGCTGCGTATTCTCAGCAATGACTTCGAGTCGCTGTTGGCCCTCGATGGTCGGGGAAATTTTCCGGTGGCGGAAAAAGTATGCGTAGGCGCGCGCCGCTCCCCGTCCAACCCGGCCGCGTAACTGATAGAGTTGGGCAAGGCCAAATGTGTCCGCGCGATCCACAATCAACGTGTTCGCGTTCGGGATATCGAGTCCAGATTCGATGATCGTCGTTGAAAGCAGAAGGTCCGTCTCGCCCGCGTTGAAACGATGCATCACATCCGCAAGTTCATGCTCGGGCATTTGTCCGTGGCCAACGTCAATGCGCGCTTCGGGTGCGAGCTGGGTCAAATGCGCTCTCATTGCATCAATGGTTTGCACGCGATTGTGAACAAAGAAGATTTGTCCGCCGCGTTCGAGTTCGCGCAAAACAGCCTGCCGCACAAGCCGAGGCGAATAGGGTCCCACGTGCGTGATGATCGGCAGGCGCTCTTCGGGCGGCGTGTTGAGATTGGAAATATCACGCACGCCGGTCAGGGCCATGTAAAGCGTGCGCGGAATGGGCGTGGCTGTGAGCGTAAGCACATCCACTTCGGTGCGAAGTTTTTTGAGATGCTCCTTGTGCGTCACACCGAAGCGCTGCTCTTCATCAATGACAACCAGGCCAAGTTCCTTGAATTGCACATCGGGCGAGATCAAACGATGTGTGCCGATGACGATATCAATTTCACCAAGCACAAGTCCAAGCAAAATTTCGCTTTGCTCACGCGGCGAGCGGAAGCGCGAGAGCATTTCGACTTTTATCGGGAATGCGGCAAGACGTTGTGAAAAGGTTTCGAAATGTTGTTGAGCCAAAACGGTTGTCGGAACAAGCATTGCAACTTGCTTTCCGTCCATCACGGCTTTGAATGCGGCGCGCAAAGCCACTTCGGTTTTTCCATAGCCCACGTCGCCGCATAACAAACGGTCCATCGGGCGCGGCGACTCCATATCACGTTTGATGTCCGCCAGCGCGCGTTTTTGATCTTCGGTCTCGACGTACGGAAAACTATCTTCCAATTCCTTTTGCCACTGCGTATCGGGTTTGAACTCGTAACCTTGAACAACATTGCGCCGCGCGTAAAGATCAAGCATCTCCTGCGCGACTTCAAGAACCGCTTCCTTCGCGCGACTTTTCTTTTCGTGCCACTCCTGGCCGCCCAACCGATCCAAAGCGGGTTCCACACCCTCCGCACCGACGTAACGCGTCAGCCGGTCGGCTTGATGAACCGGCACATATAACTGTCCTCCGCCCTCGTATTCGACCGCTAAAAATTCGCGCTCATGTCCATCGAGATTTCTTTGCACCAGTCCGACAAAACGCCCGATGCCGTGATCAATGTGGACAACAAAATCGCCGGGCTGCAAATCGGAATAAATTGTCTCCGGCGTTTCGATGATTGGCCTTTGTCGCGCGCGCGGCTGCGGGCGTTCCCAACCAAAGATTTCAGAGTCGGTGATGAGATGAACATTTTCAAGGATAAAACCTTCAGACAGCGAGGCGTCTATGAAAACCACAGACGACGGACGACCAACAACATCATCCGTGGTCTGCGGTTCGTTGTCCATGGTTTGTTCCCGCCACAAATCCTGCAGGCGCTCGCTTTGCCGCGAGATGACAACGACCTGTTCCCCCTTTTCGATCAACGAAACAATATGATCTACAAATGGCTTGAGTCTGCCGCCAAATCGTTCATCGTGTTCAAAACGCGAGGCAAGGCCGCTCTCTTTTCTCTGGTCTCCACGTTCCAAGACCGTCGAATAACCCAGTTCAAGCAATGCGCGTTCGTGGAAATCATCAAGCAGTTCGGGCCACGTAACGTATGGAATTGGAAAATCTGGCGAGAGTGTTCCTTCCTCGATGCCTTCCTGCCTAAAATTGACAGCCTGCTCTTCAATCTCCACCACCATGCTTTCGACAACTGATAAATCATCAACCAGCACCAACGCTTTCGGCGGGAGATAGTCCATCAGGTTCGCGGATTGTGGATGCAGAAGGGGTATATGAAATTCCGATATTTGAGATTCGATGTTCGACAAATCGTTATTCAAAACGTCGGGTATCGAATTATCTTTCACGATGAATTCGCGTGCGGGCGTGATCAAAATCGAATCCAGTCTCTCAACGGTTCGCTGTGATGCGGGATCAAATCGTCGAATCGTTTCGATCTCATCGCCGAAGAAATCCAAACGAACCGGCAGCTTTTCTGCAGGAGGCCACACATCCAAAATCCCGCCGCGTCGCGAGAATTGTCCCGGCTCCAAAACGGTGTTGACGCGCTGATACCCAATCTCTGCCCAGCTTCGCAAAAGCGTATCAGGGTGCGAAGATTGCCCAGCAGAAAGTTTTTTGCATGCCTTAAGAAAATCACGCCGCGGTATCGTACGCGTCATCAACGCACGCGCAGATGCAACAATGATCGGCGGAGTTTCAGGTTTCTCTATAAACGGCAAATGATACGCAGCTAATGCATTCAATGCTTGCAAACGTTCGCGGCGCGCCGTCACGCCCCACGCGGCCTGTTCATAGAAAAGCGGATTCGGCTCGCTCAGCAAATAGCGCGGCGACCTGACCCAGAATCCCAATTCATCAAATAAAGATAAGGCATGGTCAGCGCGATCGGTGACGAGAAGAACGCTTCGATTGACGTCCGCGTGCAATGCAGCCAGCACAGGCAGCCGCGCGGCGCGCGGTAATCCCAGACCGGACTGTTCTTTACCTGTTTGAATCTGCTTCAGCAATTGCTGGTATTGTGGGAGTGAACGGATTTTATCGAGGAGGAATTGCATATCGTAGAGATTAGAGAATAGAAGTTAGAGAGTAGTTCAAGAACGGTTATACATGTTCTCGAATCTCTACTCTCTAATATCTCCGTTAAACTTATTCATCGCCTTATCCAGCCCTTCTATGACGAAGGTCACCGCGGCATCCGCGGCGCGATCAAGGATTTCGGAAAGCAATTTCATATCATCTTTCGAAAAACTCTGAAGAACATAATCTGCCGGATTCATTCTTCCGGGCGGACGCCCAATACCCAGACGAAGCCGCGCAAAACCCTGCGAGCCGAGATGTTCGATCGTCGAAGCCACGCCTTTTTGTCCGCCGGGTCCGCCGCCGGGGCGCATTCGAATCGTCCCAAACGGCAAATCAAGATCATCGTGCGCAACAAGAATGTTTTCAAGCGGTAATTTGTAGAAATGCGCCAATCCCTGCACGGAATGACCGGAAAGATTCATATAGGTCTGCGGCTTGGCAAGGATGAGTTTGCGACCTTCGTAAACCGCGTCGGTGACGATGGCTTTCGATTGCAGCTTCATGCCGCGCGCGTCGAGTCGAATAATCAGCCGGTCAATCAACATGAATCCAAAGTTATGGCGATTATCCCGATATTCGCGGCCCGGATTTCCCAAGCCTATGATCAAAAAAGTTTCCAGTGTCATGCTTGTCCTAAGCCGTCGCGCTGACTGGCACAGCCGTGTCGAAGCGGAAGTCGAAGGATGCCCGGCGTCAAGAACGGCGTAAACGAATGATGATCCCGAAAAAGAAAAATACAAACAACGCAATCACCGCACCCTTCCAAAACCCGGAATAGATTTCAGATGTCGTGACGGAGGCGGGATTAAGCGGCAAAACTGTCGGCGTGGGCGGAGTCGGACGCGGCGTTGGAGTCGATGTCGAAGTCGGCACGAGCACGATCGCCGTCGGGATTTGAAGCGCAGGCTGAGTCGGAGTTACAGTCGCTGTCGAGGTTGGCAGCGCGGTGTAATTCCGGACTTTCACGGTCACGGTCGCGTCCTGAAGCGTTCCATCCATCAAAGTCACACGCAGGCGCAAAATATAATCACCATCCGTGATCGAAGTTGTATCCCAGGTCCCAAGCACAGCATTATCAACCGGGTTGGTCGAGCTGTGAATGGGGAACCAAGTATTGGTCGAATCGGATGCGTATGCAAAGTCAACTTCGGACGATGAAAAGTTCGGTATATCCGTCGTGCCGGTGACAGCGACCTGACCTTGCACGACTTGCCCCGCCGCCGGCGAAGTAATAACGGGCTGAGTCGTTCCCTGCGCGAAAACAGGCGCGGTATAAATCAATGCCGCCAGAACGACATAACCGATCAGACTTACACGCATCAGAACGGACGCAGCCAGTTTGTATTTGTAAAGATGGACAACGCCACCGCCACGAAAACAATTAGCAGGATCAAACCGCAACCACAACCCGTGCAGGAACAGCCGCGGCCAAAACCAAAACGGCGTTCGAGCCACTCGAACAATCGGTCAAGCAGAAAGAGTTCAAGCAGACCCGCAAGACATCCCTGACGATTACGCATGACATCCTCCTTGATTTTGAGCATTCGAGTCTAACATGAAGCATAAGCACGGTCAAATTTGCTTTCACGCTCATGTTCATGTCACAGCGAGCGCGGCAATCCCACCAAATCTGCAATCGCCTGCTTGACGGCGCAATGATATTGCCGCACTGCCCTTGACGGTTCGCAGCCCTGAAAGGGCGCAGGGCGTTGACATTTGTGTCTTTGTTTCTCGCGTTAGTATACGAATCAAAACTGAAACGGTTGGGCAATTTTGTGCAAAAATGGTTTTATGGTAAACTCAGACAGACTTAATTTCTGGAGACCGCATTATGGCAAAATCCCGCGCTGAACAGATGGTAGAACGCCTGCGATCCATGCAGGCCGCCGCTCCTGACATCGAAGCCTCCGCCATCGTTTCGGTGGACGGGTTGATCATGGCGTCGGCCCTCCAGCAAGGCGTGGAAGAAGACCGCGTCTCGGCGATGTCAGCGGCGATGCTCAGCTTGGGCGAACGCATTTCCGGCGAACTTGGACGCGGCGGACTCGAACAGGTCTATATCAAAGGCGACTCCGGCTCCATCGTTTTGACTTCTGTCGGACAGGAAGCGGTTCTGACCGCCCTCGCGCGGCAGGAGGCCAAATTGGGCTTGATCTTTCTCGAGATGCGGCGCGCCGCCGAAGACATCGTCAAGTTGGTAGGATGAAAAAGAAGATTTATCTTCGAACTCAAAAGAACGCAATCCCCGGTGGGGAGGGCTTAAACGCCCTCCCCACCGCCTTTGTATGCCACATATCGTTGCAAGGGCGTCTTGCGCCCAAAGCAATTTCCTGTGCGCGAGGAGGTTGCTTCGCCGGCCTTGGTCTCGATATGCACGAAGAACACGGGCTACTCGACCAGTGCCTCCTCGCAACGACATGAAACTTATGAGGTGACCTATGACCACAAAATATTTATTTTTCACAGGCGGTGTTGTTTCATCGGTTGGCAAAGGCGTGACCGCCGCGGCAACCGGTTTGATTCTCAAAGAACGCGGATTCAAGGTTGCAGTGCAAAAACTTGATCCATACATCAATGTTGATCCCGGCACGATGAGTCCGTACCAACATGGGGAGGTTTTTGTTTTGGATGATGGCGCAGAAACAGACCTTGACCTCGGACATTACGAACGATTCATTGACATCCGTTTGAGCCGCGTCAGCAATTTCACCAGCGGACAAGTCTACGCGGAGATCATCGGCAAGGAACGCCGCGGCGATTTCCTCGGCGGGACGATTCAGGTGATTCCCCACATCACAAACGAGATCAAGCGCCGGGTCGGTTTGGTTGCGAAAGAGACCGGTGCGGAAATTGTGTTGGTTGAAATTGGCGGGACTGTCGGCGATATCGAGTCGCAACCATTTCTCGAGGCATTGCGCCAACTTAGAAATGAAGTCGGGCGCGAGAATGTGTTTTTCATCCACGTGACGTGGCTGCCATATATCGGCGCGACCGGCGAACTCAAAACGAAGCCGACTCAACATTCCGTTGCGGCGCTGCGTTCAATCGGTATTTCGCCGAATATGATCATCGCGCGTTCCGATTATCCAGTCGAAGATGGCCTCTGCGACAAGATCGCCTTGTTCTGCGATGTGGAAAAGAACGCGGTGATTCCAATGGTGACGAGCGATGTGCTTTATGAAGTGCCACTGCTCCTGGAAAAAGCAGGCGTGGGCGATTATCTGGTAGAAAAGCTGAATCTCAAAGCGACGCGCCAGCCGGATATGAAACCGTGGCAAAAATTGGTTGACAACGTTCGCAAGCCGAAGCCAACAGTGAAGATCGCGCTGGTTGGAAAGTATGTCGAGCTGCAGGACGCATACATGTCGGTACGCGAGGCGATTAAACACGCCGCGCTCGCCAATGACGTTGAAGTCGAGATTGGATGGGTGCATTCGGTGGATTTGGAAAAAGATAAAAGCTGGGATATCGTTCAAGGCGCAGATGGAATCATTGTCCCTGGCGGATTCGGGTCGCGCGGTATCGAGGGCAAGATCATCGCGGCGCGTTATGCGCGCGAAAAGAAAATCCCATATCTTGGTTTATGTCTTGGGATGCAAACGATGACCATTGAATTTGCGCGGCATGTGTTGAATCTGGAAGATGCCAACTCGACTGAATTCGATAGAAACAGTGAAGCGCCTGTGATTGATTTGATGACCGGGCAAAAATCCATCACCGACATGGGCGGGACGATGCGGCTTGGTTTATATCCGTGCGTTTTGAAGGAAGGAACAAAGGCCGCTGAAGCCTACGGTGTGTCGCAAGTGGATGAACGCCATCGCCACCGCTTTGAATTCAACAATGCCTTTCGTTCCGATTTTGAAAAAGCCGGAATGATATTTTCGGGATTATCACCAGACGGAAAGCTGGTCGAGATTGCAGAACTCGCCGATCATCCTTACATGATCGGGAGCCAATTCCATCCTGAATTTTTGTCGAGGCCGATGAGGCCGCATCCACTGTTTATGGGGTTGATGAAAGCAGCGAAAGAGAGAAGTGAAAAGTAATCAGTGAAACAGTAGGGGCGACCCGCTGAGTCGCCCCTACAAATCAATCTCCAAATCCCTTCGGCGTTTCAGCATACACGCCGCGCATATCTTCGGGCAGCGCGGATGCAAGCGCGAACATCAAACGATCCGTCAGCGCCAGCGGGGTTTCATCGGGTTTTGGCAAAAGCGGCGGAAGGTAAGTTACAGTCACATGCGTGCGGCGCGGGAAATGCTTGAAGAATTCACCACTGCCTGTAATTGCCATTGGCAAAACCGGACAATTGGATTCGATTGCCAAACGCGCTGTGCCGGTTTTTGCCACACCCAAACCTTTGCCTTTTGAACGCGTCCCCTCCGGGAACATGCCAAGCGTTTGACCGTGATCCAAAACTTTGCGCGCATGGCGCATTGCCCACGCGTCTTTTTCACCGCGATAAACCGGGAATGCACCGGCATTGCGGAAAACGATATCGATCAAAAAGAACTTGAACAACTCGGCTTTGCCCATGAAGAAAATCACGCGCGGCAAGGAAATCTGCATTGGGATGACATCCCAATTCGTGACATGGTTGCAGGCTACAATCAATGCGCCGTCAAGCGGAACGTTCTCCACACCGCGCACGTCAAGTTTCATGATCAAGCGAAATAATTGAGTCAAAGACCACTGGATAAATCTTCTAAGCGGAGTTTCGTGAAAGACGAATTGTTTACGGTCACGGGCGTCGAATTCAACAGATTCGGGTAGATTCAAGACTAATTACTCCAACGATTTCCGATTATACTTGCCATCACAATACGATTTCAATTCGCTGCAAAGAACGCAACTTCTTTAACCGCAAAGCAAGCGAAGGCTGCCAAGTTTTTTTCTTCGCACTCTTAGTGCTCTTGGTGATTCAAAACAATATAACCCCGGAAGTCAAAAATGGACACCGCAATTGAAAGCGTTTCAGCCATTGAAATCCATGATTTACGCGACAAGGGAGTGACGCAGGCCGCGGCAAGCATCAATAAGTCGCTGTTTCTGTCGGCTCACTGCTCATCCCCTGCCGAGGACAGCACAATGAACAAAGAACCCGGGAGGGTCAAATGTCAAACGCAGAAGATGTAAAACGTTATCTCACCAATCGTCAGAAAGAAATTGACGGCGCGGCAATGTATCTTGCATTGGCAGAGGCAGAAAAACAACCGCAAATGTCAGATGTTTATCACAAACTCTCTGCCAGCGAGGAAAAAC
This sequence comes from Chloroflexota bacterium, assembly GCA_021824575.1. Taxonomy (GTDB): domain Bacteria; phylum Chloroflexota; class Anaerolineae; order Anaerolineales; family Villigracilaceae; genus Fen-1038. Next base: position 60,897 of record JAKAKJ010000021.1, read on the forward strand.
ATGCCGCGGCATGGGAGAAAAAGCTTTCCGATCTAAACGCAAAGATCCCACCGCGTAAAGTCTCATGGCGTACACAGACCATGATCTGGCTGGCAAAACGATTCGGCCCGCAATTTGTTTTGCCGACGCTCACCGCCAACGAGCGCGCGGATAGTCAGGCATATGACGGTCAACCTGATGCGGAAGCCGAGGAATTCTCTGCAGATGAAAAATCTCACGCGCGTCTGCTTGCGATGGCATCGCATTCAACAGGCGGGTTGCCCGGGGGAACTGTCGCACAACTGGAAGGCCGTCATCGCGCTGGCGGAGGCAACGCCTTACGCGCCGCAGTGTTGGGAGCAAACGACGGCCTCGTATCCATTCTGAGTCTGACCATGGGCGTGGCGGGCGCGACCAGTTCCAACAAGGATGTGTTGATCGCGGGACTGGCCGGGCTTTTGGCCGGCGCAGGTTCGATGGCATTGGGCGAATGGCTTTCAGTTCAAAGCTCGCGCGAATTGTACGAACATCAAATCAAGATCGAAGCCGAAGAGATCGAAGAAAACCCTGCAGAAGAATTGGAAGAACTCTCGCTGATCTATCAATCAAAAGGCTTGCCGGAGGAACGCGCTCGCGAAATTGCCGCACATCTGATGGCAGACAAAGGAAGCATTCTCGATACGCTGGCGCGCGAAGAACTGGGCATTGACCCCGAAGAACTGGGCGGCTCTGCGTATGAGGCCGCGTTCACATCTTTCTTTTTATTCGCAGTCGGCGCGATCTTTCCAATTTTTCCATATCTGTTCTGGAGCGGCACGACGGCCATCTATATCAGTCTCGCCATCAGCGCCATTGGACTATTCATCATAGGCGCAGGAATTACACTGATGACTGGCCGCGGTGTCTTATATACTGGAATGCGCCAGGTCCTTGTTGGCATCGCCGCGGCGGCATTGACATTTGGCGTGGGCAAACTAATCGGCGTGTCGGTTGGATAAGATAGGCCGCCCACGAGAACGTCCTTGAATGGGCGCACGTCTCGATAATTTCGCAAGCCACATCAAGGAACTGATTACTCCAATTTGTCTGACATTACTCGTAAAGATTCTGCTTTTGTGACAGCGTCCACTAGCCTGCCCGCATCGTTTGGTGTATAGTTAAGTTACTATATTCTCACGACAGGAGGAAGAAATGGCAAGCGTTACATACGATCACGTAACAAAGAAGTTCGGCGACTCGATGATAGCCGTCAACGACCTGAACATCAACGTGGACGATAAGGAGTTCCTGGTCCTGGTTGGCCCCTCAGGTTGCGGTAAAACCACAGCGTTGCGCTGTCTGGCTGGATTGGAAGAGATTACCGAAGGTAATATCAAGATTGGCGACCGTGTGGTCAACGATGTCCCGCCGAAGGATCGCGATATTGCAATGGTATTCCAATCGTATGCGCTATATCCGCATCTTTCAGTGTTCGACAACATGGCTTTTGGTTTGAAGTTACGCAAGGTTCCAAAAGATGAGATCAAGCGCCGCGTGGAACAAGCTGCAGATACTTTGGGCATCAAGGATTTATTGAACCGCAAACCGAGACAACTCTCCGGTGGTCAGCGTCAGCGCGTCGCAGTGGGACGGGCAATCGTGCGCGAGCCAAAAGTCTTCCTCTTCGATGAACCGCTGTCGAACCTCGACGCGAAACTGCGCGTCCAGATGCGGGCGGAAATCAGCAAACTGCACCAGCAGCTTCAGACTACGTTTATTTATGTGACTCACGATCAGGTCGAAGCGATGACGATGGCCTCGCGCATCGCGGTCATTAACAAGGGCGTTTTACAGCAGATCGATACGCCGCAAAATCTGTACGATTCTCCCAACAACGTGTTCGTAGCCGGCTTCATGGGGTCGCCTGCCATGAACTTCTTCCCGGCCAAGCTTCGGAAAGATGCAAACAAAATGGTTGTGGATACGAGTGATTTCGTTCTTACAATCCCGCCCGACCGCACCAAGCCGCTTGAGCAGCATGTCGGGAAGGATATCATCTTCGGCATCCGCCCTGAAAACATCCATGATGCAGAATTCATCCCGCCGAACATCCACGCGGAAAAAGTGGAAGCCAAGGTAGATGTGACTGAATTGATGGGCAATGAAATTTACCTTTATCTCATAACCGGCAAAAACACATTTGTCGGTCGCGTTGATCCTCGATCAAAGATGCGCATGGGCGATAAAGCCCAGGTGGCATTCAACATGGATAAGTTCCACATCTTTGACGCCCAAACGGAGCAGGCGATTCGGTAATTGCCTGATTTTCAAATAGTAAGGAGGTGGTGCCTATTTAGGCAGTTTGTTATTACAGCTTGATAACACGTGTAAGTCAAACATGGAAATCTCATTTTTTGAAACGAGGAGAAAACAGAGAAATGAACAAGAGAATGCTCGCATTGTTAAGCGTGTTGCTGGTGGCAGCGTTTGTGCTGTCAGCCTGCGGCTCGGCAGCAACACCTGCCCCGACCTCAGCTCCCGCTACACAAGCGCCTGCTCCCGCGACGCAGGCGCCGGCTCCTGCAACTGTCGCGCCCGTTGATCTAACCATCTGGCATGGCTATCACGCCGGCGGTTCAGAAGAAGCGACCATCAACAAGATCGTCAGCGATTACATGGCAGCCAACCCGAACGTCAAGATCACGGTTCTGGAAGTCCCCTTTGATCAGCTCTTCAACAAATACGAGACTGATACAGCTGCGGGCGGCGGTCCAGATATGTACACTGCCCCGAACGACAACCTCGGCAGCGAAGTCCGCATGGGTGTGATTGCCCCAATCGATTCTCTCGTCCAAGGCAAACTTGATGGTTACACCCAGTCCGGCATCGCAGGTGTAACTATAGATGGCAAAATCTACGCGGTTCCTGGCATTGCCAAAGCCGTTGGTCTGTACTACAACAAGTCAACCATTTCCACACCACCCGCCACCACCGATGATCTGATGAATCTTGTCAAATCCGGAAAGAAGATCGGCCTCATCACAGGTGGCTATTTCCTCTGGGGCTTCTGGGGCGGCTTCGGCGGAACGTTAATGGACAGCACCGGTAAATGCACCGCCGATCAGGGCGGCTTCGCAGACGCTTTGCAGTATCTCAGCGATCTGCAAAAAGCTGGCGCTACCTTCGACAGCGATGAAGGCAAGATGGAAACCGCCTTCACTCAAGGTCAGGTAGATATGGTCATTAGTGGGCCTTGGGTATTGGGCGACTTCGAGAAGGCGCTCGGCGACAAGCTTGGCGTTGCGCCGCTGCCTGCTGGCCCCAAAGGTCCATCCAAGCCCATGATGGGCATTGACGGCTGGTACGTCAATCCGAACAGCAAGAATCAACAAGCTGCTGTGGACTTTGCACTCTATGCTTTCGGCAAAGACGGCTTGACACTCTACGAGAACAACGCTGGTGACCCGGCCGCTCGCACCGATGTGACTCCGACCGATCCGCTGGTGAAGGCTTTCGCTGACATTGCCGCCAATGGCTATCCGCGCCCACAATCTGCTGAATTTGGCAACTATTGGGGCCCATTCGGCGATGCCATGACTGCTGTGCTGGCTGGCAAAGCCACCCCGACGGATGCAGTTAAAACCGCCTGCGCCGCCATGAACACAGCCAACAAAAAGTAAACCCCAATTTCCTGCAACAAAAAGGAGCGCTATCCCACATAGCGCTCCTCCCTTTACTATTGTGAATTTTTCCCCCCGCTGGATTTGAACCAATTGAATCGAGGTCGTCATGACCACTTTGGCACAAAGCTCAACCGCATCAAAGAAAGAAGCTCATAAGAAGTCAATCTGGAAGACCCTCAACCCGTATTTCTATTTGCTTCCAGCCTTTCTCATAATGGGCGTTATCACATACTACCCCATGTTGTATCAGGTTTGGATGTCTTTTACCGATTATGGCGTGAAGAACCTGCGCTTTAACGCCCCCCTCCCCAATTATGTTGGACTTGCAAATTACATCAACATCCTGACAAATCAACTTGGGCTTTCCTACTACGATTTCTGGCGGATGTTGGGCTTCAACTTATTCTGGACTTTTTCGAATGTAATCATTCACGTAACATTGGGCATTTTCATCGCAGTCATATTGAACAGGCAGGGCTTATGGTTCAAAGGATTTTATCGCGCCCTGTATATACTCCCCATTGTCATCCCGCAAATCATCGTCGCCAACATTTTCCGCAACATGTTCGATCCAGACTACGGAGCCATCAATCAGGGATTGGCTGCTTTAGGCAAATTCTTCTTTGGATTAAGCCCCGACCTTTTCCATATTCACTGGATTGATCAGGTTAACTATCCTGTCAGTTGGCTCCCGCTCACGCTTTCTTACTATGCGCTGCTGATTACAAACGTATGGCTGGGCTGGCCCTTTATGACCATTGTAGCCAGCGGCGCTTTGCAAAGCATACCGAAGGATTTATATGAAGCCGCCAGGATCGACGGCGCAAGCGAATCGCAACAATTTTGGCGTATTACCTTGCCGTTATTGCGTCCTGCCATGGTGCCCGCTTCGGTTTATGGCATTGTTATGACGTTCAATTTGTTCAGCCTGATCTACTTCCTGTCTGGCGGCGGCCCGTTGAGGCAAACAGAAATACTGATCACTACAGCATATCGCCTGATCAACGAACAGCGGCTTTATGGCGTTGCCGCCGCTTTCTGCGTATACATTTTCTTTATCCTGCTTGCATTGACCTTGATCACGAACGCGATCACACGCGCAACGGAGAGTTACGATGCCTGATTCCAAAAAGCCTTCTTTCTTTACACGCGTTCGTTGGTTCTTCCAGGGACGCACTTCGACTGGCGAGCGCGGCATGGGGTTCGGCTCCCAAATCCTCAGCCAGTTATTCCTTCTGCTCATGGCGGTCATTGTCCTATATCCGATTCTGTGGGTTGTCAGCATGTCTTTCGACCCGCGCGACATTTCGCGTCCGACAGAGCTGCGCCTGAATCCATTTCAAGGCGGCCTGTCACTCAAGGCTTATCAGGATGTTATCAACCAGCCCACCGCCAACCCCGTCAGCCTGGGGCAATTGATGTTCAACAGTTTCCGGCTCGCAACGTTGACGGGCATCGCATCCATCATTGTGGGCGTGTTTGCCTCTTATGCTTTTTCCCGTCTGCGTTTTGCCGGACGCCAGGCTCTGATGATCGCGGTGCTGACCGTGCTGATGCTTCCATCCATCGCAACTCTGCCAGCGCTTTTCGTTCTGCTCAATAAGGTTCAGATTGATATAGGAAACAGCGTTTTCAATCTTCGCAACTCACTCATTGGCGTGGGCCTGGCCGTTCTCTCTGGTTCCCTGCCCTTCGCCATCTGGAATATGAAAGGCTACCTCGACACCATTCCAAAAGAACTCGAGGAAGCCGCGCTGATTGACGGCTGCACGCCGAACGAAGCCTTCTTCCGCGTCACACTTCCACTTTCCACGCCGGTTCTTGCCGTAACCTTCTTCCTCGGCTTCATGAGCACCTGGACGGAATTTGCGACATCCTGGCTGTTCCTGACCAATCCAAAAGACTTCACCCTGATGATGGCGCTTTACAACATGGTCGGCCAGTATTCGAACAGTACCCCCTGGTCGCACTTTGCCGCAATGTCCATCTTGATCGCCTTGCCGGTCACGATAGTCTATTTATTCGTCCAACGATATTTTGTCGGAGGCCTCGCCATAGGCGGCGTCAAAGGCTGAACCAAAACGGGGCGGTCAGGACAGGCCGCCCCGAATTTTTGTCCCCATGATCAAACAATCGATTCTCCTCCTGTTGCTAACCTTCCTCCTTGCGGCATGCGGTCCCGCGCGGACCGAACCGTCTCCCGCTTCGACGGCTTCGCCAACGCCCCAGCTGCCTTCTCATCCGTGGTGGCGCGACGCGGTCTTCTACGAGCTTTTCGTCCGCAGTTTTTACGATAGCAACGGCGATGGCGTCGGAGATTTCAACGGAATCACATCCAAGCTCGATTATCTGCAATCACTTGGCATCAATGCCGTTTGGCTCATGCCCATCAATCCTTCGCCTTCTTATCACGGTTATGATGTCACCGACTATTACAACGTCAATCCGCAATATGGAACGATGGATGATTTCAAACGCTTGCTTGCCGAAGCGCACAAACGAAACATTCACATTATCATTGACATGGTTCTCAATCACACTTCGAGCCAACATCCTTTCTTTGTGAATGCAAACAACGACATAAATTCGCCATACCGCGATTGGTATATCTGGTCGGACACGAGTTTGGGAAGTTTCTGGCATCCGGGGAAGACAGGATTTTACTTTGGCATCTTTAGCGACGCCATGCCTGATTTGAATTATCGCAACCCCGCTGTAACGGCGCAAATGGAAAATGCGATTCGCTTCTGGCTGAACGATGTCGGCGTAGACGGCTTTCGTATGGACGCCATCAACCGCCTCATCGAGGAAGGCGACAAGACCGAGAACACGCCGTCCACGCACGAATGGCTGAAGGGATTTTATCAATTTTACAAATCCGCCGATCCGAACGCATATACGGTTGGCGAAGTCTTCAACGCAGGTCCATCGCTTGCCAAAACATATACAGGCGATCAGCTGGATCAAATTTTCAATTTCGAATTGGCTTCGAGCATCATCAACAGCGCCAACGGCGGATCCAGTTCTGCAATCAACAGCGCGTTGACTTTTGCCCTGCAAGACATGCCCGACGGCAATTACGGCACATTCCTGACCAACCACGATCAGAACCGCGTTATGAGTCAACTTTATGGCAGCACAGATAAAGCAAAACTCGCTGCGTTCCTTATGCTGACCGCGCCGGGTACACCGTTCATTTATTACGGCGAAGAAATTGGTATGCAGGGCGAAAAACCTGATGAGGATATCCGCCGCCCGATGCAGTGGGATTCGACCAGCAATGCCGGCTTCACGACCGGAACACCATGGGAGCCGCTTGCGGCTGATTTTTCAACGGTCAATGTCGCCGCGCAGATAAATGATCCAGGTTCGCTGTTGTCGCTTTATCGTCAGTTGATTTCCATCCGAAATCAAAACTCTGCGCTTCGAACCGGTTCACTGGCATTGGTAAACACCAACAACCCCAATCTTTATGCCGCTCTCCGCATGGACAATCGCGAAGCTTTGCTTATATTTGCCAACCTGCAAAACAAAACCATCGCCGATTACGGTTTGACGCTTTCCAATTCAAATCTCCGGACCGGTAACGCGACACCTTCTTCAATTTTCGGCACAGGGACATTTGCCGTTTTAACCATCAATTCAAATGGAAGTCTTTCCAATTTCAAACCGCTCGCGGAAATTCCGCCATATGGAATGTATATTTTAAAAATCAAGCAATAAAAAAATCCGCATAATCTGCGGATAAAACAAACATGAGGCTTACAAATGGATACTCCCTCCTGGGTAACAGACGCCATCTTTTATCAAATCTTCCCGGATCGTTTTGCAAAATCTGAACGCGTAAACAAACAAGGGCTTAATCTCGAAGCGTGGGACACGCCGCCAACCAATTATGGCTTCAAGGGCGGCGACCTGCGCGGCGTGGCTGAACATCTCGATTATTTGCGAGACCTTGGTATAACCGCCATTTATTTCACGCCGGTTTTTGCTTCGGCATCCAATCATCGTTACCATACCTATGACTATTTCAACGTTGACCCGCTCCTGGGCGGCAACGACGCACTGCGCGAGCTGCTCGATAAAGCTCATAAGAAGAATATCCGCGTGGTATTGGATGGTGTTTTCAATCACGCCAGCCGCGGCTTCTGGCAATTTCACCAAACACTCGAAAACGGCGCAGGCTCTCCTTACGTGGACTGGTTTCATTTCGACCCTGACCGGTTAAATGGCAGGAAACACTGGGGAGCGTATCCCTCGCCGCAGGAAGAACAAGCCATCCAGCATGAAGGCAGTTTGAAAGCCATCGGCTATCAAGGCTGGTGGAACATGCCCGCCCTGCCAAAATTCAATACCAACACGCCTGCGGTGCGCGAATTTATTTTCAGCGTGGCCGAGCATTGGATCAAATTCGGGATTGATGGATGGCGCCTCGATGTGCCCGGCGAGATCAATGATGATTCTTTCTGGCAGGAATTTCGCCGCCGCGTAAAAGCCATTAATCCAGAAGCATACATCGTCGGCGAGATTTGGCACGACGCGCGCCGCTGGCTCCAGGGCGATCAATTTGACGCCAGTATGAATTATCTCGTCACCGCGGCTTGCTTGAGTTTCTTCACTGGCAAGCATCTCGACCTGAACGAAACACTGAAGTCCGGCGGCTATCAGGGATTTGTTGGGCGCATTGATGCGAACGAATTTGCCAATCGGATCGATTCAATTCTCGGAATGTACGATCCCGACGTAACGCGCGTTCAGCTCAATCTGCTGGATAGTCATGACACGCCCCGGTTCCTGACTTGCGCGGGCGGCGACCTCAACAGCCTCGAACTCGCCCTGACGTTTCTCTTCACCTACCCTGGTGCTCCGTGCATTTTTTATGGCGACGAGATTGGTCTCGAGGGCAAGCATGATCCCGATTGTCGTAAATCGTTCCCGTGGGACGAATCGAAATGGAATCAGAATTTGCGTGATTTTGTCAAAGAGTTGATCGCGCTTCGCAAATCAAATAAAGTTTTGCGCTGGGGAAAATACGAGCGGCTTTATTCTGCCGACAATATTTTCGCGTTTACCCGCTCCTTGAATGACAAAAAGATCATTGTCGTATTGAACGCGGCAGAAACGGCGCGCACGATCAAGCTGGACGGAATGGATTTAGGCCGAAGGGGAAAAAACATCCTCTTTGGACAAGCGGAATTTCATGGCGAAGGAAAAACGATTCAGTTGACTGTTCCGCCGCGCAGCGGTGTTATATTGAAGTGAAGGCGGTGAACAGAAGCCGTAGACGGTCTATTGCTCACCATTTATGGTCTCGCTATTCCACACCGCTTTGACCAACTCCGGCAAAATCTCGCCGGACTTTCCCTGAAAGAAAAAATCTGCTTTGGCAGTAAGCGGCGTTTGCTCAGTATTGATCTCAACAACGACTGCGCCGCGATTATGCGCGGCATACGCCAATGTCGCGGCAGGCTGGACAACGCCCGAAGTACCGATAGAGAAAAATATTTGGCAATTGCGCGCGGCCTCCATCGCCGACTCAAGCTCGGCGCGCGGCAAAGGCTCGCCAAACCAAACTACATGCGGCCTGAGCAATCCGCCGCACGAAGCGCACCGCGGAACGGCTGCATTGTCGTCGTCCCAATCTTCGACAATCGCGCCGCATTCAGCGCAGCGCACGCGCTGGATATTTCCATGCAATTCGATCACTTGCGGGCTGCCCGCCAAGCGATGCAAGCCATCCACATTTTGCGTGATCAATGTGAAATCTGGAATACGATGCGCCATTTCGACTAGCGCATAATGTCCCAGGTTGGGGCGAACAGCTTTGACACCTTCGCGCCGCCATGCATACCAATCCCAAATCAATTTCGGGTCACGGGCAAAGGCTTCGGGCGAGGCCAATTCTTCGGGTTTGTACTGCGCCCAAAGTCCGGTTTGAGCGTCGCGGAAAGTGCGAAGTCCGCTTTCTTGCGAGACTCCAGCCCCGGTTAACGCGGCGGCACGGTTCACCTTGCGAACGATAGCGATGAAATCAAACGGGAATTCCATGTTTCGATAGTACCATTAAACTCAATTGTGACTATTGGGGGAGACGATTTTTTCAGGCCAGCATTTATTATCGCCAGCATTCCCAAACCGTGACGCGCCAACAAAAGGAGGCGATTGATGAAGGCCAGCTTTCGATTTCTGATATTATTGATCTCGCTTATGACAGCCAGCTCGTTTTTGAGCGGATGCGCCCTGCCGCATGACCCCATCATCCGCATTACAGATCCGCAAAACGGAAACACTTTCCCATTAAACCAGGCTGTCACCCTTCGAGTGCATGTTAACACCGCCGTCATCTCACATTACAACAATTTGGGAGACTGGCAATACTACGAGTTCAATATAATGGACGGGGGTACGATCATTTCCCATGGGGCTCGTACGACCAATTTTGATGAATTTGATTTTCCTCTTAGTGAGTGTGCAAAAATAACTTTCCATTCTTTGGGATGGGTCAGTGGAAAGGCTGGAGAGAGAATGTCATAAGTATGTGAGAAAGGTAGTGAAAGCTGGGCTCTGAAAATGGGATGGGTGCGTA
>JAKAKJ010000048.1 GCA_021824575.1 Chloroflexota bacterium
GGTTCGACCGTTGTTAACCACTCCCTTAATCTCTCGCCGGTCCGATTCGCTCAGATGAATCGTTCTTGGTTTGCGTCTTCTCATACGAAACCCTCGCCTGATTTTGTACGAGAAGTATACGGTTTTTAAGGTTCCACGACTATGTAACATTACTTTTCAAACACACCACTAGTCCCAAAAGTACGCGCTTCCGCCACATATCCCTACTATAGCGTATTTCAGAAAAGAAAGTCTACAGACAAGTACGGATACTATTACTGCAAAACGGCAAACAGATCTGCAGAACCGCTAAACTTATCTGAACTATTCGCAAACGACCAATTATCATCTCCAACTAAGCTGCGCGCTACCCAAAAAAATTGGGGTCCTTTTCCCTGAATAATTACTTCTTTCGTCGGCTTTGCCACACTTTCTAAGTTCATTCCACGCGCTAGAGCATCTTCCCACGCCGAAATATATTGAGTATCTTTAATAGTCGCACCAATAGCCTTCCCATCTTGACCCAAGTTCTGGCCTACATCAAATCTACTCGTCGGGTAAAGCTGCATAGACCCAATCACCATATACAACTGCCCATCCGACCCCACCAAGAAGCCACCAACCTCAGGTGCCGCTGGAGGACTAAACCTATTACCGAGATCACCTACGTGTACTGGATCACTTCCCTTATTAAGGGCAAGCAGCGGGTTTACAGTATCTTGTATGCCCCCTGCATTACTCTGCCATTCATACGACGAAAAGGTAATTAGCTTAATGTCTGTAATATTTATGTACCCAACTTTCCCTGCAGCAACGTTTGGTCCAATAAAAGCAGCTCCGTCAGCCGTATTATTGCTCTGTAAAAACCCAAGGTGTGCTACTGTCCCGCCTTTCAATGTCACACTCTCCGGTAACCATAAGGTCCCATCTGGCTGTCCCTGTTCTTTTGCGTACTTCGCTGCAGCAGCGACTAGTTCTGCACCGCTATGTACACCCAAAGCACCCATATATGCCTTATTAGCTGGTCCCGTAGCCCAGTTCTGCATTAGATCGCTGTACATCTTCTCTCCGTTCACGGGGACTACGTTCAGGCCTCCCGGCACCACCTCCACCGTCTTCGGCTGCACTACTGCAGCGCCTTCCTTACCGACCCCCGGCGTGCCGGTCGCATCCAACTGAACCCTAGTCGGAACAGCCGTCACAGTAGGTGACGTGACGGTGGCAGGGATTGATGTTTCCGTCGCTGTCGCCGTACTGGTCGGCCTTGGTGTTGCTGTCGGCGCAGCACATCCTGCAAGAAAAACGATCGAGCAAAGAAAGAACGCGGCGATTTTGTTTTGTAACATAACTTCCTCCCATAAAATGATTCGGGACAAGCGATTGCCTGTCCCGAATTATAAGTCTATTTGTTTGAAACAGTATCAGCCAAGAAATTTAATCTGAACGCGGAGGACGCGGATTAACGCTGATACCCAAGCAAAATTCCGCGTTCTCCGCGATAATCCGCGTCCCTAAAATCACGACCCGTATTCACTCTTTTGGAATTCCGAGTTGGATCATCCCATCCGCAACCCGAACGGGATACGCGGGAATATCCACAACCGCAGGCATCTGCAGCACCTTGCCCGTCCGCACATCGAATTGTGCGCCATGCCGCGGGCAATTGATTGTATAACCTTCCAGTGTGCCTTCGCCTACCGGTCCATCATCGTGACTGCAAACATCGGCAATCGAAAATAGTTGTCCGGCGATGTTAAAGATCACAATCGGTTTGCCTTCGATTTCGACAAACAATCGTTCGCCGTTGGGCAATTCGCTGGCGGGCGCAATCTCGACGTATTCGATTTTTGATTCATCTATTTGAGTATAGTTGTACATTTCTTGCCCTCACCACTTCGGCTTCGCTCAGTGCGAGCCTACTCCTCTCCCAAATTTGGGAGAGGAGACAAAATTCATTCCACCAGTTCATCACTGGCTTCGCCTAAACCATAGACGCCAGCCTTCAAGACCTTCAACGAAAGCAACGCGCATTTCAAACGCACGGGGCCAAGATCAATGCCGAGCAGGTCGAGGATATCTTGTTTGCCAAGTTTCTTTACATCTTCAACTGATTTGCCAATGATGGATTCAATGAGCAAATCCGCGGAAGCCTGGGAGATGGCGCAACCGTGACCATCGAAGCGCGCATCGGTGACCTTGCCATCCTTGTCCACGCGCAGGTCAATTTGGATGTGATCGCCGCACAGCGGGTTATTGTCCGCAAATGAAATATCGTGCGGATCAAGATGCCCGCGGTATGACGGATTTTTATAATGTTCGATGATGATTTCGCGATAGAGATCGTCCATAACCAGTCTCACAAGTCAGTCGGTCTTACAAGTCGGACAGGCGGCGTGACGACCTGTAAGACTTGTTAGGCCTGTTAGACTTAATTATCCAAACACCTTCTTGACGTTATAAATGCCATTGACCAGCGCATCCACTTCATCCTTTGTTGAATAAAGATAAAAGCTGGCACGCGTGGTGGCAGGGATTCCAAATTTTTCATGCAGCGGCTGCGCGCAGTGATGTCCGGCGCGGACGGCGATGCCGTCGCGGTCCAAAATCTGCGCGACATCGTGCGGGTGAACGCCGTCAAACGTGAATGATGCCACGCCGCCTTTTTTATCGGCACTCGGGCCGAAGACTTTGACGCCGGGAATCTCTTCAAGCCGTTCCAATGCGTATTCGATGATCTCGTGTTCGTGCGCAGCGACATTTTCCATGCCAATCGAATTGAGAAAATCAACCGCCGCGCCGAAGCCAACGGATTCCGCGATGGCTGGAGTCCCGGCTTCGAATTTGGCGGGAATCGAATTCGGTCGGAAGGAACGCAGTTTGACTTCCTTGATCATGTCGCCGCCGCCCATAAACGGAGGCATCGCTTCGAGCAAATTTGCTTTGCCATACAACGCGCCGATGCCGGTCGGTCCGCACATTTTGTGCGCGGAGAAAGCCAGGAAATCAACATCCAGTTTTTGAACGTCCACTTTCAAATGCGGCACGGATTGCGCGCCGTCCACAATCGTGATCGCTCCAGCCTCATGCGCCAGCTTGATGATCTCCTGCGCGGGCGTGATCGTGCCGAGGACGTTGGACATGTGCGTAAACGAGACCAGCTTCGGGTCCTGGGAAAGAAGCAAGCGGTACGCGTCCAGATCGAGCAAGCCGTCATCCGTCACGGGAATGAACTCGAGTCGAATGCCGCGTTCCGCTGCGAGAATGTGCCACGGAACCAAATTGCTGTGATGTTCCATCTCGGTCAGGATAACGAGGTCGCCCGGTTTGAGATTGGCGCGCGCCCACGTGTATGCAACGAGATTGATCGACTCAGTGGTGTTGCGCGTGTAAATGATCTCGCGCGCGGCAGGCGCGTTGATGAATTTCGCGATCTTCTCGCGCGCCTGCTCGTATGCTGCCGTCGCTTCTTCCGCCAGCGTGTGGACGCCGCGATGAATGTTGGCATTGAAGCGGCGATAATAGTCGTTCATCGCCTCGATGACCGGCTCGGGCTTCTGCGATGTGGCGGTGGAGTCAAGGTAAACAACCTTGACGCCGGGACGGACCTCGCGATTTAAGATGGGAAATTGTTTGCGGATGGAAGTTACATCTAAAGACATATTAGCCGATTGGGAATTGCGACAGTTTATTAACTGTCGCAGGAAACTTAGTAGTCCGGGATTTCTTTGTGGCTGCCTTTACGCGCAAACGTTGCCGCGCGGATTTGGTCGGACGTGACCGGATACCACAGAATGCGGTCCGGCACCATCCAGCCGTCGGTCAGGAAAACGTTGGAGCGAAATTGCACCGCGACCATTTTGTTGTCCACTTGCACAACAATGCCTTTGATCCAACCGCGCACGCGTTCGTTGCCGCGTTCGTGATCGCAAAAAACTTCGACCGTGTCGCCGACTTCAAAGGCATGTTCCGCGCCGGGCGCTTTCATATAGGCAAATTGCTGAACTGCCAGATGCGACCGAAGAGTCGACCGTCGTTCCGGTGAAATCGGCGGGACGTGCATAACGGCGCGCGGCCGCGGCGGCTGGATTTTCGTTTTAGCTTTGACGACCGGCTTCGCCATTGGCTTGGCTGTTGCCAGTTTCGTTGCTTCCTGAGCAGCCGGCTTGGGCGCCTTTTTGGCAGATGCTTTCACTGTGACTTTCGTGATTTTCCGGGCTGCTTTTGTTGATTTATTCGCTTTCTTTGTTTTGGTCGCCATTCCAAATTCCTGTTATTATGAGATCAATTCTTTTTACAACATTTCGAGTCGTAAAGCAATAGCTCTACCCCATCTTTTGCAAAATTGCCTGATGGAATCGTTCGCGCACACCCTCGAACGGGATGCGCTGCATGATTGGATCGAAGAAACCTTCGACGACAACGCGCTCTGCGTCCTTTTGCGGGATGCCGCGCGATTTGAGATAGAAGATTGGTTCCTCATCCAGCTTTCCGACGGTTGCGCCGTGCGTACAGCGGACATCATCGGCGAGGATTTCCAGTCCCGGGATCGAATCGGCGCGTGCGCCCTCGTCCAGGACGATGTTGCGGTTGGCCTGATAGCCGTCGGTTTTTTCCGCGCCCTTGGCAACATAGATCATGCCCTGCCAGACGGAACGGCTCTTGCCTTTGAGTGCGCCTTTGAACAACAGATCACTGGTGGTATGCGGCGCAAGATGATTCTGCTGTGTATCGTGATCGAGATGCTGAGTGCCATCGGTGAAATAAAAGCCGGACATGCGTCCCGTCGCGCCTTCGCCAACCAAATCCAATTCAGAGAAGTTCTTTGTCAACTTCGAGCCAATTGCGCCGAAGATCCACTCGAGGTTGCCGTCGCGTTCGACGCGGATACGCTCGTGCGTAAAATTCCAAACGTGCGTTCCCCACGACTGCAATTCGACGAATTTGAGACTCGCACCCTGCATCACTTTGATTTCGACAATACCGGCGTGAAGCGCATCGGATGATTCGGTCGGCGATGCAGACTCATGAACATAGGTCGCACTCGCACCTTCATCAATAAAGATGAGCAGATGTGAGATGTGCGCCAGGTTCGCGCCGGGTCCCCAAAGGATGCTGTGAAGCGGTTGTTCAATGTTTGCGTTCTTTGGAACGTAAAGCACAACTCCATTTTGTGAAAGCGCGCCCGCCAGCGCAGCGAACTTGCCTTCTTCCACGTTGACGGTCTGGCCGAGAATCTTTTCGACTATTTCCGGGTGTTTTTCCTGCGCGGTTTTGAAGTCGGTAAAGATGACACCTTGCTTTGCAAGCGATGCGTCCAAATCAATCTTCGAGCCGCCGGGGAACAAAACAATCTGTCCGCCGTGCTGATCGGCAACCAGCGGTTTGAGCAACTCTTCAGGCATGGATGGAAAATCCTTGTACGCGCCATCGGCGGGGAGTTTGAACGAATCAACCGGCATGGCGCGCAAGTCGGTGCGGCGCCAGGCTTCGAGAGTCACATCGGGGAGAGTCTGCTTTTTGAACGCGTCCCAGGCGCGGGCGCGGTACGACGCGACGAGTCCGCTCGCGGCGGGGATGTCGGCTTGAGTGAAAGCAAAATCTTTTGCGGCGGATTCGATCCGTCGAGCAGTCTTGGTAATTACAACTTTTGGCTTTTCCTGCATGTCAATTCCGTTTGAAAGTTTGAAGGTTGCAAACTTGACAGGTTAAAAACTTGCCAGCCTTCCAACTCGTCAACTTGCTAACCGACAGAGCCTTCCATCTGAAGCTGAATCAGTCGGTTCATTTCGACCGCATATTCCATCGGCAGTTCCTTGACGAGCGGCTCGATGAAACCGGAGACGACCATCGTGGTGGCCTCTTCTTCGCTGAGGCCGCGCGACATCAGATAGAAGAGCTGCTCCTCGCCAACTTTGCTGACCGACGCTTCGTGGCCGATGGTCACATCGTCTTCGTCAATCTCGATGTAAGGATACGTGTCCGAGCGCGATTGCGGGTCGAGCAGAAGCGCGTCGCAAACCGTGTTGGACTTAACGCCTTTTGCGCCTTTATAAACTTTGAGCAGGCCGCGGAACGAAGCGCGCCCGCCCGCTTTGCTGATGGATTTGGATGTGATCTTGCTGGATGTGTTCGGCGCAAAGTGATACATCTTGCCGCCCGCATCCTGCGTCTGACCCGGACCGGCGAACGCCATCGAAAGCATTTCGCCGTGCGCGCCGGGTTCCATCAAATAGCACGACGGATATTTCATCGTGACTTTCGAACCGAGGTTGGCATCCACCCATTCGTGTGTGCCATTCTCGAAAACTTTGGCGCGTTGCGTGACAAGGTTATAAACATTAGTGGACCAGTTTTGAATCGTCGAATAGCGCGAGCGCGCGCCCTTCTTGACGATGATCTCGATCACGCCGGAGTGGAATGAGTCGGTTGTGTATTGTGGGGCGGTGCAGCCTTCGACGTAATGCACCGACGCGCCTTCGTCCACGATGATGAGCGTACGTTCGAATTGACCAACGTTTGCGGTGTTGAGTCGGAAATAGGCTTGAAGCGGAAGATCCACCTTCACACCTTTCGGAACATACACAAACGATCCGCCCGAACAAACTGCGGAATTCAGCGCGGCAAACTTGTTGTCTTCAATCGGGATGACTGTGCCGAAATATTCGCGAAACAAATCCGGATATTTCTTCAAGCCATCTTCAATCGAAACGAATATTACGCCCTGCTTTTCGAGATGTTCCTGAATCGAGTGATAAACCATCTCGGATTCGTATTGCGCGCCGAGGCCCGCGAGAAATTTGCGTTCCGCTTCGGGCACGCCGAGTTTGTCGAAGGTGCGCTTGATGTCATCGGGAACATCGTCCCATGACTTTTCCTGTTTCTCCATTGGCTTCACATAAAAGTAGATCTCGTCGAAGTTGAGTTCCTTCAACGAAGGACCCCAACCTGGCATGGGGCGTTTCAAGAAATGATCGAGCGCCTTCAAGCGGAAATCGAGCATCCACTGCGGCTCACCTTTCATGTGCGAAATCTGTTCCACGACTTCGCGGCTCAAACCTTTTTGTGATTTGAACGCGTAGTGGTCATCGCGGTCATGGAAGCCGTATTTATACTCACCAATACCTTCGAGGATTTTTTCGTCCTGTTGTTGTTTACTCATAAGAACTCCATTCATTCACCACAGAGACACAAAGAACACAGAGTCTTCTTTGTGTTCACAAAGAGTCCCTTTGTGAACTCCGTGCCTTTGTGGTGAGTTAGGCAGTCTCTTCGGATTTCTCGCGGATCCAATCGTAGCCATGCTCCTCAAGCGAGAGTGCCAGGTCGGGTCCGCCTGATTCGACAATCTTTCCGTTCATCATCACATGAACAAATTGCGGTTTGATGTAATTCAATAAACGTTGATAATGCGTGATGACGAGCACGCCGAGGTGTGGGCCCATCAAAGCGTTGACCCCGTCCGAGACGACGCGCAGCGCGTCGATATCCAGGCCTGAATCGGTCTCGTCCAAAATGGCGATCTCCGGCTTGAGGGCGGCCATCTGCAAAATCTCCGCTCGTTTCTTTTCCCCGCCGGAAAAGCCATCGTTGAGATAGCGGCCTGCGAAAGCCGGGTCCATCTTAAGCAAATCCATTTGCTCTTTGAGCATCTTACGGAACTCCGGCACCGGGATGCCTTTGTCTTCCTTGTTGATCGCGCGGCGGCGGGCGTTGAGCGCCGTCCGCAGGAAGTTCGCCACGGTCACGCCGGGGATGGAAACCGGATATTGAAACGCCAGAAAAAGCCCGAGGCGCGAACGTTCGTCCACTTCGAGTTCGAGGATATTTTGTCCTTTGAAAAGTACCTCGCCTTTTGTTACCACGTAGCTTGGATGTCCCATTAATGTAGACGCCAAAGTAGTTTTACCTGTACCATTGGGTCCCATGATGGCGTGGATTTCACCCTGCTTGACCGTCAAATTGACGCCCTGCAAAATCTCTTTATCTGCAACATTAACATGCAAATCTTTGATAACCAGTTCCGACATGAATACTCCTATACGAAGCGCCTTCCGGCAATTTATCGTGCGGCATTATAGCAGGCTAGGGGGGAAAAGTCAATATTTATCATATTTTTCTAGTATATTAGGCGGCACAGACAGGCGTGCTCTTACCGCCAAACATGCATTTAATAGCGCTTGGCTACGGGGAGAGTCTATGAGCACCACCTTCGCCATGCCGGGTAAGTTGGCGGGGATGTTCTCCGCAGGAAATAAGAACTCCTGTTGCCGGGAGTTCTTATCTAATTGAGTAAACGAAATGATTATCCAGACTTTTCATGCCACCACTTCAACCAAATCCACACACCCAATGCGATCAGCCCGAAAGCAATTGTTTCGATAATTACAACATTTCCGAAACTAATATTGGTCATCGTCAACGGGCTTTGCAAATGCGTCACCGCGCCAATCAGGTTTTGATTCGTCGAGTCTGCGCTTAGGTTGAGGAGATCGTTCCCGACGAAATTCCATGAGAAGTGGAGGAAGATTCGTATGGCCCATATCTGATTTATTTGCCTTCCTTTTGATTTGCAGACGATCATAAATCAAAAAGTTCGGAGGCGCCCTGTCCCTATGGAGAGTCCTGCCTGGCGGACAGATCAATGCTGGTATGGCAAGTTTGCTATAATGCCAGAGTAACTACATCTCGATGAATAATCTTTTCCGTAAACAAATCGCCATCCCGCAGGATCACGGCTCCTGGGTCTTTATCTTCAGCCCGCTGGTGGTTGGCATCTTTGCCGGTGAAGTGTTCAGCTATGCCACATTTAGTTTGTGCGTAGCGGCCATTGCCGCATTTCTTTTGCGCCAGCCCATGACCGCGATGGTCAAGGCTTATTCGGGCCGGCGGCCGCGGACCGATTTGCCCGCGGCGCGTTTTTGGATCATGGTATATGGCGTCATTGCGTTGCTTGCCCTGGCTGAATTATTTTTGCTCGGCGATGGATACATAGCTTATCTCGCCATTCCCGGCATTCCGGTCTTTGCGTGGCATTTGTGGCTGGTCAGCCGGCGCGCGGAACGAAGACAGGCCAGCGTTGAAATCATTGCAACCGGTGTGTTGTCGCTGGTTGCGCCTGCCGCATATTGGATCGGTATCCGGCATTATGACGCGTATGGTTGGTGGCTGTGGCTATTGACCTGGCTTCAATCTGCGGGGTCCATCGTGTATGCTTATCTGCGGCTGGAACAGCGCGAATGGAAATCCGTGCCGAATCGCTATGACCGCTTCCGCCGCGGGACGCGCGCCTTCGCGTATACAACCTTCAACTTTTTCGTCAGCGCAGCGCTCGGCCTCGGCGCAGGAATCCTGCCGAGATGGATTTTCATCCCCTATCTGATCCAATGGCTCGAAACATTATGGGGCATTGACCATCCCGCCGTGCAATGGAAACCGGTGAAGATTGGGACTAGACAATTGATTATCAGCATGCTCTGGACAATTACTTTTATCATCTTTTGGACAAAGCCTTGAGTTTTCGATGCCGTTGCGAGGGAATTTTATTTGAAGCAGGCTTATACTCCGCTTTCGGACTGTTACGCTGAAAATAGCCCGCGATGATAAACCAGAAAAACAGATGATATGAGAATGCGGAGCAAGATCGAGGGACGAATAAAAATCAGGAATGGTGGAGGCGCATTGTTTCTAAAACAGGTTGGATGCCGGGTTTACCAGAACCTCATTAGGGGTTCGGAATGTGTTCGAGTATTCTTTCGAAACGAACCAGATGTCGGGTTATCCAAATTGCATCAAGGTCACAGGGGCGGTTAATGGAAAATCGGCGAAAAACAAGTTCGCGCGAAATGCGAAATAATTTCCGACGCTGGTTATCCATCGTTTTTGTTTTGGCTGGCGTACTTCTTCTCAGCCTTTTTCGCACGTGGAGTGTGGGAGCGCAAACCTTTCAAACACCAGCCACGCCGAGCGCATCAGCTCCAGATGCCACTGCCACACTACCGCCGTTTGATGCAAGCAGGCTGACAAGGCCGCCTGTTTCATCCTCGCCGTCTCAAGCCGAACAAGGCTCGCAGATCTATTGGGGCGTTTGTATGGCTTGTCATGGTGACCGCGGTCAGGGCCTGACCGATGAGTGGCGCGGCGCTGCCTTTGGCCCGGATGCAAACTGTTGGAAATCGCGCTGCCATGGAAAGGATCATCCGCCTGAAGGTTTTGAAATCCCCAAGACTACATTCATCCCTGCATTGACCGCGCCCGGATCCCTGGCCCGCTTTTTGACTGCCCGGGATTTGCATGATTTTATTTTGGCAAACATGCCGTGGTGGAATCCTGGCTCGCTGACATCGGATAAGGCCTGGCAATTGACGGCTTATATCTTGAAATTGAAAGGCGTTCTTCCAACTGGCATCGCCTTGGGCGAGCAAAACGCATCGGAAGTTTTTGTTAGACAGATGGCGCCGCCTCCTGATGATCATATTGCGGAAATCGTGTTGGCTGCTACATTGCTTTTGTCCTCACTAGGATTGGCGTTGCAGTTTGCCTGGCCGCGTCTTCAACCGGCATCCACTCCGGGCCTTGAAGCGGGTGCGCCGACAATAAGCCGACCTAGGCGCCCGAACTTTTTCGCCCACCTGCACCCGCCGGCGATTCCCGCGGCACAAGCGCGCTGGAGATACACGCTCGGCGCGGGCGGCATCGCCGTCTTCCTTTGTCTTGTGTTGGTCGCGACCGGCCTGTTGGAAATGTTCTATTACATGCCGTCGCCTGACCAGGCTGCCAATTCGATCCAGACCATTACTTTTCTGGTTCCATTCGGAGGCTTCGTTCGCAATCTGCATTATTGGGCTGCTCAGGCGCTGGTGATCATCGCACTGATTCATCTCTTGCGCGTCATCTTCACAGGCGCGTTTGCGCCGCCTCGACGATTCAACTATCTGCTTGGACTCGGCCTGCTCATCATTGTTCTCTTCTTTGATTTCACCGGCTACGTCCTTCGCTGGGATGAAGGCATACGCTGGGCGCTGGTGGCTGGCACGAATCTCATCAAGTCCATCCCCGCGCTGGGCGAGTCGCTTTTCCTGTTCGTGGTTGGAGGCAGTACAATCGGCCCTGCCGCGCTGGTACGATTTTATACATGGCACATCTACGCGCTCGGCATTTTGGGAGCGGTATTCCTTATCTGGCATTTGTTCCGCGTCCGTCGTGATGGCGGAATTGCCGCGCCGCCGAATCGCCTGCCTTTGAAGGCCGGACGCATTGACCGCTCCGAGTTGCTGCGGCGCGAAGTCCTTGCCATGCTGATCGCGGGCTTTGTTTTGGTTTTGCTCTCCGCCTTCCTGCGCGCACCGATTGCCCTTCCGATTCGTGATAACGTGATCCAATTGACGGAAGCGCGCGCCCCCTGGTTTTTCCTGTGGGTGCAGCAATTGCTCAAACTGGGCAGTCCGTTCCTGTGGGGTGTCCTCGTCCCGCTGATGGTGGTACTCGTTCTAGCCCTCATTCCTTATGTGTTTCGCGGGCCGGATGAAACCGAGCGCGGGCGGTGGTTCCCGCGTAAAGGGCGCTTCGTCCAAATTCTGGTAGCGGTGATCTTTCTAACATTGATCGTTCTGACTATACTTGGATATACATCTGCAATCAGCCTATGACAAAAATTTCCCGGCGCGACATTTTGAAACTGACAACCGACGGCCTTCTGGCCGGAGCGGGTCTCCTTGGCCTCGGCGGGCTTGTCCGCTTCCTGAGCTATGAGACCGATGTGCCGCCCTCCGAATATGATTTGGGGCCGGCTGATAATTATCCCGATCCGTCACGCACTGTGCTTCCCTATATTCCTGCCATCCTGATTCGAAATGGGGCGCAATTTACCGCGTTGAGTTTGGCTTGTACGCACCTGGGCTGCACCGTTGAGGAAAAGGGAAGCGAATTTGATTGTCCGTGTCACGGTTCACGTTACGACAGCAGCGGCTACGTTTTGAAAGGTCCCGCCGACCGCCCATTGAAGAAATTGCGCGTCGAACAACTCCAGGATAATACGCTTCGTTTGTATATGGATTAGCAAATTAAGGAGCCAAAATGGATCAACTCAAATACGAACTGCTGACCGAAGTCAATGGCCGTATGGAAGCCGATTTGCTCAAGAGCTATCTTGAAGCCGAAGGCATCCGCGTGGAAATATTCCAGGAGGCAATTGGGCATAACATCTATCCCGTCATGATTGATGGCTTGGGGCGTGTCCAGCTATTTGTTCCGAAGGAACAGGCTAACGAGGCAAGGGAAATTCTCGAACAATATAACAAGTCAAAGGAAAACGAATGAAGGATACTGTTTTACTGATTACAAATTATGGCATGGGGCGCACTACTCAGCCTGCCGATCTGCCAATCAAACTTCTTGATAAATATTTCAACCTCCTGTTACAGGGAGATAATCTACCGGCAGCCATCTGCTTTTACACCGACGGCGTAAAGTTAACCGTCAAAGATTCGCCGGTTCTCGATCCATTGCGACAGATGGAGAAGAAAGGCGTACGATTGATTATCTGCTCAACCTGCCTCGAAGCGATGGGATTATCGAAAAGTGTACAAGTCGGGATCGTGGGAGGTATGCCAGATATTATTGAAGCGCAGGTGAAGGCAAGCAAGGTCATCACCCTATAAACAAAAGCCTGAGGAGGAGCCTCGAATGAACTTTGATCTGAACGACGAACAACGCTTGTGGAAGAGAACCGTTCACGAATTCGTGGAAAAGGAAGTTCGTCCCAAAGCCAAAGAGGTGGATGAAAAAAGCGAGTTCAATTGGGATGCCACGCGCAAAATGGGTCCGCTTGGATTGCTCGGCTTGAACATCCCGGAACAATATGGCGGCGCGGGTGTGGACGCCGTCAGCGCGGCGGTGGCGCTCGAAGAACTCGGCTGGGGCTGCGGCTCGACCGCGCTTTCCATCGCGGCGCATAACGGATTGGGCACAACGCCAATCGTTCTTTATGGCAGTGAAGCCCTCAAAAAGAAATGGCTGCCGCTTGTTTCGAGCGGCAAAGGTAAACTCGGATCACTGGCTTTGACCGAACCAGGCGCTGGCTCTGACCTTCAAGGCGGCGTCAAGACAAAGGCCATCAAGGATGGGAAGGAATGGCTGATCAGCGGCGCAAAAATGTGGACGACCAATGCCTCCATCGCCGAGTACATCATCACGCTTGTTCGCACCGGACCTGAGGGCGGCGGCACCCGTTCCTTGAGCATGATCCTCGTCCCGACAGATGCCAAAGGACTCAAGATTGGCAAGCCCGAAAAGAAAATGGGATTGCACGGCTCGCCCACTCATGCTGTGACTTATGAAGACGTGCGCGTCCCGCTCAACAACTTGATCGGCGAAGAAGGCCGCGGCTTGCAGCAGACTCTTTCCACACTCGACGGAGGACGGATTGGCATCGGCGCAATCACCGTCGGACTTGCCCAAGCCGCTTTTGAATATGCAATGCAATATGCCAGGGAACGCCAGGCGTTCGGACAAGCCATCGCGAATTTCGAAGCTGTTCAATGGATGCTGGCCGATGCGGCCACAGAAATCGAATCGGCGCGGCTGATGGTTTACCGCGCGGCGTGGATGAAGCAACAAGGCCGCCCTTACACAAAAGAAGCGGCGATGGCAAAGTTATTTGCCACCGAAACCGCAGAACGCGTTTGCCGCAACGCGATTCAGATCCATGGCGGATATGGATATTCCAGCGAATATCCGGTCGAACGCATTTACCGCGACGCGCGGCTGATGACCATCGGCGAAGGAACCAGCGAAGTCCAGCGAATGGTCATCGCAAGACATTTGTTGGCATAAAACTGTAGGGGCGCAGCGACGCTGCGCCCCTACTTATTCACAACAATCCATGCGCTTGAATCTTTGGCGACGACATGGGTCTGGGCGGAATCAAATAACGCGGCGATTTGATCGGGCGCAAGAAAATGACTTCGCATTAGCAACAGCTTTTCACCAAGCGCGATCAGCCTCACGCCAAAACTACGAATATCCGGTTCCTCGATCACAATCCGGCCGCCCGGCTTCAGCACACGAAAAAGTTCATGTGCAGTGTTCGCTTGATGGATGACGTGATGAAACGCGTCCACCATGATGACGCGGTCGAAGAAATTATCAGGGAACGGTAAAAGCTCCGTTTGAGCCGCGGCCGCTCGAAGTCCCGGTTTGGACGCGGCAAAACGCAGCATGCCAAGCGAAACATCCGCAACGATGACCTGCGCGGCCTGGTCAAGCAGAGCTGATGCGACACGTCCCGTGCCGCCGCCCGCATCAAGCAAATATCCGTTCGTTGGCAAGGCCGCTGAATCTATCATCGTGTCCGACGATGAATACTCACCGACGCGGTTATACAACGGTGCTATGAAATTGAAATGATCGAATGGCATGTTATTGTACGGAGATCAGAGTTTTGATGTTGTCGAAAGTTGCAGGGCCGATGCCGGGCACATCCATAATGTCTTCGATGTTCTGGAATGGGCCGTGTTGGGTGCGATAATCAATAATCTTCTGCGCGGTGGTCGGGCCAATACCGGGCAATGTGTCGAGCTGTGTCGACGTTGCAGTGTTGATGTTGATCAGATTCCCCGCTGGAACCGTGGGCGTGGTCAGCACCAAAAATGGGGCATTGGATGAAGATGACGGAATTCCTCCCGATGCCAAACCGCTGCCAGCCGGGATGTTTATCTGCTCGCCATCTTCGAGCTTCGCGGCAAGATTGACGGAAGTCGTATCGGCAGTGGACAGCAGCCCGCCCGCCGCGTCCACCGCGTCCTGAATGCGGCTTCCCTGCGTGAACGAATAAACGCCGGGATGAACGACTTCCCCAATAATTTGAATTGTGATGGAAGGCTGGGTGGGCGAGGGCAGAAGCTTCACAGGTTCGCCGGACGGCATACGCGTCACGATGAACAGCGCACCCGCCAAAATGAAACCAGCCAGCAATCCGATCAAAACGTACGCGACTTGCTTCATGGTTCTATTTTACAACAATCTCATCACCAGCAACGATTCGCCTTTCGGCATGAACCACGAAGCGAGACGCACAAGACGGCGAAAGTACGCGGGCATTTCATCCAAGCCAATGGCGTGAAAATTCCATTTTTCATAAAAAGGGCCGAGGCTCGATCGGCACATCAGATACAGCGGACGCGGTGCCTGCGCGATCAAATGCTCGATGATGGTGCGCGCGATTCCTTTCCCGCGATCTTCCGGCTCGACCGCGATGGACGCCAA
Organism: Chloroflexota bacterium; assembly: GCA_021824575.1. Taxonomy (GTDB): domain Bacteria; phylum Chloroflexota; class Anaerolineae; order Anaerolineales; family Villigracilaceae; genus Fen-1038. The sequence goes on from JAKAKJ010000048.1 coordinate 15,241, forward strand.
TTCGATGACGTCCCTTTCATGCGGCTTGAGCTGTCCGCAGCCGCGCATCTTCCCGGACCTGTCAACGGCCACCACGAACCGGCGCCAATCCAAATCCATCGGGTTGATCCCGACGCGGCGAATCAGCTTTTTGATCGCGGCGGAGTCCGATTCAGTCGCGGGGCGAAGCGCAAAGTCAGCCAAGCAAACCTGCCGCGACGATGATCGTAAACGAAGCCACGAACCAATGAATCAAAAACGGATAAACAAAAGAACGCGTTCGATAGGCCACCCAGCCAAACGCGAAGCCGCCGAAAATGGTTGAGAGTGTCTCGATCTCAGGCTTGCCAATGTGCGCCAGTGCAAACGGGACGGCTTGAAGCCACAACGCTTCCGGCCCGAATTTGCGCGCGTAAGCAAACAAAATGAAGCCGCGGAACATGAATTCCCAGCCGAATAAATCAATGAACGTATTCCACGGCAAACCTGCTAATTGCGGCTTGTAATACTCCTCCATGGATGCGCCGCGCCCAACGAACCAAAGAATCGGCGCGATCAAAATGATGCCGAGCGCGGTGAGAATCAAACCGAGCTTCCAATTGCCAAAAGTAAAACCGTAATCACGGGGATGATCTCGAAAGACCACCAAAATAATGAAGAGCGGAATCAACAAATACAAAATCGTGCGGTCATAGCCTTTGTTCGGAGTCAATTGATGGTAGTAATCCACCATCAAAAGCAAGGTCGTGACGATGGTAACCGCGACGACTTTCCAATCGAAGTGGAGGTGTTCACCGAGGAGGGTTTTCATAAATTTTCAATATGGCAGATAAAGCTGGTTCCCATTCGGGCCCAGCATTTGAGAGATGACCGGCCAATCGCGATAAATTTCAATTGACCAGTTCAACACAAGAAGCAAAGCAACAACCAATGCAACCCAAAGAAGAATCTGCGAGCGGGATCTGAGCGCGGCAAAACCGTTTACCCAAAAATTCGCGGCCACAATTGCAAAGAATGGAATCAAAGCCAGATGGAATCGCTCTTCGGAAAGAATAAAAACGTGCGGCAATAAATATCCAATGAAAAGGAGCACCAGCAATATTGTCTGCGGATTCCAGGACAATGATATCGCGCCGAACGTGCCAGACAATGCAACGACGACAAACGGCAAGCCTAAAACCAGCAAGATCAGAATCAAAAGCGGTGGCGGGATATATCCAAGAAAATTGTTGACGTAGAAATAAGTAAAGGCGCGCCATTCTACATCAAAGAAATAGCCCAATCTATTCACCGCGAGTACCGGAAAGCGCGCTGGGTCCTGTTCAATGAATTGGATCGCCTCCTGTGTGCCAACTTCATCGCGCGTTTTATCGTCGAGAATGGATAGCAGATCAAGTGACGGGCCAAACATGAATGTCCCGTTGGATTGCGGAGAATATCCAACGTAAAGGTTGTAGCCGAGCGAAGTTTCGATGCCGGTCAATCGCCCCGCAAGCAATGAGTTGCGGATAATCCATGGTGTGACAGTCAGAAGAAGCGCCACCAGCGAGAGGATCGCGCCGCGGCGGTTTTTCAAAATAAACCAAATCCATAAAATGGCAAGCAGACCGAATGCGAGAATAATGGAACGCGTCAATACCGCGAGACCGAGGAGAAAGCCGGAAAATAGAAAGTTGAAAGTGGTCGGTTTTTCCGCGGCTTTAAGAAAGAACAAAACACTGGCAAGCACCAGAAGAAAAAACAAATTTTCTGTTGCCAGCGCAATCGGAAAAATCAAAAGCATCGGATAGGCCGCGACGATCCAAGCTGCAATTTTGGCGGCCCTCTTTCTACTCTCTTGTTTC
>JAKAKJ010000009.1 GCA_021824575.1 Chloroflexota bacterium
TAAAGTGAAGCGCGCATCCCGCCAAGCGCTAACGCCAGCCGTTGAAACTGTCGAAAAAGTGAGAGAGAATCTAGGGCAAAGCTAGGGGGTTGTATCAGGCAGAGGAACCGATGGCAAAATTCAAACCGCTCAATGAAAATCAACTGGTCATGCTGCCCATTTCACTTCACGACCAACTCGTCGAGGGAACCTTGGAGCACACCATCAGCGAACTGGTGGAGAAACATCTTGACCTGTCGGTCTTTGATGCGCGCTACAAAAACGACGAGACTGGCGCAGCTGCCATCCACCCGAAGATCCTGCTCAAAGTCATCCTGCTCGCCTATGCCAGAGGGATGATCAGTTCACGGCAGATCGAGCGCGCCTGTCAGGAAAACATCATCTTCATCGCCCTCTCGTATGGGCATGCCCCCGATCACAGTACCATCGCTCAATTTATCTCTTCGATGCAAAGCGAGGTCCAATCCATCTTCAGCAACACCTTGTTGGTCTGCGAAGAACTGGGTCTGCTCGAGGGCACACACTTCAGCCTCGATGGAGTGAAACTCTCCGCGAATGTCTCCAAGGAATGGAGCGGCTCGATCGATGAACTCAAGCACAAGCGCGATAAGCTGCAGGAAAAACTACAACGCGTGATCGCCGAACATACCCAGGCAGACAAACAGCCTGAGGTGGTTGTGGCGCGGCAAATGAAACGCGAAAGACGCTTCCAGTTACAGGTGGAGCGGCTGAATGATTTTCTAAAGGATCGTGAACCGAAGCGCGGCAGCAATGGCAAAGAGATCCAAAGCAATGCAGTGGACAACGAATCGGTCAAGTCGCCCTCCTCGCATGGGGTCGTTCAGGGATACAACGCCCAGGCGCTGGTCGATTCCAAACATCAGGTCATTCTCGCCGCAGAAGCATTCGCCAGCCAGGATCACGAAAACCTCAAGCCGATGCTGGACGACGCAAAAAAGAACCTAGTGGCCATTGGAAAAGAGCCAACCTTTTTCGAGGGCAAAGAACTGACAGCGGACAGCAACTATCACTCGCTCAACAGTCTGACGGTCTGCAAAGATGAAAAGCTCGACGCGTATATCCCCGACATCCAATTCCGAAAACGCGACCCGCGCTTTGCCGATCAAGCGCACTTCAAAGATGGCGTCCACGGCAGACAGCGCCCTGACCCCAAGCCAAGTCCTTTCACCGTTGCTGACTTCTCTTTCGATGCCGCCCGACAGGTTTATCTTTGTCCCCAGGGAAAAGAACTCTCCTGCCATGCCCGCAACCAGACAAACCGCCATCGAACCTATGATGTCTACCACGCTCGCGTCGAAGACTGTGCCTCCTGTCCACTCAGGGCACACTGTTTGAGCAAGGCGGATACATCACGCAGGTATCTTTCCATTCAGGTCGATACCCAGCAGCCAAACCTGATCGATGAGATGAAGGCCAAGATCGATAGTGAACAGGGCAAGCGCATCTATGCCAGACGGCTGGCGATCGTGGAGCCGGTCTTTGCCAACATCTGTGTGCAAAAACGGATGCACCGCTTCACCCTACGATCCAAACGGAAAGTGGATGTACAATGGAGATTGTTCGCTCTGGTTCACAATATCGCCAAGATCCACATGTTTGGGGCGCTCACCTAAACTCATCCAGACCCTAGCGTCCTGTCTCGATGCCTTAGACTGAATATTCCGTCGCTGGGGACTCTCCTCATCTCTGAAAATTCGGTTTTTCGACAGTTTCGTTGGGCGGGTGCTTTCAAGGTCAAAAGGTGTTAAAATAATAACGTGAAAGTTTACCTTGACTTATGCGCCATTCAAAGGCCGCTTGATACCCCGAATCAAATTCGGATTGTCCTGGAGTCGGAAGCCGTTCTTGGAATCATCACCTTTTGTGATATTGGACAGGTCGAATTGCTTTCATCAGAAGCATTGCTCTATGAAGGCGAACAAAGTTCACTGCCAACAAGGAAAGAACACACGCTTGCTGTCCTGGCAAAAGCAAAAAATATTATCAATGTCACCGAAAAGGAAACATGGCGAGCGGCAAATTTAACGACATTTGGGTTTAGGCCGCTTGACGCACTCCATATGGCTTTAGCAGAAACAGGAAACGCCGATTATTTCTGTACATGCGATGACAAATTACTGCGAAATTCAAAGCGAGTCCAGGATTTAAAGGTAAAAGTGGTAAATCCAATTGATTTGGTTCAGGAGATTGAAAAATGATTACAGACGCAAGACCTTTAATCGAAATTAATCAACAAGCTATCAGCCTGCTCTATAAAGAATTAGGCGTTGTTGACGCTGTTCGCTTTCTCAAACAATTTACTCAAGGTTATGGAAATTACACACAAGAACGTGAAGTTCTTTTTGCAAATAAATCCCTTGATGACATTGTGAGTGAAATCGAAAAAAGACGCAAAACCGCGCAATGAACTGTGAGCATAGGCTGATTTTAGGCTTGCGCTACAGCGCCTGTCTTTAATTCAAAACGAGTGCTTTAAAAACATCGGAAGTCTCCGCGACTTCCGATGTTTGCTTATTGAAATTCTATCCGTTCTTCTTCTGGAATTCCTTCATGAAATTGACCAGCGCCTGCGCGCCGTCAACCGTCATGGCGTTGTAAAGCAAAGCGCGCATGTTGTTAATTGTTCCTTTCCGTTATTATGGCAAGGGAGATAGAGTAAAATAATGGTCAAGCGACCGAAAATGAAAATTCAACATTAGCGCTGGATTGGAGTGTGTCTCGTGCAATACAAAGACATTATTACCATTGAGCCTGGAAAACGCGGCGGCAAGCCGTGTATTCGCGGGATGCGGATCACGGTCTATGATGTACTGGAATATCTGGCTTCGGGTATGTCCGAGCAGGAAATCCTGAAAGATTTTCCCTACCTGACGAAAGAAGATATTCTTGCAAGTCTCAGTTTCGCCGCAACGCGTGAACGCCTTATGGTTGCTGTCCAACCATGAAGTTTTTGCTATTTGACCAGAACATTTCTCCGCGCCTGATAGATCGGCTTGCGGATATTTACCCAGGCGCTGTCCATGTTTTTATGCTTGGCATGGGCAACGCAATGGATATTGAAATCTGGCAATACGCTCATGACCATGACTATATGATTGTCACAAAAGACGCCGATTTCAGCGAGCTCGGAATAGTCAAAGGTTTTCCGCCAAAAATCATTTGGATTCGTCGCGGGAATTGTTCCACGCAGGATATAAAATCCATTCTACGAG
>JAKAKJ010000004.1 GCA_021824575.1 Chloroflexota bacterium
GGGCACGTGATTGCGGGAGGGTCGGAAGATGAACAAGTCTATGAATCGCGGCATTGCGGCTGTACTGGTTGTATGGTTGGCGGCCTCGGCATGCCAATTCCTGACAGGTGTTCCGCAGACTTCAACGGTACCAGCACAAGATATTGCATATACGGCGGCGGCCCTGGCGCTTACTGCGCAGGCCAGTGCCATGTCCATGCCAACGGCAGAAACAGCATCTCCGCCGCCGAAACCAGCAATAGAGCAGGCGCCGGTTGCGGAGGAGATGACCTGGTTCCCATCTATGGACAGTCATTGCCGCTCGGGGCCTGGCATCCAGTACGAGTCGCTCACTGTTCTGTGGTCGGGTCAGCGACTTGCAGCTTTGGGTCGGGATAACAGCGGGAACTGGATCCAAGTGCGGATGCAATTAAGCACGAACACCTGCTGGACCAGGTTGGAGACCGGCAACCTGTCTGGCAGCGAGGATGATCTTCCCATCGCCAGCATACCGAATCCGGTCCCAATGGCAACGCTGCCGAAGCGTGCTGCATCCGGGTCGGATATTGATGTGCTCAGGGTGGGAGCAAGCCCACTGGAAGGGCGCGACATCATCTACCTGGACATTCGCAACAATGGTCCCGATGATTTCTCCGGACTGGTGCGCATCGTGTGTACAGGGCAGTCAAAACTCAGGGATGAGCCATACACGCAGGCGCGGATAGGCCGCGAGGATTATGTTGATCTCACGATCTACGAAGGAACGACGGGCACGATTGACACCGATGTGGAGACTGACACGGGTTCGTACTCCTACCCAACCATTCAGTGCACCCTCACAGTGCCCAACAACCTGGATGCAAACCTGAAGAATAACAGCGGCGCGACGAGCATACCGTAGGGAGCGGCGGGTGGAATGCGCGCGTCGAAGTAGCGGATTTTTCAATCTGTGTTAATCAGGCACCGACCATGGCTGATACCATGACCGTGATTATTTGAGTCTGACCTTTATTGTTTCAAGGATTCCAAAATGACATTTAGACAGAAGACCTCTTGCAAAAGTGCGTTAGCCTTGTTCTGGGGCAGGTCCAGGGAGAATGCACTCCACACGCTAAAAATGTTATTTCGGGCGTAGCTGGCATTCTCTAACGCCGGATTGCAAGATGATGGTTGAATTATGCAGGAAGCCTGGAATCGATTTTGTTCATCACATCGTTATTCCAGAAACACAGAACTTTGGAGTTCTTGGATTCAAGGAATGCGATTCTTTCTTTATCATAAACTTCCTGCTCCAAATGCTGACTTCCACCCAGTTCGATGCAGATTCTATTTTTCTTGTGGATGTGTAGAGGATACGAGTTTTTACGGCGCTATGCGCCAGAAGAGGAGGTCAACAGGCGATTCAATTCACGCGTTGCATTTTCGGGGCTGATGGACAGCACGAATCCCCATTCTCCAACCAACATGGTTTGCATACGTTTCATGAGTGCCTGGTCGTACTCGTTCAATGGTTTGACGTGTTGAAGAGCCGCTAGGTCACGGATGGCCCGGCACAGCGTTTCGGCCCGGCCATCCTTTAGAAGCTGCTGTATGTAGAGTCTGCGCTCCCGGCCATCTTCTGGGAGAGGCTCGCTCGGACTGGACAGGATGGCAATTAATTTTTTGAATCCCGTCTCCGATGCGGGGGATCGCAGACGGCTTTCCAGGTTCTTGTCTGCAGGGACCCAAATGGTCATATCGCCAATTTTAACGGCGTAATATAGCACCGTCGCGCCGGATACGTCCCTGTTCTCCAGGCGGATGATCTTTCCTAATCCGTAAGTCCAGTGAACAACCGGGTCACCTATTTGGAATTCCATGCGGGCCTCCTTTAATGGTCTGGTGGGAAATAAAAAAGCGCCTGCCTCGCAAAGAGACCGGCGCCTGGAACCGTCGATTCTGGGGTATGTGGTAATTATACTACCGATCCATCCAATAATTTTTGGGGGTGTCTGGAATAGAGTTGATGAAATGTTATTGGGAGCCTTGAAAAGGCGAAGCAATCCCCGAATTTACAACAGGAGATTGCTTCGGTGGAAGAGCACTGCCTCGCAACGACATATGGATATATCATTTCGACTTTAGGTACTCCCTTTTGAGTTTTAGAGCCATACTTTTTTATCCTTCCATCCACGCGTTTTTTGGCTTTCTCGTTCAATGTGTCCCAAACGCCATTCAAGACCGTTTCGATTTTGAATATTTTGTCTATGGGACGCTCTCTCGCTTGCCGTCACGCTGACGTGGCTCTGCATCATTTTTTATAAAGCGCCCACAATCAATTCAATATCTGTTCCAACCTTCCACCCCGCAAATCACCAAATAGCAGCCGCGAGGATGTCAATCAGTTTGTGCTCCCTCGTTCGATCCTTGCGCGGATCTGTGACCTTGATAAAATGCTCCTCAATCGCTTTCAGCGGCTGCTTGGGCATGGCTACCTCCTGTAGAAAAGCCAACTTTACCTGAATTTAGATGTGATGCTCTGAGATATAGATATTCTCCTCTTGAAATCAGGTAGTGAAGATGGTATAGTACAAATGTCGAGATCGAGGGGTCTATTTTAGGATTTCATAGGTCTTACTGGTCACGCAGAATATTGATCAACCGTATTCGTGTTCAGCTTGGTTCCCAAAGCGCAATAGCAAGAAGGAGGCATCCATGTCTGACCAGAAAACTTTCAAAGCACCCAGCATCAATCTAAGGGATTTTGCACAACAAATAGCCACCTTTCATCAGAACAAGGGCTACGAAGTTCAGGTCATCGAGGCTGAGGGAGGAATTATGATTCAGTCACGCGCCAAAGACTTTATCAAGCGGGATACTGTGGCACTGACTGTCACCGCAACAGTACAGGGAGAAAATGTGCTCGTGCAAACAGGCCGCGCCAAGTGGGGGACGAACATAGCAGGTGGGGTAGCGGCCGCGCTCCTTTTCTGGCCCCTACTGGCAATACCGGCCTACACCTCGATCAAGCAGAAGCAGCTCATTGACGATACCTGGGAGTTGGTGGACCGATATATGATGTCAATTGATGCTGTCCCGACGCTGGTGATGGGGATGCCTGCAGGAATGCCAGCAACCCCGGTAGCTGCGCCCTCCTCAAGGCAAGCTCCACAACCAGGGGGAGAAGTCTGTCCCTCGTGCGGTACACCTATTCGCGCAGACGCCAAGTTCTGTGACCACTGCGGTGCAAAGTTAGCGGCCGTTTGCGCCAAATGCGGAATGGAGTTGCGGCTCGGAGCCAAATTCTGTGACAACTGTGGTGCCCTAGTTAGTTAGTGAGAAAACTCACATGCCTCAAAGTGTCACCCCACGGAAGCGCGTACCCTGGTTTCTCTGGTTTCTGGCGGCGGCGATCTTCCTTGTTGGAATAGGCATGGTCTGGTATGGCTGGTATAACGGAAGAGGACTTGTCTGGATTCTTATTGGCGGTCTGATCGTTTTGGCGTTAATCGTCTTGGTAGGCGGTACCAGGATCACCCTTTGGCTGGCGCACCGTCTGGAACGCCAGATTTTGCGTAAGCCGAGTCTGGCTTCGCAACACTTGGTACACGCCGGTCTGCAGCAGGGAGGAAAACTGGTTCAATTGGGCGGCAGAGCATTGGGGGAGAGCGTTAATGGTGCCAGGCAAACACTGAACAGTCTTGGCCAAGAGCAGTGGAGAAAAACAGGAACAGTAACCTGGATTTCAGCGCCGTCCCGTCGCCGGGATGGTATTTGCCCGACCTGTGGGCATGGAGTGCGCCGTGGGGCCAAGTTTTGCGATCGCTGCGGAAAACCTTTAGCGCATCTGAGTTAGCGAATGTGAAGAACATTCCGACTGGCTCCGTGCCCTGTTGAAGACAACGGTTTGTTCTCCTCCTCGAAAAACGGGAGGTTGTCATGTCACGCTCTGGAAGATTGATCCTATCTGCGCTGCTTGTCATGTTCCTGTTCATGGCCTGTGTTACTTCGATGCCATCGACGGCCATTCCTACAAGTACACCGAACAGTGTTGTCGCAGCAACGTTCACCGTTGCGCCTGCAGCGACCACGATTCCAACAGGGATACCCTCTGCTACTGCTTATATCCCAATATTTGATTCCTTCAAGCCAATAGCACGTCTCCATCTCGCTGACTCAGAACGCATCCTCAACATGATGCCAGAATCAGATGGCACCGCATGGCTGCTCACGGACCAACGCGCAATGCAGTACAGTCAGGGCACCTGGAATGAATATCTGCCGCCCTTCAGTGGAAAAATCATCGGGATAGATTCCAAGCAGCATCTTTGGGTGGTCAGCGATGATGGGGATCAAGTTTCAGTCTGGGATGGTTCCGCTTGGACGAACATGGGGCCCGAGACCGGCTGGGAGACGCCGACTCCCGATAATGATGTGGAGTTAACCTGGAGCATTGCCACGGACGCGCTGGATCACATTTGGCTGGGTGCTAATCGTGATGTGCGCATGTTTGACGGCCTCAAGTGGAAGGTGTTCGATCTCAAGGATTTAGGAATACCCCGTCCAGAAATTGAAGATGCTTACTCGCGAACCACAGTAGCTTTCCTGAAAGTCAGCGGGTACATTTGGGTAAATCATTGCTATTGGATCGATTTAGGTCCCGTTGGAGGTGGAGGCGCGAGGTGGTACGATGGACATAACTGGCACGGCTCGGATTCACCTGTTGCACCGGGATGTGCTGCTGTGGTGAACGAAGACAATGATGGAAACATTTGGCTCGGCTTGGACAAGAATCTTTGGCGGCTAAATACTTCCATGAACAGTTGGAAACGTTTTCCGGCGCCAGAACCTCCTGAAGATGGGTGGTTTGGTTTCTTCTCTGACCTGGCAGTAGACGCCGTTGGAAATCCCTGGCCGGAGTTGACCAGGTGCGGCGGTGCAAGCTGCTTTACGGGCAGCGTCCGGTATCAAGTTACTGGCGGACAATGGCTTCAGATTGGCGATGTCGCCTTCGATAACAGTTTCCTCTATTTCGATGCGGCCGGGCAGGGGTGGGTATTCAAATATGACACTTTCTTCCATCTTATAGACCATCAACTGATCCTTGTTGCCGAACTGCCCATTCTAGAGGTAGCTGCAGCACCTTCAGGAAAGTTATGGTTCATAGGGAAATATAAAGGTGAGACTTGGTTGTGGGCTCAATCCTAGAAGGTTGGGCGCCGCCTAACACAACAGGCGCCCCACAATAAGCCTCATTTTTTATAAAGCATCCACAATTCATTCAATGTCTGTTCCAATCTTCCACCCAATGCAGCGCCGCGCTGCGTGGTCACATCATCTGCGTTATCGAACACCACATACGGAACCCGGACGCCTTGAATGGTCAGGTACTGCGGATCGTCCCTGCTGACATCATCCCAATCCACTTCCTTATACAGGCGTTCCATTTTCGCATCGTCCAGGCCGTGTTCGAGGATGCTGTCTGGCTTATTGGGATTGAAGCGCTTGCGATTCTTCCGCAGGGATTCCTCCCAGGTCACGTCAATGTACAAGACTGCCATGTTGGGAAGCATTCCCGGCGACAGGTGAGAAAAGGCCGAACGGTATCCGCCGTGTTCCGTCCCGCGCGAGAACTCGACGATGGTCGTGAAGCGTTCGTTGTGATTCGGGATATCCCGCACTTTCTTCTGATAGTCCACCCCGATCCGTTCGATCAGCAGGTCCCAAAGATATTGATAGAGGAAAGTCCCCTGCGAATCTGTGTGCAGCCGCGGATGTCCCATTTTTTCGAGCAGCGCATCTTCCTCGAACCACGTCCAAAGCATGGGGAAGTCGTCAATCTCGTCGAATTCGCCGACGTGGAAACGTTCCGCCCGTTCTTTCTGCGGGGTTTTCTTGAGATAGTCAATGATCTCGCTTTTGCCAGCCGCGGGTCTGGCGATCAGCAGGAGGATGTCGAAGGTGTTTTTCCCGTTCAATTTAGTTTTCCTTTTCAGTAAGATAAGACAACATCACGGCCGGCGCTTCCAGCGCTTGATTAATGGCAATCATAACATTCTCGATATTGTTCATCACGTCGTTGTTCCAAAAGCGGATGACTTGTTGGGGGTGTTTCATGCAAAACAGTCAATAATAGCGGGTTGCATGGATTAGATTGTGCCGTAAGGAAAAGAGGATGGGAAAGTGGGGAAAAGGAATGAAGCAGCCCTTGAGCATTGTAACGCTCAAGGGCTTTTTACCATTTTCTACTTTCTATCTCTATTTATCTTTACTCCACAATATTGATCGGCAGCTCGTTCTTGCCGCCCAGTGCGGCGATGGAAATTTGCGCGGCAACCTTCTGCGCGATTTCCGTCAGCACCTTGGCGACAGGCGAATCGGGGTTGGATACGATCACGGGCTTGCCGCTGTCGCCGCCGATACGGACGTTCTGGTCAATCGGGATCTTGCCGAGGAAAAGAGTCCCGGTGGCCTGGGCGAGCTGCTCGCCGCCGCCCGAACCGAAGATGTCCATGCGCGTGCCGTCGGGCAGGTCGAGAAATGACATGTTTTCGATCACACCCAAAATCGGGACTTCGAGCGCGCGGAACATTTGAAGTCCGCGGCTGGCGTCTTCGAGCGAAACCAACTGCGGAAGCGTCACGATGACCGCGCCGCTGAGGGGCAGGGCCTGCGCCAGCGACAAAGCCGCGTCGCCCGTGCCCGGCGGAAGGTCAACAACCAGATAATCCAACTCGCCCCATTCCACGTCGCCGAGAAATTGTCGGATGGCGGAATTGAGCATCGGGCCGCGCCAGATGAGCGGCTGTCCGGGCTTGACCAGCAATCCCATCGAGATCATCTTGAGTCCGTATGCCTGCGCGGGGACGAGCTTGTTGCCGTTCGGCGGCGGAAGTTTTTCCACGCCGAGCATAGTCGGGATGTTGGGGCCGTAGATGTCCGCGTCCAACAGGCCGACGCGTGCGCCGGTCTGTGCCAGCGCAACTGCGAGGTTGACGGCAACAGTTGATTTCCCGACGCCGCCTTTGCCCGAACCGACCGCGATGGCATTGCGGATCGGCATGTTGACCAGTCCGCGCATGCGGCCATCGTTGGGGACATCCGAATCGAGCTTGACCTGAACCGACTTTGCGCCGAGCGCCATCACCGCTTGTTTGGCTTCCTTTTCAATCTGTCCGCGCAGCGGGCAGGCGGGTGTGGTTAGCATCACGGTGAATGAAACGTTATCGCCGGCGATTTCGAGATTTCGCACCATGTTCAGCGTGACGAGGTCTTTGTGAAGCTCGGGTTCCTGCACTTTGCTGAGCGCGGCGAGGATGGATTCTTGTGTAAGTTTATCTGTCATTATTTTTTATACCAATCAATGTAACGTAGGGGCTGAGCGCCGCTCAGCCCCTACGTCTATTAAGATGCGGATGCCTCGGCTTTTGCGGCTTTGGCGGCTTCCTTTGCCTTGCGCTCTTCATCGTTGCGCTGATAGTTCAACGGGCGGATGCTCCTGTAATATGAAGCGGGTTTGAGCAATTTCTGCATGTTGAACACATTGCGTTGATATGAAGCGATCTCGTAATCGTGATCCATGATGATGGCGTCGAACGGGCAATACTCGGCGCAGAAGCCGCAGTTCATGCAGATGTCGGCGTCAATATAGAATTCGGTCGGCTCCGGGACCGGGCGGCCGGTCTGCGGGTCATTCGAGCGGACGATCCAGATACACTGCGGCGGGCAGACCTTGGCACAAATTCCGCACGAGGTGCAGCGGACTTCCTTTTTGCCGTCCGCGCCTTCATCGTAAACAAGGAACGGCACATAGCGAAACTCTTCGGGCACTGGAAGTTTTTCTTCCGGGTACTGGACCGTGAATATGCCGCGCGTGTCCTTGCTCGAGCGGTGGGCGATGCCTCCGGTTTTGTAATAGCGCCGTCCCCACCACTGGATGTCATCGAGATAGGTATCCACGAAGTGCTTGAGGGTTACACCGAGGCCTTTGATTATTCCTTTACCATACATAATTCAGTTCTCCATTTACCATGTCATTGCGAGTCTTCGAGAAGCAATCTCCTCATGCAATACGAGATTGCATCGCCCGCAATGACATCTGGTTATTATCTATCAAGTTCACCCAGCACGATATCCAGCACGCCGAGGATGACAACGAAGTCGGCAATCTTCTTTCCGACGCACATCTTCTCGAGGGCGGTGATGTTCATGAACGATGGGGCGCGCACATGATAGCGCCACGGGTTCGGCTTGCCGGTCGAGATGACGTAATAACCAAGTTCGCCCTTCGGCGCTTCGATGCGTCCGTACGCTTCACCCGCCGGGACCCGGACCTGATACTGCGGTTTCTGCGAGTTGATCGGCCCATCGGGTATTTGTTTGACGGCTTGCTGCAGGATGCGAATGGATTGGCGAATCTCATCGAGGCGGATGAGATAGTTGTCGTACAGGTCGCCGCCGTGCCGCAATGCCACATCGAAGTCGAAGCGGTCGTAGATGCCGTATGGCTGGGCGCGCCGTACATCATAAGGGATGCCCGCGGCGCGCAGTACCGGGCCTGTCACTGAATACTTGATGGCGTCCTCGCCGTCAATGACTTTCACGCCCTTCATGCGGGAGATGAAAATTTCGTTCTCGGTGAGCAGGCGGTCGAACTCGTCCGCTTTGCGCGGCAGGCGGTCTTCGACAAGTCCCCTGATTTTTTCGAGCACGCCCTCGGGCAGGTCGCGCGAGACGCCGCCGAAACGGTGATAGTTGCACATCATGCGCGTGCCGGATGTCGCTTCGAAGATATCGAGGATCAGTTCGCGTTCCTCGAAAGCATACAGCGCAGGCGTGAAATAAGCGCCGAGATCATTGAGTAACATGCCGATCAGGATCAAGTGGTTCTGGATACGGCTGAGCTCCGCCATGATCACGCGCAGGTATTCTGCACGTTCGGCAACTTTGATATTCATCAATTTCTCGACTGCCAGCGAATAGCCCCAGTTATTGCTCATCGAATTGAAGTAATCGAGGCGGTCGGTGTACGGCATGTTTTGCAGGAAGGTGTTGCGCTCGCCAATCTTTTCGTGATTGCGATGCAGATAACCCATCACGGGTTTCAAGCTGACGATGGTCTCGCCATCGAGAACCACCGCGGCGCGGAACACACCATGCGTGGACGGATGTTGCGGTCCCATGTTGACGATGATGTGGTCGGTCTTGATGCCCGCGTCCACGGTTGTATATTTTTGCAGTGTGTCGTACAACGGGGCTTCGCCATCGAGCGTGACCTTTGCAGGGTCAAAGTTCTGCGGGAATTGCAGATTGTCCTTGTATGGATTCTTGTCTTCCGCGCTGACGTATTTGCCGTCCGGCCAGCGGCTCTTGAGCGGCTTGAAGTCTTCCTCGTAAAACGGTTCGTGCCAGTCCTTGCGAAGCGGATGACCTTCGAAGCCTTCCCACATCAGGATGCGGCGCAGGTCGGGATGGTTCGTAAATTTGATTCCGTATAGATCCCAGATTTCGCGCTCCTGGAATTCCGCGCCAGGCCAAATCGGTGTAACCGACGGGACTTCAATCGGGTCGAGGCGTGGAACCTGAACTTTGAATAAAACGCCAGGCCCCCCCGTTGTTTTATACGCGTTGTAAACAACTTCCATTTTGTCGGGGAAGTAATCCACGCCGGTCACGTGTGAGAGCAGATCGTACCCAAATTCATCACGCAATGCGGTCGCGACTTCGACGAGTCTATCTTTGTTGACAATCCAACCGCTGTAGCCGGGACGAGTGTCAACAGCAGCAGAACCGGGGAAACGCGCGGCAAGGTCAAGAGTCTCAGTTTCAACGAGAGTTGTCATCTTGTCTCTCCTATGCCTTTGACTCAGTCGCGGGTTCGGCGGGTTTTGCGGCCAGCACCCTAATCTCGTTGTAGCGGCGCGGATCCATCAGATCGGGCCCGAGCACTGGGATTGGAAGTTCAACCGAGTCCGCACCCTTTTGATACCAGCGAACTTTGCGAATGGATTCTTTATCAATCTTCTCTTGCAGTTTCATCAGGCCAGCGGTCAGGGCTTGGGGGGTGGGTGGGCAGCCGGGAATGTAAACATCCACCGGCACGAACTTATCAACACCGGCCACAACGTTGTAGCCTTCCTTGAATGGGCCGCCACCCGAAGCGCACGCTCCCATGGCGATAACATATTTTGGTTCCGGCATCTGGTTATACAGGCGCACGATGGCTGGGATCATTTTCTTCGTGACCGTGCCAGCCACGATCATCAGGTCCGATTGGCGCGGGCTTGGGCGCATCACTTCCATGCCGAAGCGTGCCAGATCATAACGAGCAGCCTGTGCCGCGATCATTTCAATCGCACAGCACGCGAGGCCGAACATCATTGGCCATACCGACCAGCGGCGTCCCCAGTTATACAAACGGTCAATTGTTGTGATGCTGACCGCGTGCTGGAGGTCTTCCGGGATTTCGTAGCCCGGAGAGTTTAGTTCTTTGTTATCTGTCATTGATCAACTCCTCAAACCATTCCTGGTAGATTGCTGAAAGGATGTCGTCGTTGCAAAGAGCGGGATCATCCTCGAATTCCTGAAGTTGTAAAGTCCAATCATAAATTTGCTGCAATGTTACGTCTTCGATGTTCACATCTGAGTGCAATCGTTTTAGTTCTAAAGCGATGGCGTACGAAGTTTCCCACGTCAGTGTCATTGGCAATTTGGGCTTTGCAAAAAGGTGCGGCTAAAAGCGCTGATTGTGGTTCCTTTTGTCACAAACCTGCTGGATTATAGCACTTTGGATTTTAAAGTCAATCGAATTATGCAAAGATATATTTGCATAAACAGATTCGTGAGTATAATCACGCCATGCCTGTGACAACCGCGCGCCAGAAAATTCTGACTTATTTTAAGAAACAACGCGTCGCTTCGGCGGCGCAAATCGGGCGCGGACTCAATATGTCTGCGGCGACAGTGCGGCATCACCTGTCCATTATGTTGGCTGATGGGCGCATTGAAATGTTGGAGGAAAATCGCAAAAGTGGACGCGGCAGGCCGGTCAAATTGTATAAATTGTCCGAGAAGACATTGGGCGATAATTTAGCTTTGCTTTCAGACGCGGTTTTGCGGGAATGGTTGAACGGCTTATCGCCGTCGAAGCGGGAAGAGGCTGTGAAGAAAATCGCCAAGGCATTGATCAGCCAAATTGGGGCGGGCCAGCCCGAAGTCCCAGCCGCGAAGCGATTGGCAATTGTCGTCGAGAAATTAAACACATTGCATTATCAAGCGCGGTGGGAAGCCGGAGCCGAAGGTCCAAGAATCCTTTTTGGACATTGTCCGTATGCTGTGATCATAAAAGATCATCCCGAATTGTGTCAGATGGATTCTGAAATGCTTTCGAGTGTTTTGCAATCCACCGCACGCCAAACTGCAAAAATTGCTGTGAACGGCGCGGCGGCGTGCGTGTTTGCATTGAGAAAATAAAAATCCCCAAATCAATTTGATTTGGGGATGGCGTTGTTACGAACGTTTTTTATCCGCCCATTTCCACGGTCAGCACATCGTAATAAGTTCCCGCGCCGAATCCATCAATTAACACATGGTCTCCTGGATTTAGCTTTGGCAATTCACGCAGGAAAGCAATCATGTTGGAAGCTGCACTTACATTGCCGAACTCGTTCAACAGCCAAGGCATTGGCAGAGTGATTCCCAGATTCCGCAAGTTCTTTTCTTTAAGTTTGTTGATCTTGTAGTTGGCGTGGTGGACAACGGCCACTGCCAGCGACTTGCCGGTCTCGCCGAGCTGCGCCAGGCGCGCCTGATAAGCCTGGTACGCGTCGCTCACCACCTGGACGCCGGTGCGGACAAACAACTTGACCATTCCCATTGGCCCTGCCATCACGATGGATGATCCATCGTTTGGTTCGTGCATCAGACCCGCGATGCGGATATGATTCCCGTTGGTTTCCGTTACTTCGATATTCGTTCCGCTCGGTGACTTTTGAGGGGAGTGGGGATAATACATTTGAACTTGCAATGTGCCGTCCTCGTCGAATTCCTCGCGCGTGCTCCCGGCCAGGAACTTCATTGTTTTTCCGGGGATTAGTCCGACAATGCCTGCGGCATTTCCGAACAACTGTAGAGCGCTTGTGTCGTGCGACAGGCTGACAAAGCGACTCAGCCCTTCAATGCCGCCTACAAGCACTTTCTTTCCGCGCACAACTTCCGCGATGTTGTGTGAGAGTTTCTTGTTTTCGGGCAGGTCCGGATTGAGCGCCAAATGCAGACTGCTGACTGAGCCGTCGCAGGCTTTATGGACGGCGACCTTTAGCGCGTCCTCCCGGATTCCTGCTGCGTCTGTGATTCGATCCAGATAGTCTTCCGTGATCGGTGCGCTCATGCCGATCAAAATGGCCTCGACTTCAGACGGCTTCCAGCCACAAGCTTGAGCGGCCTCCTTTAAAAAGCGCGCCCCGACTTCAACTTCGACTTCGATGTTCTGTTCCTTCGACAGGGGAGCAATGTGATGCCTGCTGAGAAATCCAAGTTCGGCCAGATTCAATTTCTCTTCATTGGTAAGCGGCCGTCCCAGGCGTTTCTCCAAAAACTGCGGCAATGTTTGATTATCATAACTTTCTCCCCATGTTCCGTATGCGCCTCCCAACCCAAGAGTGGGATTGCTGACACGCATAAGCCCGTATGGAACACCTTCTCCGACTTGTATGATTCCTTTTTCAACGCCCGCTTCGTCAAAGAAGGACGTTGATGTTTTTTCTGTGGTGGTCATATTGTTAATCCTTTCCTCGTTTATGGCCGAAACACTGCCAAACAGATAAAGTTTCGAATAAAGTATAGTCCAATAATCGTTTCCTGGCAGGTAAGTCTCAACCGGACGCAGTAAAAATTGTTGGCAAACCAGATCAAACCGCCGTAGAAACGAACCACTTTGCAATCAATTGCATTATCAAGAATGAACGGCTTTCCAGAGCTGGAAAGCCGTTCATGGCTGGACTGGGGATCAATTTTGTTTTGAAACTAATGATATGGAAAGATTGCAGGTCAGGGAGTGGGAGTAAGAGTAGGTAAAGGAGGTAGGGATGGATTTGCTGCCGCAGTTGCTGGCATCGGCGTAATTCCAAGCAGGCGCGCCAGTTCAAGCGTATATTGATCATGCTGTTGGCGTGCCAAGGTTATACCTTGATCAATAGTTTGTTGGTCGCTTCCACGCATGAACGCAAGCAGGGTATTGATCACGGTATTCATGTGATTGATTTGGTCCGTTTTCAGGGTCACTAGGCAGGAGGGGATGGGTTCATCTTCGGCATCACGGCGAATTTGCTGTAGGTTAGCGATTTGAGTGCTCAACTGATTAGCTGGCATACTTGCAGCTAATGCGGATGCATCATCAAACTCGCGCATGTGCCTATGAACTTTTTCAACTGAAGCGCCGATATTTTCCGGCGCGCATGGATCCGGCGTGGATGTTATAGTTGGCGTGGCTGACGCCGCCGAAATTGTTGCGACCGGGTTGGTCCCACATCCGCTGACTGCCCATATAAAGAAAAAGGCCGAAACGGTTAACAACAGGGCGTGTTTTTTCATTAATGCTGTCCAATGACAATTGAGGAACGGCATCCACCGTTCCTCAATTGTTTTCTATGATCTAACTAACGCAACAAAGCTCACCGAGCATATCTTGCAAACCGATCAAAGTGCATACGCATATCGGAAGATTTGCTGCACCCACATCCTCCGCCACTATATCCGTGATTGTGATTGCTGCCTCCACTGCTCGTTGGACAATTCGGGTTCACGAAAATGTTCCCAGCAGGATTGTTGAAGAAGACGGGCGTGCCATTCAAAGTCAGGGTGGCTCCAACGATCTTCAATCCATATAGGTTGTTGTTCGCGTATGTTCCGTCAATGACCAGCACGTTGTTGGTGCAGTTGCCTCTGACATCAACACCATCCAGGCTGTTATTCGTGGCTGTGACATTATCCAAGGTAACCTGGCCTGATGTTTGAATGTACAAACCGGATGTGGAACCTTGTGTGCCATTGTTATCGAAAGTGCTGTCCTGGACTGTTACGTCAGTTTGATTAATCAGCTTTGCCCCAAAATAACCGTTGTTTTGAGCAGTCACCTGGTCAAGGTTGATGAAACCAGTTGTGGTTATTTCGAGACCGGTGCCATAAGCCGTTTTTCCTGCACATGGTGAATATGTATACCCTTCATTCCCGGAGAAGAAGCTGCTTGTTACCGAGACACTGCCTGTTGCATTAATTTTTGCGCCAAAGGTCTGGTTGTTATTCGCTTCCACTTCGTAAAGCGAGACATTTCCGCTGCTGTTGATCTTAAGCCCCTGACCAACGGGATTTTTGTTTGAGCCCGAACCGTTATTGTCAAAGGTGCTGAAAGAAACCGCAGCATCGGCCCCGGTCAGCGACGCACCGTAGAGGTAATTATTGGATGCAGTTACTCCGTCTAGGGCAATCGCGGCCGGTGTGACAATCTGCAGACCGTATCCAGTATAAGGTGTCAATCCATGGCAAGAAAAGGTGTACGCTTCGTTCCCAGAGAAGAAACTGTTGCTGATGGAAACGGTCCCATCGGCCTTGATGTTCGCGCCATAAAGCTGATTGGAATTTGCCTCAACGCTTACGAGGGATACGATGCTACCGCTGACGACATCCAATCCATGCCCAGCGGCATTGTTGCCTGGCCCCGAACCGTTGTTATCAAAGGTGCTGCTGGACACTGCAACATCGAACCCTTGCAAAGATGCGCCAAACAGATAGTTATCAGAGGCTATGGTGCTATTCACAGCAATGGATCCGGCGGTAACTACTTTCAGGCCATATCCACTTACTTTATTCCCGCCACAATAGGAATATGTATATCCCTGGTTGCCCGAGAAGAAACTGTTGCCGATGGCAACAGCACTGTTCGCCTGGACATTGGCACCATAGCTCTGGTTATTGTTGGCCTCTATGCCATAAAGTGAGACGGTCTGGCCGCTGACGATGTTCAATCCATAGCCGGAGCCATTCTTGCTAGTGCTTGAACCATTTTTGTCGAAAGTGCTGTTGGAGATGGATATATCGGATCCGGTTAGAGATGCGCCATACAGGTAGTTGTTTGACGCGGTGACGCTATCCATACTAATCGTGTCAGTTGTAATAATTTGCAGGCCGTAGCCGCCAGAAATGGATCCGCCGCCACAGGAAGAGTATTTGTAGCCGGTATTCCCAGAAAAGAAACTGTTTCCGACGAAGACAGTGCCCGCGGCCTGAATATTAGCACCATATGCGTGGTTCTCGTTGGCATATATGCTAAAGAGAGAAACATTTCCGTTGCTTGTAACATTCAGCCCCTGGCCATCGCCATTCTTTGTGTAATTGACACCATTGTTGCTGAATGTACTGTCGGATATATAAACGTTGCCGCCAGCCCGTATAACTGCGCCCGCTTTCTTATTGTTCTTAAATTGGGCATTGTTTTGGACGGTCACGTCACCACCCGCTGTAATATCTGCACCGGTCTTGGCGTTATTGAATTGGCCGCCTGAGATTGTCACATTTCCATTGGATGATGAAAGCGTTGCGCCATTCCCGTTGCTGATATTGCTGATTTGAACATTCGAGAGATTAATGTCACTCTGCGAATAAGCGGTAAGGCCATTATTGTTGCTTATATTTTGAATCTGGATATCATTAAAAGTAAGCGAACCGGCCCATGGATTTCCGCTAGTTCCAATGCTGATTGACGCGTTCAAACTTGTGCCAACGCTGTTATTGATGGTGTTACTGGTGGTATCCCAACCACCTTGGATTGTCAGGTTATATTTGTTCAGATTGTTGAAACCATATGAATTGAAGTTGACATTGGATTCCCCGCCTGTGTAGTTTCCCATCTGAATGTAGATCGTGCCAGCCTGCTGGTAAACAACGTCCGTTTCATTGGCTTTCAGGTAAGTCAACAAGGCGTTGAAACTGGTAAAGGTTGATGTACAACCATTGGCGCCCGGTGTGGGAGACTGGCCCGCGGGGCACCAAATGGGATCGCTGGTCGTGGCAATGGCATTGGCGGCGTTCTGTGTTGCCAAAGGTACAGTAGACCCAGCAGAATCAAGAACAGTCACTGTTGTATTGCTTGGAAGCTGTGCTGTGGATGCAGAAGACGAAGATGTTGTAGCGGTTGCAGTGCTCGAAGGCTGTTGCGTGATTGCAGTTGTTGCAGTGGGTGATACAGCCGTACTCGATTCGGTTGGAGCGGAAGTCGGTTCTGTAGCCACAGCAGTTGAATCTGGAGCCGCTGTTGAAGTACTGACTACCGATTCGGTAGCCGGTGGTTCGGTGGCAGCAGGCATCGGGGTAGTTGTACCAACTGGAGCTTCTGTAGCAGGCGGATTGGTAGTCACCGAACTTGTATCAGATGCTGGGGTAGTGCTGACCGGGGATTCAGTGGCTGGCGGATTCGTGGCTACGACGCTGGCGTCGGATGTCTGTGTAGTATTGACAGGAGCCTGCGTGGCCGGCGGGTCAGTTGCTGTCCCACCATCGGCATACGCGGTGGTTGTACCCACGACGCTGAATATTACAACAGATGTAGCCGTCAGCAACAAGAAGAAGAAACGTAATTTTCTTGACATGACACTCCTCCATTCAATCTCTGGTTAGTGCTGCGACCGTTATGTTCAGATACCCTAAAATTTTTTCCCACTCACATATGTATGCTTATTATGAATCAACAAAAACGTTTGTGTTTGGGGTAAAACCGAAGAGGCTTTCCGAGCGGGAAGGCCATCTTCGGTTTTATGTTAATTATTGTGCAGGTCTAACAACTGTGCGTCGGGCTTCATTTGACCAGTTGAACCACAGCTTTTTGGGTGGGACTCCAGTTCACCTTTGCATCGTATGACACCACGAAGCTTCCGCCGCCGTTGAAAATGAATTTGTAGCCTACTACTTGGCTGTTTAAGGCTGCAAAGTTGCTGCCACCATTGGCTGTAATATTACTGTGGGGTGCTAGGATCGTTCCTTGAACATTCACAGTCGAACCACCATTTAAGTCGAATGGGCTCGTGTTAGACCAGGGTAAATAAATCAGCAAGCCTGCATACGGATCGCCGGCTGGTGGCCCCTGCAGATTAATCGTTGAACCTCCATTCCACCTCACATAACCGCCAGTCATGTAGAAGAAAGCGTTACTTGAATTAAGGGTAGCGTTTCCATTGACAATGAATGTACTGGATCCCGTTGAGTAAAAGCGGAGCCGGGTAGCCGTCATGGAGGCACCTCCATTTATGATCCAGCTTCCGTTTGTGGTGTAGATCTCAAGGTCACTGAAGTTGACATTGACGCCGCCGTTCAAGTTGATATTGCTGTTGGTAACCAGTTGCACTTTCCCGCTTGTACCAGTGACGGTGCCACCGATGTTGAGGCTGCCGCTGATGCAGTAAGTACCTGGGCTGAATACCAAGTTTGAGTTGCTATTGGTATTTAGATTGGCGTAATTACCCGGTGTTAGTGTTGCCGTGCCACCATTTAGATTCAGCGTGCCATTGCTGAAATTTCCATTATAGGAGCCGGATACACTGCCAGAACTGCCGCAAGTAGGGCTTGTTGGAATAGCAGGAATCGTAGCCCATGCCGGATCAGGAACAGTGAGTGCCGTTGCGCCGGTTGTGATGCCTGGCGACCATTGTGCGTTACCATTGGATTTATACCCGCCCACAACCATTGCATTTGAATCCATGGTCAATTGCGCACCGCCGTTCAGGAACAAGGCCTGCGAGTTATTGCTGTTCACGAAGACGCCGCTTTTTTTGGTTTGAACCGTAGCGCCTCCGTTGAATAGCATGGACTGGGGGTCAGTTGGATCAATAGCAACTAGTGCCGCTCCACCATACGTGCTTCCGCTCACCGCAGGTCTGCCATAAGCAATTGCTTCGACGCAGTTATGCATCTGGCGGATGCCAACCACCGGTGCAAATGTAGTGGGCACGTCAGTATTAATAATGACTTGAACGTATTCACTATTTCCTACGTATGAATTGGTGGCCCCACCGCATCCTGTAGATGGAGGGTTGTTGACTGTTACCACCGCATTCGTTGCACTGGAAGAGCCATTAGTCTGCGCAACATTTGTTGCCGCACTAACCACATTGGATGTGTTATTCAGTGACAACTGAAGTGCGCCTGCCAATGCTGCAGCATCGGCTGCATTTTGGGCACCTTGTCTGTTGGTGTAGGTTGCGCTTCCATCTATTGCCAACCCAGTTAGCGCAACCATCGCGACAATTCCAAAAACGATTAGGATCAGCGCCTGCCCTTTTTCAGTTAACTTTGATTTCATTGGAATACCTCCTCCTTGCTCGTCAGTAAATATGACAAAAACAGCTTAGTTCGTGATATGCTTCACGTTAAATATTATAACCATCCATAGCAGAGAAGGGGTTAACAGCTATGAAATGCAAGGATAGTGTAAGGTTTTTCATGTAACTTTGCAAGCCCCATGCCGACATTCCTCATCGTTGTTTTCGTTTATTGGTGCTCACAAGGCTGCCGCGCCTGTCGCTTTAGGCAAAAGCGGGAGGGGGCCAAGGCTGTTGTTTATGGTTCCGAGGAATATCGCACCCCCGTTTATGCCCCCCCAAATAGTTTGAGCAAGGCTCGCCAAGCAATTGCAGGTGTGGATAACGTAAAAAATAACCAGCCGAGGGCAACAAAATTGAACGTCAGGAAAACCCCGCCAAGATTCAACGCGGTTTGACCGCCGCGAGTCTGCGTCCACGCGGGCAGACGCGGACGGACAAAGTCACTCCAGCGATTTTGGACAAATAATCCAAGGCCGTGCCACAAGCCCCAGGCGACAAATCCAGCCGCGATCCCGTGCCAAAGGCCAATGAGAACCATCGTACTGATTTGCGTCACGAGGATGATGATCCAGACCGGTATGGAAATTTTGCTGCTCCGCAACGCGCGCGTCAGGGGATTGAAGAAATAAGCGCGGAACCATTGCGTCAGCGTGATGTGCCACGAATTCCAAAATTGTGTCAGGTTGGGTTTGAGATAAGGCGAAAGAAAATTTTCCGGCAGGCGGATACCCATTAGGCGCCCGATGCCGATGGCGATGTCGGTGTAACCGCTGAAGTCAAAATAGATGCGAAACGTGTATGCGTAAAGGAAAAGCCACAACCATCCCGCGCTGTTGACTCTTGCCACCAGCACATCGCTGATTGAAATGACTGCCAGCAGATCGGCGACTACAAATTTTTTGAACAAGCCGATGAAGAGCCGCGTCCCCGCGTCGAGCCAATCTTCACTGGCAAGCGGAAGCGGCGCGCGTAGCTCTTTGATAAATCGCTCGAGGCGATCAATCGGGCCTTCGGTGAAAGAGGGGAAGAAAAGCACATAGTTGACGTACTCGGCCAAAGTCACAGAAGGGAGGCGGCCAGTCTGTCGGTCGCGAATCGTATGAAGCAAACGGAAGGCCAGATAGGAAAATCCGAGCCACGCAAATGGAATTGACGAGTCTCCAGCGTTGCCCGCCCGGATCGCCGCGACAAAATTCATTGCCTTCTGCAATAAAGCAGGCGATTTCAAAAAGATGAAAATCAGGATGATTCCAATGAATGCAACGAATTGCCAGAAATGATTCGCCCGCCGCCAACGCACCAGGCTAAAAGTGATTGTCACAACTGCAATGATTACGATTAATATGTAACGAAGGTTCGGTGTATCGGCTGTGAAAACCTGCGTCAACTTGAAGTAATGATTCAGGTCCATCAGCAGCGCAACGCCAACCATCACTGCCACCGCAGTCCAGTTTTGTTTCCAGCCGCGACTTTCCGATGTGGAAGTCAATGCCCAGGAAAAGACCACAATGGTCAGCGTTGCAAGCGGAAGCCAATAAACAAGCGTAGGATAAGGCTCCGCTGGTTGGAGCCAAAATACTACAAAAGTGCTGACCGCGAGCAAAGCCAGCAAGCGGCCCTTATGCAATTGACCAATGATGATTGCAACGATCGTTAAAATTGCAATTTGCAGGATCGTCATTAAAAGCCCTGATAAATCCAGGTCGGCGATGTATCAACAGTGAAGATGATCAGCGCAATCAAAATCAGCGCCAGCATTAGTGCCAGAAAATTTTCGCGATTGAAAATGGCGCGACATATTTTTTGCCACATGACATTCCCTATTTCACACTTTGGCGCAAATAAGCTTCCATGAGGCCGTCGAGGTCGCCGTCCAAAACAGCCTGCGTATTGCCGGTCTCAAATTCAGTG
The DNA here is from genome assembly GCA_021824575.1 of Chloroflexota bacterium. GTDB lineage: Bacteria > Chloroflexota > Anaerolineae > Anaerolineales > Villigracilaceae > Fen-1038. The sequence goes on from JAKAKJ010000004.1 coordinate 20,238, forward strand.
CGATGATCCTTCACCATCTGATATGGATGTAAAACGTATGAACGGATCTGGCTGCCCCATTCGGCTTTTGTATATTCGCCGCGCAGCACCGCGATTTCCTGTTCTTTTTCGGCATGCTTGATTTCCAACAAACGCGCCCGCAAAACACGCAAAGCATTTTCGCGGTTTTGAAGCTGTGAGCGTTCATTTTGACAGGTCACAACGATTCCGGTTGGAATATGGGTCAAACGCACAGCAGTCGCGTTCTTTTGAACATTCTGTCCGCCCGCGCCAGACGAACGGAAAACATCCATCTTCAAATCGTTGGGATTGATCTCGATTTCCGCGTCGTCCATCGCGACTTGCGGGAGGACTTCCACCAATGCAAATGATGTGTGGCGGCGATGCGCGGCGTCAAACGGCGAAAGACGCACGAGCCGATGGACGCCTTTTTCAGAGCGCAAGTAACCGTACGCGTATTTTCCATCAATTGCGATGGTGACACTTTTCAAACCAGCCTCTTCGCCCTCGGTGCGGTCCAGAATTTCCGCTTTAAAACCCTGCGCGTCGGCCCAGCGCAGATACATGCGTTCGAGCATCGCGGCCCAATCCTGCGAATCGGTCCCGCCCGCGCCCGCGTGGATGGCGAGCAGTGCGTCATCCGCGTCGTACGGCCCCGAAAGCATCGCGGCAAAAGAGCGCTTATCCAACTCTGCTTCAAGCGCCGCGATCTCTTTTTCGAGGTCATGCCGCAGCGACTCGTCGTCGAGATTTGCAAGCTCGATCAAATCATGCAGATGATGTTGGAATGTCCGCCACGACTCCACTTCCTCGCGCAAAGCCGAAACGATTTTCATCGTCCGCTGTGCGGCGGTGGAATCATCCCATAAATTTGGCTTTTCGATTTCCTTTTCGAGTTCGGCTAACTTGGCTTCCTTCCCCGCGAAGTCAAAGACGCTCCAAAAGTTGTGAAGTTAATTCCCGCGCGTGAGTCAAACGATCAAGCAAGTCCTGCATCATTCCTCCAAAAATTATGAACCTAAAATCCCATCAACGAAAGCATCCGCATCGAATGGCTGTAAATCTTCGGGTTTCTCGCCAAGCCCGGCAAATAAAATTGGCAAACCAAGTTCGCGTTGGATCGCAAACGCCATGCCGCCGCGCGCCGACGAATCGAGTTTGGACAAAATCACGCCGCTGACTTTCACCGCGTCTTTGAATGCGCGCGCTTGCTGCAAAGCATTCTGTCCGGTGGTCGCGTCCAAAACGAGCCAGACGGCGTGCGGCGCGCCATCCAGCGCTTTGCCGACCACGCGATAAACTTTTTTCAACTCTTCCATCAAATTGAAGCGCGTGTGCAAACGCCCGGCAGTGTCAATCAGGATGATGTCAATTTTGCGAGCGACTCCGGCTTGGATGGCGTTGAACGCCACCGCGCCCGGATCTGACTCGGGAGCGCCCGCAACCACCTCGACCTTCAAGCGGTTGCCCCAAACCTGGAGTTGATCCATCGCCGCGGCGCGGAAGGTGTCCGCCGCGCCGAATAAAACGGATTTTCCTTCTGCCATAAAACGCTGTCCGAGTTTGGCAATGGTGGTGGTTTTACCCGAGCCATTTACGCCGACCATGAGAATCACAAACGGCTTCGCAGAAAAATCCAAAACCGGCGGCGTTGTCAGGCGCGAACGAAGATCCGCTTTCAGCAGCGCGCCAAGTTGATCGGAGCGGGTCAGGCCGCGGTCCCGGACGAGGCGCTGTAAAGATGAAATCACATCAGCAGTGGTTTCGATTCCGAGATCGGCTTGAATCAAAAGCGCTTCCAACTCATCCCATATATCCTGCTTAATTTCAGTCGCGCCCAGCAACCCGGCCAATCGTCCAAAGGCGCTTCGGCTGGTTTTTGAAAGTCCATCGCGCCAACGCGTTAAAAGTTCAGCCATGAGGCGGCATTATATCATGCGGGTTTTATGATATACTGCCTCAGCTTTCAGAAGAACCCGTGGAATTGGAAACACAAAAGGATATAATAAAAGTATGATCGAAGAACCTGTTCACGTGACCGATGCCGCTTTCGAACAAACCGTGCTTAAATCACCCGTCCCAGTGATTGTTGATTTTTGGGCGCCATGGTGCGGGCCGTGCAAGATGGTTGCGCCTATTCTTGAAAAACTTGCCAAGGAGTTGGCCGGCAAAGTGGTGATTGCCAAAGTCAACACCGATGAGAATCCGGAATGGGCCAGCAAGTATGGGGTGCAGGGTATCCCAACCATGTTGTTCGTTGCGGGCGGCAAGGTTGTGCATCGCCAGGTGGGCGCGCTTCCCGAGCGCATGCTGCGGGATGTGGTCTCGCAGTTCATGGAGGTCGTTGCCCAGAATTAGGAGAGGCATGAAGGGCCTTGCCAGATTCGGCATCGCGCTCACCCTCGTCTTGCTACTTAGTTCCTGCCTGCCAGCATTACCGGGCCAAACGGCGATCCAATCCCCAGCTTCAACACCAACAGCAGGTTCGCAGCCCATCAGCGCGGCAACGGCGACCTCGACTGTCACGTCATCGCCTGAACCCTCTTTAACGCCCACGCTTGCTCCGACTCCCACTTTCACGCCCATCCCAACGTTTACGCCAACGAGCGGTCCGGTGGTTGTTACCGGTACGCCCAACGCGGTTGTCAATCTTACCGTTGTTCCGGGCGAATCGGTCAGCCTCGACAAATTACCGGCGAATACGATTTATGAAGTTATCGTCATCAACAACCAATCCGGAACCCAGGTAGATATTTCCCTGCATTGCACAACCATTCATGGATTGCAGACGGTTCTTGAATATAATCACGTTAAGCATCTTATTATTCAAGCGCCGCAAGGGTACTATGTCTACGTGGCGTATGTTGGCGGCAAGATGTTATCTGGAGGCTTCTCGTTCCTAACTCAATCCAAAAGAAGCATCACGATCTACAGAGATAGAGTTGTAATCCAATAGTCAAAATATGGAGACGTATAAAATGAAACGCATCTTTTTCGTGGTTGCCATCCTGGCTTTTCTGTTGAGTGCCTGCGGCGCAAAAGCCACTCCCACGATTGACCCCGCCCAATTGCAGGCCTCGGCAGTCGCGGCGGCCAATACGATGGTTGCCCTGACGCAGGGGGCTGTCACGCCCACACCGATTCCAACGGACACACCAGAACCCAGCCCGACGCCGCTTCCGAGTCCGACTCCGGCGCCGCTGCCCACGCTTTCAGGCTTTCCAACGGCGATGAATCCCACCGTGTCTGTGCCAACGCTTGCGGCGGCTCCTACGAGTTCCGGGTCCACAAGCAGCACAGGCGATCCATGCAACGCGCCGCTGCCTCCCAACCCGGATGGGCCAAAGATCAAGACTGTTTTGATTGTGAACAATTCCGGCGCTCAAACCAACGGTTCCATTTATTTGAGCAAGACAAGTTTCGGACAATGCGGTTATCGCGGTTTCTCCTTGGGCAAAAGCAGTTCTGTCAGCTATACAGACTTGCCGCTTGGCTGTTATTCGTTGTATGCATGGATCAATGATCCCAAGAAACCGACGACGGTATCGGGCGGCGCGTGCGTTACTGGTCCTGACAAGGTGACGTTTACAATTACAACCACAACTATCACGGTGAAGGGCCCGTAAAACGGAAATTAAATTGTAAAAAGGGCGAGTTCTCATGCTCGCCCTTTTTGTTGTTTGCGATCAATCCAATTCTGGAAATGCCAATGCCTGCTGGTTTCTTTTATTCAGGTTCATCAGAATAGAAGTTTTCCATTGCCCTAACATCGAGTGGCGTCTAAAAGAGTGGGCAATATCGTTGGCAGCGTTCTTCCCTGAAGCAATCTCCTGTTTTGCGAGGCAAGCCTACTCAATTGGACGCTCCCTAACATCGGACCAATCGTCCTCGTTAATAAAGATGGAGTTACAATAGACGCGATTCACTGGATTGAAAATCCTTTCCCACCCATGTTCACAATTGTGGTAAAAAGATCGGCACAAATTCACGCGGGTATCCCCGGCCTGTTGAAAGATAGTAATTCGCTGGTTCCAGACAGCCAGCATAAAGAAATGGAGAGAGAAAAATGAAACGTTTCGTTTTTATAACAGCGCTGTTGGCTCTTTTGCTTAGCGCCTGCGGCGCTCCAGCTGTTCCCACCATTGACCCGGCGCAGGTGCAGGCTTCAGCGGTTGCGGCGGCCAGCACGATGATCGCGCAGACGCAGGCAGCGATCCCGCCAACACCTGTTCCAACTGACACGCCCCAGGCCACACCAACTCCGCTTGATACCCCAACTGCTTTTGTGCTGCCAACTTCGGTACTTGCCTCTCCAACCACATCCAGCTCAAGCGGTGATCCTTGTAATGCACCGCTTCCAGCCGATGTCCCCGGCACGAAGACTATTATTGTGATACAGAACAAATCATCAGGACAAGCGAATGTTTCTCTGTATTTGGAGAAAACAAAATTTGGGCAATGTGGGTACCGTGGTTACCAATTACCCAAAGGAAACTCGGTAACCATCACAGATTTAACTTATGGAGCTTATGATTTATTGGTCTGGATCAACGGTTCAAAACCCAAAACATTGAGAGGGGGACCCTACTGGATCACCAGCAGCCTTAAGTGGACGCTCGTAATTGGAGACACCAATATTCAATTTTTGATTCCATAAATCAGCGGCACCGAATTCTGAAAAGGCGAACCTCCTCGGCTCGCCTTTTTTTGTTTCTCACAAATCACTCTTTGACTCTTTTGATCTTGGCTCCGAGTGCTAACAGCTTGCCCTCCACATTTTCATAACCTCGATCTATTTGACCGATGTTACGAATCGTGGATGAACCTTTGGCTGCCAGCGCGGCCAGGAGCAAAGCCATGCCGGCTCGAATGTCCGGACTTTCGAGCTTCTCCCCGTACAAACGATTTGGGCCTTGCACGAGACAGCGGTATGGATCACATAAAATGATTCTCGCGCCCATGCCGACCAATTTATCGGTGAAATACATGCGGCCCGAATACATCCAATCGTGAAATAGAACCGAGCCGCTTGCTTGCGTTGCAACTGTGATGGCAATGCTAATCAAATCTGTTGGAAAGGCGGGCCAGATGTTCGTTTTGATTTCGGGAATCGCTCCGTCCAAGTCGGGAACGATTGTCAGCGATTGATCCGGGCCGATCACGATATCATCGCCGTCCACTTTCCATTGCAGTCCTAAACGCTGGAAGGCCGGAGCGATCATTTCAAGATAGCCAACTCCGGCATTGCGGATCCGCACATCGCCATGCGTCACTGCGGCCGCGCCCGCAAAGCTGACCACTTCAAGATAATCTGGTCCAATCGTATATTCGCCGCCGTGCAATTTGGGCACGCCCGTGATGTGGAGTGTGTTCGAGCCGATGTGTTTGATCTTTGCGCCCAGGCTGTTTAAGAAATGGCAGAGTTCCTGGACATGCGGCTCGGATGCCGCGTTGTGAATGAACGTGTCGCCTGCTGCGATAACGGCCGCCATGACCACATTTTCTGTTGCGGTAACGCTGGCTTCATCGAGCAGTACTTCCGCCCCCTTTAATCCGGCTGAACGAAAATCGAAAACGCGGTCATAAGTTACTTCCGCGCCGAGCGCCTGCAAAGCAAGAATATGGGTGTCGAGACGACGGCGTCCGATCACATCGCCGCCGGGCGGAGGTAAACGCAACTCTCCCGAACGCGCCGTTACCGGTCCGGCTAAAAGAATCGAAGCCCGGATGCGCCGGCAAAGGTCCGGGTTGAGGTCCGCCGGCCGCAGGGTCCGGGTGACGATGCGCCATGTGTTCGCGTCCAAATCTTCGATCTCGGCCCCCAAGCTTTCCACCAAAGATCGCATGTCTAGCACATCCCGAATCCGAGGCACGTTTCGCAAAATGACCGGCTCGTCCGTCAAAAGGCAGGCTGCCAAAAGCGGTAAAGCCGCGTTCTTGTTTCCGGCGGGTATCACTTCTCCGTGCAATGGTGCCCCCCCTTCAATGACAAATTCTTCCATTTTTTCGTCTCCTGGGGAATCTATTGGCATTGTAAGGCAGTTTAAATGAATCGCCAAGCACATTACAATTGGCTTACACGGATACGAATCCAATTGGTTTAATATATAATCAAATTGTGATGACACTTGTCCTTATCATCCCGATTTTGGCCGGATGGGTCAGCGGGTGGATAGTCAATTATTTGGCAGATACGCTGCCCCTCACCCGGCGGCTTTCGCGCCCTGTTTGCAGTCAATGCAATCAAGAATATTCCGTTGCGGGCTATCTGTTTTTTAGCCGTTGTCCAGAATGCGGACAAGCGCGCGGCCTGCGGCCTTGGATTGTTCAAGTCGTAATGATAATCCTCAGCTTGTACACGTGGTTCAGGCCGCACGCGATGGGATATGTGCTGGGCATGTTCCTGCTGACTTATTTTGCTGTGGTGGTCGTGATTGATTTGGAACACCGCTTGATTCTTCATCCCACCAGCATCGTCGGCGCTCTTCTTGGACTTGGGATCGGAATCTTCGTCCATGGAATTTTTCCAACGCTGCTGGGTGGTCTCGGCGGACTCGTCATCATGCTGGTCTTATATTATCTTGGGGTATTATTTTCGAAGATCCGCACCCGACGGATGAAGGCAACTGGTCAGGAAGCCGATGACGAAGAAGCGCTCGGAGCCGGCGATGTGATTCTGGCTTGCGTCCTGGGCTTTGTTCTCGGCTGGCCGCTCATCTGGTTTGGATTATTGCTTGGAATTTTGCTCGGCGGCATCATCGGCGTTGTATTAATTCTCGCGCTCATTGTGTCAGGGCGATATGGCAAGAATGCTTTGATGGTCTTTATTCCGTATGGCCCATTTTTTGTATTGAGCGCGTTCCTCATTTTGTTCCTCCCCAACTGGATTGTCAACGTGGTGCCGAAGTAGAATCGAATCTGCTTTGGCATTGTCAGAAGCGCAGGTATCTTATGTACAAAACATCCGCTAAACCGAAGAAGAAATCCGCTGCCCAAGCCATGGTGGAGTTTGCCCTGGCTTTGCCTGTTTTATTATTGGTTGTGTATGGCCTCATTGAAAGCGGCCGTTTGCTTTTTATTTATGCATCAGTGGTGACTGCGGCCCGCAATGCCGCACGCTATGGGTCGGCAACGGGCAACAATGCGTCTGGCATCCCATATTATCAGGATTGCACAGGCATTACAGCATCCGCAAACAATGTAGCTTTTATTAACAGGTTCTCCAGTATCAATATCTCGTACGATGCTGGTTTAGATTCGAGCGGAAACCCTATTGCGTTTACCGGAGGTCAGGCAGGCAACGCATCCTGCTCTCAAGGCGCATCACCGTCAAATATCCAAAACGGCTGGCGCATAGACGTTTCGGTATCGGCGCAATACGCTCCGATTGTGCCGCTGGTGCCTTTTGGCCCCTTCACGATCACATCCACGAGTTCGCGCACCTTGCTGAACAGCGTTTCAATTGGCGTCACAGCACCTCCTCAAACCTGGACCGGCAGCGGGGGTGTCAATTTGCAAGTGACGACTGATGTCTCCACATACAGCTTTGCCGGGCAGGTAATTCATTTCACATATATAATTACAAACACTTCAGGATCAAAGATTAATTCGCCCACTTATTCCATAAATGATAATCTGGCTACCAGTACAAGCTGTTCAGGAGCGGCCAGCCCGCTCAATGCAGGGGCGTCCACTCAATGCACGGGCACCTACACAATTACCCAGTCTGACATGGATAACGGCAGCATTTCAGGCACCGCATCCGCTACTGTAAATACTTTTGTTTCGAATACCGTCAATACCACGCTCTACGCAAACCAACAGCCAAAACTCTCTCTTATAAAGACCGCATCTACGTCCGCGGCTGTCGCCGGCTCAAAGATAAGCTATACATACACGATCACCAATACAGGGAATGTAACACTCTCCTCCATTACGACTGCTGACGACAAGCTTGGCAGTGTCTGTTCGGGTTCAAGCTTGGCCCCCCAAGCGCAGCTTACATGTACTGTAGGATACACAATTCAATCTAAGGATCCCAGTACTCTGGTAAATACAGCCACGGCCACTGCCACTTTTGGAGGCAAATCCTATAATTCCAACTCAGCCAGTGCAACAGTTGTGACCACATCGCTTTATCTTGCGGTTAATGCGCCGCCGTCGGTTACCCCAGTCGTTGGTCAGCCTCTTCCCAGCATTTCCTACACTTTTTCGCTTACGAACGAAACCAATCAATCCATGCCCGCCAGTTTCAGTGTGTCTGCGGCGACATCAACAGGGACATCCATTCCCACGTCTCCTTCTCCCTGCTCAAGCAACAGCCTGGGCAAAAATAGCACGGTTTCCTGTACTGGTTCCTATGCCATAACACAAGCAGACCTTGATAACGGGATGGTTACCATAACCGCAACCGGTTATGGCGGCAGCGGAAGTATCACATCCAATACAGTTAAGATCACTGTGATTGTGATGCAGGCCCCTGCTTTAACCCTCACCGTTGCGGCAACGCCTTCGGATCCCTCTCCCGCATTGGATATGCAAGTTGGGCAAGTGATCAATTACACCTATACCATCCAAAACACGGGAAATGTGACGCTGCACTCTTTTGGCATCAGCGATGACAAAGTTGTTTCAGTAAATTGCTCTGGGGCCGCGGCTTCTTTGGCTCCGGGCGCTCCGCCGACAACCTGTTCCGGGACCTACACGATCACACAAGCCGATATTAATGCAGGTTCGGTTATCAATCACGCAACTGTTACGGGCTTGCTGCCTTCCGGGCAGAGTTTCACTGCCAACGCTCAAGGAACAGTCGTTACCCACAACGCGCCGCGTCTCACTCTTCAAAAGTCAGCGAATCCAACACTTGCAAACTCTGCCGGCCAAGTGGTAACTTATACCTATACTCTTCAAAACACTGGCAATACGCCATTGACATCACCATTCACAGTAACCGATAACAAGATTTCTGGAAGCGCAAACTGCTCTGCGGCAGTCAATCCAATCCCGGTAGGCGGTTCGACCACTTGCACCGCCAACTATACCGTTACCGCTGCGGACATTACGGCCGGTTCAGTAACCAATATTGCCACCGCCACTGCCATGGCTGGTACGAACACCCTGACATCCAACCAGGCTACAGCGACTGTTGCAACGGGTGCCATCGCCTGTGACCCGCGACATAGCGGCATACAGACCTCACCGTTCAGCATGACCATCTTTAATGAAAGTGCATCTGCCACGATTACAATTTCGCAAATCCAAATCTACTTCAATACCAACCCCACAGGGCAGTTCATTAGTACGATGCAATATGGAGGTGTAACGATCTGGGCCGGCGCAACCACTGGCTCCCCAGGCGTGTTTACTGCCTTTACTGGTGATGTTACCCTGCAGGCGGGTAAAAATAAACTTTTAGGACTGACATTTAACAAGAACTACGTCGCCAGCAATCCGCCTATTGAACGAATCGTTGTTAACTTTGCTGAAAGCGGATGTCCAACATTGGATTCAGATAATAATAGCCAGCTGCCGTAAGCAAAGGTGATTGAAATGAAAAAGCGAAACTTTTTCCAAAAATCCAAACACCAACGAGGCCAAAGCCTTGTTGAACTGGCAATTAGCCTCACCATCATTCTGATGCTGCTTTCGGGAGCCGTAGATTTTGGCATGGCTTTCTTCTCCTACACTGCTATGCGCGACGCAGCACAGGAAGGCGCATTGTATGGTTCGTTTAATCCGAGAGACATACAAGGGATCATCTATCGTGTCCAAAAGTCATCCACTAGTCCAATCAATCTTTCGGACTCCACCCAAGTTACCATCACTGTGACACCAACGAACGGAATCACCTACGAATGCCAAGGTGTTGGACCGAATGGTACAAATGCTATTCAGGTAACGGTCCATTACAAGTATCCGCTCGTGATGCCGTTCCTTGGCGCTTTTATCGGAAGCCAGACCATCCCCCTGACTGCCACCGTAACGGACACGATTCTGTCACCTCAATGTTGATTGGATCGAAAAGGACAATCCATCTTGAAAAGCAATCACCGCGGTGAACGCGGCCAGGCGCTGATCGTTATTGTTTTTAGTATCATCGCATTGGTTGGCGTTACCGCGCTTGCCATAGATGGGGGAAATGTTTACGCCGAGCGACGCCGTGCCCAGAATGCAGCGGATGCGGCAGCGCTGGCTGGCGCTCTCGAACGGGTCAATAACAACACACCCAGTTGGACCGACGCGGTTTTTCAATCTGCGAACAAGAATGGCTATAACAACGACGGCGTCACGAATGTTGTAAAAGTGTACAGTCCTCCCATCAGCGGCCCGTATGCCGGCAACGTTGAATATATTCAGGTTCAAATCACTTCGTATATCAAGACCTATTTTGCATCGGTTCTCGGAATCCCGCAGATTACCAACGAAGTTCAGGCTGTCTCGCGGACGAAGACAGCCCAATATCTTCCCATATTGGGCGGCGCGGCGGTGATCAGCCTTGCGCCGGCCAGCGATTGTAACAATTTCAAGGCATTCTGGGTTTTGGGCGAGGCCACTTTGGATCTTACGGGCGGCGGCATCTTCGTCAATTCGAACAACCCGGACTGTGCGCTCATTACCCAAGGCAGCGGCAGTATCCGCATTCGGGATAATAGCCAAATCCAGGTGGTCGGCGGAGCTTCGATCCAAAAGCCTAAACTGCTTACTCCTTTCCCGCCGCTTACTGGTGCCTCTCCGGTTTCATATCCGCCGCCATTTTACATGCCAAAAGTTGGATGCGGCAGCCAAATGGCAAAGATTCAGGAAGACGGCCATACCATGTCTCCCGGCTCGTGGAGCGATGTATTTCCGCCGCCCGGTGTGGATCAGTTAGCGAGCGGAGTTTACTGCCTGAATGATGATTTCACATTGAACGACAATAGTCAATTGTCGGGCAATCAGGTTGTAATAAAAATGGAACATGGCCGACTCCATTTTTCTGGACACGCGCAGGTTGATCTTTCTGCACCGGGGTCCGGCCCCAATGCCGGCTTATTGATCTATCAGCCGCAGGATAACACGAATGTCATGTCGCTTAACGCGAACGAAAAATCCAGTATCAGGGGAACCATTCTGGCTCCCGGCGCGCAAATCCGAATCAAGGGCAACGGTTCCTCCTACGGTTTTCACAGTCAGATTGTCGGATATACCATCCAGGTGGATGGGCAGGATGATATTGTCTTCAAGGTTATTGACGACCAGATCTACAAGGCTCTGACCTTCCCGCAAGTTCAATTTAGTCAATAAAACAACACGCGTGGGTGACCGGGACATATGAGTGGCCGCCGTTTAATCGGGGTATAATTTGTCCGCACCAGATTCTGTTAAGGAGGTGACCCGACAACTTGATCCGGGAAAGATAGCGCATGAACCCCGCTCATCGCGGGGTTGACGAGGATGAGGGTTCTCCATCGCAGGATGGAGGTAATCAACCACTTGGTTGAAAAAATCGAAAGTTCAGCGGAAGCCCTCCGGTTGCGCCACAACCGATTTCTTTCCCTCCAGTAATCAATTCTGCGGAAAATGCCGCACGGGCAATCGTGCGGACAAAACCGCAGAAATGGCAAAAGGCCGATATTCGATAATCGTAGCGTCGTACACCGAATTATCGAACATCGAATCTCGAATCTCGAATTCAAATCTGGAGGATCCCCATGTGTGGAATCGTCGGATATATCGGGCCGCGTGACGCGACGCCGATCATCCTCAATGGCCTGAAGAGGCTGGAATATCGCGGCTATGACTCGGCTGGAATCGCTGTCTTCAACGGCGGCCAGCTCGAGGTCCGGAAAGACGCGGGCAAATTATCCCAGTTAATTGATCTCGTTAACAAGTCGCCCATCAACGGCGCGCCGGGCATCGGTCATACGCGTTGGGCAACTCATGGCGCGCCGTCGCAGCGTAATGCTCATCCGCATGTCAGCCGGAACGGGCGCGTGGTTGTCGTGCAGAACGGTATCGTCGAAAACTTCCTTGAGCTTAAGGAAGAGTTGATGGCCGAAGGTGTTGAGTTCCAATCGGATACCGACACCGAAACGATTGTGCATCTCGTCGAACATTATCTGGCAACCGGGCTTGATTTGGTTGAAGCTGCGCGGCGGACATTCAACCAAATCCAGGGTGCGAATGTTGTGGTGCTGATGTCGGCAGATGAGCCGGATAAGATCGTTACCGCGCGCATCGGCAATGCGGGCGGTGTGGTGATTGGACTGGGCGAGGATGAAAACTTCTTGGCCAGCGACACACCAGCCATTATGGATCACACGCGCAATGTGATTTTTTTGGAATCGCGCCAGATGGCAACTGTGACCCGCAGCGATGTCTGCATTCAAACGCTCGATGGGAACAAAATCAAACCGCAAACGCATTCGGTTTCATGGGATCCTGTGGCGGCGGAGAAAGGCGAATACCGTCATTTCATGCAAAAGGAAATCCATGAACAGGTGCGAGCGGTGACCGATACGTTGGCGGGCCGCGTGGATTTTGGCCGCGGCGAAATTCGTCTGCCTGATCTCAAACTTACAAAAGAACTTGCAAACAAAATCGAAAAGATTTACATCACGGCTTGCGGCACCGCGGCGTATGCGGGAATGGTCGGAAAATATTTGATCGAGAAGATCGCTCGCGTGCCAACGGAAGTTGTCATTGCATCCGAGTTTCGTTACAGCGATCCGGTCGTTGACGATAAAACGGTCGTGCTTGCCATTTCGCAATCCGGCGAGACGGCAGACACGCTGGCCGCGATGGAAGAAGGCCGCCGCAAAGGCGCAGTCGTCTGGAGCATCGTCAACGCGATTGGATCACAAGCCATGCGTACTGCGGACGGATTCATCTCGATGCAAACCGGACCCGAAATCGGCGTGGCTTCGACGAAGGCCTTTGTTGCGCCGCTGGTGGATCAATACATGCTGGCGATTCTTTTAGCCGACCTGCGCGGCGTTATTGACGAAAAGACTCGCAAAGCGCTGGTCGCCGATTTGCGGCTCATACCCGATTTGGTTGGCCGCACACTGGACCGCGAAGCCGAAGTCGAAAAAGTCGCGTACGCGTTGAAGGATGTGCGCGATTGTCTCTACCTCGGGCGCGGCATCAATATGCCAATTGCTTATGAGGGCGCGCTGAAGTTGAAAGAGATTTCATACATTCATGCCGAGGGATATCCGGCGGGCGAAATGAAACACGGCCCAATCGCGTTGATTGACAAAGCGATGCCGGTTGTGTGCCTCGCGCCGAAAGACCCGTGGCATGAAAAGATGATCTCGCAAATTCAGCAGGCCAAAGCGCGCGGCGGTACAGTGATTGCAATTGCGACCGATGGTGATGAACTCATTGACGGAATGGCAGACCACATCCTTTGGGTTCCCGAAACCCCCTGGATGCTTTTGCCGGTGGTGACCGTTTTACCTCTCCAGATGCTGGCATATCACATCGCCGCCATCCGGGGGTTGGATATTGATCAACCGCGCAACCTCGCAAAAAGCGTCACGGTCGAATAAAATTTGCCCAAAGGAATCTGATGCACGAAATTCAAACTACCATTGGCGAATATATTTCGTCATCTGTGTTGAAACAGCCAAAACGTCAGATACGTTTCGACGAGCCGTTGATTTCCAGCGGGCTGGTGGATTCTTTCAGTCTGGTTGACCTGGCTTTGTTCATCGAGGATAAATTTGGTGTTCATCTCGACGATACGGAACTGAACGCGCAGACGTTTGACACACTCGATCAATTGGCAAACCTGATCCAGAGCAGACAGTCCAAATGACGACTCTGTCGGAGCGACTTCAGTCGCTTCACGCGCGGATCCCGGAGCGGGTCGCGGTTTATCTTCAACATTCGGGCAAACCCGATCTTCCCATCGCGTACCGGCAGCTTATGTGCGGAGCGAACGCGTACGCACTCACTTATCAACGCGAAGGGATTCGCGCGGGCGAAGTCGTCATTTTGATTCTTCAACATGGCGAAGATTTGATCTATTCATTTTGGGGCGCAATTTTGCACGGTGCGATTCCGTCCATCATGCCGTTTCTGACGGAAAAACTTTCGCCTGAGCGTTACCGCGCTGATCTCTCCGCTTTGATTTCGGTGACGAAGCCAGCCGCGGTCGTGACGTATCCCGAATTCGAAAATGATGTCCGCGAGGCGTTGAAAGGAAGCGATTCTGTTCGCTCAGTGATCGTGACGAACAAACTTGCGTCGCAATCCGATCCCGATTTTGAAAATATATCGGGAATGAGACGTTTGCCGAACGATATTGTTTTATTACAGCATTCTTCCGGGACGACTGGCTTGCAAAAAGGCGTGGCGTTATCGCATCAGGCTGTGTTCAATCAATTGGACGCTTACAGCCGCGCCCTGAATTTGGATGATAACGATGTGATCGTTTCCTGGCTTCCGCTTTATCACGACATGGGTTTGATTGCTGGTTTTCTCATGCCGATTCTTTCCGGCGTGCCGCTGGTTCTGAGTTCGCCGTTCGATTGGGTGCGCGCGCCGTATCGCTTGCTGCAATCGGTTTCGGAATACAAAGGCACACTTTCGTGGCTCCCCAATTTTGCGTACAACTTTTGCGCGCAAAAAATCCGTGATCGTTCGCTGGAAGGCGTGGATTTGTCATCGTGGCGCGCAGTCATCAATTGCTCCGAACCGGTTCGATGGGAAAGCCATCAGGCTTTCTACGAACGATTCAAATCGTACGGCTTGAAATTGAACGCACTGCAAACTTCGTACGCGATGGCGGAAAATGTCTTCGGGGTGACGCAATCTGATCTGTCGCGCCCGCCTCAAGTCGAGGAAATTGACCGGGAAGCGTTTATGTCAGAACGCGTTGCGCGCCTGGCGTTGGATGATCGTCCGGCGATGAAAATGATGTCATCCGGCAAGCCGTTGTCGAATACGCGCGTCCGCGTTTTGGATGAACATGGCAAAGGCGTCGCCCAACGCGTTATCGGCGAACTAGCTTTGCAGAGTGATTGCATGTTGACCGGTTATTACAACCGAGCGGACGCGACGAAGAAAGCGTTCCTTGGCGGCTGGTATTTGACCGGCGATTTTGGTTATGTCTCGAATGGCGAAGTGTTTGTCACGGGGCGTAAGAAGGATATGATCATCGTCGGCGGGAAAAATATTTATCCGCAGGACTTGGAATCGCTGACGTATGAAGTGCCGGGTGTTCACGCGGGACGGTCGGTGGCATTCGGTATTTTTGATGAAGCCGCCGGAACGGAGGATGTGGTCATCATCGCCGAAGTCGATTCGGAAGACCCCGCGCAACAGGAAGAAATTGCCGAGGCAATTCGCCGTCATGTCACGAAAAATTCTGCCATTGCTTTGCGTTATGTAAAAGTGGTCGGCCCGAAATGGATTCTGAAAACTTCCAGTGGGAAGATTGCGCGTTCAGCCAATAAAGAAAAATTCTTGAAGGAATTGGATGCGGAAAATAAATAATGGATTCAAATGTAGAGCCGATAGCATCCCACTCTACCGCGGTTGATTGCTTCTATTCAGATAACCTTGATTGGTTTACAGGGTCATGCTCTCGGCGGCGTCCTCGCCGCCGAGGACGGCGGCTGAAGCAGAAGTTAGTTGCCAGGCAATTTATGTTAACCGGAATAATAAAAAATCCCTCGCTTGATTGCGAGGGGTTTCGTTTTATGCGCCTGTGGGGAGCCGCTTTTCGAGCGTGCGGCTGAGAATATCTTCCTGTTCTGAAGACGCAGATTTAAATCGCTTGGCTCTCCGATTCTTCTCTTTGCTGTTTGCGCGTTCCTGCGCCATTTGCCAGGCAATCTGCATGGCAGTCAACTCTGGTTCCATCTGCTCTGCATTGACCTCGACTTCAACTTCTTCGTGCTTCTTGCCGCGCTTGCGGCGTTTGTTCTCGCGTTCGGGTTTTGGTTCTTCGACGACTTCAGGCTGCAGAGCTTTCATGCTCAAACGGATCTGTCGCTTCTTGCGATCCACATTCAGGATGACGGCTTCGACTTCATCGCCTTCTTTCACAACTTCACTTGCGCTCTTGACAAAGCCGCGCGCGAGTTCGCTGACATGAATCATACCCGGGCGCTCTGCGCCGATGTCAACGAAGGCGCCGTACGATTCGAGCCGCACCACTTTGCCCTTGACGATCATTTCGGGATTGAGGTCCTTCCAATCATATTTCAATGGTTCGATCATGGTGAGTTCGATTCTATCTTTGCGGGCCTTGCGAACCCAAACATCCACAGTTTGTCCCTCTTTTATAACATCTTCCACCTTGTTGACTGGATCTTTTTGAATCTGTGAGATGTGCAGCACGCCGGGAATGGGCTGTCCTACGTCAATCAAAGCGCCCGCCAGTGTAGTCTTTAGAACTTTACCTGTCAATTTTGTTTTCGGTTCGACGGCGACAGGCGTGGTGGTGGTATCAGTTGTAATCATATTTTTACTCCTACGAAACAGGGATAATGCCGACGGACGATTATACCTGTCTGACATCCATGCGTCAATGTGAAATTTGGTTCAGCCCTTACAGTCAGTTGTCATTTTATCTGTTCTCGATTAGATTCAAGCGCATACGTCAAATCTTTTCGAGAAGGTTGTATTGATGAATTTCGCAATCCTGATCGGCTCGATTGCATTATGGGGATGTGTTCATTCGTGGCTGGCTTCGCTGCGCACAAAAGATTTTTTGGCGCGTGTTGTTGGAAAAAGCATGATGCGCATCTATCGGCTTGCCTATAATATCTTTTCTGTTTTGAGTTTTGCGCCGATCCTTTTGCTGGCGCGCTTCCTTCCAGATCAAAATCTTTACAGCATTCCTGCGCCGTGGCTGTTCTTGACACTGACAGGACAGGGACTTTCTGCGCTTCTTTTGCTTATCGGAGTCTTGCAGACGGACGCACTTTCTTTTGCCGGACTGCGCCAACTGTTCGAACCGGATGAAAAAGCGGACGCGCTTACTACAGGCGGACTCTACCGCCTCGTCCGCCACCCACTGTATCTTTTCGGCCTGCTCTTCATCTGGCTGACTCCAATCATGACGGTGAACATGTTGATTGTTTATGTCTCGCTCACCATCTATATTTTTATCGGCGCATATTTTGAAGAACGCAAACTGTTGCGCGAATTCGGCCAGGCTTATGCGGACTATAAATCGCGCACGCCGATGATCATTCCGGGATGGATTCTCCGGCGTTGAATGATCGTCTGCGTTAAGACGGTTTTTAGCCAGCCGGATATAATAGAAAACTTATGAGCGCATTATCTTACCCGTTCCCTCGACGTTTCCCTGTAGTGGCGCAAATTTTGACCGCCGCAATCGGCGGGCTGATGTTGTTCTTCGGCGTCATCATCATTTGGGTGCTGGGGTATCAACTGCTTTATGCCGGACGAATCTTCCCGGGAGTCTCTGTGGCTGGTGTGGACCTTTCGGGCTTATCGCCGGAAGCGGCAGCCTTGAAATTGAATCAGACTCTTTCGTATCCGATCAACGGCAAGGTTCTATTCCAGTACGGAGACAAGGCGTGGGTGGCGTCTCCGGCACAGTTAGGCATGGCCTTCGATGCGTCGTCCAGCGCGCGCGCCGCTTATCGTCTTGGACGAAGCGGCGGATTGTTTGCGGCCCTCGATGGTCAAATCCGCGCGCGCGGGTTCGGCTATGATGTCGCACCTGTTATTCTTTTTGATCAACGCGTGGCGTATCAATATCTTCAGGGACTTTCACAGCAAGTCAACCAGCCGGTTGTGCAAGCCAGCATCCGTTTGAATGGAACAGATGTCACCGCACAGCCGGGACAGCCGGGACGCACTTTGAACGTAAGCGGCACGCTGTTGGTGCTGAGCGCACAATTGCAGACTTTCCGCGACGGGGAAGTGCCGCTCGTTGTGGATGAAGTTCAGCCGACGGTTGCCGATTTGACATCACAAGCGAATCTTGCCCGGCAGATATTGAGTGCGCCTTTGGAATTGGTCATCCCGAATGCCCAGGCGGGCGATGCGGGACCGTGGGTTTATGATCCGCAGGTTTTGGCAAACATGATCGGTGCCCAGACTGTCCAAAACGGAAATAAAGTTGATGTGCAATTGACGCTCGACCCAAATGCACTTCGTCAAATTTTGACGGGCATCGAACCGCAGATAGATCGCGCCGCATCGAATCCTTTGTTCCATTTCAATGAGACAACCAAACAATTGGTTCTCCTTTCTCCATCGGTGACCGGAAGATCTCTGGATGTGGATGCCAGCCTCAAAGCCATCACCGATGCGCTGATGCAGGGCCAGCATACAGTTCCGTTGGCGGTGAAAGAGGTCCAGCCTGCCTTGACCGGTTCTGCCACGGCGCAGCAATTGGGAATTACACAAGTTGTTTCCCAGCAGACGACTTATTTCTGGGGTTCGGATCCCGCGCGCATTCAGAACATTACAACCGCCGCAGCGCGCTTCGACGGCGTGCTGGTCGCGCCGGGTGAAACTTTTTCGATGGGGCAGACATTGGGCGATATAAGCCTAAATAATGGCTATGCTGAGGCACTGATCATCTATGGAAACCAGACGATCAAAGGTGTGGGCGGCGGAGTTTGTCAGGTCAGCACAACGCTGTTCCGCACGGTGTTCTTTGGCGGGTTTCCGGTTGTCGAGCGTATTCCTCACGCTTATCGCGTTTCCTACTATGAAGAAACGTCAAGCGGTTCAGATAACGTGAAAATGGCTGGTCTGGATGCCACCGTCTATTTTCCGTTGGTGGATTTTCAGTTCAAGAACGACTCGCAATATTGGATTTTGATGGAGACCAATGTTGATGTTGGTTCCCGCTCCTTGACATGGACTTTCTATTCAACGGCGGACGGACGCTCGGTGCAGTGGAATACCACTGGTCCGCAGAACGTTGTCCCCGCGCCGGATGCCAAATTTGTCGTGAATCCCGATTTGAAGGCCGGTCAGATGAAACAGACAGATTGGGCTGCCAACGGTGCGGATGTGGATGTGACGCGCACTGTGATGAAGGACGGAGCGGTTTATTTCCAGGATGAATTCAAAACGCATTATGAAGCGTGGCAGGCAGTTTGTGAGTACGCACAAGGTATGCCGAATCCCAAGCAGATTGCCAAGAACCGGAATATGTGCCAGCCGCCTGCGTCTTCCTAGCATGGTAAAATTTTGGCTTGATTGGAGAGAAAATGGTCAGTCAGGAATTGCTCGAAATTCTGCGTTGTCCGAACTGTGTTCGAGAGAAAGATGGAATGCTCAAATTGTACAAAGATACCTGGCTGGTCTGCCAGGATTGCGGACGGAAATATCCAATTGTGGATGACATCCCGGTGATGTTGATTGATGAAGGGGACAAGTGGATTCAAACCGCTGAAGAGAAGCTTCCTGTTCCTCCGCCATCCAAATAACGAGGCGGCGTGAATTCTCTGGATAATCTGCTGGCTGACCTGACCAGCGGAGATGAATCTTTGGCTGAGGCCGCATCCAACGCGCTCGCGCAAATCGGCGAGTCGGCGTTGCCGCGGTTGAAGCAACTGCTCGAATCGCTTGATGCGGATCATCGCTGGTGGGCCGTCAGGACGCTGGCACAGTTTGATGAGCCGCCCGTTGAGTGGCTGGTCGGCTCGTTAAACGATCCCTCGCCCGAAGTCCGGGAGGCCGCGGCGCTTGCGCTGTCATCGTATCCCAATGAAGAATCCGCCCCAGCTCTCATCCGCGCCTTAAGCGACAGCGATAGCATGGTGGGTACGCTTGCCGCGAACGCGCTGGTTCTGATTGGCAACGCGGCTGTTCCGTCGTTGTTGGATGCGTATGAGAGCGCACCATTGAACGCGCGAATCCATATCCTGCGCGCCCTGGCAGAAATCCGCGATCATCGCGCCATCCGATTATTGATGAAGGCGATGGACTCCGATTCGGCCATGTTGAATTATTGGGCCAAAGAGGGCATCGAGCGCCTTGGACTGAATATGGTATATATTAAACCCGATTAGCCTATGGATAATATTCTTGACTTTCTGAAAAACATCAAACTTCCCAAACTACAGAAATTGCCGGTGGGGAGGATTATTTTCTGGGCAGTCATCGTCATTGCAGCTGTGTTTGTTTTCTCCTTTATGCGCGAATTCACAGCCTGCTGGGCGGTTACCTCGCTACCCGGCATTCCGCCTTCCAGTTGCGCGGATGCCCAATCCAGTGTACTGAGTACGCCTGCGCTTAATTTGAAGGGAACGCCTGAAGCCACGCTGCCGCCTCCAGCCGTGGATGCGCCGAGCGTTCAGGCTCCATCGTGGGATGGCGGCAGCCGCATCAATATTGCGTTCTTTGGATTGCGAAGCGGCGGCGAGCCGATCAGCAACCCGGACTGTCCGGCATGTACAGACACGATTATTGTGGTTTCTGTGGATCCGGTCACAAAAACTGCGGCCATGCTTTCAGTACCGCGCGATCTTTTTGTCAATATTCCCGGCTTTGGATACAGCCGCATTAATACGGCTTGGACAGATGGCGAAGGCGCCAAACTGCCAGGCGGCGGTCCAGGCCTGGCGATGAAGACGGTTTCACAAGTGGTCGGTGTTCCGATCCAATATTATGCCAACGTTGACTTCAACACCTTCATATCGGCCATCAATACCATTGGCGGCGTGGATGTGTTTGTTCATCAAACGCTCGTGCTGGATCCGACTGGCACGGGTCTGGATCATGTCAAAGTCACTTGCTGCGGCATGCGCCACCTGGATGGGAAAGTGGCTCTGGCGTATGCGCGCACGCGTGATGTTAGTCAGGGCGCGACCAACGGTGACTTTGGCCGCGCACAGCGCCAGCAACAGGTGATCCTTGCGGTGCGCAACAAGGTCTTCAGCCCCGAATATTTTCCAACGTTTATTACCAAAGCGCCGGAGTTATATCGGGAGTTTGCATCGGGTATTCACACCAACCTGACTTTGGATGACGGCATCAAGCTGGCTTATCTGTTGAAAGATATCCCGGTGGATCAAATCAAGTCCGGGGTGATTGACCAGACCATGACGATTCCGACCAGTGTGACTTTGGGCGGGCAAGCCGCGTCGGTGTTGATCCCGATCCCGGATAAAATCCGCGCGATGGTGGATGATTTATTTCAAACGGGCGGAGCGATCAGCCCGATGGCGCAAGGCGACCCTGTTTCTTTGATGAAAGCTGACAATGCGCGCGTTGCTGTATTGAATGGAACGCATACTGCCCAGTTGGACACGCGCACTGGCAATTATCTGCTTTCGTTGGGCGTGCCGGTCGTTGCAGTAGGCAATGCGCCTACCGGCTACAGCCAGACCACGATCATTGTTTACAAACCAAAACTCTATACCTTGCGTTTTTTGATCAGCCAGTTGGGTATCACCAGCAACAACCAGATTATCTTCAAGAACGACCCGTCTTCGACCGTGGATATTGCCGTGATGCTGGGAACCAACTGGGTCAGCAAACTGCCTGCCGGTTATTAGTGAAACTTCCCGATGAAAAAAACGCCGCAGTGCTGAACTGCGGCGTTTTCGCTATGGCTGTTGGAAGGTGAGATGCAAACCGCCCAAATAAGTTTGGTTGTTTGCGCCCGGGCAAGTCGGGGCCGTAAGGTTTGGAACCGGCGAACCAGAATCGGCAACGCGCACCGTGTAACTGACGCCCGTTTGCATAATGTAATCTGCGTATCCGTTTGCGATCTCAGGCTTGAGGCCGGTGAAGATGTGTTCTTCGCCGCCGTTCCACGTGATGACAATTTCCACGCCGGGCATTTGATGGCGGGCGCCATCCAAAGTTGTGATCTGCATCAGCCCATCGGTCAGGTCGGGATTGCAGATCGATTCCTGGCTGACCAATTTGAACGGCGCACCAAGAGTTGGAGTTGGTGTGTATGTCGGACGCGGTGTGGGCGTATCGAAGATTTGCGGTGTGCTGGTTGACTCGACTGCTGTGGGCGATTCATTCATGGCGGTTGGCGTTTCACTCGCGGCCGTTGAAGTGGCTGCCGTTTCAACAGCCATCGCGGCACTGACAGTTGGAGCGATGGCTGTCGGTGTGTTGGTTATAGTGGGTAACATGCTGGCAACTCCCGATTTCAAATCGCTGGCAAGTGCGGCCACCTGTTGAATCGACTCGAACGACGCACCGGATGCCAGCATGCGCTGCGCTTGTGCTGTCAACGCCTGAACGGGATCCGCATCACCGAGCAGGGCGAGGCGCGCTTTGGCGCGGTCGAGGTTATGTGTTGCTGAATACGATGCGGCAATCGCAACGCGGAATTGATCTTTGAAGTCTGTGCGCAGTGTGTTTGGAAGGGTGTTGACATAACGGACAGGCGCGACCGCCCACGCGTAAGCCAGGCCGATTCCGAATCCCACCAGCAAAGCCAGCAGCCATATCCACCAATCGCGTTTCATTAGGGTGCGCTCCCCGCGGCTGTTGGCGCAGGCTGATAAGCCTGCATGGCGCGCGTCAAATCTTGCAGGAGTTCGATGTCATTTGGGGCGTACCCGGCCACTCGTCCGGTTTGAAGCGCCTGCGACGCGATGGAGTCTGGCGGGTCGCTGCCAAAGATTGCCAGTCGCTGTGCGGCAAGCTGTGCATTTTGGTCTGCATGATAAGCCTCAGCCACCATCAACACATAATCGGCGCGGTAATCTGCGCGCAATGATGCGGGTGTGGTATCCACGAATTGAACCGGACTGACGACCCATCCATAAAACAATCCAAGCGCAACGCCGAGGATGATCGCAATGAGAGGAGGAATCCAGCGCGGCATGGATTTATTTTGCCATAGGAATGAAAATCTCGACAGGGCGCAAAGAAAGATCCGAAGTCTTCGCGAAGCACTCCGTAAGGAGCCGGACTTCGAATTCCGGATTCCCCACAAAAATATCCGGGCAGGAGACCGGCGGCACCCAGAAACACTTCCTTACCGTTGCTATCTTTCGATCCTGGCGGGGTTCGAAAGGTTCTGCCGCGCCGGGCCTGCCCGGACGGTTCACAGGATACACGACTTGTCGGGAGATGTCAATCAAGACGCTGTTTAATTCCAATGTGGTGGCGAGGCTTGGTTTGTAGCCGGTTCAGCGATTACGAAGAGCCGTCCCCAACTTGAGTTACCGTTATTTGCGATACAAGTTTGGAACGTTACATGATGTGCGCCTGTATAAACTTTGGCGAACAATTGATCGGCAGTGAGTTTCTCCCCTGTGTTCAAATCGATAAAATTACTTCTGGTGCTATTCGGCTCGGTGGCTTGATAACGATATATATGGGTGATTCGAAAAGTTTGAATGCTTCCATCCCCATAGATTAAAACAACTCTTTCACCGGGGATTAGCTGGAGGAAAAATTGTCCACTCAAATAATTATGTGCCAGCAATCCAACATTTCCGTATTGTGTTGCCAGACCGAACTGAGTTACCGTATTGGCTATGGTCGAAACATATCCGGCGTTCGATGGTGGCTGCTGGACAACAGACAACGCAAACGCGCCGTCAACATAGACTCCGCTCAAACTGTCTGCGTTCCCATTTTCAACGGAGGAGATAAAGGTTTTTAGATCTGGAAGAGCCGAAGCTGCGGCGACTGGATTTGGAATGAGCGTTGCAACGATCAGCAGGAGAAGACTGAAGGTTATTGCGAGACGGCGTAAGTCCGTTTTGGATGCCATAGAAGTTTCCTTCTGATAAGGGCACCCGCAACAACGCCAGCGCTGTCAACATGAGATGTGGTTTGTGAGAGTATGGTTTTCATGTTGTTTTCGGCGGCCTGGCAATCATGGTCACTTTCGTGACGTTAGACCCATTGGCTTTGCGTCCCCGGCTTTCACCGGGTTTGCCCTTATCGAACAAATGAAGATTGTGAAAAAAAGCGAGCCTGAGTATTTGCAGGCTCGCCGCGACAAAAACAATCATTGAATTTTTTACTTCGGCGGCCTGGCGATCATGGTCACTTTCGTGACGTTAGACCCATTGGCTTTGCGTCCCCGGCTTTCACCGGATTTGCCTTTTTCGGATATTTTCTTTTAACAGTATTTTATGCTGTTTCTTTTCCTTTGGTATCTACGTTTTCGTTATTTGATGATTTCAGATTTGTAATTGGATTTAGTTGCTCTGGTCATGCCGTGTCGGCTTTGAGCGGACGCGCCGCCTATTGTTTTCCTTCCTTTTCGATCAGATCCAGAAACAGCTCGACCAAATGCGGATCGAAAAGCCGTCCCGCTTCCTCTTTGAGATAGGCAATGACTGCTTCCTTGGAGGAAGCTTTGCGATATGGGCGGTCGGTGATCAAGGCATCCCAGACATCAATGATTGCGAACATGCGCGCTGTCAATGGAATCTCTTCGCCTTTCAGCTTGCGCGGATAGCCGCTTCCATCCCAGCGCTCGTGATGACAATATGGGATGTCGAGAGCCGGTTTGAGATAGGCAATGGGCGACAGCATTTTGTAGGCATAGACCGGGTGCATCCGCATTTCATCCCATTCATCTGCGGTGAGCGGACCCGTCTTCTTTGTAATTTCGTCTGGGATGGCAATCTTGCCGATATCGTGAAGCAGCGCGCCGCGGCGGATGTGGACGATTTCAGATTCGGGCAGACCAAGGGCGCGCGCCACCAGCATGGTCATTTCAGTGACGCGTTTCGTGTGGCCTTCGATCTCGCGGTCGCGCAGGTCGAGGGCGCGAATCCAACCTTCGATGGTACGGTCATAAGCGTCCTGAAGCTCGCGATGCGCGATCTGCAATGCTTCCTCGGCGCGCTTTCGTTCGGTGATGTCGCGGGAGGCAGCCTGGATTTCGGTAACGTCACCCGTCTTCTCGTCCAGGATGGCGCGGGCTGACGTTTCCAGCCAGACGTATGAGCCATCCTTGCGCCGCGCGCGGTATGAGATGGTGTAGACAGAGTTATTTCTCGGCTTGACCGTCAGCATCGCCTTGATTTTGGGAAGATCTTCGGGATGCACGAAGTTAAAAGCGCGCTGGTCAGCCATTTCCTTCTGGCTGTAACCGAGAATGGTTTGCACCGCGGGCGATATGTAAAAGAAACGTCCCTGCGTATCATTTCTCGAAATCATGTCACTTGAATTCTCGGCGAGAAGGCGAAACTGCGCTTCGCTTTCGGAAAGCGCTTTCTGCATCCGAATCTGTTCGGAGCGCGCCATGCCCTGTTCGATGGCGCGTTCGGCAATGTGCGGCATGTCCATCATGGACTCGGATGATTTGACCACATAATCCAGCGCTCCCTGTTTGAGCGCTTCGACAGCGAGGCGTTCGTTGCCGTAGCTGGTCATGAAAATCACCGGGATATTTTTTGAATCTGCAACGGAAGGCAGAAGTTCCATGCTGTCGCCGTCCGGAAGGCGCCAGTCTGCGATGATCAGATCCGGCTGGCTCGAAGTGAGGAAGCTCCTGGCATCGGACAGTGTCTGCGCGTGATGCAGACGAATGTGCGCACCTCGGTTTTCAAAAGCGCGCTGAATCAATTCCGCATGGGAAAGTTCATCCTCGACCAAAAGAATCAGAACAGGTTTATTCAACATTCGCGGATGGGAAGGGCATTTGTTTGAAGATTCTTTCAAACCTGTGGGTGTGTGTTCCACCCAAGCCAGTAGAAGCCCAAATCCTCCATCAATTTGCGAAACTCTTCATAACCCAGTGGCTTTACGAGATAGCTGTTGGCGTGATTGTAATAAGCGCGCGTGACATCCTTCTCGGCTTCGGATGTTGTCAGGACGACGACCGGGATGCCTTTCAGCTTTTCATCTTCCTTGACGATTTTTAGCACTTCGAGCCCATCCACACGCGGCAGGCGCAAATCCAGCAGGATGACATGCGGACGCGGGCTGGACTCCGGATCACTGTATTCCCCGCGTCGAAAAAGATAGTCCAAGGCGGATTGCCCGTCAGTAAAGTGCTTGATCTTGTTGGCGATGCGGTGATCTTCGAGCGTACGCATGACCAGCTCTGCGTGGTCAAGGTTATCTTCGACAAGCATTACGAGGATGGGTTCGCCGTTCATCTGCCGCTCCTGGGGAATAGCCACGAGCTTATTGTAATCCTTAAAAAAGTTTGCAGATGATAACGCACTTTATACTTTTGTTGGGAGGGAAAAGTAAAAGGTGGATCCGCCTTTGCCGGAGGACTCGACCCAGATTTTTCCGCCATGCACTTCGATGATTCTTTTAACGAGGGCCAAGCCAATGCCTGTGCCCTCGCTTTGGAAATTCAATTTGTCGAACAGGCCAAAGATACGTTCCTGGAATTTCGGTTCAATGCCGATCCCGTTATCGCGGACAAAAAAAGTGGCGTATCCGTCTGCGCTGGCGCCGGACACCCCGATCTCGATCAAAGGCTGTGGCTGGTCGCCCATGAATTTGGATGCGTTATCAACCAAATTCTGCACGACCTCGATCAGGCGGGTCGGGTCGCCGCGGACGATGGGCAGGTTCTCCTGCGCCATCACCTTTACGCGGCGGCTTTCCAACTGTCCGCGTACGCGTTCGAGCGCTTCCTCGACAATGGAATTGAATGCTATATCCTGTGTCGGATTCATGACCCGGCCAACGCGTGATAGCTCCAGCAATTCATTGAGCAGCTGCTGCATCTTGTCGGTGGCGGTGACGATGCGGTTCACATCCTTCTTGAGTTGCTCGGTATTGCCGGATGCGGCATCTTCGGCCAGGAAGCCTGCAAAGCCGCGCATGGTAATCAGCGGCGAACGGAGATCGTGCGAGACGGTATATGTGAATCGTTCGAGTTCCAGGTTGCGGGATTCGAGTTCCTTGATCAGTGCCGCGCGCTCAGTAAGCAGGCGCGCATTCTCGATGGCGTTGGCGATTTGCTCCGTCATGGTTTGCAGGATACTGATATCTTCGTCCGAGAAGGCTGCCGGCTCCGCAGATTGAATCGTCATCGCGCCGATGACATTCCCGCGCGAGATCAATGGCAGCGCCACCTCGGAGCGCGTTAGCGGAAGAAGCGGATTCTTGAATCGAACGGCATCCATCCCCACGTCGAGGGCGATGCGAGGCTCCTTGTGGACGACGCACCATCCGACCATGGATGATTCGGTAAGCTCGAGCGCGTGTCCGGCCTCCAGCATTCTTTTTCCCGTGTCGCCTGTGGCTGCCTGGAGGACTGCGCGGTTCCTGACGTTGTCAACGAGGAACAGGCCCACATAATAATAATTGAAATGATCCCTGATTAGCTCCACCACTCTGGGCATGAGTGTGTCCAAATCCAACATGGAGGAAACTGTGCGGGACACCTCTGCGGCAGTGTGGAGCTGCAAGTTTCGCAGGTTCATTTTTGCCAGCAGTTCATTCTGTTCGTTTTCGATTTGTTTCTGCCTGGTCAAATCGGTAATAACGGTTATGGTTCCCTCGTATTTTCCATCTCTGATGTGCGGCACACCGGTGATCAGCGCGTGGACAACTTCGCCGGTTGATTTCTTTAATCGCAATTCATGCGAGGATGCTTTGCCCTGTCTCCTCTCGCTGAGAGCCTGCGCAACGACAGGGTAATCATCGGGCAGGACGATGTCGTATGGCGATTTGCCGATCAGATGCAATGGGTCATAATCAACCATTCGGGCCAAAGCGGAATTCACATATTGATATTTTGCATCTTTGCCGGTCACCGTTATACCCTGGCCAAGCTCATTCATTGCCTGAATGGCAAAATCCCCCTGTTCCTTTATATCCAGCTCCATCTTCTGTCGCCCGCTCAATTCGGCTTGGGCTTTCTGAAGCGCGAAGCGGACGCTCTCTGTTGCCATGCGTACGAGCGTCACGCCGATCGTAAAATAGATAATATCTGCCAGCCAGAAGGAGAAAGGCATATTGAACTGCTGCGATGCGTAAGGCAGATATCCCGCTGCCTGGCCCAACATTATCGCGAGGCCGCTAATGGCGCTGAGAACGATAAACAACGCGGCAATCGAATAATTCAACAATACCGCCGCGCACAGAATGATGATGATATTGCCGGTGAACGCCGGCGACTGTGTGCCGCCGCTCCATGCCGCCCATGCGAGCAAAGCCAGCCACATTCCCGTTACCGTCAGCAAACTGGCTGCCTGGATTTTTCTTTTGTGGATCAGCCAGTACGCCAGCGCAGCGATCAAATATATTGGGATGACCAGCCCCATGCGCGGCGTTAGTTGCGGAGCGAAAATTGGTATCAGCACGGAAAACGCGAGAGCGGTAAAAAATATAGCTTGGACAATAACGACCAAATGCCTGGCTCTCAAAGTTCCTTCATCATCATTTTCGAATACCGGGGCGGCCAAAAATCTACGAATAAGTTGGAGCATTTTACTTTTCCTGTTCCCTGACGGCAGGCAGGGTAAATACGAATACCGATCCCGTTCTATGGCCTTCAGACTCAACCCAAATTTTTCCGCCGTGGACCTCGATAATGCGTTTGACCAGCGCCAACCCGATGCCCGTCCCTTCACTGGACGGATCGAGTTTGTCGAACAAGCCGAAGATGCGTTCGTGGTACTGCGGATCAATCCCAATGCCGTTGTCGCGAACGAACAGGATTGCCTTTCCTGATTTATCGAAGCCGCGTGTCCCAATTTCGACGGTGGGATTCGTTTGATCGCCCATGAACTTGACCGCGTTATCCAGTAGATTTTGGATCACCTCGATAAGACGCTCGCGGTCAACGCGGACGATGGGCAGGCCCTCCGCTATTCTGACATATGCGCCTCGCTGGCGGATTCTCCCGCCGGCGCGTTCAGCGGCATCGGCAACGATTTCATCAAACGGAACATTTTCCGGCGGATGAACAATGCGCCCAACGCGGGAAAGATTCAGCAAATCATCCAGCAGGCGGCGCATTTTTTCGGTTGCATCCGTAATCCGCTGCAAATCGGCTGTGATGCGCGCCTTGTTATTTGCCATTACATCGCGTTCCAGAAAACCCAAAAAGCCGCGGATGGTGATGAGCGGCGATTTCAAATCGTGCGAAACGGTGTAGGTGAATCGTTCAAGCTCTTCGTTCTTCGTTTCCAGTTCGCGGATCAAGTGCGCCTGTTTTGCTTCCATTCTCTCCGAAGATTCTTTTTTTGCCAGGACTTCTCTTCGCCGGTCAGCCTCCACTTTTTCGCGGTAAATGATATTGATGATAATCAGGGCCGCGGATGCTGAAAGGAATCCGATCACAGGCAGCAGGTTGATGTACGTGATTTCTGGATTTATAAAAGGCAAAAGAAGCGTCCCCCCGATTACGCAGGCGATCAGGACCATGGCCGATTGTAAAGTCAGCAAGGAGACCGCCAGCAAAAAACTTAGAATGAGCCACATCAATGTTGGAAGAAAGTCTTCCGGCCTGTATTCCTTCAGGCTGAATAAAGCTGCAAAAGGAACGATCACCGTCAGGGCAACCGCCAGGAACATCGTAATGCGATACCAGCGTGACCGGCTGAGGAAGTACAAGCCGAGCGAGATCAGAAACAATCCGCCCAGGAGCCAGCAAAATATGAAGGCGCTTTCGACGTTCAACAAAGGGATACACGCGAGTCCGATCAGCGAGAAGAGAACCACGAGCAGCGTAAGCGACGCCAGCAATTGCATACGGCGGCGGACAAGCGGTTCTTTGACCGGGACAAATGGCCTCACAATGGCCCCGATGTTTTGCTGCGCGAACCTCACACGCGTGCTTCTATCCCTGGGTTTCACAATGCGCCTCCACGCTCCACAAAGCAAGTATAGCATTTTGCGGAGTTTGTATTGTCTCATGATATAATTTTGGCCTGCCGGTTACGACAGATATTTGGCAGGAGGATGAGCATGGACGTCAGCACCAAGGAATTCAAGCACTGCAATCTGATCAAAGTCAACGGTCGCGTCGACAGCGCCACCGCGCCAAAATTCAGTCAGGCTTTGGACGCCAATTTTGATAAAGGTGTCTACAAGCTTGTGATTGATATGAGCGGCTTGGAGTATATGTCGAGCGCGGGATTTCGCGCCCTCCTGGCGGCGCAGCGCAATTGCAAGCGCTACAATCGCGGCGAAGTCCTGCTGGCTTCGGTGCCGGATCGGATACGGGAGGCGCTCGAACTGGCTGGTTTCACGGAGTTGTTCAGAACCTACAAGGACCCGCTCGAAGCGGTCGGTAGTTTGTAGTCTGCGCCAGTTTGGAATAGTTTCTTGAAGGGAGGCCGCCTCCAGTCGAGGGTGAGGCGGCCTTTGATTGCCTATGCCTGCATTAACGTTCCCAGCCAGCTTTGATTATCTTGATGAGATTCGGGAATATGTCGGGGAAAAGGCGCGCGCCGCCGGCTTCTCGGACAGGGATGTTTATTCCATCCAGCTTGCCGCTGACGAGGCCGCGTCGAACGTCATCGAACACGCGTATGCCGGCAATTCCAAAGCAACCTTCGAATTGAGTTGTGAATTCGATACCAATCGGCTTGTCATTACATTGCTCGATCATGGCAAACGATTCGATCCATCCAAAGTGCCTCAACCCGATGTGGAAGCGGATCTTTCCGAACGCAAGATTGGCGGGCTGGGAATTTTCCTGATGCGAAAATTGATGGATGAGGTTCGCTACGAAAGCACGCGCGACGGGAATCGTTTAACGCTGGTAAAGCGGAAGGTTTAGCATGAGCGCAGCGAATCGCTCTCCCGATTTTTCTGACTGGCGGGAAATCGCCAGCCTTGGGGAACAATTGGTTAACACCACTTCGCTGCTTGCCCAGCGCGACCGGATCGTTTCGATCACCAGCCGGTTGATGCCTGGCCGCGTGGATGTCTGGCTTCATGAGAATTTGTTCCGCCTGCCCGATTGGGATTCAAAGCGTCAGTTCCCGCTCCGGCCTCCGCTCGAGGGATTGCAGCGAGTCATCAAAACGCGCAAACCGTTTAATCGCCGTGTGGGGAAAAAATCCAATTCGAAAAGGACCTTTGCCGCGGTTCCAATCGAAGATCAGGGTTTCCTGCTCGGCGCGCTGCAAGTCACACGGTCGCGCGGCCCCAATTTTGAAAAAGAGGAACTCGAACTTCTCGAAAGCATCGCCAGCATTGTCGCTGTTGCGCTCTATGCTTCGCATCGCGTCGAAGTGGAACGTTTCCGGCTCGGGCAATTAAATCTCGTCCGTGAGGTCAGCGCGCAGATTGCCAATGTGCTGGATGTGAACGAGCTTGCGCGCCGTGTCACTGAACTCATTCAAAAAACATTCCATTATTATTATGTCGGCATTTTTACGCTGAGACCCGGCGCTACGCGCCTGCGGTTCCGCGCCAGTTCGAGTGTGCCGCACAAAGGACGCCGAGACAACGTGCTGGGATTCGAAGTCGAGGTGGGACAGGGATTGATCGGCGAGGTCGCGGCAACCGGCGAGCGCATCGTGGCCGCGGACGTTCGGTCGGACCCGCGTTACAGATATATCGAGCGCCTGCCCGAAACCCGTTCCGAGGTTGCCATCCCGTTGAAGCTTGAAGACCGCGTGCTCGGCGTCATGGATGTTCAATCGGATCAGCTGAATGCTTTTCATCCAAATGATTTGCTGCTGCTGGAGGCATTGGCTGATAACATTGCCCGCGCCGTTGAAGGGGCGCGGCTGTATAACGATGTCCATCGCCGCGCAGAGCAATTGGCGCTTGTGGCTGAAGTCAGCAAAAGCGTAACATCCACACTAGACTTGAACCAGTTGATGGGCGAGGCGGCAGGGATTATCCGTGAGAGATCCAATCATCCATACGTTCATTTGTTTACGGTGCACCCGAATCGCCGGTTGATCGAATATGAGGCGGGCAGCGGCAAGAGAAGCCAGTCACTCAAAGGTTATTCGATTCCGCTGGACGATTCGAAAGGCATTATTCCATGGGCGGCGCGCGAAGGCAAAACCGTGCTTGCAAATGATGTAAATGCCGACCCGCGTTACCATCCATCGCAATTGCCTCCGAAGAACACGCGCTCCGAACTGGCTGTCCCGCTTATGTTTGGCGAACGCGTCCTCGGCGTGCTCGATATTCAATCTGATCGCTTGAACGCATTTACCGAAGACGATTTGGTTTTATTCGAAGCCGTCGGCGGGACAATCGCCGCCGCGATTCGCAACGCGGACCTGTATCAGTCCGAGCAATGGCGGCGTCAGGTAGCCGACAGTTTACGCGAAGTTGCTGGTTTGCTTTCGGAATATGTCGGCGTTGACGAAGCGCTTGAAATGATTCTGACCGAGCTTGAACGAAACCTGCCTGTGGATGCTGCCGCCATCTGGTTATTCGATGACGGCGAACTTTATCTCGCCGCGGCGCATGGCGGCGACGCGGAAATCATCGAGCAAATGCGGCTTGCCTCTCCGGAGGCAGACATTGCTTTGACACAGATCATGTTTGCAGCTCAGCCGGTCATCCGCAAACCGTCTGATCCGATGTGGCCTTCTGCTTTAGCTGCCGGTTTTGACCCCATGCATTCGGCGCTGGCCGCGCCGCTGCGCGTCAGCGATCAACCGGTGGGCGTGATCTCATTGGCGCACCACCAGCCGGGACGTTACGGTCACGAAGCGCAAGCTATGACGACCACATTTGCAAGTTATGCGGCGGTTGCCATCGAAAACGCGCGGCTTTACGATTTGGCGCAGGAGCAGGCGTACGCATCCGCAGCGTTGTTGCAGGTCGCGCAAGCGGTGGTGAGTCTGAGCGACCTGGATGAAATCCTTGGCACGATCATTCGCATCATGCCAATTTTGGTCGGCGTGGGCCGCGCTGCGCTGTATCTTTGGGATTCGGATCGCGAAGTATTTCTTCCAAAAGAAGAATTTGGTTTGGATGACGCGGCGAAAGAATTAATTTGGAATCGCGAGTTCGCGCCCGATGAATTTCGCATGCTCAGCGCCGCGCGCAAGCAAGGCCAAACTGTTGTGCGTGTTCTCAAAGCCAAAGACGCGCCCGAAAATTGGCTGCGTTTCCATCCCTCCGCTAAAACTGATGAAGCATTACACGCCGGCCGGCACTTATTGTTTGCGGTTCCGCTCCTGATCAAATCCGATCTGTTTGGCGTCTTGTTGGCGGAAGAAGCGGATGGCGGGCGGCGTTTCCGCTCGCGGCGGCTTGAGATCATCAACGGCATTGCACAGCAGGCCGCGCTCGCGATTCAAAATGATCGTTTGCAGCGGGAAATGGTGGAGCGCGAACATCTCGAAACGGAAGTTCGATTAGCGCGGCAAATCCAGCAAACGTTCATCCCGGATACATTGCCTGAACGTCCCGAATGGGAATTGGCCGCGCGTTGGAAGACTGCGCGTCAGGTCGGCGGTGATTTTTATGATGTGATCGAATTACCGAATCACAAGCTGGGACTCTTCATCGCGGATGTGGCCGACAAAGGCATGCCCGCCGCGTTGTTCATGGCGCTCACGCGGACGTTGGTGCGGGCTGCCGTTATCGAGAATCCATCTCCCGCTGACGCCTTGCGCCGCGTCAATGAACTGCTGATTCCAGATACGCACCAGGGCATGTTCGTCACAGCTGTCTATGCGGTGCTGAACGAAAATACCGGCGAATTGACGTATGCCAACGCCGGGCATAATCCACCGTTCTGGGTTCGCACCGACGGACGAATCGAGAAATTGACCCGGACGGGCATAGCTCTTGGCGTTGTTGAAATGGATACCATTTCGCAAAGAACCATCCAGATTTTTCCGGGAGAAAGCCTCCTTCTCTATACAGATGGATTGACCGAAGCCTTCTCGTCGAACGGCGATATGTTTGGCGAAGAGCGCCTGCTTGCGGCGCTTCAATGCAAGGCTTCATCAGCCGAAGCGTTGCTCGACGACATCGAGATGCGCGTGAATGAATTCGTCGGCACGGAACCGGCCTCCGATGATTTGACGATGCTGGTCGTTCGCCGAAAATAACCCGCAGATTTCCCGGATTTTTTCGTTTGATCTGTGTAATCCGCGAAACCTGCGGATGGTTTTTGAATTTACAAATTTTTTACATCCTCACCATATTGCCATAACCGACCCACCCTAAAATCATCGTTGTAAATCGAACAAAGGAGGTTCGAATGTCAACGATAACCATGTGGTTCAGAAAGACTTTGTTGGTGGGGCTTGTCGCCGTGCTGGGACTGGTTTCCGCTCCGCTTGCGAATGTATACGCACTGGGACAATTTGATACGGGAACGCCGCCCACGCCAACCCAGACAACTACGCCAACCGACCGGCTTCAACGCGCATTTTCGAGAGAACAAACGATTTACGGCAAGCTGGGTAAATTGTTGAATAACGCCGGTACGCGCATCTCGAAATTCCAGAATTTGATCAACAAGGCCAAAACCAACGGCAAGGACGTTTCCAATTTGCAGTCCGCGTTGGACGCGTTCAGCAGCGCCGTCACACAGGCGCAATCCATCTACAATGACGCGCAAAGCCTGATCGCTTCCCATCCCGGCTTCGATGCCTCGGGCAATGTCACAGATCAAACTACTGCGCTGCAGACGGTCAGGGACTTGCGCGGCAAATTACGGGAAATCCGCCAGACAGTATTGCCTCCCTTCAGGGCATTGCGCCAGGAGATTCGGGCTTACCGCGAAGAAAATTCCCCGAATAACGTGATGCCGGCTCCGACCCAAAGCGGCGGATAATTTTCCACTTGTTCGAGTCAGAGGCACGGCTGCAGCCGTGCCTCTGCGCCTTCGACTGCGCGTCTTGCCTGACGTGCTTCTCGGTTGTATACTGGCTGAAAATTCCGATTGAGGATTTCGCGATAAGGAGCAGCTATGTTCACAACTGAAGGCAAAAAGATCATCCAAACCGAAAAAGCGCCGAAGGCAATTGGCCCGTATTCGCAGGCCATCCGCTCGGAGCATTTGGTGTTCACTGCCGGTCAGATTGGGTTGAATCCGGCGAGCGGCGAACTTGTCGAAGGCGGAATCGAAGCACAGACGCACCAGGTTTTGTCGAATCTCAAAAATGTTTTGGAAGCTGCCGACTCGGGCATGAATTACGTTGTGAAAACGACCGCCTTTTTAAAAGACATGAATGACTTCGCAAAAATGAACGCCATCTACGCAGAATTCTTCGCGGAGAATCCGCCGGCACGCAGCACCATCGCGGTGGCCGCTTTGCCAAAAGGCGCGTTGGTCGAAATCGAAGCGATTGCCATGCTGCGGCCTCCACGCGGCGAATGACCCCCATGCCTTCCGAACTCGTCCTGCTGGTGGATGACGAACCATCCATCCTGCAACTGGCGCGCATGTATCTTGAGCGCGACGGATTTCATACACAGGAAGCTAGAGACGGCGAAGCCGCGTTGGACGCTGTTTCGCGGCTGCGTCCTGCGTTGGTCGTTCTGGATGTGATGCTTCCCAAGCTGGACGGCTTCGAGGTCTGCCGACGCCTGCGCGCGGCCAACAACAAGATTCCCATCCTGATGCTGACCGCGCGGGATGAAGACATTGATAAAATCCTCGGCCTTGAGTTGGGTGCTGACGATTACCTGACCAAGCCGTTCAATCCGCGCGAACTGGTGGCGCGCGTCAAGGCGATTCTGCGCCGCGCGGATGCCAAACTGGAAACGAATGACAAGCCGGTTCATCTCGATAATTTGACCATTGATCCGGCCAGCCGCGAAGTCCGCCTCGGCTCGCGGACGCTGGATCTGCGTACGCAGGAATTCGATTTGCTCTTCACCCTCGCCGGTCAACCCGGACGCGTCTTCACGCGTGAGCAATTGCTCCAACTTGCCTGGGGTTTTGACTTTTACGGCCAGACGCGCACGGTGGATGTTCACATCGCGCATCTTCGTAAAAAACTGGAGGGCGGCACGGTGAAGATCGAAACAGTCACAGGAGTTGGTTATAAGCTGGTAGTTTGATATTGTTTGTGTTTTTGTTTTATATGTTTTCCTCCCTTCGTTCCCGTCTCTGGTTGAGTTATGCATTTTTGATCGTCACAGCTCTTGTGGTTGTGGCGATTGTTTTGATTCTTTATATTGCCAGTAACCCGGTGCTGTATCGTCAGACGGAAACGCGGCTGCGGGCTGCACAGGAAATTTTGGCGGTGCAACCGGCGCTTCTGACTCAGACCCAGCCGGTGGACCGTCTTGCGGTGATCGCTCAGGCTTTTAACGTTCGCGTTCTGGTCTTCGCAAAAAATGGCGCGCTGCTGAGGGACAGTTCCAGCAGTGATGCCGCGATCTCCCTCCCGATTGCGCCGATCATTCCTCGAGTCGCTCCGTCCATTCGCGATTTTTCGGGAAAGGTCTGGTTGTATTCCTTGAAGCATTTGCCAGACGGAAATTGGTTGATGGTCGCGGCGGCGCGGCCCAAAGTCGCCGTGCTGGCGGTGTTGACCGATGAACTGCTTGTGCCTTTGGCTGAAGGCGGACTGATCGCCTTGCTGCTGTCGTTGATCCTCGCGTACGCGATTGCGCGGTGGGTTGCTGATCCTTTGCAGCAGATCATCGCGGTTTCGCGGACGATGCCAGCGGATGGCGTCCGCGCTGTTTCGGAAGGCGGCCCGCATGAAGTCCGGGCATTGACGCGGTCTTTCAATGCCATGCTGGCGCGCGTCGCATCCGCACAGCAGTCCCAGCGCGATTTTGTAGCCAATGTCTCTCACGAATTGAAAACGCCGCTGACATCCATCCAGGGATTCGCGCAAGCCATTCTGGATGGAACTGCCGGTACGCCGGAAGCGCGTCAACAAGCCGCGCAGGTGATTTATAACGAAGCCGGACGGATGCATCGCATGGCGCTCGACCTGCTCGATCTGGCGCGGCTTGATTCCGGCACCGCGGATTTGAAGGTTGCCCCGGTCAACATGACCGCTTTATTGAACGGCATCGCGGAAAAATTTTCGCCGATGGCATCCAAGTCTGGCGTCAATTTGAATATTGATTTGGCAAATGATTTGCCGATATTGAACGGCGATGGCGATCGGCTGGCGCAGGTTTTTACAAATCTTGTGGATAATGCGTTGAAGTTCACGCCGCGCGGCGGGACGGTTTCCATCCGCGCTGTGCAGGACCGCGGTGAGGCGCAGGTTTCCGTCAGCGATACCGGCGAGGGCATCCCTGCCGATGCCATCCCGCATATCTTCGACCGCTTCTATCAAGCCGACTCCGCGCGCTCTGGCGGAGAAAAACATGGCGCGGGATTGGGACTGGCCATCGTTCATGATTTCGTGGTCGCGCACGGTGGTAGAATCAGCGTCCGCAGCGCCCCCGGGCGGGGAACAGCTTTCATTGTTCACTTGCCGCTGAATCGAAATTAACTCCCGATCGGATTAACTGGAGAATGCCTGATTCCATGCCCCCTTTCGTGTCGGTTATTGTCCCATGTTACAATGAACAGGCGACCATTCGCTTCCTTCTGGATGCGCTTTTCGCACAGACATATCCGCGGGCGCAAATGGAAGTGGTGATCGCGGACGCACTTTCACAAGACAATACGCGCCAGGAACTTGCAGCATTCCAACAGGAACATCCGGATTTCGTGCTGCACGTTGTAGATAATGCGCGGCGTACGATTCCATCCGGGTTGAACCTGGCGATTGCCGAGGCACACGGTGAAATTATCATCCGACTTGACGCACATTCGATGCCGATCCCGGAATATGTGGAGCGATGTGTATCCGCCTTGGAATCTGGCCGCGGCGATAATGTCGGCGGCGTGTGGATGATCCGTCCCGGCGGCGACGGTTGGGTGGCGGAATCCATTGCGGCGGCAGCCGCGCATCCGCTGGGCGTAGGCGACGCGATGTATCGTCTTAAAGCTAATGCGGGCGCAGTGGATACAGTCCCGTTCGGCGCGTTCCGCCGCGAGCTGATCCAAAGGATTGGCGGCTTCGACGAAACGTTGTTGGCAAATGAAGATTACGAATTCAACACGCGGATACGCAGGTCAGGCGGCATCGTCTGGCTTGATCCGCAAATCCGCTCCACATATTTTGCGCGCGCTTCGCTGATCGAACTTGCAAGGCAGTATTGGCGTTACGGTTTTTGGAAATTCAAAATGCTCAGGCGTTATCCCGGCACGCTGCGCTGGCGGCAGGCGTTGCCGCCTTTGTTTGCGGCGAGTCTGATTTTCTTTGTTTTGTTTTCTTTTTTCTTTGCGTTGGCAGGATGGATGCTGCTCTTTGAAATTTTCATTTATCTTCTTGTGCTGATGGCTGCAGGTATCCACCTGTTCCTCCGTCAGCGTAGACCGCTCCTCGTTCCGGGTTTGATGCTTGCGATTGCCGTCATGCATCTTTCGTGGGGGAGCGGATTTTTATGGAGCCTGGTTTCGACACTCTTCACCAATCATGGCTGAACCATTGCGTCCCGGCCTGCGATTACGGCCCAATGAACATCGCTTTCTCCTTCTGCTGGGAGATTTGGCTGCTTCCATCTCGGCGGCCTTCCTCGCGTTATATGTCTGGAAGCAATACTCCATTTATCGTTTGATCGAATTGGGCACGAGGCCGGAGCGCGCTGAACTGCTTGTGCGAATCAGCGTGCCATTTTGGTTTTACCTGCTCCCGCTCGGCTGGCTTTTGTTGATGGTCGAACTTTACGAGCCTCACACCGCGAGCAACTGGCGCAGAACCTTGCGCGGAATTGCGATTGCGGCGTTTGTTGGAATAGCGATCTATGCTTTGGTTTTTATTCTCAATCAGGATCCGGGATATCTGCCGCGCATTGTCGTCGGCGCGTTTATTCTGCTCGCCTCTTTCCTGACCTTGATCTGGCGCGCGGCCTATATTCGACTTTACACCTCGTCCGGCCTCCAGCGGCGCATGTTGATTGTCGGCGCGGGCAAAGCGGGTCTGACTTTGGCGCGCGTGTATCAAAAGTTGAACCCGCCGCCGTTCAGCATCATCGGTTTCATTGACGACGATCCAAAGAAATCAAAGCGCGCTTATGAAGGCATCCCTGTGCTTGGCTCCAGCCGGCATTTGCTCGAGATCATAGATCGTTACCGCATCTCCGATCTTGTGATGTCCATTACCGGCGAGGTGGAGGGGACCACATTCCAAACGATCCTCGACGCGCAGGAGCAGGGTGTGGAAGTGACGCGCATGCCGATCCTTTATGAAGAGATCGCGCAGCGCGTCCCGATCCATCACCTCGAATCGGATTGGTTGATTCGTTCGTTCGTGGATCAACTGCGGATCAGCGTCACTTATGAAGTATTCAAGCGTTTGCTCGATATCGTCGGCGGGCTGGCCGGTCTTTCGATGTTTATCCTGACCTTTCCTTTCATTGCAATTGCGACGGCGATAGACAGCGGCGTGCCGATTATCTATGCCCAGACGCGCCTCGGCAAAGGCGGACGTGTGTTTCGCATTTATAAATACCGCACGATGCACCAGGATGCCGAAGCGGATGGTGAAGCAAAGCTTGCCGAGGAAAATGATCCGCGCGTGACGCGCGTGGGAAATTTTTTGCGCCGCACGCGGCTTGATGAACTGCCGCAATTCTGGAATGTCTTGCACGGGGAAATGAGTCTGGTTGGACCGCGCCCCGAACGTCCCTCGCTGGTCAAGGAATTCCAAAAGGAGATTCCGTTTTATCGCGCCCGGCTGCTGGTCAAGCCGGGGCTGGCAGGGTGGGCGCAGATCAATTATGGTTATGTTGCCAATGTCACCGAAACGGCTGTTAAATTGGAATATGATCTTTATTACATCAAGCATCGTTCTTTTATGATGGATTTGATGATTGTGCTTCGCACGGTCGGTACGGCATTGAGCATGAAGGGAAGATAGATGGAACGTTATCTTGTTACTGGCGGGGCTGGATTCATCGGTTCGCACATCGTGCGGACGTTGCTCGAGCAGGGCGCGTTCGTCCGCGTGCTGGATAATTTTTCGAGCGGCAAGCGCGAAAACCTCGAGGGGCTGGCCGACTCAAAAAACGGAAGCCGCTTTGAAGTCCTGGAAGGAGACGTGCGCGACGCATCCAAAGTCGCGGACGCGGTTCGTGATATCGAAATTATCTTTCACGAAGCTGCGTTTGTCTCCGTCCCCGAATCGATGGAGAGGCCGCAGGATTGTTTCGATGTCAACATCAGCGGCACTTCGACTTTGTTCGAAGCCGCGCGCAAGGCCGGAGTGCGCCGCGCGGTGATTGCATCCAGCGCGGCGGTGTATGGCGATTCGGATGCGCTGCCGTTGGTGGAAGATACGCCGCTTCGACCGATGTCGCCTTATGCGGTGTCGAAGCGCGTGGATGAAATGTACGCCGCGTTGTACACGCAATCGTTTGGACTCGAAGTGGCTGCGTTGCGCTACTTCAATGTATATGGCCCGCGCCAGCGCCCGGACTCGATGTATGCCGCGGCCGTCCCGATTTTTATCCGCCGCCTGCGCGATGGCAAGCCGGTCACGATCTTTGGCGATGGCGGCCAGACGCGCGATTTGATTTTTGTCGGCGATGTAGTGCGCGCTAATTTGATTGCATCCAAGCATCCCGCCGCGGCCGGGCAAATCTTTAACATTTGTACCGGCGCGGAAACTCGCATCCTGGACCTGGTCAATGTGCTGTATGAACTTTTTCCAAAAACGCCGAAGCCAATTTTCGATGCGCCGCGCGCGGGAGATATTTATAAATCGCTTGGCTCTCCGGGCAAAGCCGAAAAAGTCATCGGCTTCAAGGCGCAGACTTCGCTGGCAGATGGATTGAAGGAAACGGTTGAATGGATGCAATAAAACGAAGGCCGCATTTTCGCAACCGCTATGTTTTGATTGGCGATATTGCGCTCATCGTCGTCTCGGTGATGGGCAGTTTTGCCTTGCGGCTTGATGTGGGTCAATTGCCATTTTATTTTCCGGCAATTCTTTTTATGTGCGTTGCGGCGTTGATTGTCAAAATTCCGACATTCTACTTTTTCGGTTTGTATCGCCGCATTTGGATTTATGCCAGCACACATGAACTTCGCTTGATCACTGCCGCGGTAACAACCGGCTCAGTTATTACCTCCGGCGTGATGTTGATCTTTTTGTCGTTGCATGTTGTATTGCCGGGTATGCCGCGTTCGGCGCTTGGCATTGATTGGCTGTTATCGCTGGTGTTGATCGGCGGCTCGCGGTTTGCTCTCCGCATTCTGGCAGAACAATCCGCCGCGCCGAAGAACGGGAAAACGCGGCGCGCACTGATTATCGGTGCGGGCGACGCGGGCGCGCTGGTCGTGCGCGAACTTCAAAAATCTTCGCAACTCAATTTGATGCCGATTGGATTTCTCGACGATGACCGCGTCAAACAGCGGCAGGAAATCTATGGCGTGCCGGTCATTGGTCTTGTCAGCGATATTGCGGATATTCTCGACAGCCAGCATGTTGACGAAGTCATTTTTGCAATTCCGTCTGCACCGGGACGCGTGGTGCGGCTTGTCAATGATGCATGTCGGATCAAAGGCATTCCGTCGCGCACGATGCCGGGCATTTATGAACTCATCGGCGGCAGGATCAGCGTCAGCCGTCTGCGCGAAGTGGACATCACCGACTTGCTTCGCCGCGAACCGCGCCGCATTCACGAGGAAATGATCGGGACTGCGTTGAGTGGCAAGCGCGCTCTTGTCACTGGTGCAGGCGGTTCGATTGGGCGCGAGTTATCGCGTCAAATTGCGCGTTGGAATCCGGCAGAGTTGGTCATTCTTGGTCACGGCGAAAATAGCATTTTTGAAACATTGCTCGAACTCAAAGAAGATTATCCAACGTTAAAACTTGAACCGGTCATCGCGGACGTCAAAGATAAATCACGTTTGCTCGAAGTTTTCCGCGAACATCAAATCGAAGTCCTGTTTCATGCCGCGGCGCACAAGCATGTTCCGTTGATGCAGGCCAATGTTGAAGAAGCAATTTTGAATAACGTCATGGGCACGCGTAATGTGGTCGAAGCCGCCATCGAATCAAATGTCGAACGGCTGGTGCTGATTTCGACTGACAAGGCGATTCGCCCCGCGAGTGTTTATGGCGCAACCAAACGTCTCGCTGAAATGATCGTGCTCGACGCGGCTCATCGCACAAAACATGCGTATTCCGTTGTCCGTTTTGGAAATGTGCTTGGCTCGCGCGGCAGTGTCATCCCGATTTTCAAACGCCAGATCGCCAGCGGTGGACCGGTCAAGGTCACGCATCCCGACATGGAACGTTATTTCATGACAATCCCTGAGGCAGTGCATCTTGTTTTGCAGGCCGCTTCGATGGGGCAGGGCGGCGAGGCCTTTCTGCTTGACATGGGACAGCAGGTTCGCATTCTCGATCTCGCCGAAGATTTGATTCGCCTGTCTGGCCTCGAGCCGGGCCGCGATATCGAGATCGAATTCACCGGCATTCGTCCGGGCGAGAAATTGCGTGAGGAACTTTGGGAAAAAGAAAAGACCTACGAGAAGACGCCGCATCCCGATATCTTCCGCTCGGACAATGAAGATACTGTTATAAACGGCGATCTGCGTTCGACATTGTCCCGCCTCGAATCTCTGACCCGGAGCGGGCGTGCCGACGAAATCATCTCCCTGCTCGATGAGTCCATCCCCGGCGCCGCGATACGCGAGACGCCATCACTGGAAATTACATCTGTAGTATAGCGATGGTCGAGTAGGCGGCGGGATTTCGATACAGCCTTCGGCTTACTCAATCACCGCCGCCGTATCGAGACCAGATTATTAACATGCCCGAAGTTTCCCTCACCGAGTGGAATCAATTTCTTCAACATCACCCCAACGCCCATCTTTTACAAACTGGCGAATGGGGCGAATTGAAATCTGCGTTTGAATGGGA
This sequence comes from Chloroflexota bacterium, assembly GCA_021824575.1. Classification (GTDB taxonomy): domain Bacteria; phylum Chloroflexota; class Anaerolineae; order Anaerolineales; family Villigracilaceae; genus Fen-1038. Next base: position 62,963 of record JAKAKJ010000004.1, read on the forward strand.
AGCTGTCCGCGTGATCGTCGGCGATCTCGGCGCGCAGATTCTTTTTCGAAAATTGCCATTGGGTTTTACGATAGCTTACATTCCTAAGTTAGCTGTTGGCAATCAGCCATTGGAAAATAGCGAAGAGTTTTGGAAAGAAGTTGATTCGATTTGCGAAAAGCATCGCGCTGTCTTTCTGAAAATCGAACCTGATTTGTGGGACGATCAGCCACTTGACACCTGGAACCTGAAGCTTGACACATCTCTCCACAATATCCAGCCGCCTCGCACCATCGTTGTTGATGTTCGCGGAAGCGAGGACGAAATCCTTGCACGCATGAAACAGAAATGCCGCTATAACATTCGTCTCGCGGAAAAGAAGGGCGTGACGGTCCGTGCGTGGGATAATTTCGATGAATTTTATCAAATGATGCAGGTCACTGGCGGACGCGATAATTTCGGCGTTCATTCTCTCGAATATTATCGCCGCGCTTATGAATTGTTTCATCCAACCGGAATGTGCGAGTTGCTGGTTGCTGAATTTGAAAGCAAACCGCTCGCGGCTTTGATGGTCTTCGCGCGTGGACGGCGTGCCTGGTATATCTATGGTGCATCTAACGATGAAGAACGCAATCGCATGCCGACGTATCTTCTGCAATGGGAAGCGATGCGCTGGGCCAAAGCGCGCGGTTGCGAAGAATACGATCTATGGGGCGTGCCCGATGAAGACGAAGCGACTCTTGAAGCACAATTTGAGAATCGAAGCGATGGTTTATGGGGCGTCTATCGTTTCAAACGTGGATTCGGTGGTGAACTGAAGCGCGCTGCACAAGCGGTGGATAAAGTATATAACCCACTGCTTTATAAATTTTATTTATGGCGTCTGGCTGGACGCGAGGGCGGATAATGCAAAGGCATATAGAAATACAAATCTGGAATCTTCTAATTACATTATTGCCCAATCCACACTTCCTCCAAACTTACGAGTGGGCGCAAGTCAAATCAAAATATGGATGGAAGCCGATCTATGTCGTTTGGTCTGACAGGTCTTTCAAGTCTTACACGTCTGACCAGTTGGACCAATTAGACTTGTTAGACCGATCAACTGTCCAAGCCGCGTGCCTCGTCTTAAAACGGACTGTTCTTTCACGCGGATTCACCGCGCGGCTTTGCATTTTGTACGCGCCCAAAGGCCCGTTGCTCGATTGGTCAAACGAGTCGCTTCGCAATCGCGTGCTGGACGATTTGCAATCTTTTGCGAAAAAGCAGGGCGCAATCTTTTTGAAGATAGACCCCGATGTTGTCTTGGGAACGGGAGTCCCTGGAAGCGAAGATTCGCGCGAAGATAACGGCGGGGAAATTTTGGTGTCCGAATTGAAGCGACGAAGCTGGCGATTCTCGTCGGATCAAATCCAATTCAAAAATACCGTTCTCATTGATTTGTCTGCATCAGAAGATGAAATGCTTGCGCGCATGAAACAGAAGACGCGTTATAACGTCCGCCTCGCCGAGAAAAAAGGTGTGACTGTGCGAGTCGGTACACTTGCTGATTTGCCAATGCTTTACAAAATGTATGCCGAGACTTCTGTCCGTGATGGCTTCGTGATCCGTGACGAAGGTTATTACCAAACAGTTTGGACAACGTTCATGAGCTCGAACGTTGAAGAGTTGGAAGGTTCGCAGGTTTCAACTTTTCAACTTTCAAATATTCCAACGTGTGAACCTTTAATTGCGGAAGTTGATGATGAAGCCATAGCCGCTATCTTTGTCTTTTATTTCGCCAGGCGCGCCTATTATGTTTACGGAATGTCACGTGAAGCGCATCGCGAGAAAATGCCAAATTATCTTTTGCAGTGGGAAGCGATGAAACGCGCAAAAGAGCGCGGTTGTTCAGCCTATGATCTTTGGGGCGCGCCGGATGGGTTTAATGAGTCCGATTCAATGTGGGGCGTGTTCCGCTTCAAAGAAGGTTTGGGCGGGCAGGTTGTCCGCACGCTTGGCGCGTGGGATTACGCGCCCAATCCGTTTTGGTATAAGATGTATTCAGAAATCATTCCGCGCATACTCGATGTTATGCGCTCGCGCGGCAAGGCGCGTACGCAACAAAACTTAGGTTAATGGACGCTGATAAACGCTGAAGACGCTGATTATTTCGGGAGGCAAAATGAATAACAAGCCAAGTTACAGTGCGCCTCTTTATAAACACTCTGAATTGACTGAACAGATTCTCGGCGCTTTTTATGCTGTGTATTCTGCGTTAGGATATGGCTTTCTGGAAAAAGTTTACGTCAACGGGCTGATCATTGAACTGGAAAGACACGGCCTGAAGGTTTTGCATGAATTTCCAATCAAAATATTTTATGCTGAACAGTTGATTGGCGAGTATTATGCAGATTTAGTAGTGAATGATTTGGTAATCGTTGAAATCAAGGCAACGAAATTGTTGTTAGATGAGCATGAGGCACAGTTGTTGAACTATTTAAAAGCCACTCCTTATGAGGTCGGTTTGCTGCTTAATTTTGGCCCGAAACCTGAACAAAACGCCGCTCTTTTGACAACAATCGAAAGGAATGGTGGGTGGCAAAGCAGAAATCTTGATCTGCGTTTATCAGCGCCATCAGCGTCCAATAAAAAAGGATATTTGTCATGAAAACAATTTCTCGCCTTCGTTTTGCCCACTTGCCAACACCGATTGAAGAACTGCCGCGCCTTTCCTCGACGTTAGGCGGCCCCCGTTTAATGGTCAAGCGCGATGACCAGACCGGGCTCGCTTTCGGCGGCAACAAAACACGCAAGCTGGAATTTCTTGTGGCCGAAGCGCAAGAGCAGGGCGCGAAGATGTTGATCTCGGCTGGTGCGATCCAATCGAATCACTGTCGTCAGACCGCGGCCGCCGCGGCCAAATTTGGATTTGAATGTGTGTTGGTTTTGACCGGTCAGTTGCCGGAACAGGCTTCGGCAAATTTATTGCTGGACGAATTATTCGGCGCAAAGATCGTCAATGTGGCAGATCGCGCGGATCGTGACCACGTGCTGAAAGAAACCTTTGACAAGGCTGCTTCGGAAGGAAAGAAACCATATCTTGTTCCATATGGCGGCTCGAGTCCGACGGGCGCGCTGGGTTATGCCTTCGCAATGGAAGAGTTCATGAAGCAAAACATCCACGCGGATTGGATCGTCTTTGGAACTTCGTCCGGCGGAACGCACGCGGGATTGGTGTTGGGTCAGCGTGTGTTTGGATTCAAAGGCAGGGTGCTGGGAATTAGCATTGACGAATCCGAAGAATGGCTGAAGGAACATGTTTCCAGGTTGGCTTCGGATGCCAGCGAAAAGTTTGGGGAACGGATTGAGTTCACTTCGGCTGACGTGTTGGCAAATGCCGATTATTGCCGCGCCGGTTACGGGGTCCTGACCGATGCGGAGCGCGAAGCGGTCAAATTGTTTGCGAGCAAGGAAGGTTTATTGCTCGATCCGGTTTATACGGGCCGCGCCGCCGCAGGTCTAATTGATCTGGTCCGCAAAGGATTCTTCCAGAAAGGTGAAACCGTTTTATTCTGGCATACTGGCGGGCAACCGGCCGTGTTTGCGGAGAAATATCAATTCGACTTGTTGAAATAGGGATTGCTTCGCTTCGCTCGCAACGACGTTATGGTTCAATGCATGTACGAGTAAGCGACGCGCCTGTGCCGACATCGCAGCCGAGGGAATTGTATTGGTCTTGTAAAAGCTGGTCGTAAAGCGTTGACAAGGTCACGGGTGTAAAGCCTTGTTCCGCGAGATACGGCAAAACTTTTTCGGTGATGGCGACATCGAACCGTCCCTGATTCGGATCCTGATAGGTGTGCATTTGAACGATGTCGCCGTTCCGTGTCTTGGCAGCGAGGTTGAGACCTTCGTCAACGGTTGTTGCTTCATATCCAAGCGAATACAACGTGGCGACTAAATACCGTTCTTTGCATAAAGTCAGGAACGATGGGCTGAGATCATCATAGGGCGGTTTGGCAAAATGAACGGTCGGCTGGAATCCAAGTACTTGCTGCAAAGTATTCATCCATTGATCGAAGTCCGCGATCAGCGCTTTAGCCGACATCACCGCCGGGTCAACGTGATGAAAAGTATGATAGCCGATCTCATGTCCATTTTGTGCGATGCGCTTCCAAACGCCCGGGCTGAGCGCTTCATCAATTAAAATGGCATCGCCGATTGCAAAGAAAGTGAAACGAAAATCGGGATACGGCTTGACCATTTCAATCAACTGATCCAGAACTTCAGGATGCCAATCATCGTCGAAGGTGATTGCGATGGTCGGATGGTTTCGGCTGCCATGGTAAATCACCGGCGCGGGCGAAGCATCCAATTGAGGGAGATTCAATCGGCTGAATGCGGTTGTCAGCACAGCCGCGCCGCCTAATTTGAGAAAATCACGTCGGGAAAGCATGGCTGAATTTAATCACATGAAGATGAGATTCTACAAAGCAGATTTGTCAGTGAATGCACCCGCAGATAAGCAGATTTTCGCCGATTTTCGTTTCAATAATCTGCGACATCTGCGGATTGCCTTATCTCTTTGCCAGCCAGACACGTGCGAGCGTAAAGGTGGAAATGCCGATCCACGCGACATTCACGGTCATCGCCGGAAGCGTGTGATAATAAAACGTATTGATGGTCAACGTGATGCCGCCGACAAGATTCATGATCTGATAAGAAGTTGCATCCCCTGCCAGCTTTTTCGTCGAGACGAGAAAATAAGCCAGAAGATAGAAGAAGGCGCCGATCCAGCCGAGGCTGTCAATGATGATTTTTTCCAAGTAGTGCTCCTGATATGATTATGAAAATTGAGCTGAGAAATTATACAAACAATCGTCCAGAGAAAATCAAAAAACTGAAGGCAATCAGATGGAACGTAATAAAAATGGACGCGGCCTGCCAACCGAAGCCTTTGTCATTGAGCAGACGGTTGCCTTTGTATCGTCGGTTTAACCAGTCCGTGAGCGCGAGCAGAATGCCGTGATAAAGACCGTAAACAATATAGTTCAATGTTGTGCCGTGCCAAACGCCCATCAATCCCATCGTGATGATGTAGCCGATGTATGAAGCGGTATAACGATTCTTGAACCATTTATTTTTGAGCGCGGTAAAAACGAAGCGGTTGTAAATGTGATCGCGGAACCAGAATGACAGCGTCATGTGCCAGCGATTCCAGAAGTCGCGGATGTCGCGCGCGAGGAACGGACGGTTGAAATTCTCCGGTGTGTGAATTCCAAAGATATAACTGAATCCAATCGCGAACGCGCTGTAACCGGCGAAGTCGAAGAACAAATAGAACGTGTACGCGTACATGTACGACGCGATATGTAAAATGTTCGTGCCCTGTGACATTGGGTCGAGCCAATATTGCTTGATCAACGCGGCGAGGATGAACTTGTAAAGGAATCCAGTGAAGATGCGGTGGATGCCGCCGTCGAGGTCGAGCAGAAATTCATCGCGTGTCCGCTCACGCTTCCAGTCTTCGTTGAAGCGGCGGAAGCGGTCAATCGGGCCGGAGGAGATCGTCGTGAAGAGCAGCAAATAGGTGATGTATT
>JAKAKJ010000005.1 GCA_021824575.1 Chloroflexota bacterium
TAATTTCTGCTCCAATCACTATTGCACCAACGATTCATAAAGTCTGTAAGCGGGGAGAATGATATTGCATCAAACACGAATTGCGCTTTACTAACGTTCAGGCTCGAAGCTGTTTAGAGGGTTGGAACCGTCCTGAATGATTACGCTGGGAGAGTTTAAAAAACGTAATTAGGGTCTGTATGTAAATTCGTCTAATGTCATTCTCCCGAAGGACATCGGGACGATGTGAGCGACCAACGGGAGCGAAGAATCTCGTTTTTCGTTCAAAATTTTGTGATTCTTCGTCGCTTCGCTCATCAGAATGACACGTGAAATTGATTTTGCATACACACCCTGGTCAGGCACTGATTGCGTTTGAACGTAATCGCTCATTTCACTGCTCCAACCCTTAATTTGGGTGGAGGGATTTATGTTTCCATTTACGCAGTTTGGAAAAAAGCATCCCACACTTGGCGAGATTTGCAATACGCTGCGCGGGGCACCAGCCCTCCCAAAATAGTTCAAGTGGTTTGTATTTCCCATATTTTATCCAATTTAGTGATTTCTGTCATTTGCTTGTGCTCGAGGTGCGTCATATAATCGGCGCATTATGTTTAGGAGTAACTATGTTTGAACTTGCCCGATCTGTTGGAATTGGCTTTGCCGGACGCGGCAAAGTCTCAGATGTTGTTCGCTGGGCAGATGATGCCCGCCGCCGCGGCCTGCATTCGGTTTGGATTCACGATACGCCATACGAACGCGATGCGGTTACGTACGCCTCGGCGATTGCCGCGCAGGTGCCCGATATTGATATCGCGCTCGGAGCGCTCAGCGCGAACACGCGCCATCCAGCCCTGATCGCGATGACTGTTTCGGCGTTGGACGAGATGGCTCCGGGCCGAATCCGCCTCGGGCTGGGGACAACTATCCCGATTCGTTTATCGCAAATGGGACTTCCATATAACCCCGATACTGCGGTGGAACAAGTCAGCGATGCGATTGACTTGTTGCGGACGATGTGGGCTGGCGGACGCATCCCGTCCGCGACGCCGAATTTGCCGCCCATCCAGCCGATGTTCCCGCCTGTGCATCGCGTCCCGATTTATGTCGCCGCGTATCGGACCGCGTTTTTGGAATTGGCCGGTCGCAAGGCGGACGGCTATTTATCGCGGCCCGCCGAATCGATCCCGAACTTGAAGCGGCTCATCGCCAAATTGCGTAAGGCCTCGCTCGAGGCTGGGCGCGACGAACGCGCTGTCAGCGTTAGCGGTTATCTGCTCACGTTGGTGGACAAATCCCGCCGCGCCGCGTTGAATCGAGCCAAGCGCGAGCCATTCGTCATCTACATGATGAGCATCCTTTCCAACTTCTCACTGCACCAAGCTGGCTTTGAAGCTGAACTGCGTGACCGAATCGGAGCCGCATGGCGCGCAGAAGATTATCACAAGGCCGCCGAATTGATCCCCGACGAAATGTTGGATGCGTTTATGTTGTGCGGCACATCGGAAGAAGTAGCCGAAGCCGCCGCGCGTTACAACGACGCTGGCATGGATATGCCAATCCTCCAGCCGATTCTTCAGGAAGACGAACATATTCAACCGATTCTTGAAGCCGCGGAGTTATACGGTTCGCTGGCAGTAAAAGAGACTGTTCCGGTTGCAGCAGCCCGAGAAAGTATCGCGGTTGCATCTGATCCATTGGATCGTTTGAATCCTTTTGAAAAAGCATGGCGCAAGTTCAGCGCGTGGACCGAGATCGCGCGTCCATTTAGTTTGACGGGCGCGTACACGCCGGTGGCCGTCGCTGGCGCGCTGGCTTTCGCTCAAGGAAAATTCAATCTCCAGTTGTTCATCATTTCCTTGGCTTCGACTGTTCTTTTGCAAATTGGTGCGAATATCATCAACGAAATTTACGATGTCCGCAACGGCGTCGATTCGATCACCTCGCCGCGCGCCAGCCAGACTTTGCTCAAAGGACGCATCAAAGAATCCGAAGCGTTCAAATTGGGCATTTTCATCTTTGGCCTTGCATCGCTGCTTGGAATTGGCATGGCCTTTGTACGCGGCTGGTCAGTGATTGTCCTTGGCGTTTTGGGTTTGATCGCTTGTTACGGGTATACGGCGCCGCCGTTCCAGTTCAAATACAAAGCGGCAGGCATTCCATTGGTCTTCACGTTGATGGGACCATTGACAGTGATTGGCGCGTATTATGTCATCACAGGCACATGGGATATCAACGCGTTCATTGTCAGCATTCCGATTGGCTTGTTGATCACAGCCGTGTTGCATGGCAACGAGTGGCGCGATATTGCAGACGATGCGCGTTATGGCGTTGGTACGTTTGCCGCGCAGATTGGCCGCAGATGGTCTTTCCTTGCTTATGTCGGCTTTATCACAGCTGCGTTTCTGTCTGTGGTAATCGCAGTCTTGTTCAGGGATTTGCCAGTAACCAGTTTGCTGGCGTTATTTTCCTTGCCGCTGCTCGTTCGGTCTGTGCAGGCTTCGGCGATGGGCATCAATGGTCAACAGCGCGCCATTGCAAAGATCGATATCGAAACCGCGCAGCTCCACGCGGTCTTTGGAATGCTGCTCGTGATTGGACTTGCATTGGGCGGTATTCATGGCTAAACGCCGTTTTGAATCGCTTGGTTTTTTGGGACTTGGTCTCGGATTGGCTTTTGTGCTTTTCGGCCTGACGTTTCGCGGTCCGCGCAAACGCTTCTGGGACCGGATGACGGGCGCGGGAATCGCCTTGGGCGGTCTCTCGCTGGCAACTCAATCTGAACTCCGCAAGACGCGCATCGGTCTGCGCGATATTCTATTGGGGATAACGTCGGCTGGTGTGCTCTACGGAATCTTTCAGATCGGTGACCGCATTGCGCGCCGGATTCTGCCTCAAGGCGGCTCACAAATCGAATCGATCTATGGACTCAAGCGACTGCGCCCACGCGAGGAGTTAATGTTGCGCCTTGGCTTGATCACCGCCCCGGCAGAAGAATTATTCTGGCGCGGCTTTGTTCAGAATCATTTCACGCGCCGCGTGGGCCGCTGGTGGGGGACGGTGTTAAGCACAGCCGCGTATGGCGGCGCGCACATTGCCAGCGGCAACTTCACATTGATTGGCGCGGCGACGGTCGCCGGTGCGTTTTGGAGTGCGATGGCTGGCCTCGGCTTCCCGATGGGAACATTGATTGTCAGTCACGTGGTTTGGGACAATTTGATTTTTTTGATTGCGCCGACCGCGCCATTAAAGGAGGAAGTTTCTGCCTGACTTTTATTTTGATATGTCACTGCGAGAGGCGCCTTGGCGCCACGAAGCAATCTCCTGTGTTCAGGCAAACGCAGTAAATGCATTTGCTGGAGCGGCGAAATTTCGCCGCTCTAATTTTCTATCCCAGAGCAATAATCTTTCTCTCCGCCAATTCCCGAACCTCTTGTTCGCTGATTCCAACTTCCTGCAAAATTATTTGCGTATGTTCGCCCAATCTCGGTGCAGGATTCATATCCGGCCGTGCAAAGACAAACGGCGAATCTAATCCAACGGCTTTTCCATTTTCCTCGCGCACATATCCCCGCGCTTTCACCTGCGGATGCGCCAGCATTTCTTTGAATGAATTGACCGGTTCTACGCAGCCATCAATTCCTTCGAAAATTTTCAGCCATTCATCACGCGTCCGTTGGCGGAATATTGCTTCGATCTCATTGCGGATGGTTTTGTCGAATTGGTGCGAAAGCAAATCGTTGCGATTCGTTACCCGGCAGAACTCGGACCAAAATGTGGGTTCGACAATGGCGAGCGTTAGATATTTCCCGTCGGACGTTTGATAAATATCAAAACTTGGCTGTCCGCCCAACAAGGGGTGACTTCCGGCGCTGATTCCCAACCCGCCAAAGAACGCGCCGCCTGCTAGTGGAGTCATCCAGGAGACTACGCCGTCGAGCAAAGCCATATCAAGATACATGCCCTGACTATTTTCTTTTTGTCCAATCAACGCGCTGAGAATGGCAATGGCGGCAAGCATCGCGCCGCTCAAGTCCGCGGCGGGCAGGCCATACGGAATTGGCTTTTCGTCCGCGCGTGCGTTCAATGCGAGCGCGCCGCCGATTGCCAGATAATTCAAGTCATGGCCGACTTGTTGGGAATAGGGCCCACCCTGTCCATAGCCGGAAAGCGAACAATAAATGATTTCAGGCTTGATGGCTTTGATGGAGTCATAGTCAATGTGCCATTTCTTCACTGAGCCGGGCTTGAAGCCTTCCAGAATTACATCTGCATTTGCAGCGAGCTGTATAAAAATTTCGCGTCCACGCGGATTGCGATAATTTATGGCAACACTTTTCTTGCCGCGATTAACTGCCTCGAACATCCTGCCCATGCCCATTTCCGGAGGGGCGAGGCGTGTGTAGTCCCCGGCGGTCGGCGTTTCGATTTTGATGACTTCCGCGCCCAAATACGCGAGGAGCTGCGTCAGGTATGGGCCGGGAAGCAGGCGTGAAAGATCAAGAATGCGAATTCCAGATAATGGCTGAAAGGTCATGTTTTCTCCGCGGTGTTGAATGATGTAGCCTTGTTGATTTTAGTTCAGTTTGGGATAATCAGCGAATGCGATGGATTTATCTTTCCCCTCATCTCGATGACGCCGTCCTTTCTGCGGGCGGATTGATTTACGAACAAATCAAATCAGGCATTCCAGTTGAAATCTGGTCATTCATGTGTGGATTTCCAGACGAATCGGAATTGACCGATTTTGCAAAAGTGCTGCACATGGTATGGGGCACGGGAACTGCGGAAGAAACAACGCGTCTGCGGCGCGAGGAAGATAAAAAGGCCGCGGCCATCGTTGGCGCAAAACCTGTTCACTTTGATTTTCTGGATTGCATTTACCGGCGCGGGAAAAATGGCGAGGCGCTTTACACCGACATTTATGTGCCTCCGCACGAAGCCGAGGCGGATCTGCCGGCCCAAATTGCCCAGACGCTGATCGCCTGGCTCAAACCCGACGATGTGGTTGTTTGCCCATTGGGAATTGGTTCGCATGTGGACCATGTCATCGTGCGGAAGGCAGCGGAGATGTTGAAGCGTCCGCTTGTGTATTATGCCGATATTCCGTATTTGCTTAAGAATCCGCAGGAGCTGAGTCCGAAGGCGGCTGGGATGAAAGAATCCGTTCAGCCGGTCGCCGAAGCCGCTTTAGGTCCGTGGTTTGATGCGGTTGAAGCATATTCGTCGCAAATAAGCTCCCTGTTCGACGATCCAGCTTCAATGCGTGAGAAAATGCGGACTTACTGGTCTGAACAACAGGGCATTTCTTTGTGGAAATTTGAGTAGACAATCGAGCCTGGGTCTTGATTCACACTAAAAACCATGATATATTAAACGCACGCCTTTGGAGTCACCAGAGGGACAAGCTTGCATCCTGTATGGGATGCAAATTCTTTCATAAGGAAAGACACTATGCCAACCAAATTCCTGACCAAGGAAGGCTTCCAGAAGCTTCAGGAAGAATTGGATTACCTGCGTACCGTGAAGCGCCAGGAAGTGGCGGATCGGTTGCACGAAGCGATGGAAGGCGGGGAACTAATTGAAAATGCAGAATATGAGGCAGCCAAGAATGAGCAGGCCTTTGTCGAGGGCCGCATCCAGGAATTGGAAATGCTGCTGGCCTCGGCGCATGTCATCTCTGATGAGGAGAAGGACCATCAGGCTGGCCTGGTTTCGGTCGGCTCGACGGTGACCATTCAGGAGCAAGGCTTCGATCCGGAGACGTATGTGATTGTCGGCGCGGCGGAAGCGAATCCGCGCGAAGGCAAAATCTCGAACGAGTCTCCGATTGGCAAAGCCATCCTGAATCACGAAGTCGGCGAGACGGTTCCGGTCGAGACGCCGAGCGGAACGTATAAAGTCAAGATCATCAAGGTCAAGTAAAGGGATAATCCTTTCGCGGCCCCGCGCAACCTAAACAGGCCGCGCGGGGCTTTTTTATTTTGTTGCCCATCCATTCCTCCCCAAATTCATCGAAGATGAATTTGGGGAGGGTGACCGGAGGTCGGATGGGGCTTGAGGTCATTATGCCAGAATACACATCGCTTGAAAAAATTCGTTTGCAGAAAATTGAAGAGCTGCGCGCCGAGGGTGTGGAGCCATATCCGACGCGCGCAGAACGGACGCATACCAGCGCGCAAGCCATCGCGGAATTCGAAGCCGCCGAGAAAGATGGCCGCGAAGTAAAAGCGACTCTCGCGGGACGCATCCGCGCCACGCGCGCGATGGGCAAGATTTCGTTCGCACACATCGAAGACGGCGCGGGCAAAATCCAATTGTTCTTTCGCATGAACGAGCTAGGGCAGGATCGTGTTGACTTCTTCAACAAGATGTTCGACATCGGCGATTTCATCCAGGCTTCGGGCGTGATGTTCCGTACCAAGACCGGGGAGATCACGCTTCATGTCCAGGACTTCAAACTGCTTGCCAAAGCTGTGAGTCCGCTGCCAGCTGCGAAAGATGAAACGCTCGAAGATGGGACTGTCGTTCGTCACGCCGCGCTCGAAGATTCAGAACTGCGCGCCCGCCAGCGTTACGCGGATTTGGCTGTCAATCCGCAGGTGCGCGAGACTTTCCGCCAGCGCGCTGCGACGGTCAAAGCGCTGCGCGAATTTTTGGATGGCAAAGACTTTCTTGAAGTCGAAACGCCGATCCTTCAGCCGTTGTATGGCGGCGCGGCGGCGCGTCCGTTTACGACGCACCACAATGAACTCGATCAGGATATGTATCTGCGAATTTCATTTGAGCTGTATCTCAAACGATTGCTGGTCGGTAATCTTGAACGCGTTTACGAAATTGGCCGCGACTTTCGCAACGAGGGCGTTTCGTACAAACATAATCCCGAATTCACCCAGCTCGAATTTTATTGGGCATACGCAGATTATTTGCAGGTCATGGAATTGACCGAGCAAATGGTTTCATACGCTGCGGAAAAAGTAATGGGTTCAACGAAAATCAAACATGGCGAACACGAGCTTGATTTCAAACCGCCGTGGCGCCGACTCGAAATGCGTCAGGGAATCCTCGATACATCCGGCATTGACATCGCCGAATACAAAACTGCGGACGTGTTATTCAAAGCCATCGTAAAGAAGCATCCTGATAAAACGCCGGATCCAAAAGCCACGCGCGGCAAGCTGATTGATTTTCTGCTGAGCGAATTCCTCGAGCCGACTCTGATCCAGCCGACATTCCTGTATGATTATCCGCGCGACATTTCGCCGCTGGCAAAATCCAAGCCGGGCGATCCGCTAACCGTCGAACGTTTTGAAGGTTACGCGGCGGGCTTCGAGTTATGCAATGCCTTCACCGAGTTGAACGATCCGCTCGATCAGGAACAACGCTTCCTCGAAATGGGACGCGATTACGCTGCCGACGATGAAGAGAAACATCCGATGGACGAAGATTATCTGCGCGCTATGCGTTATGGGATGCCGCCGTGCGGAGGCTTCGGCATGGGCGTAGACCGGCTCGTAATGTTGTTGACCGATAAGCATTCCATCCGCGAGGTGTTGTTATTCCCCGCGTTGCGAAAAGAAGAGACCAATTAACCGTAGGGGCACAACGCCGCTGTGCCCCTACAATTTTGAATCATGAAAAATAAAACAATTCTTATCCTCGGCGATATTCTTGCCTTGCTCATCGTCACCCTCATCGGCTTTGCGACTCACGGCGAGGCCGGACTTTCCTTTTTGCCGCGCATGGCCGCCGCATTCGTTCCGCTTGTTATCTCATGGTTTGCAGTTGCTCCATGGCTTGGACTATTTCAGGACGAAGTTATTCGCAACGCAAAACAATTATGGCTGCCCGCGTTGGCAATATTGTTTGCCGGACCGCTGGCAGTTGTTATCCGCGGACTGATTCTCAATGAACCAATTCCGCCGATCTTCGCGGTTGTGTTGAGCGTGACATCCGCATTGGGAATGGTTATCTGGCGCACCATCTATTGGATGTTAAACCGCCAGGCTCGCGAAGAGCGCAAAGGAAATTAATAACACTTTGCGCTCTTTGCGGTTAAAATAACTTCGAAATGGACGAACCTGCTCTCATCCACTCCGCACAGCGCGGCGACCTCGACTCATTCAACACGCTCGTCTTGCATTATCAGGACGCGTTGTTCAACACGGCCCTCCGCATCCTCGGCGATGACGAACTCGCCGCGGATGCCACGCAGGAAGCGTTTCTTTCCGCATTCAAAAATTTAACTTCCTATCGCGGCGGTTCATTCAAAGCCTGGCTGCTTCGCACGGTGACGAATGCCTGTTACGATGAACTCCGCCGGCAGAAGCGCCGTCCAACCACGCCGCTCGAACCGGACACCAGCGATGGCGATGAAATGGATTCGCCGCGTTGGCTGGCCGACCAGAATCTTTCGCCCGAACAAAAGGCCGAAGCGGATGAACTCGAACACGCCATCCAGCATTGCCTCGAAAACCTCCCGCTCGAATTTCGAACCGTGGTTGTGATGGCCGATATTCAAGGTCTCGATTACACCGAGGTTGCGTCTACGGTGCGCGTGCCGCTTGGCACGATCAAATCACGGCTGGCGCGTGCGCGCCTTCGTCTGCGTGAGTGTTTACAGGACTTCTGGGAACTTCTGCCCGCCGCATTCCGTCTGGAAAAGGAGCGCATATGACAGCTTCTTTTCGCGACGTTGAACTACTTTCCGCATACCTCGATGGACAACTTGATTCGAACGAATCTGCGCGACTCGAATCCCGCCTCAAAACAGATGAAAGCCTGCGCGCCGTTTTGGACGATTTGCGCGAAGCCCGCGGCATTCTCCGTCAACTTCCGCAGCGACGCGCGCCGCGCAACTTCACGCTGACTCCGCAAATGGCTGGCATCAAGCCGCCAGCGCCGCGCGCCTATCCCGTCTTTCGACTCGCCACAGCAGTGGCGACTTTGTTGTTTGTCATCACATTCGTTGTCAATGGATTGAGTCCGGTCGCCGCGCCGCGTTTGGCCGCCGCACCCGCTCCAGCATTTGGCATGGGCGGAGGCGGCGTTGGCGGCGGCGCGCCGAATGAGTCTGCACCGGCTGCAACGCAAGCGCCCGCCATCGAGGCTCCGACAGCAGAAGCTTTTGCGCAATCGCAGACGGCAACAGAAACGCCGCCCGCGGCGAACGATAATTCACGCGCCACCATACTTTCAACGCAGACGTCCGAACTCGCGCCGAAAGCCGCCGCGCCCGCTCCGTTAAACGCGGCCCCGGTTCAAGTCCAGCCTGAGGCGCCAGCCCGGAATCAAGCGCCAGTATCTTTCATCTGGCAAATCGCGCTGGGAATCGTCGCGTTGATTTTTGGTCTGATCGCGTGGTTCCTGCGTTTGAATACCGAAAGAAAATTCCGCAGGCAATGGAACAACAAATAAATTATTGCCCGCGCTGCGGAACGGCGGTGACTCACGCGCAGAAATTTGGGCGCGAGCGTCCAGTCTGCCCGCAATGCGGATGGATTTATTTCGCCGACCCGAAAGTGGCCGCGGCTGTTTTGATCGAAGGAGACAGCCGCGTGCTTTTGGTTCGACGCGTCAACCAGCCATATCGCGGTCTGTGGACTCTGCCTGCGGGCTTTGTGGACGCGGGCGAGGACCCGGCGCGTGCCGCAGAGCGCGAATGTTTGGAGGAGACCGGTCTGAGTGTCCGCGCGACGCATGTGCTGGATGTGATCGCGGGCCGCGAACATGATCGCGGCGCGGACTTCATCGTTGTCTATCATGCCGAAGTTTTATCTGGCAACTTATCGCCCGCCGATGATGCCGACCGCGCCGAGTGGTTTTCGATGGATCAACTCCCGCCGCTGGCATTCGATGCCACGAAAAAAATCCTGGGCGGCTAGCGGCGTTTGCGAAAAACATAACCAATCACCCTTAAGTGGCATCCTTTTTGTATTGCGTTGGCAGGGCGTTTTCCATATAATCGCATAAATTTCGTATCAGAGGAGAATGAGACATGAAGAACAAGAGCATGCTTTATTTGTCGGCCTTTGTAGCTTTCATCATGCTGACCGGTTTGGCTTGCAGTGCGCTTTCGTCCACGCCGACGCCGATTCCGATCCCGCCCACTAATCCACCACCTGTCAACAATCCATCCAATAACAACGCGCCCGCCACACAAGCTCCGCAATCCAATAACAGCGGCAATACCAGCAGCGGCGGCCTGGTTACTTTTAAAGACGAAAATAATTTCTATCAAATTGAGGTTCCCGCCGATTGGAAACACGAGCATACTATTCTCAACAGTGATCCAAAGTTTACCTATTACTACGCTGATACCTTTACTTCGTCTGATGGTGGGGCGGTAGTAGAGGGCATTGTCTATAATGATGGCCAACCATTTCAAGGAAGTGATGAAGCCAAGTTTGGTCTCCAGCTTCTCAACGAGAATTACAGCAAAACTGGGAAAGTAGGCGATATTCATGTGACCGAGGAGAAACAACAGAGCGACGGCAGTGACCGCCTAACCTGGTACTCGCAGGCCGGTGGATATTCCGGTGTCTCCTTTATTGAAGTTCGTGACAGTTACAACTTTCTGATGTTCACTGTGGACTGGGGCGACAAGGTCAAGGACCAATATATAGATACCCTGAATAATGTCGTCTCAAGTTACACGATTCCTTAAGTGCGATAATCAGATTTGAAGAAGCCGGCGCAAGCCGGTTTCTTTTTTTAGGCGTTGTTTGCGCTCGCGGGCGGCGTTATAATGCAAACCCGCGAAGTCTTTCCCAACGACTGACCTCAAAAGGAAGTTATGTCCGCAGAACCGCAAAAACCAAACGATCGGACGATCATCCTTGTGATCGGTTTGATCCTTTTAGGCATGATTGTCATCACGTTCGTGACGGATCCCAGGCTGTTCCAATCCATCCTTGATGTGTTCGTCAAACCGGCGAATGGCGCGGCGGACAGCAACCCGGCCCGCATTTTCACAGACCGGAACAACTATTATCAGATGGATGTTCCAGAAGGCTGGATTTATTTGTCCGGAAATGGAGATCACTATTACTTCGATCAGTTCAAATCCCCGGACGGGAATGCCCTGATCGAAAATGTCGTTTACGATGAGGGTGCACCGCTGGAAGGCGCGCAGCTTGGACAGACTGCCCTGCGATTATTGAATCAAATTTATGGCTCCGGTCCAAATGGGACGATCCAACTCACCGATGATTCCCCTCAGCAGGATGGCAGTGAGCGCCTCAGTTGGAATTTAAGTTCGGGCAGCCGTTCAGGCGTTTCGTTTATCGAAGTTCGCAACAATAAGACGCTTTTGTTGTTGACGGCGGAATGGTCGAATAATTATAAAAGTCAATACATGGATATTCTTGATAGATCTGTCTCGAGTTATCGAAACCCATAACAGGCCATTCCACAAGAATCTCTGGCTATCCGAATCTCTTGGGAACCGCGTTTAAGAGGGCCCGTGACGGTCTCTTGTGTGTGATGTCAGAACGCTGTATATTGGATGTGCGCCAGATACGCGGTTTCAGGCGGCAGGTGTTGAAGCCACCATCTGAGGAACGAGGGACCGCCGCTGTTGCAAATGGGTGCGGGAGCGGAAATGATTACTCAAAATGTTGATTTGACAATTGGAGAGATTCTTGAACGCGCCATAAGGATCGAAAAAACCGTTGCTGATTTGTATGCGATTTTTGCGAAACGATTTTCGCATGTTCCCGGAATGTCTGATTTTTGGAGCGACCTGCGCCGGGACGAAATCGGCCACATGGGGGAACTGCGCATCGTTTACGAATCCGTGCCGGCGGAAAAACTGAGCGCTCCGGAAAGCCGGGCGATCAGCATCAGCGTCCACCGGGCAATGGCGTCCGTTCAGGAGAATTGCCTCAGCAAAGTCAAAACTTTGGACGATGCATACGAGATCGCTCATAGCCTGGAATTTTCCGAGATCAACGCGATCTTCGAGTATCTGACCATGGACATGGTATCGCCATCTTCGCGTCGTGAGATGATCATGTATCAGGTGGACGAACACCAGCAGAAATTTGTGGATTTCGACAAGCGGTATGGAGATAAGAACTGGAGGTTGGGTTTCGAAATTCAGCCTGAGTAGGCTCGTGGGACCGATCATGTGCGCGCTCGAAATCCTGCCATTCGCTTGAAGCGGGAAGCGACCCATCTTGAGGTTGCAGTTGCGTTCCTTTGTCTATGCTTTGGTAGGCAAAACGACAGGACCTGCGGCGCCCATATGAACAGAAACCTTTTTTAGTTCACGGGTTAATGTAAGTATCTCGTCATCCATTTTATTGGAGGAATTGAACATGGACCAAAAAACTTTTATTGCGGCGCTGGTGGCTGCCCTGTTGGGCTTATTGCCCACCATACTTCAGGCACTTGTCAGTTGGTTGGAAAAACGCAGCCTGGTTCAACGCAAGGAGGAGACTCTCGATTTTGCAGGACGCCAGGTGGCTTTTCTCTCAACTTGGATGCAGGCGCGTCAGCAGTCTGATGCCAGCCAGAAGATTGATGAAATCAAGAATGAAGTCGCCTCGGAATTGGATGCAATCAAGGTGCATGTGAATTCGATCATGGATATTCCGCATAACCGGCCAACTGTCAACACCGATGATCGTGATTTCTTCCAGCGGCTTTTCCTGTTCTATGCTCCGCATACGGCGGATGGGTGGGTTCATCGCGGACTGTACTTTTTATCGCTGGGTTGCATCCTGTTTATTTTCCTTATGGGCGCTTTGCCTGATCCCGCATCTCCGCCCATGACCGCTGGTGACTGGTTTGGTTATGCCATTTTGGCTTTGCCATTTCTGTTATTAGCCATACTCTTCCATGCGCTGGCCGTCCGATCGGATCGCCGCGCAGAGAAATTATTGCTTCCAGCTCAAGGCAAATGAATTGCAGCGCAAAACAAACCAGTCCCGCGAAGTCCGCGGGACTGGTTTGTTCTCCATTCTCTATTCACTAAATATGGATTGGTGTACCTTCCGCACCATGCGCCGCTTCCATTAAGACTTCCGAAAGCGTCGGGTGCGCGTGGACATTGCGCGCAATCTCGTGCGGCGTCAATTCCATCAGATGCGCCAGTGTGAGTTCGGGTAGAAGCTCGGTCACTTCGGGACCGATCATGTGCGCGCCCAAAATTTCGCCATACTTTTCATCCATCACGATCTTGACCCAGCCCGCGTAATCACCTAAACCCAAAGCTTTTCCATTCGCTTGAAATGGAAATCGTCCGATCTTGATGTTATGGCCGCGTTCCTTCGCCTGCGCCTCGGTCAAACCGAACGACGCGATTTGCGGCTGGCAATATGTAGCGCGCGGCATCATCTCATAATCGAGCGTAATCGTTTCCGTACCGGCGATATTTTCCGCAGCAACGATTCCCATTGCCGAACCAACATGTGCCAGCATCAGTTTGCCGGTCACATCGCCGATGGCATAAATGCTCGGCACATTCGTTTGCATCTTTTCATTGACTTCAACAAAGCCACGTTCGCTGATCTTGACATCAACCTCTTCAAGTCCGAGCCCTTTTGAATTGGGACGGAACCCGATCGCGACCAAAGCCTGCTCGGCCTCGAGGGTCGTTTGCTTGCCTTCCGCGCTGACCACAACTTTAACGCCTTTTGATGTTGCTTCAACTGATTCAACCTTATTCCCGACCAGACATTTGATGTCGCGCTTCTTGAATTCTTTTTCGAGTTCTTTCGAGACTTCTTCATCTTCAAGCGGGACCAGGCGCGGCAGCATTTCGACGATGGTGACATCCACACCGTATGAACTCCACACAGTTGCGAATTCCACGCCGATCGCGCCGGACCCGATGACGATCACCGATTTCGGAAGTTTCTCTTGAAGGATGGCTTCAAGATACGTGATGACTTTCTCACCGTCCACTTTCCACGCGCTGGGGACAGCCGCGCTCGCGCCCGTCGCGACGATGATGTTTTTGGCGGATAACTCCGTCAGCTTACCATCTTTATCTTTAACGGAGACCGTTGTCGGCTTGGTCAGATGCGCTTCGCCCATGTAAACGACGATATTGTTTTTCTTCATCAAAAAGCCGACGCCCTTGATTAATCTATCCGAGTTCTGTCGTGAGCGTTTAACTGCTACTCCGTAATC
Source organism: Chloroflexota bacterium (assembly GCA_021824575.1). Lineage (GTDB taxonomy): Bacteria > Chloroflexota > Anaerolineae > Anaerolineales > Villigracilaceae > Fen-1038. The sequence goes on from JAKAKJ010000005.1 coordinate 14,119, forward strand.
CAACTTTAAATTGTCGAATGAAAAACCAAAGTCCTTGCCGCGTTCGCGCAGAATGTGAGCGACCTCGGCATTCTTGAGCAGTGACTTGGATGGAATGCAGCCGACGTTGAGACACACACCGCCGAGCCATTGCTTGTCAACGATTGCGACTTTCTGTTTGAGTTGCGCTGCACGGATCGCGGCAACATATCCCGCAGGCCCCGCGCCGATGACAACGACATCAAAGTTTTCTGACATGAATAACTCCTCCGTATGTCGTTGCGAGGAGCGAAGCGACGCGGCAATCTCCTCTTTCATTCAAACAGGAGCTTGCTTCTCGAAGACTCGCAACGACATGTCGTTTATTGTTTGTTTCGATTTTACTACGCTATGGGAGGTTCTTCTTCAAAAAATCAAACGTTCGATCCCAAGCCAGCTTCGCAGACGCGGGATCATATTCCGGGCGATCTGATTCCATGAACCAGTGATGAACTCCCGGGTAGGTATGAATCGTCACGTCCATGCCCGCGGCTTTCATGTTGGCTTCCATCTCGCGCACGCCTTCGATTGGTTCCCATTCGTCCACTTCACAAAAATGGCCGAGAACCTTGGTTTTGATCTTGCTGAAATTCATGGGATATGCAGCATAAAATAGAACCGTTGCAGCAATGTCCGGCTCTTTAGTCATGGTGACAATTGCCCAGGCTCCACCCATGGAGAATCCAATCACGCCGATGGGCTTTCCCGGCTGAAGCGAAACAAGATGATCTTTGGCGGCTTTAACAATATCGCCCATGAAATCATCATCGAATTTTTTATGCATGGCTTCAGCCTCTTCAATCGTTTTGGCGATTTGACCCCGGTAGAGATCGGGCGCAAGCACCGTATATCCATGTTCTGCGAGTTGATCAGAAGCCTGCTTGAAGAATGGTTTGAGCCCCCACCAGGCATGCAGTAATAAAATTCCCGGTCCGCCGTTGGCGGATCGGGATAGATACGCGTTGACATCTTTGCCGTTCACCGATAATTTGATTTCAGACTTTTGTGCTGGCATAATATTTTCTCCTTATTTCTAATGGCGTAACGCATATTCAAATGGCTCTCGGATATTGACTTGGAGTCAATTCCATTATACTGCACATGTGTTCTAAAAATCAATAAAATAAAAGGGCGACGAAAGTCGCCTTTTGCCTAAATCCATCGTCTGACGCGTGAGCGAAATTCTCTGTATTGTTCGCCAAACTTGCCATCGAGATAAGTCTCTTCTGCATGAATGACAGAAGATGTGATCGTCCAAATCAAAAACGGCGAAGCAATCAGGCCCCAAAGCGTGCCCGCCAATAAAGTAAAGCCGAGATAGATCAAAAAGAATCCAAGATAGATTGGATTGCGCGTGAAGCGATACGGGCCGCTGAACACCAGTGCGGTCACTGATTCGTGCGGATCGGGTGAAGTGTGAACCTTTCTCATCTGAGAAATGGCTGAACCCGCCAGCATAAAACCTGCGATGACCATGACGCCGCCGAGTATTCGCAATGCAAATGTCCACGGTTCGCGGAAGGGGGCAACCCAATTCAAGATCAACGTTCCGATCAAATAACCAAGGAAAATCAATGGCGGTGGAGCCATGACTTGTGCGTGATCCATATTTTGTTCTGTCATATTACCTCTAATTGATGTGGGGATTATTTCTTTCTGGCAGTCATCAGAAAAACAGGAAACGATTTTTCTGAGCCGTTTACTTTCTTTTTGATTTCATATGCCGTCGAAAAGGTGACATCACCGAATCCGGCGGCCTCAACCCAATTCTGGAGTTCATCGCGATCAAAGCCTTTATGCACGTCGGTGGTTCCATCGGTATGAAAGGAGCCGTCTTCCTTATCCAAATCTGCGACCAGCAGATATCCGTCAGGTTTCAATAAGGCGCGGAATTTGCTAATCATGCCTCTTGCATCGTGAATGTGATGCAAGACCATCAGCGAATAAGTCAGGTGATAATGTTCGGCAGGAAGATCGTCGCCGGATAAATCGAGTCGAACAGGATGCATGTTGGCCACGCCCGCCGCGGCGATCTTTTCGGTCAATACGTCCAGCATGCCTTGCGATGTATCTGCGAGCGTGATCTGGCCCAAATCGGACTGCAGTGCGAAACTCAACAGGCCGGTTCCGCAACCATATTCGAGTGCGGTCATAGCAACTGATAGCGGCACAGCCTTTCGGATGGCTTCTGCCACGCTGCGGGCGCGTTCCACTTTGGCGGGATCGGAATCCCAATCTTTGGCGCGTTCATCGAAATTTGTCATGATTTATTATTGTCACTGCGAGGAGGACATCGCCCGCCGTGGCAGTCTCTATATTATCGAAGATTGCCACGCCGCCTCGCGGCTCACAATGACACCCTTAACTCCAATTCTCCAATGTCTCTTTGACCTTCATTAAAAACCAATCTGCTGACGCACCATCCAGAATCCGATGATCAAAGACAAATGATAGATAAACCATCGGGCGAATCGCGATTGCATCGTTATTGACGACCACGCGCTTTTGCATCGCGCCGACGCCGAGGATGCCCGTCTGCGGTTGGTTGATGACCGGGAATGCGAACAGCGATCCGCTGACCCCGTGATTGGTAAGAGTGAACGTCCCGCCTTTGACTTCGTCAGGCTGGAGTTTCTTACTGCGGGCGCGGCTGGCAAGATCATTGACTGCGCGCGCCATTGCAAGCAAAGAAAGATCATCCGCATTCTTGATGACCGGCACGATCAGCCCTTCTTCACCGAGCGAAGTCGCCATGCCGATGTTGACAGCTTTGTGAACGAGAATGCCTTCATCCGTCCATGATGAGTTGGTCATTGGATAAGCTTTCAAGCCCGTCACGATTGCCATCATGAAATAAGCCGTGTAGGTGAGATTGATTCCGTCGCGCGCAAAAATATCCTTGTTTGCGTTCCGGTGCGCGACGACTTTGCTCATGTCCGCTTCCATGACGGTTAAGACATGCGGTGATGTATGCTTCGATAAAACCATGTGCTCCGCGATTTGCTTGCGGATGACGGTGTGTTTGATGAGTTGATCGCCTGCCGCGGGTTGCATGTTTGCAGGTTGCAGGTTGGAAGGTTTAATGGATGCCGATTTTCCACTTTCGACGAATGCCATCACATCATTTTTTGTAATGCGGCCATTCAATCCTGTGCCTTGTACTTGAGATAAATTCACGCCTTGTTCCGCAGCAATCTTGGCAACGATGGGAGAAATGAATCCGATTTCGGCGGACGATGGACGGTTGACCGTTGACGGTGTCACAGGCTGAGCGCTGACCGTTGATTGCTTTGCTGGCTTGACACTCGATACTTGAGAACCTGACACTTCGACGGACTCGCCAGGCTTTCCGATGAATGCCAATATCGTTCCCACCTTTGCGGGCAAACCTTCTTGTGCGACGATTTTCAACACTGTTCCCGATGCAGGCGCGGGGATTTCGGTATCAACTTTATCGGTATTGACTTCAAGCAGCGGCTCCAACTCTTTGACTGAATCGCCTTCCTGTTTCAACCATTTGATGACAGTAACTTCTTCAACGCCTTCACCGAGCAATGGAACCAAAACTTTTGTTGCCATAAGTTCTCCTTTTGAACCGCGAAGCACGCCAAGATCGCTAAGAAAAGAAATAAACTTTGCGCTCTTTGCGGTTAAAGAATTTTCGGGAATGAAGCAGGATCAACTTCGTTCATCATCTCATACACGGCATCGAAAACCGTCTCCGCATTCGGCTTGGACCAGTAATCGCCGTCGCTGCCGTATGCAGGGCGATGTTCCGTGCCAGACAAAGTACGCGGCTCGGAATCGAGATGATAGTAGCCATTTTGTTTCTCGATAACTTCTCGCATCATGTACGCGGACGTTCCGCCTGGCACATCTTCATCTAAAAAGATAACGCGGTTGGTTTTCTTCAGCGACTCGACGATCTTGCCATGAATATCAAACGGCATTAGCGATTGCACATCAATGATTTCAACTTCGATGCCAACCTTCGATAACTTATCCGCCGCGTCCATTGCGATGCGGCAGCACGCGCCGTATGTCACAACGGTGACATCTTTTCCTTCTCGAATGACTTCAGGCGTACCGAGCGGAACGGTCATCTCTCCGATGTTATCGGGCAATTTTTCTTTGACGCGATAACCGTTCAGGACTTCGACGATGAGCGCAGGTTCATCGGACTTCAATAAGGTATTGTAGAAACCCGCCGCGCGCGTCATATCACGCGGAACCAAAATATTCATGCCGCGCGTTAAGTTCATGATGCCCGACATGAGCGAACCCGAATGCCAGATGCCTTCGAGACGATGGCCGCGCGTGCGGACAATAACGGGCGCAGATTGTCCACCTGCAGAGCGCCAATGCAGAGTCGCCAGATCGTCAGACATGATTTGCAACGCGTACAACAAATAATCGAGATATTGGATTTCGCAAATCGGTCTCAGGCCGCGCATCGCCATGCCAATTGCCTGTCCCAAAATTGTGGCTTCGCGAATGCCCGTGTCAGTCACGCGCAGCGCGCCATATTTTTCCTGCATCCCTTTGAAGCCCTGGTTCACGTCGCCGAGCAAACCCACATCTTCGCCGAACGCAATCACGCGCGGGTCGCGCGCCAAAATCGAATCGAACGCGGCGTTAATAACCTCGAAGCCGAACATCGTCGGCGAGTTTGCCGAATAAACGGGCTTGACTTCCTCGACCTTCAACGCGCTGCCACTGTAAAGGTGTGAGCCATAACGTTCGAGATTGATCGCATCCTGATCATTTTTCCATTGGACTAAAACTTGCTTCGATGGATTCTCTTCGTCGCGCAGGACGCGCAAAGCTTCATGCGCGGCGGAGTGGACATCACGCCTCAATGGCGCGGGGAGGGCGGCCAGCCGTTCTTTGATGTTGTATAACTCTGACGCGTGATTCGAGGATCCCGCGATCTCGTCGAGCATGTCCATGACTTGGGTGCGCTCACCGAGAATCGGATTGAGATACGCGTCCCATGCGGTTTTGCGGATTCCTTCAACAGTTTCGTGGTCTTCTTTTTCAACGGCGGCCAGCTCAGGGTCCGATGCGACGCGGTTTTCGATCATCCATTGGCGCATTTTCTTCACGCAATCGAATTCTTCCTCGAACTTGAGCCGCTCCGGAGTCTTGTATCGCTCGTGACTGCCCGATGTGGAATGCCCCTGCGGCTGAGTCACATCAATGACATGCACTAACTGCGGGATGTGATATTTGCGCGTGATCTCGGCTGCGTTCTGGTACGTTTCAATCAGTGCGGGATAATCCCAGCCGCGTACCTGATAAAGATCATAGCCGCGCTCGCAATCCTCCTCCATGCAAGGCTCGCGCTCGAAGCCTTTGAGAATGGCGTAAATATTTTCCTTGACCATTTGAAATTGATTCGGGACGGAAATGCCATAACCATCGTCATAAACCGTAATGACCGCGGGCGCCTGCAGAACGCCGATGGCATTGACCGATTCCCAGAACATGCCCTCGGCGGTGGATGCGTTGCCGATGCTTGCAAATGCAACTTCATCGCCGTTGTGTGAAAAGTCCTTGAATTGTTTTAGTTCATCAAGTTTGCGATAGACGACCGATGCGTAAGCCAGCCCAACGGTGCGCGGCATTTGTGTCCCTGTCGGTGAAACGTCCGCGGATGTGTTGTACATCTCGGTTTGATTTTTCCACGCGCCGTTGGGTTTGATATAGTGCGAAGCGAAGTGCGCGTCCATGCCGCGCCCAGCTGTGTTCGACTCGGCTTCGAGGTCGGCGTGCGCGTAAAGCTGGGCAAAAAATTCCTGGATGCTCATCACTCCCAACATGAACATCCAGGTTTGGTCTCGATAATATCCAGAACGCCAGTCGCCTTTGCGGAAAGCGCGCGCGATGGCGATGTTGGCAAGTTCCTTGCCGTCGCCAAAGATGCCGAATTTGGCTTTGCCGCTCAACACTTCGCGCCGACCAATCAGACTCGCCTGCCGCGACTGGTAGGCGAGACGGTAATCTTTGATGATTTCTTCTTTTTCGAGGGGTAACGCAATAGAGCCCTTGGCTTTGGGCATGAGTCTCTCTCCTGAATTGGATTGGTCTAGGGGGATTATAACGGAAAAGGATGAAGGATGAATTAAAGATGGAAAATGTCTTTCGCGTTAATAAACGGACTTCCTTGACTGGCGAATTGTGCTTACGGTTTCATGCGATGTCGCAGGTTTTCATGATCGCTTTTTCTTGCGCGACGTCAAGTCTCCGAACAACGTAGATGTTCATAGCAGTTTGAAACATGCGAGAGGAGAATGCTATGACCACAGATACAAAATCAACCGGGCAAGAGCAACGCGGGCGGAAGGTGATTTATCGCGGCGCGTCGGAGGCTGTCTATGGATTGGGATTGATCGGCGCATTGGTCTATTACATCGGCCACGCCGCTACATTTTGGCTGGGCGTGCTGGGATTCTTCAAGGCCATCGTCTGGCCCGCGATGCTGGTCTATGAGTTGATGAATTACCTGCACATGTAGCTCAGCTACGTTTTTAGCGGGTTTTCGTCTTTTGTTGCGGCCACAAAATGATTTAAGGCAAAACACGTTGTTGTAAAACGAAATTGGAGCCGAGATGCCTCGGCTCCAATTTCGAATTGTGTTCGTGAAATTCAATCTATTGAATCCCCGCGGCCTTTTTCAGCATGGCGGCCTTGTCAGTCTTTTCCCAGGGGAATTCGACATCGTCCCGTCCGAAGTGACCGTACACAGCGGTCTTGCGATAAATAGGTTTTCGCAGACCCAGGTCACGGATGATCGCACCGGGACGCAGATCAAAATATTCGGTGATGAGCGCCGCGATTTTTTCATCCGCAATCTTTCCGGTTCCGAACGTTTCGACATTGACCGAGAGCGGGTGCGCCACGCCAATGGCATACGCCACCTGAATCTCGACGCGGTCCGCCAGCCCCGCGGCGACGACATTTTTCGCGGCATAACGCGCAGCATACGCGGCAGAGCGATCCACTTTCGTTGGGTCTTTGCCGCTGAACGCGCCGCCGCCGTGACGTCCCATGCCGCCGTATGAATCAACGATGATTTTGCGGCCAGTCACGCCCGCGTCACCCATAGGCCCGCCGATTACAAAACGTCCAGTTGGATTGACAAATACTTTTAAATCCTTATCCACCATGTCCTTTGGAAGGGACGGGTTGATAACGTGTTCCATCACCTGCTCGGTAATCTCGGCGTGCGAAATGTCTGGCGCATGTTGAGTCGAAATCAAAACGGTATCAATTCGCTTCGGCTTTCCATGCGAATACTCAACGGTGACTTGACTCTTGCCATCCGGTCGCAGCCACGGCATCGTGCCATCCTTTCGCATTTCAGAGAGCCGGCGGGACAATTTATGCGCCATATAAATTGGCATCGGCATCAATGTCGGAGTCTCGTTGCAGGCAAAACCGAACATCATGCCTTGATCGCCCGCGCCAACATGTTCGATGTCAGCCTCGCTCATTTCGCCGCTCTTGTCTTCCAGGGCATGGTCAACACCCAGCGCAATATCGGGGCTTTGGCTGGCAATGGCCGAGAGCACGCCACAGGTATTACCGTCAAAACCTTTTTCACTGCTGTCATAGCCAATTTCCTTAATCACGCGGCGGACCAGTTCATCGAAATTGACATAAGCATGTGTTGTGATCTCGCCCAGCAGGACAACGAAGCCGGTCTTGGTGGCAGTCTCGCATGCTACGCGTGACATCGGATCCTGTTCGAGACAGGCATCCAGCACGGCATCCGAGATCTGATCGCAGATTTTATCCGGGTGACCTTCTGTTACAGATTCGGACGTGAACATCAGCTTGGGTGATGTCATGAAAGTATTGCTCATAATATTGTTTCCTTTCTAAAAATGAAATTGCCCTTCGGTCACGAAAGGGCAATTGCGCATGGGGCAACGGCTGCCCTCTCATCTCCCAGAATATCCATCTGTCGGAATTGGCACCGTGTTCGGCATACGCCGACCGGTTGTCGAGGCATCATAGGGCCGATCCCTCCGCCTCTCTGGATAAGAGTGCCGATTAGGGCTGTTGAATTGTTGCGGGATAATACCACAGGTCAATGTGTGAGTCAATTAATTGGGAGTTTATCCGCATGATTTATGTGGGAGAGTGTTTTGAAAATAGTCTTAGCTGAATGTTATGTGATTGATAAACAGCATGGGTTGTCCCGCCACTTCGACAGTCCACACGTTTACTATTGTGCTAAAATGATTCTATGGCTGTCAATGTTCGACCGTCTCCCATCGCCGGGCTTTGGTATGAGGGCAACCCGCAGTTGCTTGCGCGCAGTGTGGATGAATATCTTGACCGCGCTCAACTTCCCGAATTGAAAGGAGATGTAATTGGAGTCGTTGCGCCTCACGCGGGACATCGTTATTCCGGGCCGGTGGCAGGTTATGCGTTCGCGGCGCTTCGCGGCCGTGACCCGGAACTGGTCGCCGTTCTATCGCCTTATCACAACTACCACAGCGCATCTTTTCTAACCTCCGCCCACGAGGCATATTCCACGCCTTTGGGCGATGTCGCGATTGATGGCGAGTCCGTTAACGCGCTGGATGCGGAGCTTGAGTCCGAAACCGGAATCAAATTGACGCGCATAGCCAACGATCCTGAACATTCGCTTGAAATCGAATTGCCTTTTCTCCAGCGCGCGCTTGTTTCTGAATGGAAATTGTTGCCGATCATGGTGCGCGCGCAAAGTCCACGCGCATCAGAAGCGTTGGGCAAATCGCTTGCGAAAATTCTAAAAGGCAAAAATGTTCTGCTTGTCGCCAGCACGGATTTATCCCATTATTACGATCAAAAGACGGCTTTGATTTTTGATAAGACCATGCTTGCACAGGTAGAAGCGTTCAACCCGGCAGGCGCGTTCGAAGCCGAACAGCAGGGAGTTGGCTTTGCCTGCGGCCTCGGCGCATTGACCGCGGTGTTGTGGGCTGCCCGCGAACTCGGCGCGGACAAAGTCAGAATATTGCATCACGCCACCTCCGGCGATGTGACCGGCGATTACAGCGGCGTTGTCGGTTATGGCGCGGCGGCGATTTTGAAGTCGAAATAATTTATGTCTTCATTCGTTCAACTCGCAATAAACGTCCCGTCTGTCGCGGGCGTTTTTGATTATTCGGTTCCTGATCATCTCGCAGGCCGCGTCGGCGCTGGACATTTGGTCATCGCGCCGTTCGGAAAACAGACCGTCCAGGGCGTGGTTTTGCGATTTGTTGATCAGCCGTCCGTTCCTCAGGTAAAGGAAATCATTGAGCTTGTTGATCCCGATCCGGTTTTGGCGCAGGCGCAAATCGCTTTAGCTAAATCGCTGGCAAAGTCAACGCTTTCGCCGCTGGCATCCATCATCGAACTCTTTTTGCCAACCGGCATCGCACAACAAGCAGATACGATATTCGAGATTCGCGATTCGAATTTCGAATTATCGAATATCGAATTGCCGAGTGTTGCTTCCCGTTTATTGAGATTATTGAAAGATAAAGGCACGTTGCGCGGCCGCCAGATTGACCGTCACTTCAACAAAGTGGATTGGCGCAAGTCCGCGCAATATCTTGTGAGACGCGGCGTGTTGACCTCGCGGTCGATTTTGCCGCCAGCCAGTGTGCGGCCAAAATTTGTCCGCACCGCGCAACTTTCTGTTTCACCCGATATTGCCGAAGCCGCGATGAATGATTTGGGAAGCACCGAGTCCACGCGCACGCGCAGACAGAAAGCATTACGCTTTCTCATTAAACAACCGGACGCGATCAACGTTTCATGGGTCTATGCCGAAAGCGGATGCAATCTTGCCGACTTGCAGGAGCTTGCCGAACGCGAATTGATTCTGCTGCGCGAAACAGAAATCTGGCGTGATCCATTGGCAAAGATTGATGATCAGAGAATAGAAAATCGAGAGCTAGTTCTAACAGAAGAACAACAGCGCGCATGGCAGAAAATCGAATCAGGTTTTCGTCAATGTGCAGAAGGCAAAGCCGTCAAGCCTTTTCTTCTGCAAGGCGTGACCGGTTCCGGCAAGACCGAACTCTATATTCGAGCCGCACAAGAAACAATCAAACGAAACAGGCAGGCCATCATTCTTGTTCCCGAAATTTCGCTTACGCCGCAAATTGTCCGGCGATTTCTGTCGCGCTTTCCCGGCCAGATTGGCATCGTCCACTCGAAACTTTCGGAGGGCGAGCGTTATGACACATGGCGGCGCGCCCGCGCGGGCTTGCTCAAGATCATCATCGGGCCGCGCAGTGCGTTGTTTGCGCCATTGCCAAACGTCGGCTTGATCGTCGTGGACGAATGCCACGACGGTTCGTATTATCAGTCCGAGCCGCCGTTTTATAACGCGATGTCCGCGGCTCAAACGTACGCGCGGATTTGCGGGGGCGTGTGCATCATGGGATCGGCAACGCCAAGCCTGATTCAGCGGAATCAAGCCGAGGTCGGGGAAAGCGTCCGCCTGGAATTGACTCAACGCATCTCATCGGACCCGGAAACGGATTCCACCAAAGGGTTGGATCTGCCCCCGGTCCACATCGTTGACATGCGTGATGAACTGAAATCAGGCAATCGCGGAATCTTCAGCCGCGAATTAAATGACGCGCTCGCTTCGACGTTGAAGCGCGGTGAGCAGGTGATTCTGTTTTTGAATCGACGCGGCACTTCGACGTATGTTTTTTGCCGCGATTGCGGTTATGTGGTCAAGTGCCCGCGCTGCGACACGCCGCTGACGTATCACACAACCGCGGGCGACAAGTTGCTTTGCCATCGTTGTGGTTACGAACGACTGATGCCGAAACGCTGCCCTGAATGCGGCGGCGCGAACATCCGCGCTTACGGATTGGGGAGCGAAAAAGTTGAGAGCGAAGTGCAGGCTTTGTTTCCGAAGGCGCGCACATTGCGTTGGGATTGGGAGACGACGCGCCAAAAGGAATCGCACGAAATTATCTTGACTCATTTTGCGGCGGGCCGCGCCGATGTTTTGATCGGGACTCAAATGCTGGCGAAGGGACTCGACTTGCCGCGCGTCACGTTGGTGGGCATTGTGCTCGCGGATGTCGGACTCTTCCTGCCCGATCCGTTTGCGGCGGAACGCGTCTTCCAGGTTTTGACTCAAGTGGCGGGCCGCGCCGGCCGCTCATCACGCGGCGGGCGCGTGATTCTGCAGACGTTTGCGCCGGAGCATTATGCAATTCAAGCCGCGGCGAAGCATGATGTCAATGGTTTTTATCAATACGAACTTGAGCAGCGAAAACGGCTGGGTTATCCGCCTTCTGCGCGTTTGGTCCGATTCGAATTCCGCCATCGCGATGCGGCGGTGGCCGAGTCAGAAGCGCGCAAACTCGCGGCGAAACTCCAGCGTCAACTGGACGCTGAACACCGATCGCTGATTACTATGATTGGTCCGGCGCCCTGTTTTTTTTCAAAGCAAAATGATGAATATCGCTGGCAGATCGTTTTGCGCGGCGGTGATCTTGAGCCGCTTTTAGCAGGCGAATCTTTCCCCGGTTGGCGGATTGAAGTTGAACCGGTAAGTTTGCTATAATCAGTTCGATTTTAGAGAAGGAGAACTTTATGCAGAGTCTGGCGCGTGGCTGGTCGTTTTTGCAGCAAGCCTGGCAAATGGCATTCAAGGACAACGATTTGATCAAACCGTCCATCTATGCCATGATCGTCGGCTTCATTGTTTCAATTATCGGGATTGTTCCATTGATCGGGGCCGCGTTCATCCTCGGCGATAGCAGCTTTATCGGTCAAGCCGTCATGGTCATCTTGGGAGCGATCCTGATTTTTGTCCATTACGTGGTAAGTTACTTATTCTCCGGCATGACCGTTTATCTGATTTACGGTTATCTCGCAGAGGGCGATGGCCGCATGGACAAAGCCTGGGAAAAAGTCCAGCGCGAGTTCTGGCACATTCTCAGCCTGGCCGCGGCTTCGACGGTTGTCAGTTTGTTCACCAGCGCGCTGCGCAATCGCAGCAATCGTTCGCGCAATGTCGCGGCGGGAATGATCGGCAACGCAGTGGGCAGCATTCTCGAAACGGTCTGGACGGAAGCTTCTTTTCTGATCCTGCCCGCCATGATGATCGAAGATGTCAATCTTGTGGATGGTGTCAAGCGCGCCACATACATTGCAAAGAATAATTTGCTGCTGATCGGCGTCAGCACCGTTGGCGTGAAGTGGATTACGGGCGCGATCAGTTTTGTCCTCGGCGCGATCGGACTCGTGATCGGCTTCGGCCTCGGATTTGGAATCGTTTCTGTGAGCAATTCGAGCGTGGCCGGACTCGTGATCGGCATCGGCCTCGGCGCGCTGATTTTCTTTATCTTCGTGATGGTTGCCAGCGTCATCAGTTCCTATACCATGACCGCTTACAATACCTGTCTGTTCCTGTGGGCGCGCGATGTTGAAAAAGCGCAGGCTCAAGGGCGCGCGATCCAGGTGGCAGCGCCGGCTCCATTGGCGGCGGTATTGGGACAATGACAACAATGTCACTCTGAGCAGAGCGAAGAGTCTCAAGCTCGCAAACAAAGAGACTCTTCGGTCGCCTGGTCTCGATACCACTTCGCTATGCTCAGTGTACTCGACCATCGGCTCCCTCAGAGTGAATAAAATGAATTTGGTGGTAAATGAAGCCGGAACGACGTCGTGAGATCATAACCTGGGAAGAGGTGGATCGTCTGATTGACCACCTCATCCCGCAATTTCGCCGCGAGTTCACCGCGATGGTGATGATCACGCGCGGCGGCATCGTCCCTGGCGGAATGCTGGCGGACGCGATGAACATCACGCATATTCTCACGGCGGCTGTGGATTTTCCCGCGCAGACCGCCAACGAAAAATCTTCCCTGATGGCGTGGCCGGAGTTCATTCAATTTCCTGCCGAGGATAAACTGCGTAGTCGTCCAACGTTGATTGTGGACGATGTTTGGGGATCGGGCCGCACGATCACTTCTGTGAAGAATCGCGTCTCTGCCGCGGGCGGATTTCCTGAAACGTGCGTATTACATTTCAATCCGTATCGCAGTTTGTTTGGCACGGTCCGCCCTGATTATTATGCGGCAGTCACGGACGCCTTCATCATTTATCCGTGGGAGATTGACCGCGGCGTGGATAAAATGATTCTAGGAGAAGAAGAACCACAGTAGTTAAAACTTGAATAACTTGTTTTTCATCATCGACAAAAGGGAGCAGTGAAATGCGTAAATTCAATCCATCATCAAAACAACCGGATCGTGCCGTGCAAGCATGGCTAATCCTCACAAATGCCGCAATGAATCGTCAAACGTTAACTTACGAACTCTTGTCGCAACTAATGTATCAACGAAATGCACAGGGGGTCCTCAACAAAATCCTTGGACACATTGCTTTTTATTGCATTGACGAGGGATTGCCACCTCTGACTTCAATCGTTGTTGGCAAAAAGCGAGGAAGACCGGGTGCGAACATTCCAATTGATCTTTCTCAAGTCGAAGCTGAGCGTGAGCGAGTCTATATGATTGACTGGTATGATATCTATCCCCCAACTTCCGAAGAGTTTAGCGAGGCTGTAGCAAGACACAGTCAACAAGGCTGAGCGCCTCGCCAATTACCTAATTGGCTTATATTTTCTTCCTCGCCACGTCACGCCTTGACCTGATAACACTTTCCATGTTGATGTGAACATCATTGCCGCAAAGACGGCCGCGCCGAGCGGCGTTGTCAACGCGTACCAGCGCGGAATGTTCATCTTGTATGCGACCATCGCGCGCATAAAAATCAATACCGTCCAGACAATCAATGCCTCAACAATGACTGCAAGCGCCATCCATCCGCCATTATGAAAAAACCAGAATAATCCAAGCAATGGCCAGATGGGCATGAACAACGCGGCAATCACGGAGACGAGAGCGCCAAACGCGCCGAGTATCATCAACCCGCGCTGGTCACGCAAACCGAGATAGATATTTTTTGTCCAGCCTTCCCACAAGGTTGCAAAGGATGTGTACATGCGCGTGCGAGCTACTTCTCTGCCATCTGCGACGATTAAACGATAGCCATTCCATTTGACCAATTCCGAAATGGCTTTGTCTTCCACAATTTGATCTTTCACGCGTTCGTGCCCGCCGATGGCATCGTAGACATTTCGCTTGATCATAATAAACTGACCGTTCGCGATGGCATCTTTTCTTCTTGGATCGTTGACCTTGCGCGGCGAGAATCCAACCGATAGAGCGGTCATCACGAGCGGCAATACGGCTCGTTCCCAAAATGAGCCTGTGATTTGAAATGTCATAATTGTGAATAAATCTGCACCGGTCTCAACGGCTTTGGCATAACACGATGCCAGTGCTCCGGGCGCGAGGAAAGTGTCGGCATCAATAAAACACAGCCACTCACTTCGTTCGCCGCACGCGTTCGCGGCTTGATACAAAGCATGGGGTTTGCCTGCCCAGCCAGAGGGGAGGTCCGAGCCGCTGATGACTTTCAGTTTGTCGCTGTGAGCAGCAAGCTCGCGAAGAATCTCTGGCGTTGCATCTGTTGAACGGTCATCCAACACAATGATTTCAAAATTTCGATAAGTTTGATTCAGAACCGCTTCCACGCAAGCTCGAATATTCAATTCTTCATTTCGTGCGGGGATGCAAACAGAAATCAGCGGTCCATTCACCAGCGGTGCGGCAGGCTCAACAATAATATCAAGATGATATTGATTATGAAGCCAGTAAATGACAATCAGACCGACGATAAAAGCGACGGTGGAGATAATAAGATAAAACATGAATTAGATAACGTGAACGGTTGAACCGTGTTCCGTCTTCTCGACTTCAATTCGCGTTGGGAATGCATCCTTCAATTCGTCGAGGTGCGTGATAACTAAAATTTTTGCGAAGTCATGCTTCACCAAATTGATTGCCTCGATCAATCTTTGTCTTCCCTCAGCATCCTGCGAGCCGAAACCTTCATCAATCACCAGCGTTTGCAGGCGCGCTCCTTTGCGCTGTGCCAGCACTTCGGAAAGCGCCAATCGAATCGCGAAGTTCACGCGGAACGCCTCGCCGCCCGAATACATTTCATAATCCCGCACGCCCGTCGCGTCGCTGATCTGGATGTCGAGTGTTTCCTTCCTATCCTCGCGCTTCTTGTCCCTGTACTCGGCCTGTGTCACGAATCGAATTGACATTTGCCCGTCGCTCAAGCGGTCGAGCAGTTCATTGGCTTTGGTTTCGATTTGCGGCAATGCCTGCTCAATCAACAAAGCTGGGACGCCGTCCTTGCCGAAGGCGCGTTCGAGAGTCTTGTGCCGTCCGATTTGCAAGGCCAGCGTCTCGCGCTCGGATGAATAATCAGCTTTGCGTTTTCGCAGTTCATCCAACACGGACACCTTTTGCCGCGCCGCACCGACTTCCTGATTGAGGCGATTTTCCTGTTCCTGCAAATCGAGCAACGCGCGTTCCGCTTCGCCGAGGCTGATGGTTGGCTTTTGTGTTTCAACCGCGTATTTTTCGCTTGCCAGAATCGCCTCAACTTCTTTCAATCGTTTCGCACCAGCAGTTTCCCAATTCTTGATCGAATTCTTGATTGTTTCGATTCGCTCGGTCAATTGCGTGACGGAATTGGAATATGTCAGACGTTCTCTCTCAGCGTTTTCGATTTTCGTAATTTGGGATTCATAATCTGCAATTCGCTTCGCGAGATCATCCATGCTCGATTTGTTGATGCGGAAACGGTCGCCTTTTTCTTTTCCTTCCGCCTGCAATTGCTTCAATGTGGACTGGCGGTGTTTTTCACTCAATGGCTGTCCGCACAACGGGCAGGTTGCGCCTTCCGCCGACTCGAGCCGGTCAATGCGCTCCTTGAGTTCATCCATCTGCGCTTTGAGTAACTCATTCTCGGCTTTCAATTGACCGAATTGCTCGCGCGCTGCGCTTCGATTTTCTTCAAACTCGCTTCGTTGTGTAATTTTCTTTTCGACTTCTGCCAGTGATTTCTTTGCTGTTTCAATTTGACCGCTCAAATCACTGATCACTGACAACTGATCGCTGGCTGCTTTCCCCTGTTCTTTCAGCCCGCGTCTTTCCTCTTCCAGTTTTGCTTTTTCTGCGGCCAGTTGTTGATTGAGCGAGGCGGCGATCTTGCGAAGATTTTCCAAAGCGGCTTCCTGCGCTTTACGCATTGCGCTTTGCCGCTTTAGCTCATCTTCCAATTCTTTGAGCCTGCGCCTGCGAGGCTCTTCTTCATCCAGCTCCGCGTTGATCTCCGCGATGCGTCCATCAATCGAACCGACTTCATCTTCGAGCGCTTTACGTTTATCTGCTGTACGCTGTTTGTAAATTTCCCACATTTCAAGACCAAGGATGTTACTTAAAACATCCTTGCGTTTGCTGGCGGTTTGCTGCGTGAATTGATCAGCCTGTCCCTGCAAAAAGAATGCCGCGTTGACAAAGGTTTCATACTCAAGCCGCAAAGTCTGTTCGATGCGTGCCTGCGTTTCGCGCAGCGTCCGTTCGGTGAGCGGTTTCCAGTTCGCAGAAGGCAGGAGGCGGAAAGCAGTTGTCTGCCTACCGCTTTCTGCATCCTGTTTGTCGTCCAAAATTTGAAATTCCAGCGTCGTTGTTTTTCCGCGCGGCAGAGTCCGCAAAATGCGATAAACATTCTTCTCATATTCGAAGGTCAATGCCACTTCCGCTGTCTTCGATTGCGAATTGACCAGTGAATCATCGCGTTTACGCGCCTGACCAAACAACACCCATGTGATCGCGTCCAACAGAGACGATTTGCCCGCACCGTTGTGTCCGGAAACGCAGGCTAAATCGAACGTTGTAAAATCTATTTCAACAGGATCGCGATACGAAAGAAAACCCGCAATGCGAAGATGAATTGGGATCATTGTCAAAATTATACCTTCGCAAGATAGAAAGAAGAAAGAAGAGAATGCACGCTGCCGTTTGCGCTTTTTACTTCTAACTCCCTCCTCACTTATCACTTCTTCCTCTTGTATGTTATCATCATGCCGATGCGAGACCCTGACGATCCACGCGCACGCCGACACCTAATCCTGATCGCAATCATCCTCGCCACGATTCCTTGTTATTGTCTCGGGGGCATTGCTCTTATGTTTGCGCCTCCGCCGACGACTGCCACGCCGACCGTGACGGTCACGGCCACGCCAGCCGGATCTTCCACGCCGACGCTTAGCCCAACCCCATCGTTTTTCACCAGCACAGTTACCGATACGCCAACCATCACGCCAACTGGCACGAAGACTTCAACACCCACGATGTCGCTTACGCCATTCCGTCCGCCAACGTACACATTTACCCCTTCACCAACATTCACGCCCTCCCCGACTTTTACGGATACACCGAGCCCGACTCTCACGCCATCCTTTACGCCGTCGCCGACTCCGACATCAACTCCTTCACCATCGTTGACGCCATCCTTTACGCCATTCCCGTCTCCAACGAATGCTCCATGACCGATATTGTCCCTTTTCTAAAATCATTGGTTTCTGTCTCTGGACTTTCCGCTTACGAAAGTCCAGTTGCGCGTCTCATCGAAGAGACCTGGAAGCCGCTGGTGGATGAGGTTTCTGTCAGCCGCCTCGGTTCTTTGCATGGGCTCAAGAAAGGCCGGGCGAAAAGCCCGCTTGCACTGCGTCCTTCAGCGCACCCATCCATCATGATTGCAACGCACATGGATGCGATTGGCCTGATCGTTACGCAAGTGATTGATGGTTTCATTCACTTGGAGGCAATTGGCGGCATTGATCCTCGCATTTTGCCGGGGACGCCGGTCATTGTCCACGGCAGACAGGATTTGCCCGGCGTGGTGGTAATGCCTCCGATGAAGACTTTGCCCGAAGATCAACGCGACGGCGCGATTGGTCTTCCGCATCTTCTCGCGGACGTGGGTTTGCTCCCGTCAAAGGTGACGAGTCTCGTCCGGGTGGGTGATCTCGTTTCGTTCGACACACAACCGGTTGATCTTGCGGGCGAAACCCTCAGCGGACACTCGCTCGATAACCGCGCATCCGTCGCGGCGCTGACGGTTTGCCTGCAGGAGCTTCAGGGCAAGTCCCATGTTTGGGATGTGTGGGCTGTTGCCACGTCGCAGGAAGAAGTGACGTTGGGCGGCTCAGCCACGTCCGCATTTGATTTGCATCCTGATCTGGCCGTCGTCGTTGATGTGACGTTTGGCAAAGGTCCCGGTGCAAATGGCTGGGAAACATTCCCGCTTGGCGAAGGTCCGACGCTTGGATGGGGAGCCAACCTGCATCCGTTTCTTTATAAGAAATTCAAAGAGCTGGCGGATAGACTTGAGATCCCGGTTGCGATGGAACTTGTTCCGCTGCATTCCGGCACGGACGCGTATTCGATCCAGGCGGCGCGCGAAGGCATTCCAACCATGCTGTTGGAAATTCCGATGCGTTACATGCACACGCCTGTTGAAGTCATTTCAATCAAAGATGTTCAGCGCGTGGGCCGCCTGCTTTCAGAGTTCATCAGTGGTCTGCAATTGGATTTCATTTCAACAATTGTTTGGGAAGAGGAAGCACAAGAGTAAAAACGCAGAAAATAAAACTTGCGTTTTGCATCTTTGAAATAATCATGCCAGCCATTGCCAACCCTCCATTGAAATTGCTCGAAAAACTCTGCCGCGCCGTTTCTGTTTCCGGTGACGAGAACGAAGTCCGCAAGATTGTTTTGAATGAAATCAAGGATTATGCCGATGAAACGAAAGTGGATGCGCTCGGCAACTTGCTTGTGACTCGATGCGGCACTGAGCGTAGTCGAAGTGCTGCGGCCAAACGCCTGCGCGTAATGCTTGCCGCTCACATGGATGAAGTCGGCTTCATGCTGGTGGCGGATGATGGCGATGGCTTGTTCGAGTTCGCAACCATCGGCGGCATTGATCCGCGCAATCTGGTCGGAAAACAAGTTGTTGTTGGCAGGGAACACATGCCCGGTGTGATCGGCGCGAAGCCAATTCATTTAATGGGGGGCGATGAACGTCAACACGCAATTTCCGTGGATTCATTGCGTATTGATCTTGGATTGGGCGGCAAGGCAAAAATTGGCGACCGCGGAACGTTCGCGCCGAACTTTCGCCGTGCGGGACCATCGCTTATGTCCAAGTCCATTGACAACCGCATCGGCGTCGCGACGCTGATTGAATTGGTCAAATCCGCGCCGTCAAATATTGACCTGCTGGCTGCGTTTACGGCGCAGGAGGAAGTTGGACTGCGCGGCGCAAAAGTCGCGGCGCATTACTTCCATCCGGATTTGGCAATTGCCGTTGACGCCACGCCCGCCAATGATTTTCCAATGCAAACCGAAGGCGAGAACACGTTTTACAATACAAAACTTGGACTCGGCCCGGCGATCTATGTTGCAAATTCATCCACGATTGATGATCCGCGGCTTGTCCGATTTTTGCAGGAGACCGCGGAGAAGGAAAAGATTCCATATCAAATTCGCCAGCCGGGCGGCGGCGGCACGGACGCGGGAGCCATCCAACGCGCGGTGAGTGGTGTGCCGGTTGTGTCTGTTTCCGTGCCGCATCGTTATACACACACTGCCATGAGCCTCTCTCGCATGGATGATTGGAAGAATACCCTGGTGTTGTTGCACACCGCATTGAAAGGCATGACGCCTGAGATTTTGAAACGATAGTAATTTGCACTCACGTGAAAAATTTTCGAGGTAGCTATGAATGGTTTGATTGCTTTAGTTGGTGCCGGCGAATATCTGCCCGTGATGGATGATGTAGACCGCTACCTGCTCGACTCGGTCAAAGCCGACGGACGCACGCCGCGCGTCGTTTGTTTGCCTACAGCCGCGGGTCAGGAGGGAGATGAAAGCGTGGGACGCTGGTCACGAATGGGCGTGGAACATTTTCGCGCCCTAGGCGCAGAAGTCCACGCATTGAATATCATTGACCGCGCTTCTGCAGATGATCCGCAGTATGAAGCGATTCTTGAGTCCGCGGATTTGATTTATTTCTCCGGCGGCAATCCGGTCTATCTTTACGAAACGATGAACGGAAGCCGCGCCTGGGCCGCCGCGCAAAAAGCCTGGTCGCGCGGCGCAGTCTACGCCGGATGCTCCGCGGGCGCGATGATCCTTGGAAAACGTTTGCCAAATTTCAGGCAGTTGGGTATGGGTGCAATTGACGGCTTCGGGGTTGTGCCAGCGGATTACATCATGCCGCACTTTGACCGTTCTGGTCCATTCAAACCGATGTTGAATTTGTTGCGCCAGCGGATGAAGGATGGACAGGTGATGATTGGCGTGGATGAAGACACCGCGCTGGTTGGCAAACTGGGCGGCGAGTGGAAAGCAATGGGTAAGAGCAAAGTCCATGTGATGACGCGCAAGAGCGCAAATGTTTATTTGGCGGGTGAGACTGTGCCGCTGTAATCTCAAAACAAGGAAGCGTTATGAAAGCACTTATTGAAAAGCTGACAAACGTGTTCAGCCCATCAGGATTTGAAGATGCGATCCGCGATGTGATTCGCAAAGAGATCAAAGGATTCGCAGATGAAATCCGCGTGGACGCGCTGGGCAATTTGATCGCGCACAAAAATCCTTCGGCTGGGGCTAAAGGTGCGAAGCGCGTCATGGTTGCTGCGCACATGGATGAGATTGGTTTGATGGTAACGCATGTGGACGAAAATGGATTCGTTCGCTTCAGTAATGTAGGCGGCGTCTTTGGGCGGTATGCGCCATCGGGCCGCGTCCGTTTTACGAATGGCGCAGCGGGTGTGATCAACAATGAACTTTTGTCGAACTTTCGCGAAACCCCGCCGCTGGACAAAATGTTCATTGATGTTGGAGCAACGAGCCAAAAAGATTGTCCCGTCAAACTGGGCGATGTCGCCGCGTTCGAGCGTCCGTTTTTGGATTTGGGAAAACGCGTCGTGGCAAAGTCGCTGGATGACCGTTTGGGGGTGGCGGTGCTCATCGAAACAATGCGCCGCCTCAAGAGTCGTTCTGAGCGTGTCGAAGGGGCCGCACCGAACGAAGTGTATTTTGTTTTCACAGCCCAGGAGGAAGTTGGGACGCGCGGCGCGGGTCCCGCGGCTTATGGAATTGATCCTGATGTGGCGATTGCGGTGGATGTGACTCCCACCGGCGACACGCCGATGGGGCGTAAAATGGAAGTCGCTCTGGGCGGCGGACCGGCGATCAAGATCAAAGACCAAGGCATGTTGGCCGACCCGCGGGTTGTATCGTGGATGGCGAAGACAGCCGAGAGAAGTAAAATTCCTTACCAGCGCGAGGTTTTGATTATGGGTTCCACAGACGCGCGCGCCATTCAAGTTACGCGGGCAGGGATTGCGGCGGGGGGCATCAGCATTCCAGCGCGCTATGTTCATTCGCCGTCCGAAATGGTTGATATGGATGATGTTGAAAACAGCGTACGTTTGCTCGCGGCTTTGTTGAATTCGAAGGTGAGTTTGTAGCATGAAACCACAGCAGCCCTTTTGATTTCTGCAGAGAGAAAGCCGCGTTATTTCCTGAAATAAAAACTCAGGTTCCTGATTGGAGCCTGAGTTTTTTTATGGATCGTTATTTGGTTTCTTCGCTGGATTTGGCCGGCATCGTGTTCATGAAATATGCGCCGCCTGCGCCGAGTGCGAACGCACCTGCCGAACCGGGCGAAGCAAAGTCTGTCAAACCGATGAGCAGGCCGAAGAGACCGAGAACCAGGGCAATCTTCAACTGCCATTCAGCATTCTTGAAACTGTCAAAAAAGAAGCGCCCGATGGCGAAACCGAAGATCAGGAATCCCAATGCTCGCAGCAGAAAGCCGAGCAGGCCGAACAGGTCATTTACGATGGGGGGCATAAGATTCTCCTTTGGAAAATGGATTTTGTAATTTTAGTTGACCGTCATTATAAACCGTTTGGCGGAATTTTCAGCCAAACCCAGAACATCCATAATGCAACCATCAGCGCGCCAATGCTGAACACAGCCGCGAACGACCAGCCCCACGCGATCATGTATGTTTTGGCTGAATTAAATGCCTGTTTTGGATTTTTGAATCGCAGATATTCCGCACCGAATAAAGTCAGCGGTGAAGCAAACCATCCAATCAACGGCGTGAGGAACAGGCTGGCGATAATCCCTGCCAGGTAGCTCAGGCCAATGTTGATCCATGGAATGGAATGGCCGCGCATTCTGTGGGCGATGATAATGTTGTCAATCACGCTTCCGACGAGCATCAGGATCGTGATCGCCGCGAAAAATGTCCAGCCGATCCAATCCATGTGACCTGCGGCATTTTCGATCAGCATGTAAATGAGCGCAGACAGCCAGATGATGATCAAGCCAGGAAAGACGGGAATAATCAGCCCGATAAGGCCAAGCAGCATGAACGTCAGCGTAAGCCATTGAACCAGAAATTCGAACCAGGCGGGCATTTTGATTTGGACAGTGGACGATGAACCGTTTACGGTCTGATTACATCCACGCCGCCCATCCATGGACGGAGCGCATCAGGCACGATGATGGAGCCGTCAGCCTGCTGATAGTTTTCCATGACGGCGATCAAGGTTCGAGGGAGTCCCAGACCCGATCCGTTCAATGTGTGGAGGAAGCGCGTCTTCTTGTCCGCTGTCCGATATTTGATGCTGGCGCGGCGCGCTTGAAAATCTGTATCGTTCGAGACCGATGAAACTTCGAGCCATTCGCCGCACCCTGGCGCCCAAACTTCGATGTCATACGTCATCGTCGCGCCAAAGCCGATGTCGCCGGTGCAAAGTTGTTTGACGCGGTGAGTCAGGCCGAGTTCCGTGCATGTTTCTTCCGCGTGCTCGCGCATTTTTTCCAGCCACGCATCCGACTCTTCGGGCTTGGAATAAACGTACATTTCGACTTTGTCGAATTGATGGCCGCGCTTGATGCCGCGCACATCGCGCCCCGCGCTCATTTTTTCGCGGCGGAAACAAGGAGTATACGCGGTGTAACGCAAAGGCAGATCAGCTTCGTTGAGAATTTCATTCATGTGCAGACCGGTCAGTGGAACCTCGGCAGTTGGCACGAAATAAAAATCTTCCTCGTGATCCTTGTAAAGATTGTCAGCAAACTTTGGAAGTTGTCCCGCGCCGAACACCGTTTCGGTCTTGACCATGAACGGCAGATATTTTTCTGTATAACCTTGACGAATGTGAAGATCGAGCATGAAGGCGATCAACGCGCGTTGGAGCCGCGCGCCGGGTCCGCTCAAAACGTAAAAACGCGAGCCGGTGATCTTCGTGCCGCGTTCAAAGTCAATGATGCCGAGTGCGGGACCGAGGTCCCAATGCGGCTTCGGCTCAAAATCGAATTTCTTCGGCTCGCCAACGGTTCGGATAACGACATTCTCGCTGTCATCTTTTCCATAAGGCGTGCGCTTATCGGGAATGTTTGGAATGGTCGCGGTGACATTGTTCAATTGTGTGTCAACCTGTGCGACTTCGTTATCCAGTGTGCTGATCTTATCGCCGACTTCGCGCATGGCAACGATTTTCTTTTCCCGCTCTGCCGCATCTTTCATCTTTCCTATTTCTTTGGATACGGCGTTCCGCTCCGCCTTCAGCTTTTCGACTTCGCTCAAAAGCGCGCGGCGTTTCTGGTCCAGTTGAAGGATTTCGTCAACGGGTGACGAATCCATTTGCCGATCCTTCATCGCCTTGCGGACAACGTCCGGTCTTTCGCGAATTAAATTGATATCAAGCATTCTGGCTCCTTTTCACCACAAAGGACATGAAGGAAATCGTTGTGAATCTTTGCGGTGAGAAAATAAAATGACGCCCAGTCCATTTGCAGGACGAGGGGCGTCTCGTGGTGCCACCTGCTTTTGCAGTAATACAAAACCATTTTGCATTCCTGCCTTTGGAAAAGCTATAACGGGCAATTCCCGTCCCTCTTACAACAACGTGCGTTCCTGCAAGGGCAACCTTTCGACTTCGCGGCGCTTTTGACGCCGCTCCGCTCAAGGCGAAGGGGATTTCATCATTGGGCTGACCGCCTCGCACTGTTGGTTGAGTAGTGGCGCTGTAGCGCCACGTACCGAGACCCGGCGGCTCTCTGAACAGTTTCGTGATTACTTGTCTTCGCGCGGTTTTGTTGAGAAGATTATACGCGGCGAGAAGTAAATGTCAATCCTGAAAAACTTCGGAAGGCTTTGGGAAGCATCCCGCAGGGGCTAAGACTTCCGAAGTTTAGGCTCTTCATTTCCCATAAAGTATTCCGTCGTAGCCTGCCCCGGCTGGCTAACGCCTTCACGTGTGATGACTTTCCATAAACTCAAAAATAATATTTTTATGTCGAGCCAGAATGACCAGTGGTCCACATACCATATATCCAAGTTGAATTTATCAGGCCAGGTGATTGCGTTGCGACCGTTGATCTGTGCCCAGCCCGTCAGGCCGGGATAAACATCGTGACGCCGCATTTGCTCGGTCGAATAGAGCGGCAGATATTCCATCAGCAGGGGCCGCGGGCCGACGAGACTCATGTCGCCGCGCAGGATGTTGAAAAGCTCCGGGAGTTCGTCCAAACTCAGGGAACGCACGAACTGCCCAAAGTGAGTCAGACGCGCGGAATCAGGAAGAAGATTTCCATCAGAATCGCGGGTGTCAATCATCGTGCGGAATTTGTAAACGGTGAAAGGTTTCCCTTTGTAGCCCGGTCTCGTTTGGCGGAACAAAACCGGCGATCCAAGAAAGATGCGGACGAGGATTGCAAGCAAAAGAATGATCGGTGAGAGGATGATAAGTCCCAAAGAAACTGCGATCAAATCGAAAATCCGTTTGCTGAATGGCATGCGGAACATTCTACCTCATCCCAAAAGGTGAGGGGAAATATGGTATATTTTGAGCGGGAGAGTGTCTCATGAATGAGCGGATTTTGATCATCGAAGACGACCAAGCAATTCTCAAGTTGTTGCAGCGCGGCCTTGCTTATGAGGGCTATACCGTGGATACTGCGACGGACGGCCGCACTGGTTTGATTCTTGCGCGCGACCATACGCCCGATCTGGTCATTCTGGACTGGATGCTTCCGGGCATGGACGGCCTCGAAGTCTGCCACCGGCTTCGGACGGGCGGCTCGATCCCGATCTTGATGTTGACCGCTAAAGATACGGTTCAAGACCGTATCCAAGGCTTGGACGCCGGGGCGGACGATTACATGATCAAGCCGTTCAATCTCGACGAATTGCTGGCGCGCGTGCGCGCCTTGTTGCGGCGCACCCAGCCCGAACGCGTTCCGGTCTTGAAATTCGCCGACCTGACGCTCGATACTGGCTCACGTCAAGCTTCGCGCGGCTCGCGTCTTATCCCGCTGACAGCCAAGGAATACGAATTGCTCGAACTTTTCCTGCGCCATCCCAAACAAGTCTTGACGCGTGAAGTCATTTTCGATCGCGTGTGGGGTTACGATTTCGGCGGCGAGAGCAATGTACTCGAAGTCTATATTCGTTATCTGCGCCAGAAGCTCGAAGCTGACGGCGAATTGCGTTTGATCCATACGGTCCGCGGCGTAGGATATGTTTTGCGTGAAAATCCGTAAGCAGATCATTGTAGAATCTGGCGTGCGAATCAAGTTGTTTTGCATACAATAATTGATAAGTAAAGTGAGACTGCTTCGTGACATTATGTGTCACGAAGTAGCGGCTTCTTATTTATGTCTCTCCGCCTTCGTCTGACACTTTTATATTCCACGCTGATGGGGGGGATTCTCATCATCTTCGGTGCGGCAGTCTATATTTTGATCAGCCTCATCCTGCTCAACCAGGTGGATGATGCGCTGGCAGAAACTGTGCAGGAAATTCTCCAGGTCACGCGGGTTAATTCCATCGGGCAGGTCAACGACCTCAATCTTCCTCCGCTTGATCTGACGGCGAATACGTATGTCCAGGTTTGGGGGCGCAATGGAAAACTCGAGACCAGTTCGCCAGGCATTGCTGCCATCACCCAATCGCTCGACCCCATCGGCTTGAAAACCAAGGATCCGGTCTATCGTGAAAACACCATCAACGGTGTGCGCCTGCGCGTGTTGACGGTTCCGCTCGAAGTGGGCGAACATAAGATTGCCATTTTGCAGGTTGCAACCAGCCTGATCGTGGTTGATTCGGCCAGGGCAAACCTGATAAAAATCCTTGTGTTCGCCGCACTATTTGCTGTGGCACTGACCGCGTTAGGCTCGTGGTTGGTGCTTGGCCGCGCCCTGGCGCCATTGCAGATCGTGACCGAAACCGTACAGGTGATCAACCGCGCGGACGATCTTTCCCGCCGCGTTCCCTACACAGGTCCGCCAGACGATGAGGTGGGCAGTCTGATCGAGGCCATCAATCAAACACTGGAACGGCTGGAGAATCTGTTTACATCGCAGCAGCGTTTTCTCGCGGATGTAAGCCATGAACTTCGCACGCCACTAACGGTCATCAAAGGCAACGTTGATTTGATGCGCCGGATGAAACAGCTCGACGATGAATCGCTTTCGAACATTGACCAGGAAGCCGGACGCCTCACGCGTTTGGTCGGCGGGCTGTTGTTATTGGCACAAGCTGAGTCAGGCAAGCTGACGCTCAACATGGCCCGCGTCGAGCTGGATACGCTTGTGTTGGAAGTCTTTCATGAAATGCGGATTCTTGCGGGCAGCAAAGTGCATTTGAAAATGGCTGATATTGACCAGCTTCAAGTCCAAGGCGACCGTGACCGTCTGAAGCAGGTTTTGCTCAATCTCGTCGGAAATGCGATTCAATACACGCCCCAGGGCGGAGACGTTTTCCTCAGCCTCGCCAAAGTTGGCGAACAGGCCCGCATCATCGTCCGGGACACGGGGCCGGGCATTCCCGCCGAGGATTTGCCCTTCATCTTCGAGCGTTTCTACCGCGCCGAAAAATCGCGGACGCGTTCCAAGACCAGCGGATTCGGTCTGGGACTTTCCATCGCACAATGGATCGTGGAGAATCACGGCGGGACGATCAAGGTCGAATCGAAAGAGGGGCAGGGCACAACCTTTGCGATTTGGCTTCCGCTGCTTGTCGAAGCGCCTCTGCCGATAAAGACCACAGACTGAAATTCAGCCGCTCATTCCCAATTGTTGTTTTGCTTTATTGCATAAACTTGCTCCACCGGCCCTTAGCCATTCATTGAGCCGCGCAGATTGCGTCGCGCCTGTTAGTGTATCTTCATAGATTCCGCTTCCCCAATAGACATATCGTGATGTTTCGGCGGCCCAGAACCATTCTCCTGACGAGATGACGCTGATGCCGCCGTTATAACCTGCCAGCGCTAGGCGGACGTTGTTGTTGGAGGCTGCAAGCGAGCGCCTTAAATAATCGAGTCCGCGCGCTGCATTGGTATCCGGATCGTAGGGATCGTCGCTCGCAAGAAAATGATAGGGCATGACTTGGAAGAGCCCCATCGCGCCTGCGCTGGAGCGCGCGAAGGGATTTCCACAGGATTCGATCTGCATGATAACGGCGACCAAGTTTGGATCCAGGCTTGAAGCAGTCGCCCATCGCAGGATCGAAGAATCCCAGCGCTGGACTTCCGGCGTGAAGATTGGCGATATTGTCCCGATTGTGGGTGAATTGGCTTTTGCCAAAACGGCCTGAGCCGAACTATTGAATGCGAAAACAGCGAGCAGCGCACCGACGACAAGAACTGCAAATGGCGGGAGCAGAAATAAAGACAAACAGCCGCTGGCGTTCGATGTTTCATTGGCCGCGGCTGTCTGCCGGATTTGTTCGTTGTAACGAGCGCGGGACATGAGATTCCTTTCAAAGTCGGGTTGAGAAACCCGCGTCGGCTGAATTTTCACGCCAGGTTTGTTATAAAATCCCCGGCGCTGGGTTGAATGAAATTACTGTTTGCGTGGTTCGCCAGTTTCGTAAGGCGATTGCGAAGAATCAAATGACAGGTTGTGGTAGGTTGGTTCAGGCCGGTTGAATGTAGTTTGACTTGTCGGCGGCTTGGGCGCCGATCGGAAACTTTGCGATACGGGCCTTGGGAGCGATGAGGCCGGTCTCAGAATTGACGGACTGGATGTTATTGATTGCTGTGTGCTGGGCCTGTTGCCATACGCCCGGCCATCCGCCGTGGAAAACAAATTGTCACCTGCCACTGAGAATGTTCCAATGATAAGCACGCGGATCAGCCAGACCATGACCGCGACGAAGATCGGCACAACCTTGATCAATGTGGCGTTGCTGACGACAGAGCCTCCGGCTGCGCTGCTGTGACCGACGATCGCGACCGACACGCCCCACCAGGTCAATGTGGCATTGAAGCCTGCCGCCAATAGCCACGCGCCGAAGAGATACCAAACCTCCGCAGGTTCATCGCGTCCCTGCTGCGGAGTGAAGATGCGGGCAATGCCTGCAAAGTCAATGCCGCAGAAGGCGATGGCAAGGATCGTTGCCCAGCGGAAACCTGCAAAGGTAAGATCGCCGAGTATATCCCGCAAGGCAAACTGGGTGGTGCTGTAGTTGAATACCTCGAAAGCGAGCAAAGCGCCGAGGATCATCATGCCCCAGGCCGCGCCGCGGTTGAAACGGCGGCCATGAGCCAGGCCGTTCCACATTGCCCTGAGGCCGTCGCCTGTGCCACGCGAACGGACAGTGTTCATTTCTGCCTCCTTTGTAAACAGATAGGTGGATTTTAGAACACTTGTTCTAAGCTGTCAAGGTTTGGATATTAGAAGAACGGACATCCGAATGGATGTCCGTTCTGTTGATTTCGTTTCACAAAGCTTTTATTTTGCGAACTCGGTTGCCCGCGTCTCGCGGATGACCGTGACTTTGATCTGTCCCGGATATTGCATGGTCTCTTCGATCTTTTTGGCAATATCCCGCGCCAGCCGGGCAGAGGCAAGGTCATCAATATTTTCCGGCTTGACGATGACGCGCACTTCGCGCCCGGCCTGGATGGCAAAGGCCTCCTGCACACCTTCGAATGATTCAGATAATTCTTCGAGCGTGCGGATGCGTTTGATGTACGCTTCCAAATCTTCGCGGCGGGCGCCGGGACGTGCGCCTGAAATGGCATCTGCCGCTTCGGCGATGACCGCCTCGATGCTGAGTTGATCCACCTCATGATGGTGCGACTCGATTGCGTTGACGACAATTGAGTTCACGCCATAGCGGCGGCAGTATTCCGCGCCGAGTTTCGCGTGCGTGCCTTCCTGGTTATGGTCCATCGCCTTCCCAATATCGTGCAGGAAGCCGCCTTGTTTGGAAAGTTCCACGTTCGCGCCAATCTCTGCGGCAAGAATTCCGGCCAGTTTTGAAACTTCCACGGCGTGCGCCAGTTGATTCTGCCCGTATGAAGTTCGGAATTTCAAGCGCCCCATCATGCGTAAAACTTCAGGGTGCAGACCCGCGATGCCCGCGTCGAAAGCCGCCTGTTCGCCAGCCTCGTTGATGATCTTGTCAACGGCTTTGGTTTCTTCCTCGATGATCTTCTCGATGTGAGCTGGATGAATGCGTCCATCCACGGTCAGGCGGGCAAGAGAGCGGCGCGCGATCTCGCGCCGCACGGAGTCAAAGCAGGAGATGGTAACAGCTTCCGGTGTGTCGTCCACGATCACATCCACGCCCGCGGCCTGTTCAAAGGCTTTGATGTTGCGTCCATTGCGGCCCACGATGCGGCCTTTCATTTCCTCGTTTGGCAGCGGCACGACCGCCGAAGTGACTTCGGCCACATGCTCGGATGCCACGCGTTGGATCGCGTCCGCGATCAGTTTGCGGGCGCGCTTCTCGCCTTCTTCGCGCGCCTCCGCTTCGATCTGGCGATAGATGCGGGCCATATCCGCGCGTGCTTCTTTTTCAACGGCAGCGAACAATTGCTTGCGCGCATCCTCCGGTGACATTTGCGCGATCTGCTGGAGTTTGGCAACTTCCTCTTCATACAGTTTTTCGATTTCGTTCGCGCGTTTATCCACGGTGCTTTGACGCTTGTTCAAATTTTGTTCGCGCTGCTCGATCTTGTCCGCGCGGCTGTCGAGTTCGGAGCGGCGTCGGTCGAGACGCTCCGATTCTTTTCCAAGCTCAATGCGTCGTTCCTTGATCTCACCTTCGGCGGCTTGGACGATCTTTGTCGCGCTTTCACGTGCCTGCGTTTCGATCAGGCGCGCTTGTTCATTGGCAGCCTTCAAAATGCTGTCTGCCTTGTCCTGCTGGTTTTTGAGGGCGCGTTCCTGTTGAAAGCGATGATAGAAATAGCCTGCGGCCACGCCTACAACCAGCGCAAGAAAATCAAAAAGGATGCTGATCGGGTTCATACAAATTCCTCATGGTCGAATGAATGTTGCTCCGTGTGCGTCTCGTTCCAGATGCGCGATACAACGGGCGCGATGACGGAGTACGGGAAGCCGCGGCGGGCGAGGAACTCGGAGAGTTTTTTGCGGAACTCGTTCCATTCCAGGACCTCGAGGCGGCGTGCTTTTTTCAAACCTGCTTCATAAGCCAGAGCTTCTTCATCCAAATTGGCCAGCGCGGATTGCGCGGCTTCATTGGACAAGCCCTTTTGTCGAAGCTCCATTTGCAGTGCGCGCCGGCTGCGTGGACGGAAGGTGCTGCGGTTCTCCACCCAGGTGCGCGCAAATTGATGGTCATCCGCAAGCCGATTTTCCCGCAGACGTTCGAGCGTCTGCTCGATGGTTTCCTCGGAAAATTTATGCTTGCGTAAATTCTGTCTGATCTCGGACTCGGACCGCGCCCGGTAGCTCAGGAAGAGCAGCGCTTGTTGATAAGCGCGTTCGTGCATATCCTCGGTTTGGAGCGAGGCCATTTTGTCCTCGCTTAATTCCTGCCCGATTTTCAGCCAGGCTGATACGATGCGCGCCAGACTGAAAGCATATTCACCATCGAGGTGGATATTCACCCGGTTGGGATCGCGCTTTTGTGGTTCGATGGCAGTGATCTTTGCCATAAATAAAAACAGCCGAGAGCCTGCCGAAGCGGCCTCAGCTGCGTTTCGATTCTGGATGTGTGAAAATGGCCCCAGGTCCCGTACGAAGCGGGCAGGGAAGAGACAATTATTGCGTGAAGAATTATGTCACGCCAGTCATTAATAGAATCCAAAAGGGCATTCTGTCAAATGATCCGTCCAATAAAGACGGCGACTTTCAAAATCTCCTGAAGCCAGTGGTGCTCAGATATGATCCTACTTTTAGAGCGGGTTCCAGAGTTCCGTTAGCAAGCCAGGCCGCCGAAGCGGCGGAAGTGTTCAATCAATCCTTGCGGATTGGTTGGTATTATACATGATTTTTAATATTTTGTTTCGGCACGACTGCCGGCTTTTCCGATTTCGTGAAGTTCAGAACTTTTTCCTGTTTATGGGGTAAGTTAAATGGGAGTGATTGGCATTGACCAGGATATGACAAATGCAACTGGTTAAAACCCGACCGTTGTGCCATAATTCACAATGAAGTGATAATCAAAGGAGGCCTTATGGCAAAAATCACACGTGAAGATGCGCTTGAATATCACCGCCTAAAAGGGAAACCCGGCAAGATCGCGGTTGTGCCCACCAAACCAATGGACACACAACGCGACCTGAGTCTGGCGTACACGCCTGGCGTAGCTGAGCCAGTGTTGGATATTGAGAAGGACGCCGAGCTGGCTTACGAATACACCTCGAAAGGCAATCTGGTTGCAGTCCTTACCAATGGAACAGCCATCCTTGGATTGGGCGATCGCGGGGCATTGGCTGCCAAGCCGGTGATGGAGGGCAAGGGCGTTCTCTTTAAGAAATTTGCCGATGTGGATGTGTTCGATATTGAAGTCAACACACATGACCCGGATGAGGTCATTAAAGTCGCTGCTTTGATTGCGCCGACGTTTGGCGGAATCAACCTTGAAGATATCAAAGCGCCGGAATGCTTTTATGTCGAAGAGACACTCAAAAGCATGCTGGATATCCCGGTCTTTCACGACGACCAGCATGGAACTGCCATCATCTCCTCAGCCGGGCTGGCCAACGCCCTCGAAATTGTCGGTAAGAAGCACAGTGAAATCCGCATTACGATCTCAGGTGCGGGCGCGTCTGCCATTTCGTGCGCGGAACTTGCCATCCGCTGGGGCGTGAAACGCGAGAACATCATGCTTGTTGACTCCAAGGGCGTGGTCTATAAAGGCCGTAAGGAAGGCATGAACAAATATAAGGAGCGCTTCCTGGTCGAGACGGATGCGCGTACGCTCGCCGATGCAGTGCGCGGCGCGGACGTTTTCTATGGCCTTTCCGTTGCCAATGTGTTGACTCCGGACATGGTCAAATCCATGGCGAAGGACCCGATTGTGTTTGCCATGGCGAATCCTGACCCTGAGATCAATCCCGATCTGGCAAAGGAAGCGCGCAAGGATATCATTATTGCTACAGGCCGCTCAGATTACACGAATCAAATCAACAACGTTCTCGGATTCCCGTTCATCTTCCGCGGCGCGCTCGATGTCCGCGCGAAAGCCATCAATGACGAGATGAAGTTCGCGGCTTCCAAAGCGCTTGCCGCGCTGGCCAAGGAAGATGTTCCCGATTCGGTCCTGCGCGCGTATGGCGTGGACAGCATCAAGTTCGGGCGCGACTACATCATTCCGAAGGCGCTTGATCCCCGCGTGTTGTTGTGGGAAGCGCCAGCCGTCGCAGAAACAGCCATGAAGACCGGCGTCGCGCGCAAGACGATTGACATCAGCGAATATCGCGAACAACTCGCATATCGTCAGGGCAAGGGCGAACAGGTTCGTTACTTCTTCCAGAACAAGGCCCGCTCATCGGGTGGAGTGAAGCGTGTTGTGTTCGGGGAAGGCGAAGAGCAGAAGATCATCCGCGCTGCATATCAGGTCAAGGAAGAAGGCATTGCCACGCCGATTCTGATTGGGCGCCCCGGTGTTATCGCGGAGCAGCTTGGTAACCTTGGCATAGACTATAAGCCGATCATTACTGATCCGTCCGACTTCAAGAATCTCGATAAGTATGCTGCAGCCTATTACGAAATGCGCAGCCGCAAAGGCCTGACGATGAGGGACGCGGTCAAAAAGGTCAGCGATCCGAACGTCCTCGGTCCGATGATGGTCAAAATGGGCGATGCGGACGCGTTCGTCTCCGGCCTGACATATGATTATCCCGAGGTCATTCGCCCGGCTTTGCAGATTCATCATACTGCCAAGGACGCGGCCCGTGCGGCTGGCGTCTACTTGATGATCGTCGAAGATCGCGTTTATCTCTTCACCGACGCGACGGTCAACATTGATCCATCAGCGGAAGACCTGGCCGAAGTTGCCTGCCTCGCGGCGGACTTTGCACGGAAGCTGGAGATCGAGCCGCGCGTGGCGTTCCTGTCATTCTCGAATTTTGGCTCCACGCCGCATCCGCTTTCGGATAAGGTGCGGGAGGCTGTTAAATTGACCCGATCGCGCTGCCCTGACCTTGCTGTGGATGGTGAGATGCAAGCCGACACTGCGGTTGTGCCAGAGATTGTTGATGAACGCTATCCGTTCAGCGCGGTCAAGGATGCAAACGTATTGGTCTTCCCGTCGCTTGAATCGGCGAACATTGCATACAAACTGTTGGCGCGGCTTGGCAAAGCAAAAGCCATTGGCCCGATCCTGTTGGGTATGGGCGCACCGGTCCATGTATTGCAAACCGGTGACGATGTGAATGCCATCGTTCAGATCGCGGCGGTTGCTGTCATGGATGTGATGGGACGCGAAGAGAAAGCAAAGAAAAGCAAGTAAACAGTAAAAGGTAGGAAACAAAGACCTCGGAGATAATCAAAATCTCCGAGGTCTTCTATTGCGAGAGTCTTTGCAAGCGAATGAGAGAAACAATGCATAAACTTATTGTTCAAAGGAGTTGCATTTATGAACAAAATCAAAAATATTGCAAGGATCTGGCTTCCCTTTGCAGTTGTGACTTCAGCATTCTGTGGATTGGCATATTTATTGGTGCAACAATCCATGCGGATGGGGTTGAACGATCCGCAAATCCAAATGGCCGAAGATACTGCTTTGGCGTTGAATAATGGCGCGACGGTTGATTCGGTAATAGCTGGCCAGAAAGTGGAAATCTCCGCAAGCCTCGCACCGTTCATCGTGGTGTATGACACGAGTGGAAAAGCTGTCAGTGGCTCTGGATTGTTGAACGGTCAATTACCTGATTATCCAATCGGCGTGTTAGATGCAGCGAAGCAAAGCGGCGAGAACCGCGTCACATGGCAGCCAAATTCAAACGTCCGCATCGCGTCTGTTTCAGTTCCTTATAAAGATGGTTTTGTTATTGCTGGACGAAACATGCGCGAAGTGGAGAATCGCGAGAGTAATGTGGAATTGATCGCGTTCCTTGTTTGGCTTGCGACGCTGATAGCAACATTTATTGTGATAGCCTTCGGCGAAATATTCCTCGCCGAGAATAAATAATATTAGCCCCTGAGATTTCTCAGGGGCTAATATTATTTATTTAATGGAAAGCAGGGTGGTTTTTGACGCGTTCTTGACATCCGTCGCTACATTCTTGTCCGCAATTTGACACGAAATTACATAGTATTAAAAGTCCAATCTTACTGTGGAGGCAGCATGAGCGATCTCATCTATATTGGTCTTACCTTTTTGCTTTTGGCCCTGAGCTATTTGTTCATCATCGCCTGTGAGCGCCTGATGGAGGATCAGTCATGAACCTGTTGTATCTTGTTGTCGGACTGGTTACTTTGATACTGTTCATTTATCTGGTGCTGGCGCTGGTTAAGCCGGAGTGGTTCGGATGAATCCTTATAGTTGGTTTCAACTCATTTTTTATTTCGTTGTTTTATTCCTGCTGGTAAAGCCGCTGGGGTTTTTCATGGCTCACGTGTATCAAGGCGAGCGGACTTTTCTCGATCCGGTCTTTGGCCCGCTGGAGCGGTTGATTTATCGCCTCGGCGGTGTCCATGCGGATGAAGAAATGAATTGGAAAGTCTATGCCATCGCCTTGATGGTTTTCAACGTTCTTGGATTATTGGTGGTGTATGGCTTGCAGCGTGTGCAGGGATTTTTGCCGCTTAATCCGCAAAGTCTCGGCGCGGTCTCGCCTGATTCTTCATGGAATACCGCAGTCAGTTTTGCAAGCAATACGAACTGGCAGGGCTACGGCGGCGAGACGACCATGAGTTATCTCACGCAGATGATGGCGATGACGGTGCAGAATTTTGTCTCCGCTGCGACCGGCATGGCAGCGCTGGCCGCGATGATTCGCGGCATCGCCCGCCACACAACGGATAAGATCGGCAATTTCTGGGTTGATTTGACGCGCACCGTTCTTTATATTTTATTGCCGCTGGCTTTTGTGCTGGCTCTTGCGCTTGTGTCGCAAGGCGTTGTGCAAACTTTCAGCCAATATCAAACTGCGAATTTATTGCAGCCGATCACGGACGCAAGCGGAAAATCGGTGACCACTCAAACGCTGGCTGTTGGTCCCGCGGCATCGCAAATTGCAATCAAGCAATTGGGAACCAACGGTGGCGGATTCTTCAACACCAATTCGACTCATCCGTTCGAGAATCCAACGCCGTTCTCGAATTTTCTTGAGATGCTTTCCATTCTGCTCATTCCCGCCGCGTTGTGTTACACGTTTGGAAAAATGGTTGGCGACACGCGCCAGGGCTGGGCGATTCTGATCGCGATGACAGTGATCTTTGTGGCATTGCTGTCGGTCAGTGTTTGGACAGAACAAAACGGCAATCCTGCCATTGCGAAAATGGGCGTGGACATTCAACAAAGCAATATCAATCCGGGCGGAAACATGGAAGGCAAGGAAGTCCGCTTTGGTGTGGCGAATTCCGCATTGTGGGGAGCGGCCACAACTGCTGCATCGAACGGCTCGGTTGATTCCATGCACGACTCTTACATGCCGCTTGGCGGATTGATCGAAATGTGGCTGATTCATTTGGGCGAAGTCATTTATGGAGGTGTTGGTTCCGGATTGTACGGAATGCTGGCATTTGTCATCGTGGCTGTTTTTGTTGCTGGCCTGATGGTCGGACGCACGCCGGAATATTTGGGCAAAAAGATCGAAGCGTATGAAATGAAAATGGCTTCGCTGATTCTTTTGATTCCGGTTTTCACGGCTCTGGTTGGGACTGCAATCGGAGTTTTGACTCCGGCCGGCCAATCCAGCGTTCTCAATCCCGGTCCTCACGGATTCAGCGAAATCCTGTATGCATTCTCCTCCGCCAGCGGAAATAACGGAAGCGCCTTTGCCGGGCTTAATGCAAATACGCCTTTCTATAACACGGCATTGGGAATCATCATGTTCATCGCGCGTTATTGGCTGATGATTCCTGCGTTGGCAATCGGCGGTTCGCTGGCGCGCAAGAAAAAAGTTCCGGCCAGCGCGGGGACGCTGCCGACTCACACTCCGCTTTTTATCGCATGGACCATCGGCGTTGTGATCATCGTTGGCGCGCTCGGATTTTTACCGGCTCTCGCACTCGGACCGATCGTCGAACATTTGATGATCTTTGCTCATTAAGTTTCCATGCTCTCGACGGCTTGAGCAGAAATTGGATTTAGAGAATGAATAACCAACTCAAAAAACAACCCACATTTCGACGCGAACTTTATCAACGCGCCGTCCTTGATTCTTTTGTCAAACTCAACCCGCGCTGGATGGTTCGCAATCCAGTCATGTTCGTGGTCGAAGTTGGCAGTGTGCTGACCACTGCTTTGTGGGTTCAAGCCTTATTCGGCAAAGGTGAAGCGCCGACCGGGTTTATTGCAACTGTCGCTATTTGGTTGTGGTTCACAGTTTTATTTGCAAACTTTTCTGAAGCCGTCGCAGAGGGACGCGGCAAAGCGCAGGCTGAAGCGTTACGAAAAACCCGTCAGACCACGCAAGCGAAAAAGTTAAAGACGGCCAATCGTGAATCCCAATATGAACTCGTGGCTTCGGCTTCGCTGCGCAAGGATGATATCTATCTTGTGGAGGCCGGTGACGTCATTTCTGTGGATGGCGAGATCATCGAGGGAATCGCGTCTGTGGACGAAAGCGCGGTCACTGGCGAAAGCGCGCCGGTGATTCGTGAGGCAGGCGGCGACCGTTCCGCGGTTACCGGCGGGACGCGGCTACTATCCGATTGGTTAATCGTGCGCGTGACAGCCAATCCCGGCGAAGGATTCCTCGACCGCATGATCGGATTGGTCGAAGGTGCGAAGCGTCAGAAGACGCCGAACGAAATTGCGCTCAATATTTTGCTGGCTGGTTTTACCATCGTCTTTCTGATCGTGTGTGCCACGCTGCTGCCTTACTCCTTATACAGCGTTCAAATTGCCGGTAAAGGCGTGCCTATCACGATCACAGTGTTGGTCGCGTTGCTGGTTTGTTTGATTCCCACCACCATCGGCGGATTGCTTTCCGCCATCGGCATTGCCGGAATGGATCGCATGATTCAACGCAACGTGATTGCCATGTCGGGGCGCGCCGTTGAAGCCGCAGGCGATGTGGACGTATTGCTGCTCGATAAAACAGGGACGATCACGCTCGGCAATCGTCAGGCTGTGGATTTGATTCCGGTGAATGGAGTCCCTGCACAGGAATTGGCTGAAGCCGCGCAACTCGCCTCGTTGGCGGATGAAACTCCGGAGGGCCGCTCAATCGTTGTCCTCGCCAAGGAAAAATTTGGTTTGCGCGGACGCACCATGGGGTCCAGCGAAGAGGCGCCCGAGGGAATGCACTTTGTCCCGTTCACCGCGCAGACTCGCATGTCTGGCGTGGACTTCGATGGCACATCCATCCGCAAAGGCGCACCGGACACAATGATGACTCTCGTTCAATCAAACGGCCACCCTGTTCCAGCGGATTTGCAAACCAATGTGGATTCCATCGCACGTGCAGGCGGTACACCGCTGGTCGTGGCACGCAATGGCAACGCGTTGGGCGTGATCCATTTGAAGGATATTGTCAAAGGCGGCATCAACGAACGCTTCGCGCATTTGCGCAAAATGGGAATCAAAACCGTGATGATCACTGGTGATAACCCATTGACTGCCGCGGCGATTGCGGCTGAGGCAGGTGTGGACGATTTTCTTGCCCAAGCCACGCCTGAGACAAAGTTGAAGCTGATCCGTGAATATCAAGGCGGCGGGCGGCTGGTCGCGATGACCGGCGACGGCACGAATGATGCGCCCGCGCTGGCCCAGGCGGATGTCGCGGTTGCGATGAATACCGGCACACAACCCGCGCGTGAAGCCGCCAACATGGTTGACCTCGACAGCAATCCCACGAAGTTAATTGAAATCGTCGAGATTGGAAAACAATTGTTGATGACGCGCGGCGCGCTGACAACGTTCAGCATTGCGAATGATGTCTCAAAATATTTTGCGATCATTCCTGCCGCGTTTGCTTCGACGTATCCGGTTTTGAATGTGCTCAACATTATGCATCTTGCAACCCCGCAAAGTGCCATTTTATCGGCGGTGATTTTCAACGCCCTGATCATTATTGCTTTGATCCCGCTGGCATTGCGCGGCGTGCCATATCGTCCGGTCGGCGCGGCGCAGCTTCTGCGCGACAACTTGTTGATCTACGGCCTTGGTGGTTTGATCGCGCCGTTCATTGGAATCAAATTAATTGACATGCTGCTGGTGACCTTGCATTTGGTTTGAAGGAGAGAGAGAAATGAATCGTCATTTACACTTCACAGCAGAATTGCTAAGAAACTCAGTCTATGCTGTCTTGATTGTTTTCGCCACAACATTCGTTCTGCTGCTGGTTGGGCGAAATGAAATTGGCGAAGGTGTCATTGCCTTGACGTATCTGGTTCCGGTGATCTGGAGCGGTTATCGCTGGGGTCAGGGACCGGGGATGAGCGCGGCGTTGACGGCGGCATTGTCTTTTGATTTTCTTTTCATTCCACCCTTTTATACGTTCACGGTTGGCAGATTGGAAGGCTGGCTGGTTCTGGCTATCTTTCTCGCCGTCGCCGTTCTTTTGATTGGCCGTTTTGAAGCAAACCTGTCCCAATCGCGCGAGATGACGTTCATGTACGAATTGAGTTCAGCTTTGGCAAACACGCGTACGCAGGATGCTGTGGCTCATACAGCGGCGCGTTACATCCAGCGTTTGTTTCAAGCCGCGCTGGTCAATGTGATTTATCAGCCATCGGTTCAGTCACCGCGCATTGTAGTCAGCGAACCTCGCGATGGAAAGGGCGAAGGCAAACCCGATAGTCTCTTTCCCATTTTGAATGCATGGGGACTGATTGGTGAAATCCAAATCTGGCGCGGCGAATATGGAAAACTT
Source organism: Chloroflexota bacterium (assembly GCA_021824575.1). Lineage (GTDB taxonomy): Bacteria > Chloroflexota > Anaerolineae > Anaerolineales > Villigracilaceae > Fen-1038. Next base: position 53,417 of record JAKAKJ010000005.1, read on the forward strand.
CCCGCTGAAGACAGCCAATTGCTCCAGAACTTTACTGCTCAAATCGCAAAGGCATTGGAACGGACTCAGCCAGTCGAAAATAAAGAGCCTGCCAATGGCCTCGCGTCGAAGTCACCGGTAAATTAGAAGGAAAAAATGCGTTCACAACTTAAACCAGCTTTGATTCTTTTGCTTATTTTTACAGCGTTGACCGGCATTGCTTATCCGCTTGTCATTACCGGCATTGCTCAACTTGCTTTTCCAGCACAGGCAAACGGAAGTTTGATCGTACAAAATGGGAAAGTTATTGGCTCCCAATTGATCGGCCAGCAATTTGATGACCCAAAATATTTTTGGGGACGTCTTTCTGCCACATCGCCCGAACCGTATAACGCCGCATCCTCTTCGGGATCGAATCTGGGTCCCACCAACCCGGCATTGACCTCCGCCGTGGAGGCGCGCATCCAGGCCTTGCGCGCGGCAGACCCATCCAACACCGCGCCGATTCCGGTTGACCTCGTCACCTCATCCGGCAGCGGTCTTGACCCGGATATAAGCGTAGCCGCAGCGTTGTATCAGGTTCATCGTGTGGCGGCCGCTCGCGGTCTAACCGACGCGCAAGTCCAGGCTTTGGTCAATCAATACATCGAAGACCGCCAGTTTGGATTCCTTGGCGAGCCGCGCGTGAATGTTCTCGAATTAAATCTTGCCTTGGATAATTACAAACCCTGATAAGGTTCATTGGCCGGTGGATGAATCGAATTTATCTTGATGCAATCTTGACTCCGCCAGCCACTTTCTTGCCCCCTTTTTGACATCCAATTGAATAAACTATAAACGCCGATGTTCGTTTCATCGGCGGCGTAACGATCATTCGATTCGGTTGGCGAAGGGCTGCATGAAAAATAGGTTTTTTCGGCGTATCGGACAAATCATTACTTTCGCGCCACCTGTCGGTATTCTGGGCGCATCTTTGATGAACCTGACCGCGTTTGAACGTCAGTACTTGATCTTGATTTTGATCATTTGGGCCAATATTTTTTTTCTGTACAAAGCATGGCTTGGATGACAGGCATATAACCTTTCCGTTTTGCAAAGAATGGGGGACATTCGTTGCTCCCTCCAAATTTTTCTTGACGCTTTCTTGACACATTCCGCGCCTTTCTTGCGCTGAAATTGACGTACCTACTTGTAGAATAGTGGGCGCTCTTGATATTTCCTTGACATGCAAAGCAATCCCTTGATCACAGATTTTCCGTTGCGCGTACTCGTCGTTGACGATGAACGCCCAATCCGGCGTTTCCTGAGCGCTTCGCTCGGTGAGCATTTCAACATATCCGAAGCAGAAAGCGGCAATGACGCTCTGCGCGTTGCGGCAGTGGATCGTCCCGATTTGGTTATTCTCGATTTGGGTTTGCCCGATATGGATGGAACAGATGTCACGCGCCGCTTGCGCGAGTGGACGGATGTTCCGGTGATCATCATTTCTGTCCGCGACCGCGACGAAGACAAGATCGCCGCGCTGGATGCCGGGGCGGATGATTACTTAACGAAGCCTTTCAGCGCCGGGGAACTGATGGCGCGCATCCGCGCTGCGCTGCGCCGCGCTGTCAAACCGGAAAATGAATCGGTCTATCAAAGCGGCGATCTCGTTGTGGACTTGCAGAAGCGCGAAGTTCGTGTCAGGGATTTGTATGTGACGTTGACGCCCACGGAATACGATATCCTGCGCGTGCTGGTGAATCATGCCGGGAGAGTTCTCACTCACAAGCAGTTGATTCAGGAAGTCTGGGGCGGCAATTATGAGGCGGACCCGCATTTGCTGCGCGTCAATGTGAGCAACCTGCGGAAGAAGATCGAGATGGATCCATTGCTTCCGCGTCACATTATCACTGAGCCGGGAGTGGGCTACCGGCTCAAGAACATCGAAGACAACAGGGAATGAACTTCAAGCACAAATCCATTCCTTTGTTGTGCAAAAGGTAAAAAAAACAAATGCTTTTCTCTATCGGACTATTGATCGTAATTGTTTTTGCCGCATTCAAGATAGCTCCTGTCGAAAAACAGGAACATGCTCATATTCATGGCGCGGGACAGGTGGGGTTGCTGGCCGCGCTGGCGTTGTTCGGCGTGGACTACTTTACTTCTTATTACTATGCAACTGGCGAACTGATGAGCGCTTTGCATCCTTATGGGTTGCAAAAATATGCCTGGATTGCGGTGATTGCCATTGCAATTTTCAATGCCGTATTTGGGATGCTCTATATCTATTCGTTAAGCGTGTTCAACGAAGGCGGCGGTTCCTACACAGCTTCTATGCGTTATCTTGCTCCGGGATTAAGCCTGGTTGTCGCCGTGATGTTGATTCAAGATTATGTCTTTACCATCGTGGTCTCATCCCTCTCCGGCGGCGATCAACTGCTCTCGATCATCAACGCCTTTGACACATGGTGGGGCTGGCATTTTCTGCTGGGCGCGGGCCTGGCGGCGGTTACCTGGTATCTGACCATCCGCGGCCGCGGCGAATCGGCACGGATTGTATTTACCGGGCTTGGTATTTTTGTGATGCTTACGATCATCATGGCGGCTGGTTTGATTTTTGCGAAGATCACAAATGTTCCTCCAGTTGTATACCCTGATCAGGTTCAGCCAGTAGCCTCCATCTGGGAGGCCGTCTATCACATGTTGACGGCTTCGATGAAGGGACTCGTGGCTTTGACAGGACTCGAGGCAATGTCGAACGGCATACAATTTGTCATCAATGATGACTCCGGACTTGTCAAGTGGGGACGAAAGCACCTTCCAAAACTCGAAGGTATCTGGAATTTCTATGCTGGCAAGCCTGGCATTGGACGGATGGTGCAGACTTCCTTCCTGTTCTACGGAGGAATCACAACTGCCTTCCTCGCGTATTTTTCGTATCACTTTAATGTGTTCGATGGAACTCTCGGACGATCATTAGTCGGTAACCTTGCATTTATCGGATTCAGCCAGATTCCCGGCGGAAACATATTGTATTGGGTCTATCAAGTCCTGGCAGTTGCATTGCTCGCCGCGGCGTCCATGACGGCTTTTCAGGATTTGCAGGCAACGGAATGGCGCGATGTGGCAATTGGAGAATTACCTGAAATCATCGTCTATCGTAACTCGCAAGGTACCTTCACACGTTCCGTGACTGCCGGCTTTATATTGACGATCCTGATCCAGCTCTTTGTTAAAGGCAATACCAGCGCCGCCATTCCTTATTATGGCGTGGGCGTGTTCATGCCGATCATGGTGATGGGCTTTGCCATTCGCAAACATATTCTTCAGAATTACACCGGCAAGAAGCGGAAATGGGGCGCATTTGGCGCGGGCGCGGCGGGTGTTCTTTCCGGCCTTGTGTTTGTGGGCCAGATCGCGGGCAAATGGACGGAGGGCGGCTGGGTCGTATTGATTTCATTCAGCGTCCTTGTCCTGGCCGCAAACTTGCTGCTCATTTCGCCGATTGGTTTTCGCCATCCGAAACAAATTCATCGCATCGTGCGCGAAAAGGCACGTGTGCGCGGCGCGATGGCCTCCATCGTGGAATGGCAGTCTCTTCGGATGCAGGAATACCGTTACCATGTGCTGATGGCTTTGACGCGCTTCTTTGAAATGTTTGGTATTCACAAGCCAATGAATCTGGAAGTGCCCGTCCCGGCTGGGGATTACAATCACGCACTGCATGTGGATCATGCCGATGCGCCTTCCCTGCTGGAACAATACTTGGACAAACCCGAGCCAAAAGTTGGCGGAGCGCCAAAGCAGACCGAACCTGGCGGCCAGGAAGTAATGTAGCGCCAAACATGACTTATCCCGAATCTCATTTTCGAGTGTGAGTCATGCACTTGGGGACGCGGATTATCGTGGAAACGCGGAATTTCACCTCCGTATCAGCGTAAATCCGCGTTCTCCGCGTCCGGATTAAATTTGGGGTTAATCATGTTTCTTATTGCAGTCATTTATCAAAAGAATAGCGGAATTAGAATACAATAGGTTTGGAGTATGGAACATCGCCCTGATCCAGATGCGCTTTTGAAACGCGTTCAAGCCGAAGAGCAAACGCGCGGCAAGCTCAAAATTTTTTTGGGCTACGCTGCCGGCGTTGGCAAAACGTTTGCCATGCTCGAAGCCGCGCATCAACGGAAAGAACAAGGCGTGGATGTTGTTGTCGGTTATGTCGAGACGCATGGACGCATCGAGACGGAAACGATGGTCAAAGGTTTGGAAGTGCTGCCGCGCAGACAGGTGGAATATCGCGGCGTCATGATTCCTGAAATGGATGTGGATGCAGTTCTGGCGCGTCGCCCACAGTTGGTGCTAGTGGACGAATTTGCCCATACCAACGCGCCGGGTTCGCGCCACGAAAAGCGTTATCTCGATGTGGAAGAAATCATGGACGCTGGAATTGACGTGTATACCACGCTCAACATCCAGCATCTTGAAAGTTTGAACGATGCAGTGGCACAAGTCACCGGCGTGATCGTGCGCGAAACCGTCCCGGACCGGGTGATTGATGAAGCCTCCGAGATCGAAGTCATTGATCTGCCGCCGGATGAATTGCTCACGCGCCTGCAGGAGGGAAAAGTCTATGTGCCGGAGCAGGCCGCGCGGGCCATCGAGGATTTCTTCCGCAAGGGAAATCTGACAGCGCTGCGCGAAATGTCCTTGCGCCGCGCCGCCGAACGGGTTGATGATCAGATGCGTTCGTATATGCGGACGAGTTCCATCTCGGGTGTGTGGCCCGCGACGGAACGTTTGTTGGTCTGCATTAGTCCAAGCCCGCTGGCCGAAAAACTTGTACGCGCCACGCGCCGTCTCGCCGATGAACTGAACGCGGACTGGTTTGCCATTTATGTGGATGTGGCGTTAAAGCCGGAGCTTAATCCCGCCAACCGCGCCCGCATCGGCCGGACGATTCAACTTGCGGAGGAGCTGGGAGCGCGGGCACGCACGATTGCCGGACGTTCCATTCATGAGGCAGTGCTGGCTTATGCCCGCAAACATAATGTGACCAAAATCGTGGTTGGCAAACCGCCGCGTCCGCATTGGTGGGAATTTGGCAAACGCTCTGTCGTGGATGAATTGATGCGTGTCAGCGATGATATTGATATCTTCGTGTTGAGCGCTGAACGTGAAGGCAAGAAGTCCACTGTCCCTGCGGAGTGGCAGCCGCATCGTCCTTGGGGACGATATTTGCTCAGCGCTGGTATGGTCGCACTTGCAACGATAGCGGGTATGTCTCTTCGCCGGAGCATCGAGCCGGCCAATATCGTCATGATTTATTTGGCGGCGGTTGTCATCGCGGCGGTATACCTTGGGCGCGGGCCGTCTCTCTTGGCCGCCATTTCGAGCGTCCTCGTCTATGATTTCTTTATCATCCCTCCCTATCTTACTTTCGCGGTCAGTGATACTCAATACCTGCTGACTTTTGTTGGGTTGTTGGCTGTAAGCCTTGTCATCAGCACGCTGACCGTGCGTGTGCGCGAACAGGCAGAAGAGGCTATTCAGCGTGAAGCGCAGACCACCGCACTTTACAACCTTGGCCGTGACCTGACAGCCGCGGTTGATCTCGAGCAGGTGGCCAACATCATCATCTGGCATATCAGTGAAGTGTTTGGCCGTGAGGTTGCCATCTTCCTGCCGGAGAACGGTCATCTGCAGGTATTTGCCAGTTCACACGACTATCACCCGGATGCCAATGAACTCGCTGTGGCCGGCTGGACTTTTGAGCATAATCAACCTGCTGGCCGCGGCACCAGCACATTACCTGCCGCGTCGCTTCGATGCCACCCGTTGAATACATCGCGCGGCCTGGTGGGTGTGCTTGGTATCCGGCCTAAAGAGCCGGGCGGATTGTTGACGCCCGAACAGCGTCAGGCGATGGCAGCGTTTTCCAATCAGGCGGCGCTGGCTATCGAACGCGCCAGCCTTGCCAAACAAGCGCAGCAAGCTGAGCTTCTTCAAGCCACTGAAAAACTTCAGACGGCTTTGCTCAATTCGATTTCGCATGACCTCCGCACGCCGCTGGTTTCCATCACCGGCGCGTTAAGCGCGCTGGAGGAAAATCACCATCTCGCAGATTCGACACAGAGCAGTCTGGTGCAGACGGCGCGCGAGGAAGCCGACCGCTTGAATCGACTCGTTGGCAATTTGCTGGATATGACGCGGCTCGAAGCGGGCGCGCTGCGCATCAAGCGCGAACCCTGCGATGTGGAAGATGTTATCGGTACGGCTCTCGGACAAATGAAAGACCGTTTGGCGGGACGCAATGTTCAGGTTCGCGTGCCCGATGCGCTGCCCATGATCGGCGCGGATTTCGTGTTGATCGTCCATGTTCTCAATAACCTGCTGGATAACGCGCTCAAATATTCATCGTCCGATTCGCCGCTCGAAATCGAAGCGCGGCTCGAGCGCCAAAATGTTTGTATCTCGATTCTGGATCGCGGCATGGGAATCCCGCCTGAAGATTTGGAGCGTGTGTTCGACAAGTTTTATCGCGTCCAGCGCCCCGAACAAGTGACGGGCACCGGGCTTGGGCTTGCGATTTGCAAAGGAATTGTGGAGGCGCACGGCGGGCGCATCTGGGCCGAAAATCGAACGGGCGGCGGGACGGTTATGACGATTGCATTGCCTGCTGCGGAGAATCCATGAGCGGGAAATCTCCGCGCATTTTGATCGTTGATGACGAACGACCCATCCGGCGATTTCTCAGCGCGTCATTGGGCGAGCAATATGAAATCACCGAAGCCGCCAACGGCGAAGATGCGATCCGCGCCGCGGTCAGTGAGCGGCCTGACTTGATCATTTTGGACCTCGGCCTGCCCGATCTTGACGGCGTGGAAGTGACGCGCCGCCTGCGCGAATGGACGCAGACTCCGATCATTGTGGTTTCAGTTCGTGAGCAGGAGAGTGACAAGGTCGCTGCGCTGGATGCGGGCGCGGATGATTATTTGACGAAGCCGTTCGGCGCGGGAGAATTAATGGCGCGCATCCGTGTGGCGCTGCGGCGCTCCTCCCAGCCCGAAGCGGAATCCATTTTCACCAGCGACGACCTGGCTGTTGACCTGGCGCGCCGCGTTGTAACGGTCGGTGGGCAGGAGATATTTCTCACGCCAACCGAGTATGATATTTTGCATGCGCTGGTCCAGTATGCCGGCCGCGTGCTTACACATCGCCAGTTATTGCGGATGGTGTGGGGGGCCGCTTATGAATCGGAAATGCATTTGCTGCGTGTGAATGTCAGCAACCTGCGCCGGAAGATCGAGAAAGATCCCGCCGCGCCGCAGCACATCATCACAGAGCCGGGCGTAGGGTATCGTTTGAAGGTTGTCAATTAATTCAAGGGACGTTTTGGCCGCGCACGTGCCTTATGCAGGTCAATGACAATATGCTCGCGGCGGCGAGAACACTTGTGCAAGTGGACTATTCATGGAATCCTCCCGTGATAATAATCGTCGAGGATTTGATCCACATAGACCCAGCCTTCGCGGCTCGTATGTGAGCCGAGGTCAATGCTGAAATAAGTGTCCGTGCCGTATTGGTGCATGTCAATCACCGGAATCTGATACGGTTCGACCATCTGGTGCAGCTTGACGTAATAGGTGTTCTGCGCCTGTTCCGATACGCCAAGCGCTTCCCACAAATGAACGTTCATGGGGCGGCTTAAGATCAACGGCTGCGCGCCCAGTTCGCGCAATACATTCAAAAGGATTTGAAAATCAGACCATTCGGGATGCGATAGAACCCGCACCATGAATCTTTTATCTCCCGAACCCGGATGGATTGGCCGGCTCAGCACATGGGAATAGACAAACCATTTTGAATCTTCGATGCCGAGCGGATTGTTGGACGCGTGCGTTTTCTGTTTTTCGAGTGCGATAGCATGAATACCTGCCCAATCTATTACTTGTGGGATGTGCTGGACATGCGGCCGGATATCGCCCTCCTTAATCAATGACACAACCGCGGCATGATCCTGGATGTACATGATTTGCATTTGAAGTTCGCCCAGCGGCCAAAGCAGATAATAAAACGCGCGTCCGAGCCTCGAAGCGACCATTTGATCCAACGTAAATTTCAGGAAGGGATCGTTTGTCAATGTTTCCGGGTGCAGAAGCATACTTTGCGCCGCGGCCGCTTTGATGTGCATGCTGAGATATGGACTGAAGATCAAAGCGTAGGCGTGCAGTCTTGAATAGTTTCCTTTATAAAATGGCGCGGGAAAATCCCCCATCGTAAAATCTGCGGGCGATATGGAGATGACGATCCTCTTGCCGCGTAAATCGGGGCCAACAGCTGCCAAATCCTGCGCCAGCGTAATGGATGATGAACCAAGATTGGCGACCTCGAATACCGAAAAGCCGGTTGGATAATTCCTGAAAAAATTGTTGGCCTCGTACAAGTTGTCCAGCAGCGTCAATTCCGAGCCTCCAAAAACGGGAAGAAGATCAGGCTTTTGGATGGCAGCGCGTTGGATGGCTATGCCATAGTAAGTCAGGGGAAGATTCAAGGGCGCCAGGGCGTTCGCGTAGCGCCGTTCCAGCGAGCGGGCGTAGCTCACAAATCCAGCCAGCCCCATTGTGAGCAGGATGAATGACGCAAGAGCCGCCGTTAAGTGCGGCGTAGATTTCAAAGACTTGTTCATTGCAAGAACAAGCCGGTGATTATATGTTTTGTGGATAAGTACAGGCTAAGAAAGAATTGGGTCTATTTGAAAGCGATTGAATTGCAGATCGCTCGGCGCGGCTATGGAATTCGCCCGTGATAGAAATCGTCGAGGATTTGATCTATGTAAACCCAGCCTTCGCGGCTGGTATGTGATCCCTGATCAATGCTGAAATATCTGTCCTGATCGTATTGCCTTAAATCCAGAAGTGGCATGTTGAACGGATCAACCACGGAATGCAGTTTCGTATAAAAGATCTTCTGCGCCGGTTCGCTGACTCCCAAGACTTTCCACAGCGGAGTATTCAGCGGGCGGCTCACGATCAACGGTTCTGCGCCTAATTGTCGCAGAACGGTTAACAGAACTTTGAAGTCTGACCATTCCTGCGCGTTGAGCAGATTTTTGGTGTATGCGCTGTCTTCCGAGCCGGGGGGCTGCGGCAGGTCAATCCGGTCGAAGTACCACCAGAGAGAATTTTCCACAGCATACGGATTATTGTTCGTGTTCAGTTTTTGCTGCGCCAGCGCATCACTGCGTTCCTTGTTCCAGTCAATGGCCGCAGGGACTTTCTGCACATTCGGATCGAGATGATGTGTCCAAACGTACTGAACGACCTCAAAATGGTCCTGGAGATTTAGTGTCTGGATTTGAAGTTCGCCGAGCGGCCAGATCAGGTAATACAATGCGCGCTTTGCCGCGGAAATCCCGGCTGTTGTTTGGAGGGAAAACACAAGAAACGGATCGCTTTTGATCGTCTCTGGAAAATCCAGCATACGCTGCGCGATTTGATTTTTGACGCCGTAACTGAGCTGCGGACTAAAGATGGCTTCGTACGCATGCAGGCGCGAAAAGTTCATCGCAAAATCGTGCGTCGGGTTGTTCTGAATCAGATTGTGTTTGCTGATGAAGAAAGATCCCGGCATGATCGAGATCACAATTTTCTTTCCGCGCAAGTCGGGACCCAGCGCCGCCAAATCCTGTGACATCGTGATGGACAGAACTCCCAGCCCCGCGACATCCATTACTGTGAAGCCGGTTGGATATTTCGCGAAAAATTTACTGGCCTGATAAGGCGTAGGCAGCAGCACAAGCTCCGAGCTTCCGAAGACCGGCAGGATGTCCGATGAGCGAAGCGCAGCACGCTGCACAGCTGTGCCGACGAGGGTCTGTTCCAAATTCAATGGCACGAGCGCGTTGACATATTTTGATTCCAGCCGAATGGCGTATGTATTGAAGCCGATCAATGCCAGTATAAATAAAAAAATCGTTGTCGCTCCCGCAGTTAAATGCGGCGTTCGTTTCACCATCGTATTTATTCCTGCCATTCCAATTCAAAATCGCCAATGGCAACGGTATCGCCTTCCTTCACACCAGCCTTGCGTAGCGCCTCGTCCACGCCGAGCGTTTCCATGATTTTTTGGAAGCGCCGCACCGAACCGTCGTGTTCCCAGAACGTCATGGACGCGGCGCGTTCGATGGCGGAACCGGATAATCTCCATTCGTGTGCGCCTTCGCGCGTGACGTGGAAATCCCTCGCATCTTCCTTTGGACGATAAACGGGAACCGTTACCGGGACATCCTCCAACGCCGGGGCTTCAGCCAATTCACGCGCAGCCTTGAGCAGCAACTCGCGGATGTTTGTGCGCGTCAACGCGGAGATTGTCATGAGATCAACTTTTTTCTTTTTCATCGCCCTGGTGATCTCAGCCAATCGCGCCTGGACTTCGGGCTGATCAATCTTGTTCAATGCAACAATCTGCGGCTTCTTTGCAAGATTTGGATCGAACAGCGCCAACTCTGAATTGATTTGACTGTAGTCTGCGAGCGGGTCTTTTGACAACCCATCCAGCAAGTGAATGAGCACGCGCGTCCGCTGGATGTGACGTAGAAAATCGTGGCCGAGTCCCGCGCCGTGTGATGCGCCTTCGATGAGACCTGGAATATCAGCCAGCACGACGCTGGTCTCATCGTCAACGTCTGCAACGCCGAGATTTGGTTCGAGCGTGGTAAATGGATACGGCGCAATCTTCGGCCTTGCGTTGGTCAGCACTGATAGCAGTGTGGATTTGCCCGCGTTCGGGACGCCGATCAGCCCGATATCGGCGATCAGCTTCAATTCCAGCTTGAGGCGTTTTTCTTCGCCGGGTTCGCCGCGTTCCGCGGTGCGCGGCGCCTGGTTGCGCGCCGTCGCGAAATGCTGGTTGCCGCGTCCGCCGCGTCCGCCTTTGCAGATCGTCAGACGCTCGCCCGCTTTGGTTAAGTCGCCGATCAGATCGCCGGTATCCGCATCGTAAACAACCGTCCCCGCGGGGACAGCCACGATGAGGTCATCCGCCGATTTGCCAGACATGTTGTTTGGCCCGCCGCCCCTGCCATCGTTCGCGATGTAACGCGAAACATGACGGAAGTTTTGCAATGTGTTGAGTGTTGGCTTGACTTCGAGAATCACATCACCGCCCTTGCCGCCATCGCCGCCATCCGGCCCGCCGCGCGGCACGAACTTCTCGCGATGGAAATGCATCATGCCATCGCCGCCTTTGCCTGATCGCACAAGAATCTCCGCTTCATCAATGAACATGTCTTGATTATAAACGGTCAAAGTGGTTTTACCGTGACTCGCTAATTTTCGCGAAGAGCAGCGAATCATTTTGGGGTTTGCTTGCAAGGTTTTTTAAATCTCATTTGGCGTTTAACCAGCGTCTGTAAAATTTAGCGTTCGAAAAATTCATCATGGCGAGAAGGAAAGGTATGAGCATAAAGATTCGCATTTTATCCGGCATGTTGATCGTTGCATTCCTCGCGGGGTGCGGTTCTTCGGCACCGAATACGCAAGGCCTGGCGGCGGCGAGTTCAGGTTTGCAGGGCATTCATAAGATTCAACATATCATCATCATCATGCAGGAGAATCGTTCATTCGATTCTTACTTCGGCACGTACCCCGGCGCAGATGGTATTCCGATGAAGAACGGCGTTCCGACTGTTTGCTCGCCGGATCCAGTGACCAAACAATGCATCAAACCTTTTCATGATCCAAGCGTGATTAATCAGGGCGGCGGTCACGGTGTGGGTGCGGCCATTGCTGACATTGACGGCGGCAAAATGGACGGCTTTGTCGCCAGCCAGCGTATTGCCGTTCAAAACCACTGTGCGGACAAGCAGGACCCTAACTGCGTCCAGTTGATTTCGAGTACTCCCGATGTGATGGGTTATCACGATGCCCGCGAAATTCCGAATTACTGGTCGTATGCCGAAAATTTTGTCTTGCAGGATCGCATGTTCGAGCCGAATGCTTCGTGGAGTTTGCCAGAGCATCTGTTCATGGTCTCGGAATGGTCAGCCACCTGCGCCAGCAAAGACCCGATGAGCTGCACGAGCAATATTGATAAACCCGACAGCATTGTCATCGGCATGCCGCCTTATAAAACCCCGAATTATGCCTGGACGGATTTGACATATCTTTTATACAAGAACAATATTTCATGGGTGTACTATGTCGCGCCGGGCACCCAACCCGATTGCGTGGACGACTCGATGTTCTGCAAGCCCAAACCGCAGGATGCCAAAACGCCGGAGATTTGGAATCCGCTCCCGTATTTCATCACGGTTCATCAGGATCATCAGTTGGGCAACATTCAGACACTGGACAATTTCTACACAGCCGCCAAGAATGGCACTCTGCCAAACGTGGTTTGGATAGCCCCCAATAACCACAACAGCGAGCATCCGCCGTCATCCATCGCGGACGGGCAAACCTATGTGACCGGCTTGATCAATGCCATCATGCAAGGCCCGGATTGGTCTTCCACGGCGATCTTTCTGGCCTGGGATGACTGGGGCGGATTCTACGATCATGTGGTCCCGCCGGTTGTGGATCAAAATGGATACGGCTTGCGCGTCCCGGCGATGGTGATCAGTCCGTATGCAAAGAAAGGTTACATTGACCATCAGACGCTCAGCTTCGACGCGTACGATAAGTTCATCGAGGACGATTTTCTCAACGGCCAGCGCCTCGATCCGGCAACGGATGGCCGTCCTGATTCGCGTCCGACCGTGCGGGAGAATGTTTCCATCCTCGGCGATCTGACGCAGGACTTCGATTTCAATCAGGCGCCGCGCCAACCTTTGATTCTGAATCCGAATCCCAGTTTGGGAACGAACTACGGAATTTTCCAACCACTCAAGGACTTCGTCAAAAATATATTATCGCTGTTCAATGGT